>CAZWYF010000001.1:0-186942 GCA_964637835.1 uncultured Fibrobacteraceae bacterium
GGGTTCCCGCGACGAGCGCGGTCAGGTGGCGGGACATGCGCGTCCTCCTCGCATCTTGTTCGGTGATGGGCGACGACTGCTGAACCGGGCCCGTCGGGAGGCCGGCCGATGGTAGCAGATCCCGGGGGGTCCTGGCGATGCCTGCGGCGCCGGGAGCACGACCCCGTGGGCGAGGATTCCTGCTCGTGATCGTGGTGCTGGGCGCCCTCGCCGACGCAGGCGAGGAGGCGATCCGGGGCGGCGGCCACCGGGGCAACGTCGCGGACGGTCTGACGCGGATCTTCGCTCGCGAGCTCACGGCAACCCGATGAGCCGCCACCACCGCGGCCGCGGCGGCAACGGCACCGCATGGCGCACCAGGTGCAGGTTCTCCTCCCCGTCCAGCGCCGCGTATCCGTGCCAGCTGCGGGGCAGTCCGATGTACCGGGTCCCGTCGGCCGTGTGCTCGTGCCACCGGTGATGGTGCCCGAAGAACCACCACCGCGGACGCAGATGGGCGGCCACCCGCGCCAGGTCGGCCACGCCAGGCGGGCCGAGGTACCGCAGATCGCCGTCGCTGGTCACGCCGATGCCCGTGGGGCAATCATGGCTGACCACGACGTCGACGCTGCCCGGTACATGGGCGAGGCAGGCCGCGACGTCCGCCTCGCGGATCTCGCAGCCCGAGGGTGTCGACCGCGAATCCATGTAACGGGCGCCCCCGATGCAGAGCCAGCGCCAGGCACCGAACGCGTGCACGGAGCCGCGTGGGAGGTGCGTGATCACGTCGGCGTAGCTGCGTACCAGCTGTTCGAACGCGCCGTAGTCCTCGTGGTTGCCCTCGATGAACGCGACGGGACACCGGAACCGCCGACGGCCACGCCGGAAGTGGGCGTGCAGGTCGGGGCCGAACAGCCCCAGGTCGCCGAGCACGAGCGCCTGGCTCACGGGACGACCGAACCGTTGCTCGGCGTGCGCCATCTGGGCATCGATCACGTGGTAGTGCGCATGGACGTCGCTCAGCAGCAGGATGAGGCCGTCGGACCCGGCGCCCATGGTCTCACGCCCCCTTGAACTCGTGGTCGAGGGAAGCCTGCAGCGCCTTGATGTGGGAGAACACGGCCTTCAGCTGCTTGCGCTCGGCCTCGGTCAGCGCCGCCGGCGCGATGCGGTTGTCGGGTTCCAGGCGGTCGAGGACTCGCCGCGCCTGATGGGTCAGGCGCAGGTCCATCAGGAACCGGAAATCCGCGGCGGTGTCGCGGGCCGTCTCCGCTCGCAGGTGGCCAGCGCTGGCGAGGACCTCCAGGCGATCGAGCGTTCCAGTGACGGTCAGGCCATGCTGTAGCGCGCGCAGCCGGGCGAAGTCGACCACCTGGGCGAGCACGCCCTTGACGTCGAAGGTCGCCCGGTCGTCCGGCTGCTCTTCCAGGACGAATCCGCCGAACACGCCGAGTGGCGGCTCGTACTGCAGGATGCTGCGTGCGAGCAGGTGCAGGAAGCGGGGTTCGCGCGCGATCTCGTCGAACAGGTGACGCCACAGGGTGGCGACGAGCTCGCCCTCGCCGAGCACGCCCCGGAAGTCGAAGAAGATCCTCGCCTGCAGCAGATCGTCGGCCTCGAGGGCATGGATCCAGTCGCTGAAGGTGCCGCGCCAGCCGGTGATCGTCTGGCAGCAACGCGCTTCGCTCGCCATGATCCCACCGTGGCAACGCGGGTACCCCGCGGCGGCGAGGATCTCGACCAGCCGTTCGCCGAGGCGCAGGAAGTACCTGGATGCCGAGGCGCCGCCGTCGGGCTGGTCGGGGAACACGATGGCGTGATCCTGGTCTGCCTGCAGATTGACCTCGGCCCGACCGAGGCTGCCCATGAGCAGCACCTCGAAGGAGGTCGGCGGCGTGCCGAGGTCGGCCACGGCGAGGTCCACCGCCTTGCGCACGGCCAGGTCGGCGTTGGTCGAGAGCAGGCGGCTGACCTGCATGACGTCGGCCCCGTGACTCATCATCAGGCTGGCCATGGTGGCCATGCGCCGGCTGGCGGCCACCAGATCGTCGCGGTTGTCGACCGTGCGCAGGTCGAGTTCCCGTGGCTCGGCCAGGGGGGTGGCCACGGCCATGAAGCCCACGCGACCCTGGACCACGATGCGCGATAGCGCGATCATGACGCGCACCGTCCCGCCGTCGCGGGTGATCAGTTCCGCCTCGTGGCGCGTGGGCGCCCGCGCCCCCTCCATCACCGCTTGCCAGTGGCGGCGGCCGGCCGCCAGCTCGTCCGCCGTGGGCCTGAGCAGATCGTCCACGGCCAGCCGCGCGAATTCCTCGCGCGTGTGGCCCACCAGCCGCAGCAAGCTCGCGTTGGCGAACAGCTCCTCGCCACCCACCGACATGAGGATCGACTCTCCGGCGGCCTCCACGAGCGACCGGTACTTCTCCTCCGAGGAGCGCAGGGCGGCAGCCGCGCGCCGCCGCCCCCGTTCGGCCTGGAAGCTGGTACGCAGCAGCACGACCATGAGCAGGGACACCACCGCCAGGATGATCAGCGCCGCCGCCTGCAGGCGGGCGGTGACCGCCGCCACCTCGGCGTCGACATCCTCGGTGTAGACCCCGGTGCCGATGACCCAGCCCCAGGGGGCGAAGCCCTTGACGTACGATAGCTTGGGCACGACACGGCCGGGGTCGTCCTTCCACTGCCACATGTACTGCACGTAGCCCGCCGCGTCCGTGCGCACCCGGCGCACCATCTCGACGAAGATGAGCGTGCCGTGCGGATCGGCGAAAGCGGAGAGGTCCTCGCCCTCGAGGTCGGGCCGGTAGGGATGGACGATCATGCGCGGGTGCATGTCGTTGATCCAGAAGTAGTCCTTCCCCTCCTGTCCGTAGTGCAGGCTGCGCACCTGCTCGATCGCGGCGTGCTGGGCCTCCTCGCGCGTGAGCAGGCCGGCACGCTCCTCCGCCTCGAACCGGGCCAGGATGTTCCAGGACGACTCGGTCAGCTCACGGATCATGAGCCGCTTCTGGTCCATGACCGTGCGGCTGAAGGTCGGCAGGAAGTGGAAGAACACCACGCCCGAGAAGAGCGCGATGGCCAGCAGCGCGGGCAGGACGGTGCGCAGGACGAGTCGCTTCAAGGAATGCTCCTGTCGTCACGGTCGGGCCGAGTGTACGCGAGCGGGCGGTGATCTCAAGCGGCGGTTTCACGCGCAAGCGCTCGTGGCGGCAGGAACTTCCTTTCGGGCGACAGGGGAAACGCCGTTTTCAATATCTTTGTAATCCCTTTAACAGCATGCTAGCGTGCTCCGCAATGGTCGGTGAGCAGGTCCGCCGGCGCCTCGCGTGGCCGGATGCCGGATTCGCCGCGACAGGCCCTGTGCCCGCCCCCTTCGAGGAGGACGTCATGAACCATGGTCCCGCGCAGGACTCCGGTCCCGATCCCGCGAGCATCTACAAGACCCGGCTCGGCGTGGTGATGTTCGTCATCTACTGCCTCGTCTACGCCGGTTTCGTGCTGCTCAACGTGCTCACCGAGGGCGCCATCATGCAGACGATGGTCTTCGCCGGACTGAACCTCGCCGTGGTCTACGGCCTCGGCCTGATCGTGTTCGCCCTGCTTCTCGCGCTGCTCTACAATCACCTCTGCACCCGCAAGGAAGCAGAGCTCGCCGGAGCGAGCGACGGTGGGGAGGGCGGCGCATGAACCTCAACGGCACGCCCCTGTCGATCATCGTCTTCGCCCTGTTCGTGTTGCTGGTGCTCTGGTTGAGCCACTTCTTCGCACGCCGGGCCCGGTCGGCGGCTGGCTACTATGCGGCGGGCGGCCAGATCCACTGGGCCGTCAACGGCGTCAGCTTCGCTGGCGACTACCTCTCGGCTGCGTCCTTCCTCGGTATCTGCGGCATGATCGCCACGCTCGGGTACGATGGCTTCCTCTACTCCATCGGTTACCTCGCGGGCTGGATCGTGGCCCTCTTCGTGGTGGCCGAGCCCATGAAGCGCATGGGCAAGTTCACCTTCACCGACGCCCTGGACGCCAAGTTCGATAGCCGCGGCATCAAGCTGGCGGCCGCCATCTCGACCCTCGTGGTCTCGGTGTGCTACCTGATCCCGCAGATGAACGGTGCCGGGTCGCTGGTCGAACCGCTGCTCGGCCTACCGCACTGGGTGGGGGTGATCGTCGTGGGCGCGATCGTGATCATGATCGTCTCCACGGCCGGCATGACCTCCACCACCTACGTGCAGTTCCTCAAGGGCGGCTTGCTGCTGGTGTTCTCGACCGTCCTGGTGGTCTTCCTGCTCGTGCGCGGGCTGAGCACCACGCCCGAGAGCCTCACCGGCGACGACGGCGAGACGCTGCTCTACATACCGGACCAGGCGACGGTCTCCCAGCTGGTCGGCGAGGGCCACGTGCTCGAACACACGGTCGACGACCTCCACAAGTTCACCCGCGACGGCGATGTGACCTGGTGGCGTCTGGATCCCGAGGGAGTGCTCTGGAAGGCCCAGTGGAGCAGCGCCACGCTCGTCAACGGCGAGCCCGACGGTCTGCTCTATCCCGTGGGCCGCATCAAGCAACTGGGCGGCACCGACGCCTCTCGGACCGGAGCCGTCGGCCCGGTGGCCTTCCTCGCCCACCTCACGCATCCCGACACGCGCATCGAGCAGTGGCACGAGCGGACGGTGTTCGACGCGGGCGGCGCCCGCTACACGGTGTATTACCCCAAGACGGTCAGCGGGACCGAGCAGATGAAGCCCGGCGTGAAGTTCAAGGTCGAGACCGGCTGGCAGAAGCTCAACTTCGTCTCGCTCATGCTGGCGCTCTTCTTCGGCACGGCGGCCCTCCCGCACATCCTGATCCGCTATTACACGGTGCCCAGCCCGGCCTGCGCGCGGAAGTCGACCATCGTGGCCATCGCCGCCATCGGATTCTTCTACGTGCTCACCCTGTTCATGGGCCTGGGGGCGGCCACCAGCGGCACGGTCAATCCCGCCGACAACAACATGTCGGCGCCATTGCTGGCGATGAGCTTCGGCGGCGTGCTGTTCGCCATCATCTCGGCCATCGCCTTCGCCACGGTGCTCGGCACGGTGGCGGGCCTGATCGTGGCCGCTTCGGGCGCCGTGGCCCACGATCTCATGGACCGGTTCGGCGGCATGGGGCTGAGCGAGCAGCAGAAGGTGCACGCCGGCAAGGTGGCCGCCTTCGTGGTGGGTATCGTCGCGATCGTCCTGGGCATCGTGTTCCGGGGCGTGAACGTGAGCTTCCTGGTGGGCTGGGCGTTCGCCGTGGCGGCGTCGGCCAACCTGCCCGCCATCCTCATGCTGCTCTTCTGGAAGAAGACCACGGCGGCGGGCATCGTGGCCTCGATCATCGTGGGCATCGTCTCGGCGCTCGGCATCATCCTGACCGGGCCGGCGATGTTCTCCGGCCCGTACGGCCTGCGCGTCGAGGACGCCTGGCACCCGCTCGGTCAGCCAGGCATCATCTCGATCCCGCTCAGCTTCCTGACGCTGGTGGTGGTGTCGCTGGTGACGCAGAAGAAGGCCGCGACCGAGGAGATCCGTCCGGACGTGCAACCGAGCGCCTGATCCGGCGCGTCGGCTGCTGGCTGGATGGCGAGGGCCCGGGAGCCGACCCGGGCCCTCGACCTATCCGAAGAACAGGTAGCTCACCAGGATCGCCGCGACGATCCCGCCCGCGTCCGCCGCCAGGCCGCACCCCAGGGCGTGCCGGGTGTGGCGGATCTTCACCGCGCCGAAGTACACCGCCAGGACGTAGAACGTGGTCTCGGTGGACCCCTGCACCACCGAGGCGAGGCGACCGGCGAAGCTGTCGGGCCCGTGGGCGGTCATGGTCTCGATGAGCATGCCGCGGGCTCCGCTGCCGGACAGCGGCTTCATCAGCGCGGTGGGCAGGCCGTCCACCCAGCGGGCGTCGGCGCCCAGGGCCTGCACGCCGGCCCGCACCCCGTCGAGCAGCAGGTCCAGCGCCCCGCTGGCGCGCAGGACGCCGATGGCCACCAGCATGGCGATCAGGTAGGGGATGATGGTCACCGCGGTCTGGAAGCCGTCCTTCGCCCCGTCCACGAACGCCTCGTAGAGGTTCACCCGGCGCCGCACCGCCAGGGTGAAGAACCCGATCACCACCGAGAAGATCAGCAGGTTGGCCAGCAGGGCCGACTGCTGCTCCATCCGGGGCTCCGGCAGCTGCCCGAAGTAGAGGACCAGCCCCGCGATCACCGCCGTCAGGCCGCCCAGGTACGCCAGCACCACGGGCTGCCAGAGCTGCAGCCGCTGGACCGTCGCGGTCACCAGCAGCCCCACCAGGGTGGAACAGAAGGTGGCGATGAGCACGGGCAGGAAGATGTCGGTGGGGTCCGCCGCGCCCAGCTGCGCGCGGTAGGTGAAGATGGTCACCGGCAGGACGGTGACCGCCGAGGTATTGATCACCAGGAAGAGGATCTGCTCGTTGCTGGCGGTGTCGTCCGAGGGATTGAGCGTCTGCAGCTCGCGCATCGCCTTCAGGCCCAGGGGCGTGGCCGCGTTGTCCAGGCCCAGCATGTTGGCCGCCATGTTCATGACGATCGCGCCCTCGGCGGCATGGCCGGCCGGGATGCCCGGAAACAGGCGCCGCAGCAGCGGCCCGAACGCCCGCGCCAGCAGTTCCACCGCCCCGCCCCGCTCGCCCACCCGCATGATGCCCAGCCAGAGGGCCATGACCCCGGTGAGCCCCAGGGCGATCTCGAAGCCGGTCCTGGCCATGTCGAAGGTGCTGGACACCAGGTCCTGCCACACGGCGGGGTCGCCGAACACCAGCCAGCGCACCAGGGCGGCGGCGAAGGCCACGAAGAAGAAGGCGGTCCAGACGCGGTTGAGCATGCCGCCAGGATAGGGGTCGTCCCGCGAGCGGTACAGGAAAAGTGCGGCCGCTGGCGAACCTTCGCCGCACCAGCCCTCGTCGGCGCCCGATCCCCGCCTCCGGGCCCATCTGGCCGCGATTGGACTCGCGGACAGCGTCCTCATCGGTTAGTTTGGCGTTCGCATCCCGCGAATCCCGAGCAAAGAGGACGGTCCATGAACGACACCGCGATCCGGCGCCCCTCGCGCGCCGCCCTCGCCGTCCCGCTGGTGCTGCTGGCCATGTGGGGCCTGCCTCGTCTGATCGTGGCCTGGCTGGGCATCGGCGGCCACTGGACGCCCTTCTTCTACCAGTATGCCATGGGCGGGCTGGTCTTCCTGATCGGCCTGTGGGTGATCCGCGCCAGCGGCGCCTGCGACTTCTCCCGCCCCGGCGACCGCCGCTGGTTCGGCGTCCTCGTGTTCGGCTACCTCTGGTACGCCGGCATCCACGCCCTCTTCACCTGGCTGGCCGTGGCCGTGCCGTTCCGGGGGGCGTGAGCATGCACCGACCACCATTCCTGCTGCCGCTCCTGGCGGCCCTGCTCGTGACGGCCCTGGCCGCCCCCGCGGTCGCCGCGGGCGGCGAGTCCGGCACCTTCGAGATCGATCTGCCCGCCGGTTCGCAGACCCTGGTCCTGGCGATCTGCGTGCTCTACTTCCTGGCCGTCCTGGGCTTCGGCGCGGTGTTCGGCCGCTTCGCCACCGACACCAACGACTTCTTCTACTCGGGCCAGAAGTTCCCGTGGTGGCTGGTCACCGCCTCGATGATCGCCACCGGTATCGGCTCCTACTCCTTCCTGAAGTATGCCCAGGCCGGCTTCAACCACGGCCTGGGCAGCACCATGACGTACCTGAACGACTGGTTCGTCATGCCCTTCTTCATGTTCGGCTGGCTGCCCATCATCTACTTCTCGCGGGTGCGGTCGATCCCCGAGTACTTCGAGCGCCGCTTCAACTGGCTGGTCCGCTACCTCGCCGTGGTCGTGATCCTCGGCTACATGCTCTACTACATCGGCTACAACCTCTACACCATCGGCCTGGCCATCGAGGGCATCACCGGCATCGGCATCTGGACCTCGGTGCTGGTCTGCACGGTGATCATCGGCGCCTACGTCACCTTCGGCGGCCAGACCGCGGTGATCTTCACCGATCTGGTGCAGGGCATCATGCTCTACCTGGCCGGGGCGGTGGCCCTGGTGGGCGGCATGATCTGGCTGGGCGGCGCGGACGCCTTCTGGGGCTGGCTGCCGCCGGAGTTCCGCTCCCCCCTCACCCCGGTCAATACCAACCCGAGCCTGGGCACCGCCAACACCTTCTGGGGCGAGGGCATCGCCGGCTCCATCGCCTTCACGTTCCTCAACCAGGGCTTCATCATGCGCTACCTGGCGGTCAAGAGCGTGAACGAGGGCCGCAAGGCCGCCCTGGCCAACGTGGTCTTCCTGCTGCCGCTGTCGGCCATCGTGGTCAGCTGCGCCGGTTGGATCGGCCGCGCCATGGTCACCAAGGGCGCCGCCGAGGGCGTGATCCCCTTCGAACTGGCCGATACCTACCACACCTTCACCACCGTGCTCTGGACGGTGATGCACCAGAACGTCTACGTCTTCGGCTTCATCATGGCCGCCCTGCTGGCCGCCCTGATGTCCACCGTCGACACGCTGATCAACGCCTGCGCCGCCGTGGGCGTGAACGACCTCTACCGCCGCTTCGTCCGCACCGAGCACAGCGAGAAGCATTATCTGGCGGTCGCGCGCTGGATCTCCGTCGGCGCCACCGGCATCGGCCTCTTGCTGGTCTGGCTCTTCTCCACCATGCAGGACGACCTCTTCAACCTCCACTACAAGGGCATCATGGTGATCATTCCGGCCATGGTGACCGTGATTTTCATGGGCGCCTTCTGGCCGCGCTTCAACGCCACCGCGGCCTCGGTGGCCATGATCGGGGGCAGCCTGATCAACCTGCTGAGCGTCAGGTTCCCCGGGTGGATCACGCCGTTGAGCGACTTCGTGCTGGCCTCGCCGCCGGAGGGGGTCGAGCCCAACTACGCCCTCTTCCGGGGCCTCTTCGGCGTGGCGGTCACCACCATCATCGGTGTCGTCGTCACGCTCTTCACCGCTCCGCCGCCGCCGGAGAAGATCCGGGGACTGACCGTCTTCTCCCTGGGCGAGGCCATGGCCTGGTTCAAGGGTGGCGTGCCCAACTTCCGGCGTGGTCGTCGCAGCCAGGTCACGGGTCTGCCGCTGGCCATCGCCGCGGCGGATGGTGGCGTGCGGCTTCCGCGTGCGGTGATGGAGGATCTGGCCGTCCAGGAGGGCGACCTGATCCACGTCTCGGACGACCGCTGGTGGCTGGGCGGCATCCGCTCGGTGCAGGTGCCGGCCGGGCCCGCCGCCGCGGACGGCGCGGTGGTGGTCGATCCCGCGGCGGCGCAGAAGGGGTCGCTCCTGGACGACCGGCCGGTGCGTGTGGAGAAGATCTTCTGACGGCGCGAGCGCCGCGGCAGCGACAGAGATGAGCGCGCCCCGGCCGGGTCCCCGGCCGGGGCGCCTGGTTCGATGGGTGGCCGGTGGCTACCGCACGCTGCCCCGCAGCTGGACGGTATCGTCGCCGGCCACCGTCCAGCTCCTCGCCTCCGCGGAGCCCGGGACCAGCCAGTCCGGGAACCACCGTCCGGGACCTGCCTGGCTCCCACGCCCCGCCCGTGTTACCCTGCCCTGCCGGAGGTCATGACATGGAGATCATCTGGGAAGGCACCCTGCGCAAGATGCGCGTCACGCCGGGCACCGGCGGCGGCCCGGCGCATTACGCGCTGGCCGATGGCCACTGGCATCCGGACGAGCGCCTGGCCGATCACGCGCTGGACGGGTACCTGGGCCGCGAGCTGCACCTCGAGCACACCGGCGCCATCCACTGCGTCTACTGCGGCCGCCAGACGAAGAAGAGCTTCGGTCAGGGCTTCTGCTTCCCCTGCTTCCGCGCGCGCGCCGAGGCGGACACCTGCATCGTCAAGCCCGAGCTCTGCCATTACCACGACCCGGACCATCCCTGCCGGGATGACGCCTTCGCCCACGCCCACTGCTTCCAGCCCCACGTGCTCTACGCCTCGCTGACCTCGGCGCCCAAGGTCGGCATCACCCGCCGCGAGAACATTCCCACCCGCTGGCTCGATCAGGGCGCCACCCTGGCCATCCCGCTGGCCGAGCTGCCGGACCGCCGCACCGTGGGCCTGCTCGAGGCGCGCCTGCGCGAAGAGGTGGGCCTGGCCGACCGGACCCACTGGACCCGCCTGCTGAGGAGCGAGGCCGGCGAGGGCGATCTGGTCGCTCTCGCCGGGCAGATCAGCGCGCAGCTCGAGGCCTGGGACGTCCCCCTCCTGCCGCCGGCCGCGCGCGTGGAGCACGCGTTCGCCTATCCCGTGCTCGCCTACCCCGAGAAGGTCAAGAGCTTCGACCTCGACCGGGAGCCGCGGGCCGGTGGCGTCCTGCAGGGGATCAAGGGGCAGTACCTGATCTTCGACGACGGCGTGATCAACCTGCGCAAGTACACCGGCTACCGGGTGCGCGTCTGCGCCTGACGGAGCGGCCGGTGATGCTTAGCTTGTCGCTAGCCGCCAAGTCCGGGAGAGTACCGGTGACCGAGGACCCGCAGGACCAGCCAGGTGATCAGATCCCCGACCACGCCGTCGAGTTGCCCATCGATGGCATCCTCGATCTGCACACCTTCTCGCCCCGCGAGACCCGCGAGCTGGTGCCCGACTACCTCGACCTCTGCCGCGAGCGCGGCATCCTCTCGGTGCGCATCATCCACGGCAAGGGCATCGGCGTGCAGCGCGAGACGGTCCACGCCATCCTCAGGCGGCATCCCGCGGTGATCCGCTTCGGTCATCCTGCCGACGGCAGCTCCTGGGGCGCCACGGTGGTGGAGCTGGCCCCGGCACGGGAGGGTTGACCGTGGGACGCTACAAGGCTCGCCGCGGCGGCAAGAAGGCCCGCCCCGATCACCGCGAGATCGCCCAGGACGACCCCGACGCCCTGGAGTCTCTCGACGCCCTCGACCTGGGCGACGGCCTCCTCCCGTCGGCGGACGCGCCGGCTCCCGAGCCGACCGTCGGCGGACGGCGCGCCCGGGGGCCCGAGCCGCCCGCTGGTCGGCCGCCCCGCCCGCCGGAGATCTTCCTGCGCCAGCTGCCCTGCGAGGATGCTCTGCGGCGCCTCGAACACCAGGTACGGGCTCACGTCCGCCACGGCACCGGCGAGGTGCTCGTGGTCCATGGCCGTGGTCGTGGTTCGCCCGACGGCCGTGGCGTCCTCGGCGACGCCGTGCGCACCTGGTGCAACACGCACACCGAGCTGGTGAGCGACTGGCGTCCTGCGCCGCCATCCTGGGGCGGCGATGGCGCCGTGGTCCTCACCCTGAACATCTGACCGGAGCCTGCCATGTCGACCCTCACGCCCATCGCCGACCGCACCGTGCTCATCACCGGCGCCGCCCGCCGCGTGGGGCGGCACCTGGCCCAGGCCCTGGCCACCGCCGGCGCCCGCGTGGTGGTCCACTACCATACCAGCGAGGAGGAGGCGCGCGCCCTCGAGCGGGAGGTCACGGGCGCCGGCGGCCGGCTCGCCCTGGTCCGGGGCGACCTCACCGATCCCCACGCCACCGAGGGCCTCGTGGCCGAGGCCGCGCGATTCTTCGGTCCCCTGGACGGCCTGATCAACAACGCCTCGCTCTTCGCTCCCGGCGATGCCATGGAGACCACCCTGCAGGAGTGGCGCCGCTACCAGGCCATCCACGCCGAGGCGCCGTTCCTGCTCAGTCGCGAGCTCGCCCGCCAGCTGCCCGACGGGCGCGACGGCGTGGTGGTCAACCTCAACGACTGGCGGGCCGGCCGGCCCGGCCCCGACCACTTCGCCTACACGGTCAGCAAGGTGACGCTGCACGGCCTGACGCGGACCCTGGCCCAGTCCCTCGGACCCCGCGGGGTGCGGGTCTGTGAACTGGCCCTCGGCGCGGTCCTCGCTCCCGTCAGCGGCGAGGAGGGCTACCTGCGCACCGAGCGCCAGGAGATCCCCACGCGACGGTTCCCGGGGCTCGAGGACGTGGCGTCGGCGTTGCTCTTCGTGCTGGCCACGCCGGCGCTCAACGGCGAGACCGTCCATCTCGACGGGGGCCGGCACCTCGTCTGATGGTCGGCGATCACCCGGGCGGCGGGCGGGCGCGCCGCGGGCGGGCGCGCCGGGTGGCGCGGCGGGCGGCGTGTTGAGCGGTCCTTCCCCGGGGAGGGCCGCGGTGTTACCTTGTCGGCTTGCCCGAGACGCGCGCCCTGCCCCCGCGGAGGCGCCCTGGAGGATCGCATGGCCGAACTGAAGAAGAAGCTCATCGTGGTGGGCGACCGCATCCTGGTGCGGCCGGAGGACGGCGAGGAACGCACCGGTGCGGGGCTCTACCTGCCCCAGACGGCGCTCTCGGCCCGTCAGGCCCAGGGCGGCTGGATCGTCTCGGTGGGGCCGGGAGTGCCCATTCCCGAGCCGGCCGACTACGAGGACGAGGACTTCGGCGCCTCGCCTCAGCCACGCTACCTGCCGCTGCAGGCCCAAGAGGGCGACTACGCCCTGTTCCTGAAGAAGGCGGCCATCGAGATCACCTTCGAGCGCAAGCAGTACCTGATCGTGCCCAACTCGGCCATCCTGGTCCTCATCCGCGAGGACTGGTCGCCCAGTCCGGAGACCGGCGACTGGCACGAGAGCGAGAACCCCGCCAACTAGCGCCGGGCGGCCGCCGCGACGCCGGTCACACCTCCTCGTCCGGCCGCGACAGCGTCGAGACGTCCCAGCCCGTGTCCTCGCGTCCGTCCGCGGCCTGCTCGGCGCGCATGAGCTGCTCGAGGTCGTGGATGCGCTCGCGGGCCTCGTTGAGGAACTGGCCCTGATCCTCGCGGTGGTCGAGGAGCTCCCGCAGCAGCTGCTCGTCTCGCCGGCGGAAGCGGCGCGCCAGGCGGTGGGCCTGGTGTCCCCGGGTGCCGAGCAGGCGCAGGCTCTCGGCGCCGGCGCGCAGGGCGGAGTCCAGGTTCTCGCGGAAGATGTGCTGGACGCCGGCGGCCAGGAGCTCGTGGGCGTCGGTCCAGCCGCGGGCGCGGGCGACCAGCTCCGCCCGGGGGAAGTGCTCCTGGGCCAGGCGGACGATCTGCATCTGCGAGCGGGGGTTGTCCAGGGCCAGGACGATCAGGCGGGCGTGCTCGGCCCCGGCGGCGCGCAGGAGGTCGGCCCGCGTGGCGTCGCCATAGTACACCGGCAGGCCCAGCTGGCGCAGCACCTCCACCCGGTCGCTGTCGTTCTCGAGCACCGTGGGCTCGACGCCGGCGGTCCGTAGCAGGCGGCCGAGGGTCGACCCGAAGTGGCCGAAGCCCACCACGATCACCTCGCCGGGCTCGGGCGCGTCGGCCTCGCGGACCGGCTCGCGGGAGGTGCCCACGCGAGGCTGCAGGACCTTCTCGTAGAACAGCAGCAGCAACGGCGTCAGGGCCATGCTCAGGGTCACGATGACCACCAGCGCCCCCGCGGGCGCGGCCGGTACGGCGCCCTGCTGCACGCCGAAGCTCAGCAGCACGAAGGCGAACTCGCCGCCCTGGGCCAGCGCCAGGGTGAAGAGCAGGTTCTGGTCGCGGCGCAGGCCGAAGAGATGGCCGAGCGCCGCGAAGATCAGGATCTTGATCAGCACCAGGACCACCACGCCCAGGAGCACGTCGCCGGGATGGTCGACCACCAGGCCCAGGTTCAGCGACGCGCCCACCGCGATGAAGAACACGCCGAGTAGCAGGCCCTTGAAGGGCTCGATGTTGGCCTCCAGCTCGTGGCGATAGGGGCTGCCGGCCAGGACCACGCCGGCCAGGAAGGTCCCCAGGGCGGGGCTCAACCCCACCCGCGCCATGAGCAGGGCGGTGCCGATCACCAGCACCAGCGCCGCGGCCAGGGAGAGTTCACGCAGGCGGGTGCGGGCGATGGAGCGCAGCAATGGCGAGACCAGGTACCGGCCCAGCGCCACCACCAGCGCCATGGCGCCCAGGACCGCGGCGGTCTGCAGCAGCGGCGGCAGCCCGGCGAGCGGGCCGCCACCGTGTCCGCCACCGTGCCCACTGCCGTGGCTGGCGGCATCCGTCGCGTGTCCGGCGGCCACGGCGGCCACTTCCGGGCTGGCGAGCAGGGGCAGCACCGCCAGGATGGGGATCACGGCGATGTCCTGGAAGAGCAGGACCGAGAATCCGCTCTGGCCGGCATTGGTCGGCAGCCAGCCCTTCTCCTGCATGGTCTGCAGCACGATGGCCGTGGAGGAGAGCGAGAGCGCCAGGCTCGCCGCCAGCGCCGGTTGCCAGGCCCAGCCCAGGGCCAGGCCCACGGCCGTCAGTGCCGCCGTGGTCAACAGCACCTGCAGGCCGCCCAGGCCGAAGATGGGCCGCCGCATCCGCCAGAGCTTGGTCGGTTCCAGCTCCAGGCCGATGAGGAAGAGCATGAGCACCACGCCGAACTCGGCGAAGTGCAGGATCTCCTCGCCCTCCTCGCCCACCAGGCCCAGCACCCAGGGGCCGATCACCAGCCCGGCCACCAGGTAGCCCAGCACCGAGCCCAGGCCCAGCCGCTTGGCCACCGGCACGGCCACCACCGCGGCCAGCAGGATCACGAACGCCAGGCCGAAGAAGTCGCCACCGTGCATCTCACGCCTCCCGGATGATCGCGTCGAGGTCCGCGTTGAGGTGGGTGAGGCGGTCGGCGCGGCCCTGATCCAGCCGACCGTCGCGCACGGCCTCCAGCAGCCGGCGGTAGTCCACGGCATGCTGCGCGAGAGCGGTGCGATCCATCCGGTGTGCGCCGTGGACCACGAACGGGCCCAGCCAGAGCATGCCGCAGAGCCGCGCGGTCTGCTCCACCGGCGCCAGCAGTTCACGCACCGTGTAGCGATTCTGCCCCTTGCGCGTGTACGCCTCCTGGGCGCCGCCGCAGGTGATGGCGGCCAGGCAGGGCTTGCCCCGCAGCCGTTCGCCGCCAGGGCCGTAGGCCCAGCCCAGGGCGAGCACGAGGTCGAACCACTCCTTCAGCAGCGACGGCACGCTGTACCAGTAGAACGGATGCTGCAGGACCACGATGTCGTGGGCGAGCAGCAACTCCTGTTCCGCCGGCACGTCGATGTCCAGATCCGGGTAGGTCTCGTAGAGGTCGTGCAGGGTCACGCCCGGGGTGTCGGCGGCCGCGGAGGCCAGGGCCCTGCCGGCACGCGAACGTTCCAGGGCGGGGTGGGCGAAGAGCACCAGGACGGTGGCGGACACGCGCAGACCTTCCGACGAGATCCAGGGACGACCCCGCCATGGTAGCCGTTCGCTCGCCACCTGTCAGCACGGCGCGCCGATTGACAGGACGGACCCGGTGCCTCTAGGCTACGGCGTAAGGGTTCCTTGATGCCCGAGCGATGGAGGCCGCAGCTTGCCCACCGCCGATCCCGCCGATCTCGGTCCCGAATTCTTCCGTGCCGTGGTGGACCGCGGCCCGGACGCCGTGTTCCTGGCCGACCGTGCGGGGCGCTACCTCTACGTGAACGAGGCGGCCTGCCGGCTGAGCGGCTACTCGCGGGAGGAGTTGCTCGTGCGCGGGGTCGACGACCTGAGCTGGGGCCCCGATCCGGTGCAACAGGAGGAACACTTCCGGCGGGTCCGGGCCGAGGGCGCGGCCACGGGCGAGTATCCCTTCCGCCATCGGGATGGGAGCCAGCGGTGGTGGCGGATCGACGCCTTCGGGATCCCCGGCGAGCGGTTCGTGGCCATCGTGCGCGACGTGACCGCCGAGCGGGCCACCGCCGAGGCGCTCGAGCGCGAGCGGATCCGCCTGCAGCGCGCGCAGGACGTGGCGGCGGTGGGCTGGTGGGAGTTCGATCTCGAGCGGCGGACGGTCGACGCATCGGACGTGACGCGCCGGATCTACGGCATCCCCGACGGCGAGGAGCTGACCATCGCCGCGGTCCAGGAGATCCCCCTGTCCCGGTATCGTGCCACCCTCGATGCAGCCCTCGCGGCCCTGATCGAGCGCCAGGAACCCTACGAGCAGGAATTCGAGATCCAGCGTCCGGACGACGGCGCCATCCGCACCATCTTCTCGCGGGCCGAACACGATCCGGATCAGCGCCGCGTCTTCGGCGTCCTGCAGGACATCACCCGCCTGCGCCGGACCGAGGCCGCGCTGCAGGAGAGCGAGGAGCGGTTGCGCCAGGCCCAGAAGATGGAGGCGGTGGGTCGTCTGGCCGGAGGCGTGGCTCACGATTTCAACAACCTGCTGACCCCGATCCTGGGTTTTGCGGAGCTGGTCCAGCAGGACCTGCCGGCGGACGATCCGCACCGGGAGGATCTGGCCACCGTGGTGCGCGCGGCCGAGCGCGCCCGCGACCTCACCGCCCAGCTGCTCGCCTTCGGTCGCAAGCAGATGCTGCAGATGCGCACGCTGGATCTCAATCAGGTGATCACCGAGAGCCAGCCCATGCTCCGGCGTCTGCTGCGGGAGGACATCCGGCTGCAGACCGCGCTCGATGCCGCCCTCGGCGCCGTCCGGGCCGACCTCTCGCAGATCCACAACGTGCTGATCAACCTGGTGGTCAATGCGGCGGACGCCATGCCCGCTGGTGGCGACCTGACCATCGAGACCACCAACGTCTCGCTGGATTCCGCCTATGCCGATGCCCACCCGGGCAGCCGGCCGGGCCCCCACGTCATGCTCGCGGTGAGCGACACCGGGCAGGGCATGGACCCGCAGACGCTGGCCATGGTCTTCGAGCCCTTCTTCACCACCAAGGGCGTGGATCAGGGCATCGGACTGGGCCTGGCCACGGTCCATGGCATCGTCAAGCAGCACGAGGGCAGCATCTACGCCTACAGCGAGCCCGGCCGCGGCAGCATCTTCAAGGTCTACCTGCCGCTGGCCGAGGGCCCGGTGGAGGACCTGCCGGACGAGGAGGCCGTCCGGGATCTGCGTGGTGCCGAGCGGATCCTCGTGGTGGAGGACGATGCCGCGGTGCGTGGGCTGGCCGAGGTGGTGCTGCGGAAGTTCGGCTACGAGGTGGTCGCCGCCGCGGACGCGGAGGCGGCGGTGGCGCTGGCCCGGTCGGGAGCCGAGCCGTGCGCGCTGCTGCTGACGGACGTGGTGATGCCCGGCATGAACGGCGCCCAGCTCCATCGTGAACTGTCGGTCAGCTGGCCGGAACTGCCGGTGCTCTACATGTCCGGTTACACCGCCAACGTCATCGCCCACCACGGCATTCTCGCCGAGGGCGTGCACTTCCTCTCCAAGCCGTTCACGCCGCGCAGCCTGGGGGCGCGGGTCCGCGAGGTGCTCGACGGCTGATCCGCCGGTGGTGCGCCGATCACTCCACTTCCGGGAGCGCCATCGCCGGGACGGCGCCGGCCAGGCACGAGGCGGGGATCAGTCGAGCTGCTCGAGGAAGGCCACCATGAAGGCCGGCAGATCGCCGGGATGGCGCGAGGTGACCAGGTTGCCGTCGATCACCACCTCCTCGTCCACCCAGTCGGCGCCGGCGTTGACCATGTCGTCCCGGATGGAGGCGAAGCTGGTGACGCGCTTGCCGGCCACCAGGCCGGCGGAGATGAGCACCCAGCCCGCGTGGCAGATGGCGGCGATGGGCGCCCCCTTGCGGCCCAGTTCGCGGACCAGGGCGATCATGCCCTCGTGGCGGCGCATCAGGTCGGGGGAGTAGCCGCCGGGAATCACCGCGCCGGCGAAGTCGCCGGCCGCGACCTCGTCCACGGTGCGGTCCGCCTGGGCGGGGTAGCTGCCCTTCTTGCCGGTGTAGGTGCGGCGCTCGGGAGCCACCAGGACCGGCTCCCAGCCGGCCTCGCGCAGGCGGTGGTAGGGGTACCACAGTTCCAGTTCCTCGTAGTGGTCCTCCAGCAGGATGGCGATGCGGCGTCCGTCGGCCATGGCCGCTCCTTTCGGTTGGCGTCGTGCGTCCTCTCCGTCAAGCTAGAGCGGATCCCGGGATCGACAACCGGGACAACAGGGGGCTTTTCGCCGGCCGCTGGAGCGGTTACAGTTGCCGCCGCCAGCGATCGCGCTTGATTGAGGGGCAAGCGAGCGTTCCCGACCAGCCCCAAAACCCGGAAGGGGGATCTTCATGGCCAGAGACATCGCCAGCCTTCTCGGCAACGAGGCCGACCAGTTGCTCGGCCACGAGTGCGAGACCATCGCCAGGGACCGTCTGCACCTGCCCGGCCCGGACTTCCTGGACCGCGTCCTGGTGTCCAGCGACCGTCCGGTGCCGGTGCTCCGCAACCTCGCCAGCCTGTTCGACCACGGCCGCCTCGGCGGGACCGGCTATCTCTCGCTGCTGCCCGTCGATCAGGGCATCGAGCACTCCGGCGGCAGCGCTTTCGGCCCCAACCCCGCGCTGTTCGATCCCGAGGCCATCGTGGAGCTGGCCATCGAGGGCGGCTGCAACGGCGTGACCTCCACCTATGGCGTGCTCGGGGCCGTGGCGCGCAAGTACGCCCACAAGATCCCGTTCATCGTCAAGCTGAACCACAACGAGCTGCTCACCTATCCCACCACCTACGATCAGCGCATGTTCGCCAGCGTGACCCAGGCCTTCGAGATGGGCGCGGTGGGCGTGGGCGCCACCATCTACTTCGGCTCGGAGAACGCCGATCGGCAGATCGAGGAGATCTCCGCGGCCTTCGCCCATGCCCACGAGCTGGGCCTGTTCACCGTGCTGTGGTGCTACCTGCGCAACAGCGCCTTCAAGGTGGACGGCACCGACTACCACACCGCCGCCGACCTCACCGGCCAGGCCAACCACCTGGGCGTGACCCTCGGCGCGGACATCATCAAGCAGAAGCAGCCCGAGACCAACGGCGGCTACCGGGCGGTGAAGTTCGGCAAGACCAGCGACCAGGTCTATGACCAGCTGACCACCGACAACCCCATCGACCTGACCCGCTACCAGGTCATCAACTGCTACATGGGGCGCGCCCCGCTGATCAACTCGGGTGGCGCCTCCGGGGGCGAGAACGACCTCGAGCAGGCCGTGCGCACCGCGGTGATCAACAAGCGCGCCGGCGGCGCCGGCCTGATCTCCGGCCGCAAGGCGTTCCAGCGTCCGCTGAAGGAGGGCGTGGATCTGCTCAACGCCATCCAGGACGTGTACCTCGACCAGAGCGTCACCGTGGCCTGACCGCGCGGGCGGCATCGATCCTGCTGCCCGTCGGCACACGCAGCGCGGCCCCGTCCGAGGACGGGGCCGCTTCTCTGCAGGCGCCGGCAGGCGGACCGCGCCGGGTGCAGGCCGCGGGGGGCGACTCTTACTCGCCCCCGGTGCCGTCAGCGCTCCCGGCGGTGTCGTCGGTGAGCGCCTGGATCTCCGCCGGCAGCGCGAAGACGGCGTCGTCGATGGGCTCGAAGTTCACCGACTCGAAGGTCATCACCTGCTGCATCCCCATCATCGACTGCTCGGTCTTCGTGGCGATCCTGATGCCATCGAATTCCTGGTACTCCTTGATGGCGGAGGTGGTGGGGATGGCGCCCATGGGCGTGTGCTGCTCGGACTCCATGCCCACGAGCAGTCCGGTCTCCTGCGAGAAGAAATGCTGCGCGGTGATGCCGTCGTCCGAGACCACCTCGATCTGGTACGCGGGCGTTCCCTGGAAGTCGGCCGCGCCGACCATGGTCAGCGATTCGTAGTCCTCGTCCTTGTAGAGCATGGCGTCGAAGTCGGCCTGGTCGGCGGTCTGGGCGAGGGCCTTGCCGGTCATCACCTGGGCGCCCGTGGCCGGATCGATGGCCCAGGCCACGCCGTCCAGGTAGCCCTGGCGCACGGTGCCGTAGCCGGGGATCTCGATCTCCACCATCATCTGATCCGGGGCCTTGGCCCGGGCGACCATGGCGCCCTGCATGCCCTGGGCGGGGATGGCGAAGGTCCCGCGGGTGGTCATGGATTCCATCTCGGCCAGCTTCTCGCCGCCGACAACCTCCACGAAGCGGTCGAGGACCTCGCGGGCGGTGGGCAGATCGTCCTGGGCCGAGGTGGGTGTGGCGGCCAGCAGCGCCGCGAGGGCGAGGACCGGCAGCAGCCGGCGGGCGAGGTCTGCGAAGCGTCGGGTCATGAGCGATCTCCTCGTGCAGGGGCCCCGCGGGGCCCGGGTAACGCGGCCGCTCGCGGCCGCGGCGGTCGTCTCAGCGGGTCGTGCGGTCATCGGTGTTCTCGTGGACGATCCAGTCCACGGCGGCCTCCAGGGGGGCGTCGCGGCCGGCGAGGAGGTCGTCCCGCCGCAGCGGCACCTCCTGGTCCGGGATCACGCCGCGGCCCTCGAGGCGCACGCTGTCGGGAGAGATGAAGTCGGCGAAGGCGAACTGCAGCACGTCGCCGCTGGGCAGGGTCTCCAGGCGCGAGGGCAGGGCCTGGCCGCCGGAGGTGGTGCCGAAGACGCGGGCGCGGCCGTGGGCCTGCAGGCCCTGGGCGAAGATCTCCGACGTGCTCATGCTCAGGCCGTCCTGCAGGATGGCCAGCGGACCGGCGAAGGGATCGACGCGCTGGCCCGCGCGGTTGGTCAGGCGCGGGTTGACGCGGAACTGCAGGTTCGTCTGGCGGGTGCGCATCTCGCCCAGGGAGACCCGCTCGTCGAGGAAATGGCCGGCCATGCCCATGGCCATCCCGCCCACGCCGCCCAGGTTGCCGCGCAGGTCGAGGACGATGCCGTCCGCGTCGCGGTAGGTGTCCATGGCGGCATCGAATTGCCCGGCGATGGGCAGCAGCCAGATGTTGAAGCGGATCAGGCCGAGGCGCTGGCCATCACGCTCGAGCCAGCGGTGGTCGAGCCGGGTGTTCAGCGGCGGCATGTTGCCCAGCTTGTTGACCTCGCCGGGGAGGGTGGCGCGGGTGAGGGTGAGCGTCTGCTCCCGGTCCCCGGCGTCGGCCAGGGTCACGGTGACCTCGCTGCCCACCGGCCCGCGCACCAGGGCCTCGGCCAGGGACCAGAGCCGGATCTCGCGGTCGGCGGGCTCGAGGTCGTCGCCGATCTTCTCGATCACCGTGGCGAAGCGGGTCTCGCCCACGCTCTCGAGGATCCAGCCGGGGGCGATGCCGGCCCGGGCGGCGGGGGAATCGGCGTCCACCTCGGTGACCAGGATGCGGTCGTCCAGGAGGCGCAGCTGCAGGCCCAGGCCGCCGCGGTCGCTGCCGGAGGCCTCGGCGTCCGTGACGTCGGCCTCGGCCAGGGCATCGGCCGCATCCCGCGGCATGAGGCCGAAGTGGGACAGGCCGGTGCGGGCGATCATCCGGTTGATCACCGCGTGCAGGCTATCGAGGCTGGCGGTGCGGGCCTGCGGGCGCAGTTCCGCGCGCACGGCGTCCCAGTCCACGCCCTCGTGACCGGGGTCGTAGTGGTTGCGGTCGATGAGGGCCCAGGCGGAGTCGAAGGTGGCCACGGCCAGGTCCGGCTCGATGGGCGTGGTCTGCGGCGCCGGTGCGGTGCCCGAGCAGGCGCTCAGGCCCGCGACGGTGGCGGCCAGCAGGAGCGTGCCCGCCAGGGGGCGACGGAATGGTCCCTTCATGGTCGACATCCTCGGTCGGGGTGCGGGGGTGCTGCCGAGGGTACGATGCGCAGCGCGCCCAGAAAAGTTGCGTTTCGCGGCCATGACAAGGCCCGCACGGCGGGCGCGAGGATCTTCAGGCGGGTCGGCCGTCCCGGGCGGCGCCGGGCAGGTCCCGCGCGAGGGTGGCGAGGTCCACGTTCTCGGCGGATTCGGCGAGCCGGGCCGCCATGGCGCGCCAGCGGGCGAGCACTGGCTCGAGGGCGGCCTCGGTGTCGCTGGCGGGATCCTCGCCGTCGTGGTCGCAGGCGGCCGCGACGTCGCTCAGGCGCGTCGTGGTGGGGTCGCGGGCGGGGGTCCAGGCGGAGACCTCGCCGTCGCGGTGCCGGACCGCCACCATCAGGCCGGCGCGCTCGAGCGATCGCAGCGCCCGGTTGACCAGGCGGACGGGGGCGTCGAGGATCTCGGCCAGCTCGGCGCCCGTGGGCGGTTCCTGGCCCGCGCCGAAGCGCCGGGCGCAGAGGGCGGCCACGGCCATGGCCAGGACGCGGCGCCGGTGGTGGCTGGCGTTCTCGGCCCCGCGCTCGCGGGCATGGTGGCCGGCGTTGTCCACGGCGTAGGCCATCTCGGCGCCCAGCAGCACGATGGTCCAGCTGACGTGCAGCCAGACCAGCAGCAGCGGCAGGGCGGCGAAGCCGCCGTACACCGCGCTGGCGCGGGCGGCGCCGATCTGGAACTGCAGGTAGACGAGCTGGATCAGCTGGGTGAGGGTGCCGGCCACCACGCCGGCGGTGAGGCCGGCGCGCCAGCTGACGCCGGTGTTGGGCATGGTCAGGTAGAGCAGCGTCAGCAGCAGCCAGATGATGGTGTAGGGCACCACGCTCATGGCGATCTGGACCAGATCGCCCAGGTGGGCGATGGGCCCGACCTCGGGCATGGCGCCGGCCACCCGGGCGCCCACGAAGACCGCGCCGCTGCTGGCCAGCAGCAGCAGGATGGGCGCGGCGATCACCATGGCCAGGTAGTCGGTGAGCTTGCGCACGGCGGTCCGTGCGCGGGTCACGCCCCAGATGGCGTTGAAGGACTTCTCGATGTTCCCGAACAGGCGGATCACCGACCACAGCAGCACCAGCACGCCCACGCCGGCCACCACGCCGCCGCTGGTGCTGGCGAGCATGGAATGGGTGAACTCGAGCACGCGGTCGGTGACCTGCTCCTGCAGCACCAGGCGCTCGCGCAGGGCGGCCTCCAGGGCGCTCTCCAGGCCGAAGCCCTTGGCGATGCCGAAGGCCAGGGCCAGGATGGGCACGATGGAAAGCAGCGTGTAGTACGTCAGGGCCGAGGCGCGCAGCTGGAGCTTGTCCTCCCAGAAGCCGCGGGCCACCAGCACCACGATGCGCAGGACGCGGCGCACGAAGGACGGCGGGTCCTCGTGATCGGCTCCGCGCCCCTCCCAGATGTCGTGCTGCAGGAAGCGCCGCCAGCGGCGCCATCGGTCGCCGAGGGACATGATCACTCCTCGGGATAGAGCGCCTGCCACCATTGCGGGCGCTCCTTCAGGTACCGGGCGAAGTAGGCCAGGATGGTGTCGTTCCAGACGATGCGCTGATCGTGGTCCAGCACCCAGTGGTCCTGGCCCTGGATCTGGACGTACTCCACGTCGCGGCCCAGGAGCTTGAGCGCGGTGAAGATCTGGTCGCTCTCGCCCACCGGCACGTTGGTGTCGCTGTCGCCGTGCAGCAGCAGCAGCGGGGTGTGGATCCTGTCGGCGTGGAAGAGGGCGCTCTGCTCCACGTAGAGGTCGCGGTCCTGCCAGGGGAAGGCGTCGGCGAGGGCGCGGGCGCCGTAGGCGTAGCCCCAGAGCCCCTCGCCCCAGTAGCTGGAGATCGAGGAGATGCCGGCGTGGCTGATGGCCGCGGCGAACATGTCGGTCTGGGTGGTCAGGTACATGGTCAGGAAGCCGCCGTAGCTGGCGCCGATGCAGCCCACGTGCTCGGGATCGGCGGAGGGGTGGGCGGCGAGGAACGCCTGTGTGGCCTCGATCACCTCCCAGGCGGTGCGCCGGCCCCAGTCGTTGACGTGACGGGCGGCGAATTCCTGGCCATAGCCGGTGGCCCCGCTGGGCTGGGGCACGTAGACGATGTAGTCCTGGCCTGCCCAGACGTTCTTGGGATAGCGGCCGCCGAAGCTCACGTCCACCGGCGAGGTGCCGCCGTAGTAATAGACGATCACCGGGTAGGTCTTCTCCGGATCGTGGTCCACGGGCCAGTAGATGCGGCCGTCCAGCTCCTCGCCGTCGGGCAGAGGCGCCCGCCAGTAGGTGACCTCGCCGAAGGCCACGTCCTGCCACGCCTCGGCGCCCGGGTCGAGGACGAGGCGGGCGCGCTCGCGCTCCAGGTCGATGGCGAAGACCTGGTCCGGTCGGGTGGCACCGGTGCCCCAGGCCACGGCGGTCTCGCCGTCGCGGGGCAGGTCCAACCCGCTGGTATACTGCACACCGGTGGTCACGAGCTCCCACCGTGGCCGGTCGCGGCGGGGGTCGCCGCGGTACAGGTTGCGGAACTGGGTGTCGGTGCAGAGGGCGTAGACCAGGCCGTCGGCCTCCGACCACCAGCACTGCGCCACGTCCGGGCGCAGGTCCAGGCTCAGCGGCACGGCCTCGCCGCGGTCGCGGTGGTAGAGGTAGAGCTGGCCGGCGTGGTCATTGGCCTGCATGCCCTCGGGCAGGTTGCGGCCCAGGCCGTCGAAGGCGGAGGGCGACCCCTGCAGCAGCAGGACGTCCGGGTCGGGCCCGTACTCGGCGCCGCCGATCCAGCGGTCGGCCAGGATCTTCTCGGCCTGGAGCGTCGAGAGGTCCAGCTCCCACAGCTCGCTGGAGAAGAAGGGACGACCCCCGGCCAGATCCTGATCCTCGAGGAAGAAGAGGAGCCGCTCGCTGTCCGGCGCGATGCGCCAGCTGCCGGGCGAGAGGGGCCCGGCGGTGAGGCGGCGGGTCAGGCCCGACGGGACGGCGGCCTGCACGAGGTAGCGGCGGTCGCGCCACCAGCCCTGGCGGTCGGCGGGGTTCTCCACGCGCTTGACCTTGCGCTCGTCCTTCTCGGCCTCCACGCGCACCTCGTGGATCACGAACGTGCCGTCCGGGGCCCACCGGTAGCTACCCATGTCCTCGACCGCGCGCAGCAGCCGGGTGGTGGCGCCGGACTCGAGGTCCAGGAGCCAGAGGTCGGTGGTGTCGTCCTCGCGGAGCTGGAAGCTGAGCTGCTCGCCGTCGGGCGCCCAGGCCAGGCCGCGGACCTCGCTGCCGCGCCAGGTGGTGACCAGCTCGCCGTTTCGCGTCTGGCGGATCTCCAGCCAGTTCTCGGGCTCGCCGCCGGCCGGTCGGCTCTGCAGCTGGATGGCGGCCAGCTCGCCGTCCGGAGAGACGCGGACCGACTGCACGCGGGGGGCGCCGAGGACCAGATGGACGTCGGCGGGGCGGCGCGGGTCGGTGCTCGCGCCGAGGGCGTCGGCAGGGATGTCCTCGCCCAGGGTCAGCTGCGCGGCCAGGTTCCAGCCGGCGAGGTCGTCCGCGGCCACCGTGCGGATCAGCAGGCGGTGGACGCCGGCGGGCAGCTCCAGCTCGGCCTCGCGGGCGGCCGTGTCCGCGTCCTCGGCCTCGCCGAGATCCAGCTCCTCGGCGCCCAGCCAGGCGGCCAGGTGGGCGCCCTCGGGACCGGTGAGCCGCAGCGTGGCCTCCTGCCAGCGGTCGCTGCGCAGGTAGCAGGCCAGCCAGGTCTCGGCCGCGTCGCCGTCGGTGGTCAGGGCCACCGGCAGGGCGGTGCGCCGCCAGCGGAGCTCGCCGCCGGGGGCGGGCACGCGGTCGCCGTCGCGGGGGCGGGTGAGCGCCACGTCCAGCGACGGCGTGCCGGCCAGGTCGGCCAGGTCCACGCCACGGCTCTCGGCGTCGTGGAACGCCGGCAACGGCAGCGGGGCCGGGCCGAGCTGCAGGACGTGCTGGACGGTGATGGTGGCCGGCTCGGCGGCGGTCGTCGCGCCGGGCCGTGAGGCCAGCAGGCCGAGGGCCAGGACGGCGAGGGGCAGCAGGACATGGAGACGGACGCGGTGGTTCATCGGCGACTCCCGAAGGCTGAGGGCCAGAGCAGGGGCGGGCGACGACCTCCAATCATGCCACGCCGTCCGCCGCTGTCCAGCGTGGGGTTGCGCCGGCCTCGCCTCCGGTGGCGGTGCGGGCCGCGGCGCGCCGTCGCCGTGGCGTCGCTCAGGCCCGGCGGGAGGGCCAGGCCGCGACGGCTTCGCTCACGATGCCCACCGCCCGGTCCACGTCGGCCGCGGTGGTGCCGCGCCCCACCGAGAAGCGGACCGTGCCCATGGCCTGATCGGGCGGCACCCGCATGGCGGCCAGGACGGAGGACAGGTCCACGCCGTCCGCATGGCAGGCGGCGCCCGCGGAGGCGGCCACCCGGTCGCCGATGGTCTCCAGCAGCCGGGCGGCGTCCACGCCGCCGAAGCAGACGCTCAGCGTGCCAGGCAGGCCGCGGTCCGGGTCGCCGTTGACGCGCAGCTCGCCCAGGCGGGCGGTGAGGCCGGCGAGCAGGCGATCGCGCAGCTGCCGGGCATGCGCCATGTCCCGGTCCAGGCGCCCGGCGGCCAGCCGCGCCGCCTCGCCCAGGCCCACGATGGCCAGGACGTTCTCCGTGCCCGCGCGCCGGCCCGCCTCGTGGCCGGCGCCGTGGATCTGGCGCACGGGCTCGCGGCCCGGGCGCATGAAGAGCGCGCCCACGCCCTTGGGCCCGTAGAGCTTGTGCCCGGCGACGGTCAGCAGGTCGCAGCCCAGGGCGTCCACGTCCACGGGGATCTTGCCCACCGACTGGGCGGCATCGGTGTGCAGCCAGGCGCCATGCTCGCGGCAGCTGGTGGCGATGTCGTCCAGCGGCTGGATGGTGCCCACCTCGTTGTTGGCGTGCATGACGCTGACCAGGACCGTGTCCGGGCGGATGGCCGCGGCCACCGCGGCGGAGTCGACGCGCCCCACGGCGTCCACCGGCAGCACCGTCAGCTCCCAGCCCCGGCGCTCCAGCACGCGGCACGGCTCCAGGACCGCGGGGTGCTCCACCGCCGAGGTGATCAGGTGCCGCCCGTGATCGGCCCGGCGCTCGGCCACGCCGAGGATGGCCAGGTTGTTGGCCTCCGAGCCGCCGCCGGTGAAGATCACGTCCTGAGGCCTCGCCCCGATGAGCGCCGCCACCTCCGTGCGGGCCGCCTCCAGCGCCGCCCGGGCGCGCCGGCCGGGGGCGTGGCTGCTGGACGGATTGCCGAACTCCTCGCGCAGGTACGGCAGCATGGCGTCCGCCACGGCCGGGTCGATGGGCGTCGTCGCGTTGTGGTCGAGGTAGATGGGATCCTGGCTCATGGCGTCTCCGTGGCTGCGGCCCGGTGGCCGGTGCGGTTTCCGGAGCAATCTAGCACGGGGACGACCCCGGCGCGCGCGCCGCCGCGACGATGGGGGTTGCCAGGAGCGGCCGCCGCCGCCATCCTTGGCCGTCATGTCGACCCGTCACTGGAAACGCGCGCTCGTCTTCCTCGAGCGCCTGCGGCGGGAGATCGCCTACGACGACTGCATGGGGATGGCGGCGCAGATCGCCTACTACATGATGCTGTCGGTGATCCCCTTCCTCATCTTCGTGCTCTCGATCATGAGCCGGCTGGCCATGGGCGAGGCGCTCGAGCCGTTGCTGCTCGAGACCCTGCGCGAGCAGATGCCGCCGGAGGCCGCCAACTACATCACCGACATCGTCCTGCGCGTCCTGCCGACGCGCAGCAGCGAGACCACGCTGGTCTCCTTCGCCGTGGCGCTCTGGGGCTCGAGCATGGCCGTCGGCGCGCTCATCACCACCATCAACCGGGCCTACAACCTGCGGCCGCGGCGCAACATCGTCATCCAGAAGGTCCTGGCCCTGGTGCTGGTCCTGGCGCTCTCGGGCATCCTGCTGCTGGCCATGTTCATCCTGGTGGTGGGCCCGCAGGTGACGCAGCAGTCGCTGCAGGCGCTGGGCCTGTCGGGGGATGCGGGGTCGTCCTGGACCGCGCTGCGCCTGCCCCTGGCCGCGCTGCTGGCCTTCATCGCCCTGGCCATCCTCTACTTCTACGCCCCGGAGGCCCGCCAGCGCTTCGTGCACATCCTGCCCGGCAGCATCACCGCGACGGTGCTCTGGCTGACGGCGTCGTCGGCGTTCCGGCTCTTCGTGAGCAACTTCGGCAACTACAACGCCACCTATGGCTCCCTGGCCGCGGTGGTGATCATGCTCGCCTACTTCTGGCTCACCGGCTTCATCTTCCTGCTCGGCGCGGAGATCAACGCCCTGATGAAGCGCGTGGAGGTCGAGGACGGCCGCAGCCTCTTCCGCCCGCTGCGTTGAGACCGGGAAATCGGCATCATCATAACGCAAATGGATGACGTGACTTGAATTCCTCGTCACGGCTTGGTATTCTTCGTAGTTGCCGGTCCCTTCGTGAACGACCGTGCACGCCGCCGCTCATGGCGAGTGATCGCCCCCGCCCCACCGCTCGCGGACGCGTGCCGGGGAAAGAAGATCTCATGGGTCGCTCCTGCCGGATCACCATCGCCGTCTGCGTGCTGCTCGTCCTGCTGCCCGCCGTGGTGCTGGCCGCGCGGATCGATCCGGAGCTCGAGAAGCTCCTGGACACCAAGCGCCAGGAGACCATCCCGGTGCTCATGGTGTTCCCCGAGCCGCCGGACCTGGACGGGCTCACCGCCCAGCTCGACGACGCCACCCCCTCCAAGCGCCGCAAGTCCGTCATCGCCGCGCTCAAGCGCAAGGTCCGCAAGGCGCAGACCGAGGCCTGGGAGATCCTCTCCGATCCCGACCAGCACGGCGTGCTCGTGTCGTCGGACATGCTCTACCTCGCCAACGCCATCGCCTTCGAGGGCGATCGGGAGATCATCCTGGCGCTGGCCGAGACCAAGAGCGCGCCCCTGGCCGACGCCATCCTCTTCCACGACGAGCCCCTCGAGC
This sequence comes from uncultured Fibrobacteraceae bacterium, assembly GCA_964637835.1. Taxonomy (GTDB): domain Bacteria; phylum Krumholzibacteriota; class Krumholzibacteriia; order LZORAL124-64-63; family LZORAL124-64-63; genus Glo-17. Next base: position 28,471 of record CAZWYF010000001.1, read on the forward strand.
TGCTGCTGGGCGCCGGCGCGCCCGGCGCGGCGGGCGTCAAGGCGGCCGCCCAGGACACGGTCTGGAGCCTGCGCCACCTCGGCGTCGACCGCGTCTGGAACGAGCTCGGCTTCACCGGCGAGGGCGTGATCATCGGTCACGTGGACACCGGCGTGGACGGCGCGCACCCGGATCTGAGGCGTCGCCTCCGGGTCAACCCGGGGGAGATCCCGGACAACGGACTGGACGACGACGGCAATGGCCTGGTGGACGACGTCCGCGGCTGGGACTTCGGCGACGACGATGCCGATCCCCGCGACGATGCCAGCATCGCCGGCCACGGCACCCATACCGCGGGCATCCTGGTGGGCGACGGCAGCGCCGGCCTGCAGACCGGCGTGGCGCCCGGCGCGCGCCTGGTCCCGGCCAAGGTCTTCGCCAGCGACGGCGCCAGCAGCCTCGGCCGCATCTGGGCCGCCCAGCAGTACTGCCTGGAGCAGGGCGCCCGCATCATCTCCATGTCCCTGGGCGTCAAGGGCGAGATCCCCGCGGCCTTCCTGCGCAACGATCGCTTCAACGCCGAGGCGCTGCGCGCGGCCGGCGTGCTGCTCTTCAACAGCGGCGGCAACTACCACGAGGAGTTCGCGCCGCCGCTGGAGATCGGCATGACCGCCCGCATCCCCTCGCCCTGGAACCCGTTGCCCGTGCCGGCCGCCAGCACCGGCGGCGTGGTGGCCGTGGGCGGCACCGCCCACCGCAGCGACCAGGCCTGGGGGCCGTCGAGCCGGGGGCCGGTGAGCTGGGGCCATGTCGAGCCCTGGCTGGACTGGCCCCACGATCCGGGCCCGGGCCTGATCAAGCCCGACGTCGTGGCCCCCGCCGAGGGCATCCAGTCCACCCTGCCGCAGGGCGGCTACAGCGGCGAGACCTGGTCGGGCACCTCCATGGCCTGCCCCCACGTGGCGGGCATCGCGGCGCTCATGCTGCAGAAGAATCCCACGCTCTCGCCGGCGGGCCTGGACAGCCTGCTGCAGCAGACCGCTCGCGACCTGGGGGCTCCGGGCAAGGATCCCGTCTTCGGTTCCGGGGCGGTGGACGCTCACGCCGCCGTGGCGGCCGTGCCCCTGGACCTGATGCCGAACCTGTCCGAGATCAGCCTCGGACTGGACCCGGCCGGCAACCAGGTCCTCGACCCGGGCGAGCAGGTGGACGTGGTGGTCGAGGTGCGCAACGTGGGCCAGGTGGCGGCCACCGGCGTGATCGGTCGCCTGGAGCTGGCGCCGGGGCCGTACGTGGTGGCCGACCGGGCCACCTCCCGTCTGGGCGACATCGCGGCCGGCGCCGCGGGCGACAACGCCGCGCAGCCGTTCCGCCTGTTCGTCTCGCCCGCCGCGCCCGAGGGCGCGCCCTTCGCGATGACGCTCACCCTCTTCTCCGCCGAGGGCTTCGAGCGGAGCTTCGACCTGCAGGCCCAGGTGGGGCTGCCCGAGTGGCGCACCCTGGACGCCGGCGCGGTCTATCTCAGCATCACCTCCCGCGGCAGCCTGGGCTACCTCACCGACCAGCAGTCCGAGGGGCATGGCGCGGGGCTGATCGGTGGTCCCAGCGCCCTGTTCACCGGCTCGCTCTGGGCCGGCGCCAGCGCCGCCTACATGTGCAACAACGACCTCACCGCCGGCGGCGCCGATCCCGCCGAGTGGATCCCGCGCACCGATCCCAGCGGCAACGTGGCGGTGGTCGCCGACGGGGCCGATGGCCAGACCTTCGCCCTGGCGTTCACCGACGGCGGGCATCCCGACCCGCGGGACCTGGAGATCGAGCTCACCGCCCGTGCGCCCAGCGCGCCCGACCTGGCCCACGTCGTGATCCTGGACTACGCCATCCACAACCGCGGCTCGCGCTTCATCGGCAACTTCCACGCCGGTCTGTTCCTGGACTGGGACGTGGTGGATCTGCTCGGCAACGTGGGGGGCAGCGACCTGGACCGGCGTACCGCCTGGGTGGGCATGCCCGACGGTCCGGTGTTCGGCCAGGCCCTGGTGGGCGACGCCCCGCTGGCCAACGCCACGGTGATCGACAACCCCACCTACGTCTTCCCCGTCAGCCACGTGATCGACGTGCACAAGCAGCAGCTGCTGAGCGGCGTGGTCCGCGAGGCGACCATCGACACGCCCACCGACGTGTCCGCCCTGGTGTCCGCCGGGCCGTACGCGCTGGCGGCCGGGCAGACCGTGCAGGTGCGCTTCGTGGTGGCCCACGGCGCCACGCTGGCCGACTTCCACGCCGCCGTCGAGGCCGCGGGCGGGTCGACCGACGCGGCCACGAGCGTCGAGCCCGACGTGGCGGCCGCCCCGCGGGCGCCCGTGCTGGCGCAGAACCACCCCAATCCGTTCAATCCCAGCACCAGCATCCGCTTCGCCCTGCCCGCCGCGGGCCCGGCCCGGCTGGCCGTCCACGACCTCGAGGGCCGGCGCATCCGCACGCTGGTGGACGGCGAGTTGCCGGCGGGCGAGCACCTGCGCCGGTGGGACGGCCGCGACCAGCTCGGTCGACCGGCCGCGTCCGGGATGTACGTCCTGCGGCTGGAGGCGGCGGGTACCGTGACCACGCGCAAGGCCGTGCTCGTCAAGTGACCGGCAGAACCGCCGCCCGGGCCCTGATCGCCGGTGTCCTCGCCACCCTGTGGGCCGGCGTGGCACAGGCTGCCGCCCCCCGCGGGGGCCTGGCACCGGACGCGGCCGACACCAGCTCGCGATCCCTGCCGGCCGCGGTGATGGCGCGCAACCTGGCGGTCGCCACCCTGGCCTCGCCGGCGGCGCTGGACAGCCTGCTCGCCCGCCAGCAGGACTGGTCCACCGCCGCGCGCGTGGGCGACTGGGCGCGCCGGTATCTCGCCTGGGAGCAGGCGGAGTACTGCTTCGGCCTGGCGGACTCCGGCTACGTGGCCGCCGGGTTGCTGGTCCCGGGCCACCGCCAGGACTGCATCAGCTTCCTCTACCGGGTGACCGAGCTGGCGCTGGCCCGCACCGCACGGCACGCCATCGAGCTGGCCGCCGCGCGGCGCTTCGCCGGGGCGCCCCTGGCGCGCGTCTGCCGCGACGATGGCCGCGTCGAATACGACGACCCCGCCCACCTCGACTTCGCCCTCGACATGATCCGCAGCGGGCTGTGGGGTCGTGACGTGACGCCGACGCTCACCGGCGTGCGACCGGACACGGTGGGCACCGCGCGGTACGCGCCGGGGTCGTTCCGCTGGGTACCCGAGGAGGCGCTGCAGGTCGCCGAGTTGCAGGAGGGCGACCTGGTCTGGCTGGTGCTCGAGCCCACCCATGCGGCCGCCCGCCCCCTGCGCGACGAGCACGGCCTGGTGATCGGCCACGTGGGCGCGGTGGTGGTGGTCGACGGTGAGCGCCGGCTCGTGCATGCGGCGAGCCGTCCCCTGGCCGGGCATTACGACCGCAGTGGCGTGGTGTCGGTGCCCGTGGGCGAGTATCTGGCGCGCGTCGAGCGCCATGGTGGCGTGATGGTCACGCGGTTCGCCCCCTGACCTGCCGCGTCCGCCGCTCAGTCCTCCTCGTCCGGCGGCGGCGCCACCAGGACCACCGGCACGCGGGCGCTGACGCTGTCGTCGCCGGCATGGGCCCACGCCTCCAGGTCGGTGGGCAGCGGGGTGGTCCCCTCGGCCGGCACGTCCCAGGCCACCGACCACTCCGCGAGGTCGCCGTCCACGCGCAGGCGCTGATCCAGCGCCGTGACCACCACCGAGTCCAGGGGCGCTCCCGCGAGGTAGGGTGCGGCCGTGCCGCTGATGGTGGCGAGCTGGCCGCGGACCAGCTCGGCTTCCGGCGCGGGGCTGGCGATGGTCACCGCCAGCTGGCTGATGGTCACCTCGATCCAGGCCAGGCCGCTGCGGATGTCGCTGCTGTCGGCGTTGGCGGCGGTCACCTCGGCGCCCAGCGACCAGACGGTGTCCCGGGTCAGCCGTGGCACCTCCCAGAGGATCTCCCAGTTCTCGGCGCCAGCGGCGTCCACCCAGCCGTCGCCGAGGTGGGCCCGCACGGCCGTGATGGCGTAGTCGGCGTCGAAGGTGCTGGCGGTGCCGGTCACCTCGATGGCCTGGCCGCCGCGGACCGTCTGCCCGTCGATGGGGTTGGTGAACCGGATCTCCAGCTCGGCACCCGAGAGGATCACGTAGTCCGCCCGTACCGGCGACCGGTACCAGTGATTCCGGTACTGCGCGTAGACCTGATGCAATCCGGGCTCGCCGGTGAGGACATGGGTGGAGGTGTCGGCGTAGTCGCCCCATGGCGCGTCGTGGAAGCCCGGATCCTGGCTGAAACGCATCTCCGTGGCGACGGCGTCGTGCAGCAGCGTCAGCTGCGGCGTCGTGGAGATCCGGTTGCCGGGCAGGTCGAGGGAGAAGTCGGCGGCGGCGAGGTCGTCCGCGGTGAGCTCCAGGGCGCTGCTGGCGGTGTAGCCGAACTCCGTCTCCAGCTCGGCGAAGAGCGTCTGCGGCTGGGCGGTGTCCTGGACCGGGACACCGGCGAGCACCGGTGCGGCGTCCACCCAGGTGGCGTCGGCGAGGTCCTCGGCGGCGGTGGCGAACCGTACGCGGCGGAGGCCCCGGGCGCCGTCGGCCAGGGCGATGTCCGGCAGGGGGCTGGCGATGGTGCTGCCGCCTCCGGCCAGGCTGATGGCCGGGGCCAGGCCCACCCCCAGCTCCAGGCTGCTGACCTGCGAGTGGGCCGGCGGCAGGCCGCCGCCCAGGTCGGTGACCGCCCGGAAGTAGAGGACGAAGGTGGTGTCGGCCCCGTCGGCGGCGCCCAGGTCCACCTCCGGGAAGGTGGCCGTGCCGTCGTCGGCGATGGGCGCGCTCCGCGGGGCGGTGAACAGGGCGTCGCGGGCGAGCTGGACGCTGTCGCCGCTGGTGGTGGTCGCCTGCAGCTCCACGTACCGGGAGAGGACGGGGGTCGGCCCGAGCACCGCGAGCAGCGGGCCGGCATCCACCGTGGCCGGCGTGACGTGGCTCATGCGCGGGGTCTCGCCCTCGGCGCCGACGGCGCGCACGCGGAAGTAGTTGGTGGCGGTGGGGGTGACGTCGGTGACCACGTAGGCCATCGCGCCGCTGCCGGCGGCGGTGTCGCCCACGGCGCTGAAGTTCAGCCCGTCGAGGGACTTCTGCACCTCGTAGGTGGCGATCCCGTACCCCTCGAGCTGGTTCCAGGTCAGCACCACGCGATCGGCCTCGAAGACGGCGCTCAGGCCGAACGGGTCGGCCGCCGCGGGATTGCGCGGGTCGAACGGGCTGTCCCAGGCCGGCGCCTCGGGGTCCTCGGCGCAGCCGCCGAGCAGCGACAGGAGCGGTGACGCCAGCAGGGCCGCGAGGAGCGGCACCCAGAGCAGCAGGCGGAGCGGGCGGGCAGACGTCATGACGCGGTGGCCTCCGGTGGCGTTCAGAAGGTCAGGGTGACGGCGGCGTGGGCGCCGCCCGGCCCCGGGACCACCCCGGCCAGCTGGCCGCGGCCGGGGTCGTGATCGGGGCCGTCGCGCCAGGCTCCGGGCGGGATCACGCCGGGCCCCAGATCCACGGTCGGGGTGAGCAGCCAGGCGTCCAGGATGCTCAGCAGCCACGCGCTGCCGGCCACGATCAGGCCGGCGTTGCGGAGGTCCTTCATGTCCTCCATGTCCGCGTGGGCCGCGGCGGCCTCGGCGCGCCAGAAGGCGATCTCCTGGCCGTCGATGGCCGAGCGGTAGCTGTCGCGATAGTTGAGATAATCCTCGCGGAAGGTGGTGCGCTGGACCTCACCGGCCACGGCGGTGAGCAGGCCGCCCGCCTCGCCCAGGAAGTACAGCCACCCGCGCCAGGTATCATCGCGGTACCACTGGCCCAGGCCCGCGAACAGCAGGCTCGCCTGCACCGCCTCCAGGCGTCGCAGCGGGGCCGGGCGCAGTCGCAGATGCAGCCAGGACTCCGGCTCGCCCAGCACCACCGCCTGCTCCAGGTCCTTGTAGCCGCGCAGGGTGCAGCGCAGGGTGTAGACGCCCGGCGGGAGCTCCACGGCGCCAGCGAGGGGGAGCAGGCCCAGCTCGCGGTCGTCCAGACTGACCGCGGCGCCCGGCGGGCCGGAGAGCTGCAACGTGGCGGCCGGCGCGGCGGTGGCGAGCAGGAGCACGAGCAGGCCGAGCAGCAGGGGGGGGCGGGAACGCGGCGAGCGGGGAGGCGGGCAGCAGGGTGGCGTCATCGGCAGTACCTGTGGCGTCGGGGGCGGCGTGGCACCGGCGTCCGGCCGGCGGGTCCCCCGAAGTATAGGGGAATCGCGGCGGGCACGAAAGCGCGCAGGCACCGGGCCGCCGGGCTCAATCGCGGTGGTAGGGCAGGCCGCGCAGGATGCTCAGGCCGCGGTAGATCTGCTCGCAGAGCAGGGCCCGGGCCCACTCGTGGGTGAGCGTCAGCCGCGAGAGGCGTAGCACGCGGTCGGCGCGCTGACGGACCGCGTCGGTGAGGCCATCAGGGCCGCCGACCACGAAGGTCAGGCTGCCGTGACCACCGAGGATCCCGGCGAGGTCGTGGCTGGAGACGGACTCGCCGCGCTCGTCCAGGGCCAGGACGAGCGCGGTGCCGCCCGGCGGGCCCAGCTGGTCGAGGATCTGCCGGCCCTCGCGCCCGGCGTCCTGGTCGCGCAACTCGACGATCTGCAGCCGGGCATGCGGCCGGATCCGGCGCTGGTAGTCGGCCACCAGGTCGGCCAGGCGACGATCCCTGAGCTTGCCCACGGCCAGGATGCGGATCATGACGCACCTCCGCCGCCACTGTAGCCGTTGGCCGGCCCCGGTCAAGCGGCCGCCGGGCAGAAAGGTCCTTGCAGCCGGTGCGCCGAATGGCTGTAATGGTTCCTCGGAACGAGCTTCGCCCATCCCTTCGTCGTGGCGGTCGGCGCCCGAGGCAACCATGCAGTCCCTGCCTGATCCCATCGCTCCCGGCGCGACCGGCCAGCTGACCAACCTGGCCGTGGCCGTGGTGGTGGCGGCCGGCGTGGCGCTGGTGATCCGCGGGATCCTGTGGGGCTGGCGGCGCTGGCGCGGGTCGGTCCCGGGGCCGGGCGCCGAGCCGGCCGGCGGCGATGCCGCACCGGCCGGCGCGGCCGGGCCCCGGCTGCTGGGCGGGGTCCTGGTCCTGCTGCTGGCCCTGCCGGCGGCGGTGGCCGTGCGGCAGCTCTGGCCGCATCCGGACCTGGGCTGGCGGCTCCTGGTGATCTGGCTGCTGGCGGTGCTGCCGCCAGCGGCGCTGTGGCTGGCCCTGGCGGCCCGCGGCCGCGGCGGGGGGACGCCCTGATGGCCGAGGGAAGCGCGGCGCGCGCGGCGGCCTGGGCGCTGCTGACGGCCACCCTGCTGCTGGCCTGGCCATGGGCTCTGGCCTGGCTGGCGCGGTGGCGTCCGCGGTGGCTGCTTTCGGTGCCGGTGACCTCCCTGCCGCGGCTGTGGGCCGGCCTGCAGGCGCCGGGTGGTCCGCGGGGCGCCACGATCGTGGTCTGGTGCGCGCTGGTGACGGCGGCGGCGATGCTGCCCGCCGGCCGCGGCCTGCAGGCGGCCGACCTGGACGCCGGCGCGCTCTGGATCCTGGCGCTGGTGCTGGCGGCGCTGCCCTGGATCCGGCGCCCGGACGGTGGCGTGATCGCCGGCGCCGTGATGACGGTGGGACTGTGCCTGGTGCCCCCGGTGCTCCAGACCGCGAGCCTGGACCTCGCCGACGTGGTCATCGCCCAGCAGGGCGGCATGGGCAACTGGTTCCTGGTGCGCGACCCCTTCCAGTTCCTGGCCGCCACCCTGTTCCTGGTCGCCATCGCGGCGATCTGGCCGGCGGCCGTGCCGGCGCCTCGCGGCCTGGACGGCTGGCTCGGCGCTGCCGTGCGCGCCGGTCTGCCCCTGGTGCTCTGCCACCTGCTGGTGGTGGCCTACGGTGGCGGCTGGTGGGGCGTGGCCACGTTCCTGGACCGCGCCACGCTGCCGAACACCCTGATCAAGCTGCTGCTGGTCATGGCCGGCGTGATCGCGCTGCGCCCGCACGTGGCCTGGATGGCGCCGCGCGCCCTGCGCTGGCTGCTGCCGCTGGCGGCCCTGCTGTGCGCGGCGGGCTCGGCCTTGTGGCTGGTGGCATCGGGGGCGGCGTGGTGATGGGGCGCGGGCCCGGGGGCGGCTGCGGCCGCCGCGAGGACGGGACGGAGGGAGTGCCATGGCCCTGATGCTCTGGATCCTGGCCGCGAGCACGGCGATGACCGGCGCCGGCCTGGCCGCCCTCTCGCGCCGGCCGTCGCGACGCGACCGTGGCCTGGCCCTCACCGTGGCCGCCGTGGGCGTGTTGCTGCTCCTGCTGGGGGCCGATCTCGTGGCCCTCGTCTGGCTCGCCGTCGGCGGGGCCGTGGTGGTGCTGCCGGGACTGCGCCGGCGGAGCGTGGCCGCCCAGGCGGCGCCGGCGATCCTGGCCGGCCTGGCCGTGCCGGCGGCCCTGTTCTTCGCGGCGCTCTATCGCGTGGTGCTGCAGGTCCGCTGGAACGCCCTGCCGCCCGGAGAGCTGGTGCCGCAGACCGCCATGGCCGCCGGCCGCCTGCTCACCGTCGATGCCGTGCTGCTGCTGGGGATCTCGCTGCTGCTGACGGTGGTGCTGGCGGTGGCGCTGCGGCCTCCGGATCCCCGTCGCCGGGAGGAGCGCCCGTGACCGGCATCGGCCTGGCGGCCTGGCTCGCCCTCGGGGCGGCCCTGCTGGCGTGGGGCTGGCTCGCGGCCATGGTGCGCCGCGATCGCGGCGGCGTGCTCGCCGGGACGGTCCTGCTGCTGGCCGGCGCCACGGTGACCGTGGCCGCCCTCGTGCGCCATGCCGTGCTGCCCGGGGCGGCCGTGCCCGTGGCGTTGCTGGCGCTGGCCGCCGGCGCGGTCCTCCTGCTGCTCGGCGAGCTCATCGCCGCGGGAAGGGAGGAGCCGTGATCCAGGTCCTGGGTCTGCTGTTGACCGGCGCCGCGGCGCTGGGCGTGGTCCTGGCCGACCGCCTCGGCCTGCTGGTGGCCGCCTGGTCCACGGGCGCCGTGCTGCAGGCCGGCCTGACGGCCGCCGGCCGCAGCGCCGCGGCCGGTCCGGCCGCGCGGCGGGTCCTGCTGACGGAGGTGCTCGGCGTCTGGGCGCTGGGCCTCGGCGGCCTGCTGGTGGTGGAGGCGGCCGGCACCGCCGACCTGGCCCGCCTGCCCGAGCAGTTGCTCCTGCGCGGCGTCGGCCACTCCCTGCTTTCCTGGGCCGGCGTCGGCGTGCTGGTGGCGGTGCTGGCCCGCCTGGGGCTGCCGCCGCTGCCCACCTGGCCGGTGGCCGCCGCGGCGGCGCCGCCAGCGGTGCGCGCCTTCCTGCATGCCGCCGTCCACCCGCTGAGCGCGCTGTGGCTGTGGCAGCGCCTGGAACCCTGGCTGTTGCCGGGGCACCGCGAGGCGGCGCTCTGGCTCGGCTGCGTCGGGGCCCTGCTGCTGGCTGGCGCGGCCCTGGGCGAGCCCCAGGGCTCGCGCCGCGCCGCGCTCGTCAGCGGCAGCCGCTGGGCCGCCGTCTGGGCCGGGGCCGCGCACGGTTTCCTCGAACCCTGGACCGCGTGGTCGCTGGCTACCGGCATGGTCCTGATGCAGCTGGCGGTGATCTTCCGCCGCTGGCCGCTGCACTGGCGCCGCGGCGTCCTGCTGGCCGGCCTGCTCGCGGCCGTGCCCGCGGGGGTGCCCGAGGGCTGGCTGTCGGGCATGCGGCCGGGCTTCGCGGCCGCGCCGGCCACGCTCCTGCTCCACGGCGCCACGCTGCTGCTGCTGGTCACCGCCCGCCGCTGGTGGGACGACCTCGCCCGCCCCCTTTCCGCGCCGGCGCGGCGCGCGCCCGCCGTGGCCGATCCCGGCAGCCGGCTCAGCCACCGGCTCGCCCGGCTGGGCCGGGGCCCGGGACCGGTGCTGGGCCCCGCCCAGGTGTGGGGACGCGGCCTGGCGCGCGTGGTGGGCACCACCGACCGCGTGGTGCTCGGCGGTGTGGCCGAGGGACTCGGCTGGCTGGCGCTGGCCCTCGGCTGGCTGGTGGCCTGGAGCGATCGCCGCGGCCTGGACGCGCTGGGCCGGGCCCTGGGCGCGGTGGTGATCGCCGGCGGCCGGGTGTGTGCCGGCGCCGGTGGGGGGCATCCCGCCCGCGTGTCGGCGTGGGCCCTGGTCGTGCTGCTGGCCGCCACGCTGGTGGGTCGGACGTTCATGTGAGCCGGCGGCTCCGGCCGCCGCAGGTGAGGAGACGCTCTTGGTTCCTGCGCACAGCCTCTCGTGGATCGTCCTGCTGCCGCTCGGCGGCGCCCTGGCCATCTTCTGGCTCCCGCCCGAGCGTCGCGAGGCCATCAAGACCGTGGCGCTCTGCACCGCGGCGCTGCCCATGGCCCAGGCCCTGGTGCTGCTCTTCCGCTTCGACCCCGCCGAGACCGCGTTCCAGTTCGTCGAGCACTACACCTGGGCGCCGGTGCTGGGCTTCGAGTACTTCCTGGGCGTGGATGGCCTCTCCCTGCCGCTGGTGGCCATGGGGGCGGTGGTCTGTTTCCTGGCGCTGCTGGCGGCCTGGAGCGTGGAGGAGGGGGTGAAGGGCTTCTTCGCCCTGGCCCTGCTGCTGGAGACCGGGCTGCTCGGTGCCTTCTGCGCCCTGGACACGGCGCTGATGTGGCTGTTCTGGCAGCTGGTGCTGGTGGCCACGTTCTTCCTGGTCTCGCTCTGGGGCGGCGCCGAGGGCCGCCGCGCGGGACGACAGTTCCTGCTGCTCGGCCAGGCCGGCGCGCTGGCCCTGCTGGTGGCCCTGCTCGCGCTGCGCCAGCACACCATCGATCCCGTCAGCGGCGGGCCCACCTTCAACCTGGTGCTGCAGCTCGACCAGGCCAACCACGACCTCTGGCTCAGCAACGCCGCGGTGCGTCACTGGATCTTCGCCGGCATCGCCCTGGGCTGCGGCGTGCTGATCCCGGTGTTCCCGCTGCACGTCTGGCAGCCGCGCCTGCACCGCTCGGCCCCGGTGGCGGTGCCGCTGCTGGCCGCGGCCCTGGTGGCCAAGCTGGGCTTCTACGGCCTGCTGCGCGTGGCCTGGCCCGTGCTGCCGGATGCCGCCGCCTGGGCGCGTCCCACCCTGATGACCCTCGGCGCGGTGGCCGCGGTCTATGGCGGCCTGGGCGCCCTGGGCCGTCGCGACCTGGCAGTGATCCTCGGTTACGGCAGCTTCAGCCTGCTGGGCGTGGCGCTGGTGGGGGTGGGGTCGTTCAGCCTGGCCGGGGTGCAGGGGGCGGGACAGCTCCTGGTCGCCCACGGTCTGGTCTATGCCATGCTCTTCTCGGCGGCCGGCGGCCTGCGCGATCGCAAGGGCCATCTGGATCTCGAACGGTGGGGTGGCCTCTACCGGCAGGCGCCCGTGCTGGGCGCGCTGCTCAGCCTGGCGCTGCTGGCGGCCTGGGGCATGCCCGGCCTGGCCCTCTACCCGGGACTGGCCCTGGTGATCGCCGGCGCGCTGGCCAGCAACCCGGTGGCGGCCCTCGCGGCGGCCCTGGGCTTGCTGCTGGCGGCGGCCTGGACCAGCCGCGTGCTGCTGAGCATCTGCCTGGGCGAGCCGTCGGAGAGCCAGGGCACCGTGCCGGCCGTGCGCGGCCGGGAACTGGGCGTGCTCCTGCCCCTGGCGCTGCTGGTCCTGGGCCTGGGCGTCTATCCGCGTCTGCTGGCCGACCTCATGCAGAGCACGCTGGCCGGACTGATCCGCGTGGTGGGAGGATGAGGGTGGAATCGCTGCCGGTCTTCGAGGTGCCGCGATTCGATCTCGCGGCGTGGCGACCCGAGCTGGTGCTCGCGGTCACCGCGCTGGCCGTGGTGTTGCTGGCCCGGCCGGGCCGCCGCGGCGGTCGCTGGCTGGCGCTGGCCGGCCTGGCGCTGGCCGCGGGGCTGGCGTTGCCCACCGCCGTGGGGCGCGTGGAACTGCCGCTGGGGCCTCACTTCGCCATCGATCCCACCGCCCGCCTGGTGCGCCAGGCGCTGACCCTGGGCGCGCTGGCCGTCTGGCTCGCCTGGCGTCCGCGCGACCCGCGAGCCGGCGGCGGGCTGGCCCTCTCCGCCCTGGGCGCCTGCTGGCTGGCGGCGGCTGCCACGGTGGCCGGCCTGCTGCTGGCGGTGGCCACGCTGGTGGCCGGCGGCAGCCTGCTGTCCTGGCTGGGCGCCACGGGCGCGGCGGCCCACAACGCGGTGGGGCGCTGGCACCGCACCGCGACCCTGGGATTCGCCGGGCTGGCGGCGGCCCTGGGATTGCTCGCCGGGCTGTCCGGATCCCTCGCCCTGGCCGACCTCCTGGGGGGCCTCGCCGGACGTGCCGGCCTGCCGCCGCTGACCCTGCCGCTGCTGCTGAGCCTGGCCGCGGTGTCCCTGGCCCTGGCCGTCCTCGGCGAGCCGGGACGGTTCCATGCCGCCGCCGCCGATGCGTTGCCACCGGTGGTCACCGGCTGGCTCACCGCCGCGCCGGCCCTGGCGCTGGCCGGCCCGCTGGCCGCGGTGCTGGGCGGCCTCTCGCCGGCGCCCCTGCTGGCGGGAGTGCCGGACCTGGTCGCCCTGCTCGGCGCACTCCTGGTCCTGGGCGGCTTCGCGGCCGCACTGGCCCAGGAGCGGCTGCTGCGGCGCCTGGCCTGGGGAGCGACGGGGCAGGTGGGCCTGGTGGTGCTGCTGGCCACGGCGTCGACGGGCGAGCCGCCTCAGGTCGTGGCCCTGGCGCTGCGCGGGTTCGCCACCGCCCAGGTGGCCGCCGTGTTGCTGGCTGGTGCCCTGGATTCGGCCCTGCTGCCGCCCAGGGTGCGCGGGCCGCTGACGGTGCTGCTGGGCGTCTCCCTGCTGTCGCTGGCCGCGGTGCCGCCGCTGGCGGGCTGGGGCTCGCGGCTGATCCTCCTCGATGGCGTGCTCGCCGCGGAGCGATGGGCGGTGCTCGCCGTCGCGGCGCTGGGGACCCTCCTCGGCTACGTGGTCTACCTGCGGCCGCTGATGACGATCTGGCAGCCGGCGGACCCGCCGGCGACGACCTCCCCGGACGGGAAGAGCCCGCTGGCCGCCACGCTGGTGGCCACCGCCCTGATCACCCTGCTGGTGGTGTGGGGTCTGGGGTGACGGTGCGCCGAAATGCGGTATGCTGTCCGGCGCACGCGTCCCCCGGACCTTCCCGCGCCCCTGTCGAGGAGCCACCATGAGCTTTCCCCAGACGTTCTTCCGCTGGCGCCCCCATCCCTGGCACGGCCTGGAGGTGGGCACGGACCCGCCCCGCGTGGTCACCGCCTACATCGAGATCACGCCCTACGACCTGGTGAAGTACGAGGTGGACAAGAAGACCGGCTACCTGGTGGTCGACCGCCCCCAGCGCACCAGCAGCCAGCCGCCCGCCCTCTACGGCTTCATCCCCCGGACCTACTGCGGACCGCGGGTGGGGGCGCTCACGCCGCGGGCGTCCCAGGGAGACGGCGACCCCCTGGACATCTGCGTGATCAGCGAGCGGCCCATCGACAAGTCGGAGATCATCCTGCGGGCCCACGTGGTGGGCGGCCTGCGCTGCATCGACAACGACGAGGCCGACGACAAGATCGTGGCCGTCCTGCGCAACGACAACGTCTGGGGCGAGGTCCAGGACATCAGCGATCTGCCGGCGGCGCTCATCGAGCGCCTGCGCCACTACTTCGCCACCTACAAGATGATCCCCGGCCAGAAGTCCGACCTCATCGTGGAGGCGACGTACGGTCACCCGGAGGCCTTCGAGGTGATCCGCGCGGCCATGGAGGACTACGAGATGGAGTACGGCGGATGAGGGCGACACCTCTGTTCACCGCCGCCGCCCTGCTCGGTCTCCTGCTCGCCGGCGGTTGCGCCTCGGGACCGGCTCCCGCCGCGTCGTCGGCCACCGCGTCGTCGGCCACCGCGCCGCACGCCCCGCCGCCCGCGGACGCCGCCGGCCTGCGGGCCCTGCTCGCCGACGCCGGCCTGCAGACCGCGCCGCTGGACAGCTTCTCGTTCATCCTCGAGGATCCGGATGCGGGCGTGCAGCTGGTGGTCTTCCGCGAGGACCAGGGCGCGTCGCTCCAGGCGGTGATGGCCTATCCGGCCGAGGGCCACGCGGCGCCCGGCGCCCTGCAGCGCTGGAACGCCACGCGCCGGTTCGGCCGCGCCTACGTCGACACCCGCGGCGCCCCGGTCCTGGCCAGCGACCTCGCCCTCGGCCCAGGCATCGGCCGGAAGGCGGTGGTGGCCTGGGCGGAGCTGGTGCTCGCCCTCGCCGAGCGGTTCCAGCGCGAGGTCTGGCCTGCCGCCGGGCCCCCCGCCGACCCGCTCCGCGAGTGACAGGGCGGTGGCCGGACACTATCTTCGGCATGAGAGCGGGCCCCGCCCAGCCGGCGGCCCGCCGCCCGTGCCTCCCGCGAATCCAGGTGCCGCCATGCTCCACGTCTGCGCCCCGCACCGACGCCTCGCCATGGTCCTCATCGGCCTGATGGCCCTCTCGGCCACCGGCTGCAGCACCCGCGTGCGCACCACGGGGGAGGCCGCGCCCGGTCTCGCCGACGACCTCGCCGGCGGCGTGCGCGTGGCCCTCGCCGGCGTGGTCGTGGCGCCGCGGCTGGGCGCCACGCTCTCGCCCGCCGACCGCCAGGACGCGGAGGCCGCCCTCTACCGCGCCGTGCTCTCCGCCCGGCCGGACCTGCGGGTCTGGCCCGTGCCGGTGGTGGCTGGCGGCACCGACCCCGGGGCCCTGGAAGCCCTGCTCGGCTCTCACGCCGAGCGCGGCGTCCCGGCGCGCGCCCTGGTCGCGGCCGTGGCCGCCGACCTCGGCCAGCCGGGCTACCTGGCCCTCGGCCGCCTGCTGGACGACCAGGTCCGCTCCCACGCCCAGCGCCAGGACGCCCAGAACCCCGAGGCCCGCGCCGAGGGCCAGCCCGAGCATGGCAGCGCCTGGGCCACCACCGTCTCGGTGGAGCGGGAGATCAGCGTGGAGTTGACGCTGGTGGACCTGGGCAGCGGCCAGGTCGCCTGGCAGGGGTCGGCCGACGCTCGCGACCGCCAGCGCTACGCCTACGAGGATCCACTCGGCGGCGATCCGGCGGCCTGGGTGCAGGACCGCCTGGCCGCCGCCGAGGCCGCCGAGCCGCAGCATCTCTCGCGCCGCGGCGACGCCCTGCGGCGGCCCGACCTGGTGGAACTCATCGCGCAGGGGTTCACCGGCCTGGTCGAGCGCCTGCCCGCCCCGGAGGCGCCGTGAGCGAGGCCGCGCGCACGGCCGGTCCCACCGCCGGACGCCGGCCGCCCGGCCACCGGCCGGCCCTCCCGGTGCCGGCGTTTCCGGTGCCGGCCTCCCCGGCGCTGATCGTCCTGATGGTGGTCGTCCTGATGCTCCCGGATGGCTGGGCCCGGTCCGCGGCCGTCCCCGACGGCGCCACCGGCCGCGATCCGGGGCCGCTCACCTGGCGCGAGGATCCGGCGCCGGTCGCCGTGCTCGCCCCGGGCGCCGGCCCGGCGCTGGTCTACTTCACCGCCGACTGGTGCGGGCCCTGCAAGCTCTTCGCCAGCGAGGTGCCCATCCACCCCGCGGGCCGCGCGGAGCTGGCGCGCTTCCGCCGCTTCCAGCTGGACCTCGATCACCCGCACGGCCGGGCCCTGGCCGACACCTTCCGCGTCAGCACGGTTCCCACGTTCGTGCTGCTGGACGCCAGGGGCCGGGAGATCGACCGCATCCGCGGTTACCGCTCCCGCCGCCTCCTGCTGCAGGACCTGGCCCGCTTCCGGCGTGGTGAGGGCACGCGTACCGCCCTGCGGACGGCCCTGGCGCAGCGTCCCCGGGACCCCGTCCTGAAGGCCGAGCTGGGGCTCCGGGAACTCGAGCACCTGGAGCTGGACGCGGCCGCCCGCCTGCTCGCCGCCGGGCTGGGCGGCGAGCCCGCGCTCCCCGACACCCTCGCCGCCGACGCCGCCCGCGCCCTGGCCGACGTCCACCGCCGCCAGGACCGGCCGGCCGCGGCCGCGGCGGTCCTGGAGAACCTGCTGGCGCGCTGGCCGGACCATCCCTACCCGCGGGTCACCTGGCAACTGCTGGCCGATTTCCGGGAGCGGCTGGACGACCGTGCTGGCGCGCTGGCCGCCCTCGAGCGGGCCGCCGTCCTCGAGCCCATCCGGGCCGACCACCTGGTGACCTTCGCCCGCGCTGCTGCCGAGCAGTCGCGCCGCCTGGGGGCCGCCGAGGCCGCGGCCCGCCGGGCGGTGGACCTCACCGGGCGTACCGATCCACAGGCCCTGGCGGCCCTGGCCCAGGTGCTGCGTCAGCGCCGGCAGTATCCGGAGGCCATGGTCTGGATCAAGCGGGCGGTGGCGGTGGCGCCGGTGGCCGAGCGGGAGCGCTGGCAGGAGGAGCGGGAGGGCATCTGGCGCGCGGCCATCGCTGGGGATTAGCCCGGACCTGGACCCATCGGCATTCCCCGGGACACGACCGGAAAAGTACCGGCCGGAGCGCGGAGCTCCGGCCGGTGACGGCATGCCGGTGGGGGATTGGAGGGAGAAACCGACAGGCCGTGCTTCCAGGATTCGCGGTGGCAGGTCTTAAGGATCTGCCTTACTCATGGGGAATATACCCGCGGCGAACAGAAGAATCAACGAAAATATTCTCCCGCCAGATGGGTTTTTGTTCTTCAGGTCGGCCAGTCATCTCGAAATGACTCCCTGGTCGTGGTTTACGATGTTCAGTTCTCGATTCCTCTCCCATCGGTGTCGTGGGAGATGGCCGGCGGCCCCCGCGAATGCGGGGGCCGCCGCGCCTCCTGGCAGGGTTCGCCTGACGCCGGCGGCCGGACCGCCGGCGCGACGCGGCGCGGCCGCTCAGTCCTCCGTCCGGTGATGCCGGCGGGCGTAGAGGAAGTACACCAGCGGGATCACGATCAGGGTCAGCGCCGTGGAGACCAGGGCGCCCATCATCAACGAGATGGCCAGGCCCTGGAAGATGGGGTCGAAGACCATGACGAAGCTCGCCGCCACCACCGTCCCGGCGGTCAGCGCGATGGGCAGGAATCGCACGGCGCCGGCCTCGATCACCGACTCGATCAGGTCCATGCCCTGCTGCTCGCGGACCACGATGAAGTCCACCAGCAGGACGCTGTTGCGCACCATGATCCCGGCCAGGGCGATCAGGCCGATCATGCTCGTGGCCGTGAAGAAGGCGTCGAACATGAGGTGGCCCGGGATGATCCCGGCCAGGGTCAGGGGCACCGGCAGCATCATCAGCAGCGGGACCGTGAAGTTCTGGAACATGCCCACGATGAGCAGGTAGATGATCACGATCACCACCGCGAAGGCCGCGCCCAGGTCACGGAAGACCTCGTAGGTGATGTGCCACTCGCCGTCCCACTTCATGGCGTAGGTCTCGGTGAGTTCCGGCTGCGCGGTGAAGTGCTGGTCCATGGACACGCCGCTGGGGATGGGGATCTCCGCGATGCGGGGCTTCATGTCCAGGATGGCGTACACCGGCGACTCGATCTGCCCGGCCACGTCGGCGGTCACGTAGACCACCGGCTTGAGGTTGCGGCGGTGGCGGCTCCTGGGGATGGGCGACTCCTCCACCTCGACCACGTTGGCCAGGGGGACCAGGCCGCCGTGGCGGCTGGCGACGAAGAGGTCGTCCAGGGCCTCGACCGAGCTGCGGTCCGCCACGGGCAGGCGCAGGTTCACCGGCACCGGCTCGGCGGCATCCTCCACGTGGACCAGGCCCGCGTCGTGGCCGCCGAGGGCGATGGCCAGGGTGCGGGAGACCTGCTGGGCGCTGACGCCGGCGACGGCGGCGCGCTCCTTGTCCACCACGAAGCGGTAGCGGGTCTGGTCGGCCTCCACCCACCAGTCCACGTCCACCACGCCGGGCGTGGTCTCGAAGACCTCCTTCACCTGGCGGGCCACCTCGATGCGGCCGGCGTGGTCGGGGCCGTAGATCTCGGCCACCAGCGTCGAGAGCACCGGCGGGCCCGGCGGCACCTCGACCACCTTGACCGCCGCGCCGTGGCGGGCGGCGATCTCCTGGATGGGACCGCGCACCCGCACGGCGATGGCGTGGCTCTGATCGCTGCGCTTGTCCTTCGCCACCAGGTTGACCTGCAGGTCGGCCACGGTGGGGCCCTGCCGCAGCATGTAGTGGCGGACCAGGCCGTTGAAGTTGATGGGCGCGTTGGTGCCCGCGTAGAGCTGGTAGTCGGTGACCTCGGGCACGGTGGAGAGGTAGTCGCCGATCTGGCGGGCCACCGCCGTGGTGTTCTCCAGCGTGGTGCCCTCGGGCATGTCGATGATCACCTGGAACTCGCTCTTGTTGTCGAAGGGCAGCATCTTCACCTCGACGGTGCGGGTGAAGAGCAGGACGGTGCTCGCGGCGGTGATCACCCCGATCACCGCCAGCGCGGCGATGCCCCGTCCGGGGTGCTCCACCAGCGGGCGCATGATGCGGTCGTAGGTCCTGTAGATGCGGGTCTCCTGCAGCGGCCGGCCGGCCGGCCCGTCGCCCTCGCTGCCCGGGCTGCCGGCCTTCGCGGTGTGGGGCTTGATCACGCGCATGGCCAGCCAGGGCGCGATCATGAAGGCCACGAAGAGCGAGAAGACCATGGCCAGCGAGGCGCCGATGGGCATGGGCGCCATGTACGGGCCCATCAGGCCGCGGACGAAGGCCATGGGGAAGAGCGAGGCGATCACCGTCAGGGTGGCCAGGATGGTGGGATTGCCGATCTCCTGGACCGCCTGCATGACGATCTTCACCGAGCGCTTGCCCTTCTCCTGGAAGTGCCGGTGGATGTTCTCCACCACGATGATGGTGTCATCCACCACCAGGCCGGTCACCAGGATCAGCGCGAAGAGCGTCACGCGGTTGAGCGTGTAGCCGAAGATGTAGTAGACGAACAACGTCAGCGCGAAGGTGGTGGGGATGGAGACGAAGATGATCAGCGACCCCCGCCAGCCCATGGCCAGGAAGACCACGATCATCGCCAGCAGGATGGCCTCGCCCAGGCTCTTGAGCAGCTGCTTGGCCTTGTCGTTGGCCGTCTCGCCGTAGTCGCGGGTGACGGTGACGTGGACGTTCTCGGGGATCAGGTGTCCCCGCAGGCCCTCCACCTTCTCGTGCACCGCGGCCGCCACCCGGGTGGCGTCGCTGCCCTTGCGCTTGGCCACCGAGAGGGTCACCGCGGGATACTCGCTGCCCACCGGCAGGACGGCCGGATCGATGCCCACGTCCTCGGCGCGGGGGCCCACGCCGAAGAAGGCGTAGCTGTCGATCTCGGCGGGGCCGTCGGTCACCGTGGCGATGTCCATCAGGCGGACCGGCCGGCCCTGGTGCACGCCCACCACCAGATTGCGGACATCCTCGGCGTCGCGCAGGAAGGCGCTCGTCTCCACGGCGAACTCCTCGCCCGCCAGGGAGAAGGTACCGGCCGGGAGGTCCTCGTTCTGCAGTTCCAGCGCGGGCAGGATCGACAGGGTGGTGATGCCCAGGGCGGCCATGCGCTGCGGGTCCAGCTCCACGCGCACCTTGCGTTCGCGGCCGCCGTGCAGCTCGACCACCGACACGTCCTCGATGGCCGCCACCTCGGACTTCAGCTCGCCGGCGATCTGGCGCAGGCCGTAGAGGTCGTAATCCTCGCTCCAGAGGGTGAGGGTCTGGATGGGCACGTCATCGATGGAGCGCACCTTGATGATGGGCTGCATGATGCCCATGGGTGCGAGGTCCATGTTGCCCAGGATCTTGTTCCACAGGCGGGTGATGGCCTTCTCCATGTCGGTGCCCACGCGGTAGCGCGCGGTCACCATGCCGAAGTCCCGATGCGAGGCGCTGTAGACGTACTCGACGTCCTCCACCTCCCAGACCTTCTGTTCCAGGGGCTGGGTGATGATGTTCTCGATCTGCTCGGGACTGGCGCCCGGCAGCATCACCATCACGTCGATCATCGGCACCACGATCTGCGGCTCTTCCTCGCGCGGCGTCAGCGCGATGGCGAACAGGCCGATCAGCAGCATGACCGCCGCCAGCAGCGGCGTCAGCTTCGAGCCCACGAAGGTGTGGGCGAGTCGCGTCATGGGGCCGGGGTTGGGCGGCAGGTCGGCGCCGCCGGGGGCCGGCTTGAATTCGTCGCTCATGTCAGCTCACCACCTTGTCGCCCTCGACCAGCGGCCGATCCGCGCGCAGCACCAGCTGCTCGCCGCCCTGCAGGCCGGAGATCACTTCCACCTGGTCGCCGATGGTCTGCCCGGTGCGGATCCAGCGCAGGTGGGTGGTGCCCTCCTCGTCCACGATCCACACGCCGGTCAGCTGACCGCGCGCGTGCAGCGCCTCGCGGGGTACCATCACCGCCTCGCGCGAGCTCACCGGCACCTCCACGCGGGCGAACATGCCGCTCTTCAGGCGTCCGCTCTCGTTGGGCAGGTAGGCCTCGAGGTCGAAGGTCCGGCTCATGGAGCTGGCCACCGGCACGATCCGCGCGATGGGCACGGTGTAGGTGGCCTGTTCGAGCGAGGAGATCTTCACCGTCACCTGCTTGCCCACCGCCACCAGGTCCACGTCCTTCTCGCTGAGGCCGGCCCGCACCTTCATGGTGCCGGTCTGCTCGAGCATGAGCAGGGGCTGGCCCGGGCTGGCCATGTCGCCGGGGTCCACCAGGCGGCGGGTCACCTGGCCGGGAGCGGGGGCCTCGATGCGCAGGTAATCGAGCTGCACCTCGACCTCGTCCAGGGCGGCCTCGGCGCGGTCCAGGCCGGCCGCGGCGCGGTCGCGGCCGGTGCGCACGTCGTCGAGCTGCGACCTGGACACGGACTTCTCCTGGTACAGACGCTCGAAGCGCGCGAGGTTGGTCTCGGCGTTCTCGAGCACGGCGCGGGCCTCGGCGATGGCGGCCTCGGCCTGGCGCTTGCGGGCCTGCACGTCGGTGTCGTCGATGCGGGCGAGGACCTGACCGGTCTGCACGCGCTCGCCCACCCTGACCAGCACCTCGAGCACGTGGCCCATCAGGCGGGTGGAGACCTCCACGGCGTTCTCGGCCTCGAGTTCGCCGGTGGCCGTGACGATGCGGGGGATCCGGGTGCGGTCGACCGTCACGAGGTCGGCGCGCACCTCCTTGGGGTGATAGGCGGCGGGCTCGTCGGGGCCGCCGCCGCAACCGGCCAGCGGGACCAGCGCGGCCACGGTCAGCACGGTCAGGATCGAGGCGGCGCCACGGAGGCGCGCGCGGCGGGAGGGGGTCGGGATGCTCACGGGTTCACTCCTTCGCCGATGTCGCCGAGGTCACCGGTGTGGTCGATGTGGTCGAAGCTGCGGCCGGCCGCGTGGGACAGCCGGGCGAGGTCGACGCGGTAGTCGTGGCGGGCCTGGACCAGGTCGCCCTCGGCGCCGGTGGCGGCGGCCTGGACGTCCAGCAGGTCGACCATGGTGGCCAGCCCCTCGCGGTACTGGTTGGAGACGATGCGCAGGGAGGCGCGGGCGGCGTCCACCGCCTCGCGGGCCACGCGCACGCGCTCGAGCGCGGCGCGGGCGTCGCGCCAGGCCTGCCGGGCCTCGAGCTGCGCCCGGCGCAGCTCGAACCGGTAGCGGTGCTCGGCGGCACGGCGCTCGGCCTTCGCCTGGCGCAGCTCCGAGACGTTGCTCAGTCCCTTGAAGACGTCCCAGGTGGCATGGACGCCCAGGTCCCAGGTCCTGGCGTCGTCGCCGAAGATGTCGTCATGGCTATAGAACGACCGCTGCACCGAGAGATTGACGTGCGGCAGCATGGCGCCGGTGGCCACGCCCACCATCTTGCCGGCGGCGATGGCCTCCTGGTCGCGGGCACGCAGGTCGTGGCGCGCGCGGACCTCGCTGCTGGCCGGCATGGCGCCCACGGTCGCGGTGATGGGCTCCGGTCGCGCGGCCAGCACCAGGGGCGTCTCGACGGCCGTCAGCAGCCGGATCATCTCGCCGGCCATGATCACCTGGTTGTCCACGGTGATCAGCTGCTGGCGCAGGCGGCTGAGGTAGACCCGGGCCTGGAGCAGGTCGGCCTCGGTGGCCATCTCGTTCTCCAGCAGGGAGCGGGCCTGGCGCTCGTGGGCCTCGCCGCTGGCGATGGCGGCCTGGACCACGTCGTGGTAGCTGAGGGCGAGGTTGAGGCTCTCGTAGGCCTGGATGGCCTGCAGGACCACGGTCTCGCGGGTCCGGGCGTGGTCCAGCCGGGCAGCCTCCGCGGCGGCCGCGGCGGCGGCCTTGCCGTTCCAGGCCATGCCGCCGTTGAAGATGGGCTGCTGCAGCTGGATGCGCGTGACCCAGTTGTTGGTCTCGCCGGGGAAGTTGAGCACGTCCGGGGCGAAATCGCCCGGCCGGGCGCCGCGGTTGTTGAGCTTGAAGCCGAAGGCCATCAGGGGGTCGTCCGAGCGCAGGAAGAACTCGCTCAGGGTGACCTGTGGCAGGAAGCCCGACCAGGCGCCGGCGGCCTCGGCGCCGGCGGCGTCGGCCATGGCGCCGCTGGCCTGCAGCATCTCGTTGCGCGCCAGGGCGGCGTCGATGAGCCGGTCGAGCTCGACCACCAGCGTGTCGGCCACCACGCGGCCCAGGCGGGTGGCGGCCTCGGGATCGGGAGCGTCCGCGGGCTCCTGCGCGGCCGCCGGCAGGGCGGCCGCCAGGAGCAGCGGCAGGACGCAGAGCAGGCGTGAGATCATGGCGGTCTCCTCGCGGGGGCTGAAATGGGGTCCGTCGGCGTCCCGCGACGCGTCAGTGGTTGCGGGCCAGGTTCGCGCTATCCGGCACCCCGAGCTTGCGCAGGAAGGTGATCATGGGGCACCAGCCGGTGAAGGCGCTCTGGAACAGGTTCAGGCCCACGAAGGCGGTGAAGTACAGCCAGCTGGTGCTCACGGTCACGGCGAGCACCACGCTGGCCATGATGAAGAGTCCGGCGATGGCGCGGAGCCAGCGGTCGACGGTCATGGGTCACTCCTCTGGTTCGGACATCCACATGGCGTGAAAGAGTTGCGAAGTTTCTAAACAAAATATATTCAAACCACGCCCCTGCAACCCGAAAGTTGTGCGGACGCGATTTCGGGGTTTTCTTGGCGGCAGTCGCCGAGAAACCAAAGGAGTTCCGTCGTGAATCAGGACATCCCCCGACGTCTGCTCATCGCGCGGCCGCGTGGCTTCTGCGCGGGCGTGGAACGAGCGGTGGGCGTGGTCGAGCGCCTGCTCGCGGTCCATGGCACCCCCCTGTACGTGCGGAAGGAGATCGTCCACAACCAGGCGGTGGTGGAGGACTTCCGCGATCGCGGGGTCGTGTTCATCGACGACCTCGACGAGGCGCCCGACGACGCCCTCGTGGTCTTCAGCGCCCACGGTATCGCACCGGCGGTGCGGTTGGAAGCAGAACGTCGCGGTCTGCGCACCGTGGACGCCACCTGCCCGCTGGTGACGCGGGTCCACCGGAGCGTCCAGAAGCATGCCGCGCAGGGGCGGCCCATCGTGCTCATCGGCCACGCGGGTCATGACGAGGTGATCGGCACCACCGGCGAGGCGCCCGACCAGGTCCATCTGGTGCAGACCCCCGAGGACGTGGCCGCGCTGCCCCTGGACACCGCCGCCGAGGTGGCCTACGTCACCCAGACCACCCTGGGGGTGGAGGAGACCGCGGAGATCATCGCGGCCCTGCAGAGGCGTTTCGAGAACCTCCTGCAGCCGGGCAAGGACGACATCTGCTACGCCACCACCAACCGGCAGGAGGCGGTCAAGGCGCTGGTGCAGGCGGGCGCCACCCACGTGCTGGTGGTGGGGTCGGCCAACAGCAGCAACAGCGTCCGGCTGTGCGAGGTGGCCCGCCGCGGGGGCGCCGACGCCACGCTCGTCGACGGCCCGCAGCAACTGCCCCTGGAACGGCTCGCCGGTCACGCCACGCTGGGCCTGACCGCCGGCGCCTCGGCGCCCGAGCGGGTGGTGCAGGAGGTGGTGGCCCGCCTGCGCGAGGAGGGCTGGCAGGCCCGGGAGGTGGACGGCGTGGAGGAGAACGTCCAGTTCAAGATGCCGCGGGAGCTGGCGACCTTCGAGGCCGCGGCGGGCGGCGACCGTCCGGATGACAGTTAGCGAGTTCTGCAGTCATGCAGCTTTGACATCCTGAAATCCCATGATATCATGAAGGGGTGGGCCGCCGGCTCACCCCCCGTCGCCATCCGGGCGCTGCGGGCGGCGCCCCTGCGGAAGGATTCCGTCATGGACCGCAAGCTCTACGAGATGCAGGCCCAGCTCTGCAAGACCCTGTCCAATCCCAAGCGGCTGGAGATCCTGGACATCCTCAAGGGCGAGGGCGAGATCACCGTCAATGCCCTGGCCGAGGCCCTGGAGATCCCCAAGGCCAACACGAGCCAGCACCTGGCCGTGCTGCGCCAGGCGGGCGTGGTCAACACCCGCCGCGACGGCATCAACGTCTTCTACAGCCTGCGGAGCGACCGCATCAGCGAGGCCTGCGCCCTCACCCGCCAGATCCTGGTGGAGCGCCTGGAGGACCAGATGGCCATGATGAAGGGGCGCTAGGCGGACCGATCCTCCGAACCGCCGCCGCCCGCGGCGGTCCACCAGGCCGCCACCAGGGTCGCCAGCTCGGGCAACGTCAGCCGGCCCTGCTGCAGATCCGCGCGCACCGCCCGGGTCACGTCCACCCGCACCTCGTCCAGATCCCGCACCGCTCGCCGATCCCGGTAACCCGCCCGCTCCAGCCAGTCCGCCAGCTCCTCCTGCTTCTCCCGCTGGAACCGGGACACCTGGCGGTCGGCCAGCGCGCCGAGGAGCCGTTCCGCATCGCCGTCCAGGCGCGCGGCGAGGTCGTCCACCTCCTCCAGCTTCCCGCTGCTCACGCCGCTGGCGGTGACGATGGCGCCGCGGGGGATCGGGCGACCGCGTCCCACCGCGAAGGCCGCGAGGAAGGCCTCCAGCGCGCGGCCCCTTGCCAGGAGATTGGCGGCCGCCTCGGGCGGCAGGACGCCGTCGGCGGCCAGGACGTCGAGCAGCTGCTCCGTCTGGCCGAGGGTGGTCACCTCGCGTGTGATCAGCGCGTGCAGCCGGGGCAGCTGATCGCGCAGGAGGTGGAAGAGGTGCGCCCCGGCGGCCGGCGTCCCGGAGGCCAGCGGCGGGACCGCGGCCGCCAGGGCGTAGGCCACCGGATCGGTGTCCGGACCGGGAGGCGGGGGCAGCGGCCGGGCAAAGGGCCGCAGGCGCGCCTCCGGGGCCGCCGCGGCCTCGCGGCGCACCGTCTGCAGCTCGGTGACCGGCGCGGCGGGCAGGCCCGCGCGGGCCAGCGCCTGCTGCCAGGCCGTGACGTCGGCCGGATCGCAGGTGAGGTAGAAGACCTGCCGCCCCTGCTCGCGGACCAGCGCGATCACCGCGGCGGCCACCGCAGCGAAGCGCTCGGCGTCGCTGGCGGTGAGCGACTCGTCCAGGAAGAGCGGCAGCCGCAGGCCTCGCTCGGCCTCCTGGAGGAACGCCAGCCGGGCGGCCAGCAGCAGCTGGGCCCGGGTGCCGTCGCTCAGCTCGGCCAGTCCGTGGCCGCGACCGGTGCGGGTGTCGATGGCGCGGAAGGTGCCCGGATCGGTGCGGCCGTCGGCGGCGAGGTCGTCCGCGAGCTGGAGATGCCAGCGACCGCTGGTGAAGGACCCGAACAGCTCGCGCGCGCGCTGCAGCACCGCCGGCTCGGCCGCGCGCCGGTGTTCCCGGCGCAGGTGCTCCAGCAGCAGGCGCCGCAGGGCGGTGTCGGCGGTCCGATCGCGCGTGTCGGTCAGGGCGCCGCGGGCGGCGTCGCGGCGGGCGAGGGCCCGGTCGAGGGCGGCATCGTGCTCGGCGGCCTGCACGCGGGTCTCGATGCGCACCACCTCCTCCTTCAGCTCCTCGGCCCCCGCGGCCGCGACCACGGCCTCCTGCCGCTCGGCGGCGAGGGTGGCCGCGTCGGTGCCCACGGCCGTCGCGGCCAGGTCCCGCTGGGCCTCCGGCAGCTCGGCCAGGCGCGCCTCGGCCGCCTCGCGCGCCGCCGTCGCCCGCGTGGCCGCCTCGGCCGCCGCGCGCCAGCTCTGCAGCTGGGCGGCCATGGCCTGCAGGCGGGCATCGTCCCCGGGGCCGAGGTCCAGGTCGGCCAGGAGCCGGGTGGCCTCCCCGCCGGCCTCGGCCGCGACGGCCTCGGCGCGCTCGAGGCCCTGCTGGGCCTGCAGCGCGGTCTGGCTGGCGAACCGGTGCTGCTGCGCCCGGCTGGCCAGCGACTCGAGTGCGGTCTCCAGGGGGGCCGGCTCCAGGAGGGGGCCGGCAGGTGCGGGGTCGTCCAGCCAGGCCTGCAGCTGCTCGCGGGCGCCGGCCAGGCTGGCGGCCAGCTCGCCGGCGACCACCTCGGCGGCCTCGGCCGCGGCGGCCTGCTCGACCAGGGCGCGGTGGTAGGCCGCATCGCGGTGCAGGCGCTCGGCCGCATCCAGGGCGGCGGCGGGGTCGTCGGTGACGGCGGACCGGGCGCGGGTCTCGGCATCCAGCCGCGCGTGCTCCGCCTGCAGGGCCTGGCGCAGCCGGTCGCGCCGGCCGGCGTCGCCGGCGGCCACCTCGGCATCCAGCACCCCGGCCAGGGTGGCCGCCACCGCCTCCGGTTCCCAGGCGGCGGGCGCCGGGCCGCCGGCCGCGGCATGGGCGGCGCGGGCACGGGCGCTGGCCGGCCGACGCAGGCGCCGCCACAGCGCGAGGCCCGCGACCATCGCCGCGCCACCGATCAGGAACCAGCCGCGCGGGTCCTGGCGCCACGGTTGCAGCCACAGGCCGGCAGCCAGCAGGAGCACGGCCGCCAGTGCCACGGGCCAGACGGCGGCCCGCTCGCCGCCTGCGGCCAGCCAGGCGACCAGGGCGGCGCGGGTGGCCGCCAGGCGGTCCGGATCCCGGGACGACCCCGGCGGTGCGGCCCCGGTCTGCGTCCCGCCGGCGGGCGGTCCCGGCGGGGTGGTCTGGAGCTCGGGACGCGCGAGGAGGGTCTCCATGGCATCGCGGCCGGCGAGCTGCGCGAGCCCGGTGCGCACCGCATCGGCCTCGCGGCGCAGGGCGGCGGCGTCCACCGGCGCCGGCGGTTCCGGGCGTCCCCAGGGTGCGAGGTGCTCCCGTGCGGTCTCGCAGGCCGTGGCGGCGGCGGCCAGCCGCTCGCGGGCCTGGTGTCGTTGCCCCACCAGGGCGCGGGCCTGGTCCAGCTGCGAGCGGACGCCGGCGAGCACCGCGGCATCGGGCGCCCCGTCGGGCAGGTTCGCGGCGGCGAGCTGGTCCGCGGCCTCCGCCAGCTCCCGGCGGGCGGCGGCCTGGTCGTCCCGGGCGCTGCGCTGGCGTGTGCGCAGGCGGTCGAGGCGCTCGGCGGCATCGGCCGGCAGGCGATCCATGGCCGGCGGGTAGCGCCGCTCCAGGTGGTCGCGCCGTGCGGCCTCCTCGGTACGGGCCTCCACCACCGTCTGGGCCGCGGCCAGGGCCGTGGCGCGCCGGGCGGCTTCCTTCGCGGCCTGCAGCCGCCCACGCAGCTGCCGCAGCCGGGCCTCCTCCTGGGCGAGCTGCTGGCGATCCTCCCGGAGCCGTCGGACCTCCCGCTCGGCGTCGTCGAGCGCCGCCCGCTGGCTGCGGCCCTCCTGCCCGGTGACCCCCTGTTCGGCGAGGAGCGCGGCGAGGTCGTAGCCGCCGGCCAGCTGGTTGCGGACCTGGCGGGCGAGGTCGTGGTCGGTCCGGTCCGCGCCGGGCTTGAGCAGGTCCAGGATGCCCAGGCGGAAGGCGCCGGCGAGGCTGGTCGGCGGGACGGCGGGCGGCTCGGCGGGCTGGCCGTCCCGCTGCCAGGCCACGCGGGCGCCGCCGTCGCGGCTGGACAGCCAGGTGTGCTGCTGGTCCCGCCAGACGGCCCGCACCACGCCCACGGGCGCGGGGTCGGACCACAGCAGGCCAAGGGCGGCGCGGCATAGCGAGCTCTTGCCCGAGCCATTGGGGCCGAGGACCAGGTTCACGCCGGGAACGCCGCGCACGGTGAAGGGCGTCTCCAGGCCGGGAAGCCGGGTGACGTGCAGCTCATGCAGCTCCATGGCCGTCCTCCCGGTGGGCGAGCAGGGTGCTCAGCAGCTGGTAGCCGTTCTGCAGCAAGCGCTGGCGCAGCGCCTCGGCGTCGGGAGGGGCGGCGGCCAGGCGCTGGAAGTTGCTGGCCCGGCCCACCTCCAGGAGCGTCCGTGCCGCGTCCGCGAGGAGGGCCTCGCCGCCGCCGTCACGCACGTCGAGCAGCGTGCGGGCGAGCAGGCCGGGGGGATCGTCGCGGCGGGCGAGGGCGGCGAGGTCGTGCACGGGCTCGACGTCCAGGATCACCCTGTCGATGAACAGCTGGCGGGCGCCGGCGGTGACGGTCCGGCCGGTGTCCAGGAGCTCGGCCGCCGCCGCGGCCAGGGCGTCCGGGGCCGCCGCGCGGCCAGTCAGCCGCAGCCGGACGCCCACGGCGGTGGCCGGGTCCCCGGCGGCGTCCAGCTCCGCGGCCAGCGTGGCGAGGACCGCGAACGCCTGCTCCTGGAGCTCGAGCCGGGGCTCCGCCATGGCGGTCACCTCCAGCGGCCGCACCTCCCAGCGGAGCGGGGCCAGGGACAGATGCTCGAGCTGGATCATCCCGCCGGCGGCCGTGACCAGCCAGGGGCCGCGTGCTCCCGTCTCGCCGGGGTCCAGCCCCTGGAGCGACCCCAGGTAGCCGGGCCGCTCGTCGTCGGCGCGGAGGCTGGGCTGGTGGACATGGCCCAGCAGCCAGCGCACCTCGCCGGCGGCCCGCAGCTCGCCCGCGGTCACCGGGGCGTAGGCGCTGGCCGGCGCACCGAGGTCCGCATGGAGCAGGCCCACGGTGGGCGGGCCGGGCTGCAGGCGGGGCAGGTCGCGGGCGGGGCTCGTGTGGTGGTGCCGGTCGGGGAACGACCAGCCCAGGATCCGGACGGGGTCGCCGGCGCCCTCCACGGTGACCTGTTCCCAGCGGCCGCCAGCGCCGAGGATCCGCAGGTTGGGCAGCTGCGCGGCCAGGCGTGGCAGCACGTCGTGGTCGTGGTTGCCGGCCACGGCATGGACGGGCACGCCGGCGGCGGTGAGCGGGGCGAGGGCCTCGGCGAGGGCGCCCAGGGCATGGAAGAGGTCGCGGGAGGTGTCGGCCACGTCGCCGGCGAGCAGCACGGCGGCCACCTCGTGCTCCAGCGCGGCTTGCACGGCGGCGCGCAGGGCCGCGTCCGGGCCCAGCGACGCCGGATCCAGGCTCGCGGGCAGGCGGCCGCTGAGGCGGCCGAGATGGATGTCGCCGATGGCCAGCAGGCGGGTGGGCACGTCCCCTCCTCGGTCCGGGTACCGCCGCAGTATGCAACCGCGCGGCGCCGGGGTAAAGACCCGACGCCCGGCGGCCGTGTCCGCCCCCGACGAGCAGGGCGGCGACCCCGCGTCAGGATCGCCGCCCCGGGCTGGCCGCCGGCGGCGGCCGTCCGTCACCGTCATCGGTCAGTCCAGGAGCTTGAGCAGCTCCAGGGATTCGGTGAGCTCCTCCTGCGCCCGCTCGATCACCTCGCTGGCGGCGTCGGGCGTCAGGCCCACCAGCCTGGCGGCAGCCTGGGAATGGGTGCGCGGGGCGGCAGCGGCGGGACCGCCGCACGCCATGTGATGGCTGAAGTAGTCGGCCAGGTGGACCAGGGCGGTCAGCTCGGCGTGGCGGCTGGCGGCCTCGAACTCGTGATGCCAGGCCACCGCCTCCACCACCGCGGCGGGGAAGTCCCAGGCGCGGAAGAGGGCGCGGCCGATGCCGGCGTGGTCGATGGGGAAGAGCAGATCCTCGCAGGCGCGCCAGGTGAGGCGCTGCTCCGCGGCGGCGCGGGCGAGGTCGTTCACGTCCTCGGGGAAGTGCTGGAGCATGACCAGCTTGCCGGTGTCGTGCAGCAGGCCGGCGACGAAGGCGTCCTCGGGCTGGCAGCGGCCCAGGACCAGGCTCAGCTGCTTGGCCAGGCAGGAGACGCCGATGCTGTGGCGCCAGAAGTCCTCGAGGTCGAGATGGTCGCTGCTGGCCTGCAGGTCCTTGAACTGCTCGAAGACCGAGACGGCCAGGGCGGCCGAGCGCACGGCCTGGAACCCCATGATGATCACGGCGCGGCTGATGGTGGTGATCTGGGCGCTGTGTCCGTAGAAGGCGCTGTTGACCAGCTTGAGGATCTTGGCGGTGAGGGCCTGGTCGCGCGCGATCACCTCGGCCAGCTCGCTGACCTGGGTGTCGGGATCCTGCATGCGTGCGAAGAGCTCCTGGAAGACCACCGGCAGGGTGGGCAGTTCCTTGACGAACCCCTTGAGCTGGCGCGGGTGGACGTCCATGAGCGACGGATGAATGGTGGCGGCGGACACGGCGGCCTCCCGGGGATGGGATCAGGATACTCCTGATCCCGGGATCGACCGCCGGAGCAAGGACTTGAGGGGGATCCGCAGGCGGGACGCGGCCCGGCGCGCCGGGCGGTCAGCGGATCCGCAGGAAGGGTTCCCCGCCCGCGTGTTCCCTGACCTCGCCGATCACCTCGGCGCAGAGGGCGCCGCGGGCGAGGACGGCGTCCTGGAGCGCCGCACAGCGGTCGGCCGCAACGGCGAGCAGCAGACCGCC
This sequence comes from uncultured Fibrobacteraceae bacterium, assembly GCA_964637835.1. Lineage (GTDB taxonomy): Bacteria > Krumholzibacteriota > Krumholzibacteriia > LZORAL124-64-63 > LZORAL124-64-63 > Glo-17. The sequence goes on from CAZWYF010000001.1 coordinate 59,129, forward strand.
GCTGGTCTGGGGATCGTGGACCAGGCCCACGAGGCCCTCGTCGAGGTCCTCGGGGATGTCCAGCCAGCGGCCGGTGAAGCCGGCGTTGGCCCGCGTCCCGCCGCAGGTGAAGCCGGCGGCGCAGAGCGCGGCCGCCCGCGGGAGCTGGGGCAGGGCCCCGCTCTCGATCACCAGCTGGACGCCGCCGCCGCGGGCCATCTCCAGGGCGTGGCCGGTGAGGCCGAACCCGGTCACGTCGGTCCCCGCGGTGGCGCCGAGGGCCGCAGCGTCGGCGCCGGGGCGGTTGAGCGTGGTCATGCAGGTGACCAGCGCGGCGTACTCGTGGTCGCTCAGCTGGCCGGCGCGGCTGGCGGCCACCAGGGCGCCGGTGCCCAGGGGCTTGGTCAGCACCAGCCGGTCGCCGGGGCGTGCGGTGCTGTTGCGCAGGATGCGGTCGGGGTGGACCAGGCCGGTGACGGCCAGGCCGAACTTGATCTCCTGGTCGCGGACGGTGTGCCCGCCGGCCACCACGCAGCCCGCCTCGGCGCAGACGGCCGCGGCGCCCGCCAGGATCTGGCCCAGGACCTCCGGCGGCACCTCTTTCTCGGGGTAGCCGCAGAGGTTCAGGGCGGTCAGGGGGAGGCCGCCCATGGCGTAGACGTCGCTCAGGGAGTTGGCGGCGGCGACGCGGCCGAAGGCGTCGGGGTCGTCCACCACGGGGGTGATGAAGTCCGCGGTCACCACCAGCGCACGCTCGGCGTCCAGACGGTACACGCCGGCGTCGTCGGACGTCTCGAATCCGACCAGCAGCTCGGGCGGGTGGGCCGCCGCGATGGGGCCGAGCAGGCCGTCCAGGTCCCCTGGACTCAGCTTGGCCGCTCAGCCGGCGCTCTTGGCGTACCGGGTCAGGCGGAACATCTCGCCACCGGACATGCGGGCTCCTCGCCGACGTGGTGACCGCCGGCGGGGATGTCCGCCGGCGAATGACGCCCAATCTCGCCGCGGGGCTCCCGGGTGTCAAATGCTGGCCGGGCTGGCACTTGCGGCCCGATCCTTGCTTCTCGGTGCGGTCGGGACCCGGCCCCGGGCCGTTCGCCGTGTGGTCGCGTGCTTGCCGGGTGCCCGCCCGCGTGCCAGGTTTGCGTGCTGCCGCCGCCCCTTCCGCTCTCGCCGCCGAGGACCGTCGCGTGACCGAGCACCGCCGCCCCGAATCCGTCTATTCCCGCAACCGCCGGCTCGGCGGCGACCGCCGGCTGGAGCCCACCAGCCTGCTCTCCGGCTACACGCTCCGCGGTCGGCGCACGCGCATCCGCCGCGACACCGACCTGCTGCGCGGCCGGTACGTGGACCGCTCCTCGGGCCAGCACCTGCTGCTGATCCTGCTGCTGCTGCTGTTCATCAGCGTCGATGCCTTCTCCACCCTGTTCATCCTCGAGCACGGCGGCGAGGAGCTCAATCCGCTCATGGTGCGCACGCTCGAGCGCGGGGTGGGCTGGTTCCTGGTGGTCAAGCTCGGACCGCTGCCGCTGGCGTTCCTGCTGCTCTCGGTACACCGCTACTTCTCCTGGGTCCGCGTGGCGCTCGGCTCCCTCGCCGCCATCTACGGCGGGCTCATGCTCTACCACCTCTACACCCTCGCGAAGATCCTCTTCCACGGCTGAACGGCGCCTGGCCGGCCTCTGGCGCGACCGGCGCGACCAGCGCGTCACCGCACCGGGATGGCGGCCGCGCCGGGCCCTGCCTACCGCTGGGCATGAGGGGGAGAGAACCCCGGAAGGAGGCCCGCCATGCGTCCGAGCCCGACCCTGCCCAGCCTGCTGGTGGCCGCCGCGGCCCTGCTCGCCACCGCGGCCGGCGCCCAGGATCCCTACCTCGCCGCCGACGGCACCTGGATCAGTCTGACCGGCACCGTGGCGGAGACCGATCGGGAGTCCTTCCGCCTGGACTACGGCGAGGGACTGATCACCGTGGAGATGGACGGCTGGGACTGGTACGGCGATGCCGCCGGCGCCCTGGAGGGTGACCGCGTGACCGTCTCCGGCCGCATCGACGACGACTTCCTCGAGCAGCGGACCATCGAGGCGAGCAGCGTCTACGTCAAGGGCCTCAGCCGCTATTACCATGCCAGCGCCGCTGACGAGGAGGGGGCCATGGTCTCGCATCCGGTCCAGTTCCCGGTGGATCCCGGCGTGGGCGACGCGACCTGGCTGACCGTCACCGGCACCGTCGTGGAGATCGACGGGCGCGAGTTCACCCTGGGCCGGGACACTGCTGCCCTGCGGGTGAACACCATCGCCATGCCCTACGACCCCCTGGACGATGTGGGGCCGCAGCAGATCGCGGTGGGCGACCGGGTCTCGGTGTCCGGCCGTCTGGACCTGGACCTGTTCGAGAGCGCCGAGATGCTGGCCACGTCGGTGATCTCCCTGGAGGAAGACGGCGACTAGGCGCCGTCCTGCACCGGGTCGGCCCGCGGCGCGGCCGTCGTCGCGCCGCCGAGGCGCGAGCGGTTGCGCAGGCAGATGCGCACGAGCCACAGCATGAGCGGCACCTCGATGAGCACGCCCACCACCGTGGCCAGCGCCGCGCCCGAGCCCAGGCCGAAGAGCATCACCGCGGTGGCGATGGCCACCTCGAAGTGGTTGGAGGCGCCGATCATGGCCGCCGGCGCGGCGTCCTCGTAGCGTAGCCGCAGGACGCGCGCGCCCAGCATCCCGAGGCCGAAGACCAGCAGGGTCTGCACGGCCAGCGGGACGGCGATCCACAGGATGGTCAGGGGGTTGGCGGTCAGGACGTCGCCCTTGAAGCTGAACAACAGCACCAGCGTGGTCAGCAGCGCGACGATGGTCACCGGCGTGAGCACCGGCAGGAAGCGCGCGCGGAACCAGGCCTCGCCCCGGACGGCGACCAGCCCGCGCCGCGAGGCGTAGCCCGCCACCAGCGGCAGCGCCACGTACACGCCGATGGACAGCAGCAGCGCCTCCCACGGCACCGGCAGGCGTCCCACGCCCAGCAGGAATCCGCCGAGCAGACCGTAGAGCACGAGCATGGTCAGCGAGTTGATGGCCACCATGACCAGGGTCAGGCCGTCGTTGCCGCGGGCCAGGTGGCTCCAGACCAGCACCATGGCCGTGCAGGGCGCGATGCCCAGCAGGATGCAGCCGGCCAGGTAGCTGCGCCACAGCGGGATCTCCAGCATGCGGACGCCCTCGTGCAGCACCACCGTACCGGCGCCATGGACCGCGCCCACGGGGAGGTCCAGCCCGAAGGGCAGCTTCACCAGATCGGTGGCCTCCGGCCCGATGAGCCCCCGGAAGACCACGCCGAGGAACAGGCTGGCGATGCCCACCATGGTGAAGGGCTTGATCCCCCAGTTGATCACCAGCGTCATGAGGACCGGCCGCGTGTTGCGACCGGCGCGCACCGCCCGGCCAAAGTCGATCTTCACCATGATGGGGTACATCATGAAGAAGAGGCAGACGGCGATGGGGATCGACACCACCGGCGCTCCGCCCACGTCGAGGGTCCAGCCGTCGAGGGTGCGCGCGACGCCGGGCGCGAGGCGCCCGAGCACGATGCCGCCCAGGATGCACAGGGCCACCCAGACGGTGAGGTAGCGCTCGAAGATGCTCTCCATGCGGCGTGGCGCCACGGCGGCGGCCTCGCCGGCGCTCATCGCCGGTCCTCCGGCGTGCCGGCCTGCGGTCGCGCCAGATCCAGATCCAGCGCCGCGGGCAGCGTCGCCGCGAAGTCGCGGATCTCGTCGCGGACGCGCCGGTAGCAGGCGAGGATCTCCTGCTCGTCGGTCAGCGTGGCGGCCAGGGCGGGGGGATCGTCGAAGCCGCGGTGCACCACGCGCGTGGGGCCCGGGAACACGGGACACGTCTCGTGCGCATGCCCGCAGACGGTGACGACCACGTCCAGGGGGACATCCGCGAACGCGTCCAGGTGCTGCGAGCGGTGGCCGGCGATGTCCACGCCGGCCTCGGCCATGACCTGCACGGCGCGGGGATTGAGGCCCTGGGGATCGGTGCCGGCGGAGTGGACCTCCAGCCGATCACCATGGAGATGGCGGGCCCAGCCCTCGGCCATCTGGCTGCGGCAGCTGTTGCCGGTGCAGAGGAACAGGATCGCGGGCTTGCGTGGCATCAGGCGGTGCTCCCGGATGAGGTGGTGGCGGACGCGGCCGGCGCCGGACAGCAGTCCGGGCCGCGCTGGCGGCGGCAGATCTCGGCGGGGTCCTCGGCCACGATGGCGGCCAGGGCGGCACGGTCGTCCCGGCGCTGCGGATCCTCGCCCGTGGCCCGGTCGAGCCAGGCCAGCGGTTCGCTCCCGGCGAAGCCGTCGGTGAGGCGATAGTGGATCCAGCGGCCATCCCGCCGGCCGCGGATCAGGCCGGCCCGGGCGAGCTGGGCGAGGTGTCGCGAGACGGTGGCGCCCGCGAGGCCGAGCAGCTCGGTGAGCTGGCAGGCGCAGAGCTCGCGGTGTTCTCGCAGGGCGAGGACGATGCGCAGGCGGCTGCGGTCGGCCAGGGCCTTGAGGGTGTCCAGGGCGGTGTCCATGATCGGCCTTTCATTTAGCCTGTCAGCTAAATAATCGGGGCCGGGCGGATCCGCAACCCGCGCCATCGGCACGTGCACGCCGGCGCCCGTGGGGGTAGGCTGCCGGGAAACAGCTCGTCGCCCGATCCCATCGAGCCGGAGGTCTGCCATGGACGCCATCCTCACCTACCTGGACGTCGATTCCCTGGTCACCCGGATGGTCACCTACCTGCCACGCCTGCTGGTGGCCATGCTGGTGATGCTCACGTTCTGGATGCTCTACCGCCTGGGCCGACGACCCCTGCGCGCGGCGCTGCGCCACTCCGGCCTGCACCTCAAGCTCATCGACCTGCTGGTGGAGAACATCTACCGCTACACCCTGGGCGCCTTCGGGCTGGTCATGGCCCTCTCGCAGCTGGGCGTCAACGTGGGCGCGGCGGTGGCCGGCCTGGGCGTCGCCGGCCTCGCCGTGGGTCTGGCGGCGCAGGACGCGCTGTCCAACACCATCGCCGGCTTCACCATCTTCTGGGACAAGCCCTTCGTGGTGGGCGAGTGGGTGACGGTGGCCGGGGAGTACGGTCAGGTCCAGGACATCACCCTGCGTTCGACGCGCATCCGCACGCCGCGCAACTCCTACGTGGTGATCCCCAACCGGCGCATCATCGACGAGGTCCTCGAGAACGACAGCAAGCACGGCGAGTTGCGCCTGGACGTGCCCATCGGCATCGCCTACAAGGAGGACACCGTCGCCGCCCGGGAGGCCCTGCTGCGTGCCATCGCGGATCTGGACGGCGTGCTCGCCGCGCCGGCGCCCTCGGTGGTGGTGGAGGCCTGCGCCGACTCCAGCGTGAACCTGCAGATGCGCGTCTGGATCGCCGAGGCGTCCCGCCGGCAGCGGGTGCACTTCGCGGTGATGGAGGCGGGCAAGCGCGCCCTGGACGCCGCGGGCATCCAGATCCCGTACCCCCACCTGCAGATCTTCTGGGACGACGTGGAGCAGCGCGTGGTGGACAAGCTGCGACCCCTGGGCGGCGACCGGCCGGCGGCGTGAGCCGGCCCGGTCAGGCGCTCTCGCTCATCTCCCGGGGCAGCGACTCGACGAACTCGCGGATGCGGTCGCGGATCCGACGGTAGACGCCACGGACGCGCTCGGGATCCTCGAGGCCGGCGGCCAGGCGGGCGGGATTGCCGAAGCCATGGTAGAGCCGCTGGGCGCCCGGGAAATCCGGGCACTCCATCTCGGCGTGGCCGCAGACGGTGACCACCACGTCGAACGGCTGGCCCCGGAACTCCTCCACCAGCTTGCAGCGATGTCCGGAGATGTCGATGCCCACCTCGTCCATGACCGCGACGCCGTGGGGGTCGAGGTCCATCATCTTCAGGCCGGCGGAATGGGCCTCCACCGCGTCGCCGAGGAGGTGGCGCGCCCAGGCCTCGGCCAGCTGGCTGCGGCAGCTGTTGCCGGTGCACACGAAGAGGATCCGGGTCCGGGGCATGACGGCTCCTTTCGGGACGCGAGCCGGATCGGCGATCACTTCACGAGGGTCAGCCTGGTCACCTCCTGCTGCGCACCCGTGCGCAGGACGGCCAGGTAGCTGCCGGCGGCCACGCCGCGGCCGCCGGCGTCGCGCCCGTCCCAGCGGACGGCGTGCTCGCCGGCGACCCAGGGGCCGGACGCGAGGGTGCGGACCCGGCGGCCGGCGAGGTCGTACACCGCGAGGGTGATCTCGCCGGTCCGGGCCAGACGGAAACGCAGGGTGGTGGCCGGATTGAACGGGTTGGGGGCGGCGGGCAGCAGCGCGGTGGCGGCCGCCGGCGCCTCCGGGGTCGCGGTGACGTCGGCCTCGGCGCTGGCGGTGGCCATGACCACGGGGGCGGCGCGGCCCTGGTCCACCCAGGCCTGGTAGAGGCGGTCGCCGAGGTCGTTGGTGGTGTTCTCGTCGCGCAGGAAGGTGACGTACTCGCCGCTGATGGACTGGTAGAAGAGCGTCACCTCGGCGCGGCGGGTCGTGGCGGGCAGGGAGTACTGGGCGAGATCGTGATGCTGGCCGTCGGCGTAGGTCGCGCCGACGGGCGCGCACTGGGCGGCGGTGAAGGCGGCGTTGTCGAAGCCCCGCGGCGGGATGCGGTTGTCCTTCCAGATGGTGTCGTTCAGGGCGAAGTGGAACGACGGGCCGGCGGGCAGGCCGGTGGCCGCGGCCAGGCGGTGGCTGATGCCGGGCTTGGCCTCGTAGACGCGGGCGTCGGCATCGGGGACCAGGAAGCCGGTGGCGGGGTCCCAGACGCCGGACTGGTAGACCAGCGCGTCCTGCTGGTCGAACGCGCGGACATGCAGCCAGACGCGCCGGCCCTCGGGGTAGCCCGAGGGCAGCTTGTGGCCGGTCTCGTTGGTGACGGTGACCGCGAGGGTGGCCTGGCTGCCGCCGAGGGTGAGGGTGGCGTCCAGGGTGGCGGCGAGCTCGAGCATGCCGATGGCGCGGGCCTTGCCGTCCTGCAGGGCGGCCGGGTCCACCTCGTCGGGGTAGAAGGCGGGCAGGATGTCGGGGACGAAGTGGTTGCCGCCGGTGAGGTCGTGCAGGGCGAGGTCGTCCCGGGTGGGGCCGCCGTCGGCGCCGGCGCCGCGCACGTCGCGCATGTGGCAATCCTGGCAGGTGGCGACCATGCCGTCGGGCCGGTTGCCGGCGAACTGGGGCGCGTAGACGCCGCCCTGGGCGTAGGCGCTGAGCGACCATTCGCTGTAGGTGCGCTCGACGGGGAACATGTGGCGCAGGTCGCCGTCGGGATGGGGCGCGTCCAGGGTGCCGGGCACGTAGGTGGCGGGGTCGCCGTCCTGCTCGAAGACCGGGTTGGAGACGTCGTGGCAGGTGCCGCAGAGGGCGGCCTCGCGGTGGAACGGGGATTCCAGGAACTGGTGGTCGGCCTCGGCATCGGCGTAGGGACCGCGGCGGATGGGGTCGGGGTCGAGCACGAACTGGCCGTTGGCCACGGCGGCCGGCAGGGCGTCCAGGGCGTCGAGGATGCCCTCGTCGCGCAGGGGGCTGATGCCGGCCTGGTACTCGGGATCCACCAGACGGTGGCAGAAATCGCACTGGACGCTCTGCCGATCCTTGGCCGTCATCAGGCCGCCGCTGGTGTCGTCGCTGCGGCCCTCCACCCAGCCGCCGGGCGTGTGGCAGCGCAGGCAGAGGTCGCCCACGCCGGGGGCCTCCTGCTCGGCGATGGCCAGGGTGGCGAGGTAGACGGGATCGCGGAGCGCCTGGCCCATCATGCTGCCGACCCACATGTGGTAGGGCTCGGTGGCGGGGTCGTAGCCGCCATGGCAGGTGACGCAGGTCTGGCCGGGATCCTCGAGCGTGCCGCCCTGCAGGGGCTGGGTGCCGGGCAGATCGAAGTCGCGCAGAGTGGTGGCGACCACGCCGCCCGGATAGGTGTCGATGGTGAAGCCGCCGCTGAGCCCCTGGCCGGGATTGCCGGCGGCGTCGCGGGCGGTGACGCGTACCTGGGAGGGGCCGGGGCGGTTGGGGACGAACCACTCCCAGCTGCCGGTGGGGGGGAGGCCGCGCGCGACGGGCTTGAAGTTGGCGCCGCCGTCGTGGCTGGCGGCCACGTCCACGCTGGCGATGCCGGAGTCGTCGGTGGCGGTCCAGGCCACGGTGGTCGTGGTGCTGGGCGCGAGGAGGGCGCCGGCGGCCGGCGCGGTCACCGCCACCTGCGGCGGTTCGGTGTCGCTGCCGCCGGCGGGCACGAGATGGCCCTCGAGGTCGGCGGGGTCCACCTCCAGGACGTCGCCGAGGTTGTCGTCGCGCAGGCCCGGGAAGGTGGGCGTGTTGCCGAAGTTCTCCAGGTCGGTGATCTCCACCTCGCTGGTGTGGCCGTCGTTGTCGGCATCCTCGCCGGCGATGGCCGTGATGGCCACCGCGGCGTCGCCATACTGGGCGAGGGCCACCTCGAAGGCCAGGCCGTAGGCGTTGCGGGGGCCGGCGCCACCGAAGGCGAAGTGGCAGACGCCACAGTGCCCGGGGGCGCTGGGAAGATCGTCGAGGCGGGTGCCCTCGGCCGCGGGGTAGACGTCGAAGAAGTCGCGGCGGTACGGGTTGCGCGCGAGCACCTGGCCGGCGAGCAGCAGGATCACCAGGCCGATGATGACCACCCGGCCGGTGCGGCGGGGAAGGGAGGGGGCGGGACGCATGGGGCAGCCTCCAGAAAGCCGGGAAGGACCATCCTCGGAGCCTGGATCGTCCGGCAATTCGGATCGTTTTTCAATGAAAAAGAGTATTTGATATCAATTTTTGTATTCAAGACGCCTGGATGCCGCCGGGAACCCCCGGCCGCGGCTCCCGGGAAACGCTCCCCGGGAGCGCGGTCGGACGGCTAGCCCTTCTTCTGGATCTTGGCCCAGGTGTCCTTGAGCGTGGCGGTGCGGTTGAAGACCGGCGCGCCCGGCCGCGAATCCTCCGTGTCCACGCAGAAGTAGCCATTGCGCAGGAACTGCACCCGGTCGCCGGGCTGCGCGACGGCGAGCGAGGGCTCCAGCTTGCAGCCGGTGAGCACCTCGAGGGATCCGGGGTTGAGGTTCTCCAGGAAGCCCTCGCCCGCCTCGGGGAAGGGCTCGCGGAAGAGGTGGTCGTAGAGGCGCACCTCCGCCGCCAGGGCATGCTGGCAGCTCACCCAGTGCAGGGTCCCCTTGACCTTGCGGCCGTCGGGGGTCTCGCCGCTGCGGGTGGCGGGGTCGTGACTGCAGCGCAGCTCGACGATCGCGCCGCTCGCGTCCTTGATCACCTCGTCGCAGCGGATGATGTACGCGTGCTTCAGTCGCACCTCGCTGCCGGGCTTCAGGCGGAAGAACTTGCGCGGGGCCTCCTCGCGGAAGTCGTCGCGCTCGATCCAGATCTCGCGGGAGAAGGGGATCTCGCGGGTGCCGGCGGCCGGATCCTCGGGGTTGTTGATGGCCGTGAGCATCTCGACCTCGCCCTCGGGGTAGCTGGTGATCACCACCTTCAGGGGGCGCAGGACGGCCATGACCCGCGGTGCGATGCGGTTGAGGTGCTCGCGCACGGCCCACTCGAGCAGCGAGACGTCGACGGTGCTGTCGGCCCTGGCCACGCCGATCCGCTCGCAGAACTCCTTGATGGCCTCGGGCGTGTAGCCGCGACGGCGCATGGCGCAGAGCGTCGGCAGGCGGGGGTCGTCCCAGCCCGCGACGTGGCCCTCTTCCACCAGCTGCCGCAGCTTGCGCTTGCTCATCACGGTGTAGGTGAGGTTCAGGCGCGCGAACTCGTACTGCCGGGGGTGGTGGGGGACGGGCAGGTTGTCGATGAACCAGTCGTACAGCGGCCGGTTCACCTGGAACTCCAGCGAGCAGGTGGAGTGGGTGATGCCCTCGATGGCGTCGCCCTGGCCGTGGGCGTAGTCGTACATGGGGTAGATGTGCCAGCGGTCCCCCGTGCGGTGATGCGTCCGGTGCTTGATCCGGTAGAGCAGGGGGTCGCGCATCTTCATGTTCGGGTGGGCCATGTCGATCTTCGCCCGCAGGGTGTACTGCCCCTCGGGGAACTCGCCCGTCTTCATGCGCTCGAGCAGGTCCAGCGATTCCGCTGCCGGCCGGTCGCGGTCGGGGCTGGGGCGACCCGCCTCGGTGACCGTGCCGCGGTACTCGCGCACCTCTTCCTCGGTGAGCGAGCAGACGTAGGCCTTGCCCTCGCGGACCAGGTGCTGCGCCCACTCGTAAAGGGTGTCGAAGTAGTCGCTGGCGAAGAAGCAGCGGTCCTGCCAGTCGGCGCCCAGCCAGCGGACGTCCGCCTGGATACCGTCGACGAACTCCGTCTCCTCCTTCTCGGGGTTGGTGTCGTCGAACCGGAGGTTGAACTTGCCGCCGAACTCCTGGGCCAGGCCCCAGGCGATGTGCACCGCCTTGGCGTGGCCGATGTGCAGGTAGCCATTGGGCTCGGGCGGAAACCGCGTGTGGACGCGGCCGCCGTGGGTGCCGGCCGCCACGTCCCGGGCGACGATCTCGCGCAGGAAGTTGCGGGACTCGGAAGCGGCGGTGGCGTCCTGGGGAGCGGCGGGCGTGGGCTGCTTGGCGTCGGGACCGGTCATCGCGGGGCCTCGCTGCTGGGGTGAGGGCGGAAGGCTGCGTGCAGAAGGCTAACCCCGGCGGCGGCGGGCGTCAAAGGGCGCGGCGGGTCCGGGGTCGCCGTGGCGGCCGGCTTGCGCTACCATCGGCCGGTCCTGTTCATCGCGCCGGCCCCCTGGCGCCGGATCGCCGCGACGCCCTCGCCCGACGCTGGAGGCCCGCCGCCATGGACCTGACCCTCGTCGTGGAGAACCTGGTCGCCCCGCCCATCCTGTTCTTCCTGCTGGGCATGGCGGCCACGTTGCTACGCTCGGATCTGGAGATCCCCACGCCGGTGACGCGGGCGCTGTCGCTCTACCTGCTGTTCTCCATCGGCATGCACGGTGGCGTCGAGCTGGCGCGGGCGGGGTTCTCCGTCGCCGTCCTGGTCCCCCTGGCCGCCGGCGTGGTCGCCAGCATGGCCATGCCGGTGGGCGTGTTCCTGCTGCTGCGCCGGCGGGTGGGCGTGGAGAACGCCGCCGCGGTGGGGGCGACCTACGGCTCCATCAGCGCGGTCACGTTCATCACCGCCGCGGGCTTCCTCGAGGCCCGCGGCGTGCCCTACGGCGGGCACATGGTGGCGGCCATGGCGCTCATGGAGTCGCCGGCCATCCTGGTGGGCGTGCTGCTGGCGCGGCGGGCGGGGATCACCCGCGGGGGCGGCGATCCGGGCGGCGGCGTCGCGTCGCCATCGCGCGGGTCCCTGCTGCGCGAGGCGTTCCTGGGCGGTCCGGTGTTCCTGCTGCTGGGCAGCCTGCTGGTGGGCCTGGCCACCGGGGAGCGCGGCTGGGAGGCCGTGGCGCCCTTCGCCCACGCGCCGTTCCGCGGCGTGCTCTGCCTCTTCCTGCTGGACATGGGCCTGATCGCCGCCCGCCGGCTGGATGACCTCCGCCGCGCCGGCGCCGCGCTCGCGGTGTTCGCGGTGGCCGTCCCGCTGGTGGCCGCGGCGGGGACCATCCTCTTCGCCTGGCTGGCGCGTCTCTCGCCGGGCGATGCGTTGCTGCTGTGCGTGCTCTGCGCCAGCGCCAGCTACATCGCCGTTCCCGCCGCGGTGCGCGTGGCCCTGCCCGGCGCCAACCCGGGCCTCTACCTGCCCATGGCCCTGGCCATGACCTTCCCCTTCAACATCGCGGTGGGCATCCCGCTCTACTTCGGCGTCATCGAGGCGCTCTGGAGGTGACCATGATTCCGGTGAGCCGTATCGAGATCGTCATCGACGCCCCGCACGTCCCCCAGGTGATCGCGGTGCTCGCGCGCCACGGGCTGCACGGCTACACCCTGATCCGGGGCGTCATGGGCGCGGGGGAGAGGGGCCGCCGCCTGGGCGACGAGCTCACCTCGGTCTCCAGCAACAACTACCTGCTGACCACCTGCCCCCCGGAGAAGCTGGAGGCCGTCACCGACGACCTGCGGCCGCTGCTCGCCCAGGTCGGGGGGATATGCCTGGTCTCGGAGGCGCGGTTCCTGGACCACTGATCGGGACGACCTGGCAGCGTCCGGCCGGGCAGCCGGCGGGCAGCCGGCGGGGAGCCGGCGGCAGGCATGGGACGAGGCCCGGAGCACCTGGCTCCGGGCCTCGCCTGTCACACCCGATGACCCGGTTACAGGTTCATCAGCTCGTGGTCGTCCTCGAGGGAGAAGACCTCGTCGTCGTTCAGGCTGGCCACCGGCGCTTCCTTGCGGGGCGCGCGGGACGGGGCCTGGCTGGCGGGCGGTGTCGTCACCCGGGGCACGTGGTGAGACGGCGGCGCCGGCGCGGTGCGTCCACCGGTCGAGGCCGAGCCACCCACCATGCTCATGAGCTCGATCACCATGCGGCTGAGCTCCTCGGCCTGGCCGGAGAGCTCCTCGCTCGCCGACGCCGACTCCTCGGCGTTGGCGGCGTTGGCCTGGGTGATCTGATCCATCTGACCGACGGCCAGGTTGACCTGCTCGAGCCCCTCGGCCTGCTCCTGGGTGGCGCTGGCGATCTGGTCGATCAGCACGTTGACCCGGCTGGCCTGGTCGCCGATCTCCCCGAGCACCTCGCCCACTTCCTTGCCGATGGACACGCCGTTGTCGGCGTTGCGCACGGCGTCCTCGATCATCTCGGCGGTGTTCTTGGCCGCCTCGGCGGACCGCTGCGCCAGGTTGCGCACCTCCTCGGCCACCACGGCGAAGCCCTTGCCCGCCTCGCCGGCACGCGCGGCTTCGACGGCGGCGTTGAGGGCCAGCAGGTTGGTCTGGAAGGCGATCTCGTCGATGGTGGTGATGATCTTGGCCGTCGAGTCGCTGGACTGCTTGATGTCGTCGATGGCCTTGCTCATGCGCTTCATGGCCTCGACGCCCTTGGCCGCACTGCCGTTGGTGCTGCCGGCCAGTTCCCGCGCCTCGCCCGCGCCCTTGGCGTTGCGCCTGGTCATGGCCGTCATCTCCTCGACGCTCGAGGCGGTCTCCTCGATGGCCGCGGCCTGCTTGCTCGCGCCCTCGGCCAGCGACTGGCTGGCGGAGGAGACCTGGCCCGCCGCGCTGGCGGTCTGGTCGGAGCCCGAGTTCAGGTTGGCGATGATGCGGTTCAACGGGCCGGTGATCGAGCGGGTGATCACGATGGCCAGCACCACGCCCACCAGCACGCCGATGGCCAGGCCGATCAGCATGGTCAGCGAGGCGGCGGAGAGGGTGCTGGAGGTCTCGTCGGCGATGACCTGGGCGCCCTCGATGCCCGCGGCGGCGGTCTCCTGCGCCACGGCGAGCACCGCGTCGCCGGCGACGCCCCGGCGCTTGCCCACGTCCTGCATCTGGCGCCAGTTGGCCGCCAGCGCGTTCATCTCCTCGCGGTAGGCATCGCCCGCCGCCTCGACCTCGGCGATGGCCCGCAGGTCCCGGTCCAGGAAGGTGATCTCGCGCAGGTCGTCCAGCTTCTGCCCGATCAGCGCGAAGTTGGCGTCCGCCTGCTCGATGATCGCGGGGTCGCGCAGCGCCTGGCTCCTGAAGCAGGCCACGCGGGTCTCGTTGCCGAGGTCGATGACGTCGTTGACCAGCGTGATCTTCTGCATGCGTTCATGCATCTTGGCCTCGCTGGCGCCGGTCTGGATGTCTTCCGCCATGGACTCGTTCTGGGAATCGAGGAACGTGGTGGCGTTCTGCATGTACCGGGCGGCGGCGTCGTCCAGGCCGGAGCGGTTGTCGGCCAGCTTGGCGTTCAGCGCCACGGTCTGCTGGACCAGGTCCCTGTACCGCGACACGCCTTCCTCGATCTCGACCACGGCGGGACCCAGCTTCACCAGGCTCTCGGCCTCGTCGGCCAGCCGGGCGCACTCGGCGAGCCACTTGTCGAGCTCGGCGAGCTGCTGGACGCCCGCGTCATAGTACTGCTGCGCCTCGGACAGCCCATAGCCCCGCATGGCGTACATGGTCAGCAGGGATGCGCGTTCGACCTCCGTGAGGTACTCCACCTCCGGCATGTACTCGCCGGAGAGGACGTTGGACTTGGTTTCCACCCCCTTCATGCTGACGACCGCCAGGCCGCCCAGCGCGAGGGCAACCACGATCAGCGCCGCGAATCCCGCGCCGATCTTGGTTCCGAGCTTCATGCTGGCAAACATCGGAGAGTCCTTTCATGGTATCCCGTGGCTTGCGGCCGGCCGCTTCGAGTCGACGAGCGCGACAGCCCATGAACCTGCGCTCCGGCCGACCGACTGCGGCGGAGTGCAATCCCCACTTCGGTTCATCTTCAGCATGCTTTAAAGAAAAATCTTATCGGACGTCATTCGCGATTGTGCGAACCGGGGAACGTCCCTGGGCGGACACCGTCGGGCGGATCTAGCCATCGCGGCGCAGCGGGCCGATCAGGGCGGCGAAACGCCCCGCGTGGGTCCCCTGGCGGCGCCAGCTCCAGAACCGCTCGCCGCGGCAGAGGGTGCAGATTCCGCTGGTCGCGATCCGGCGGGGCTGGACGCCCGCCGCCGTCAACTGGGCGGTGTTGGCGCGCCAGAGGTCGAAGATCCAGCGGTCCGCGTGGGGCCGGAAGAAGGCGGCGGCGGCCGGGCCGAGGCGCTCGACCGCCTCGGCGCGGACCTCCGGGCCCACCGCGTAGCAGCAGGGGCCGGCGGAGGGCGCGATGGCGGCGGTGACGGCGGCGGGCGCGACGCCGAGGCGCAGGTGCAGGGCCGCGATGGTGGCGGTGACCAGTCCCCGGACGGTGGCGCGCCAGGAGGCGTGGGCGAAGGCGGCCGCCGGACGGCCCCTGGCGGTCCGGCCGGCCAGCAGCACGAGGGGGCAATCGGCGCTGCGGCCGAGGACGGCCAGGCCGGGGGTGTCGGTGATCAGGGCGTCGGCGTCGCCTTGCGGACCAGGCGCGCGGGCCAGCAGCACCCGGGCGCCATGGACTTGATGGACCCAGGCGGCGCCCTGCAGGCCGATCGCCGCGGCGGCCTCTCCCGCGGCCGCGGCCGTCTGCGCCGAGGTGCCCACGGTCCCGAAGTCCGGGCCGTCGCGGGTGGTGACCGCGTGGGCGAGGCCGGCCACGCCGGCCAGCAGCGGGAACCGGCCCAGGGGCCAGGGCGCATCGGTGGTGAAGACCATCGCCGGGGTCATGGCGCCGGCCTCAGAAGTTGAAGACGTCCATGAACTCGAAGGTCCAGTCGCCGTCGCGCTCCTTCGCCGCCTCGAAGCGCAGCTGCCAGGTCAGCAGGCTGACGTGGATGCCGGCGCCGTAGCTGAAGAGCGACCGCGGCGCGGTCTCGTGGAGGTCGTCATGGAAGGCGTCGCCCACGTCGGTGAAGGCGTGCAGGCCCAGGCCCACGGTCTCGCCGGTGACCGCCACCGGCATCATGACCAGGGGCCAGCGCAGCTCGGCGGTGGCCAGGTAGGCCGTGTCGCCCTCCCGGCTGGCGTAGCGGGCGCCACGGACGGTCTCCGGCCCGCCCCAGCGGAGCACGTACTCCGGATACGGCGGCGCGTCGGAGAGGTGGGCGAGGCCATGCAGGGCCAGGATCGGCGCGCCGGGCAGCGGGACGAACGCGCGGACGTCCACCCGGTGCCGCGAGAGGCCGTCCACGTCGCCACCGAGGCGGTAACTGTAGTCGTAGGCGGCATAGAAGCCCTGCTCCGGGTAGTACACGTTGTCCCGCGTGTCCACACCGGCGCCGGCATGCAGCACCCAGGTCTCGCGCCGGCCGGCGGGGTGGTCCACCACGCCGGGGCCCTCGTCCCAGGTGTAGGCGTCGTGCTGATCGAAGCTCTCGTAGCCGCCGCCGGCCTCCACGAACCAGCGTCCGGCGATGGTCCGCCGCACGTCCGCCAGCGCGTGCCAGGCGGTGTACTCGAACGGGCGGAAGACGAAGTCCGCGCGGTGCCACTGCGTGTCCAGCTCGAGGGCGAGGCCCTCGGTGCGCAGGAGCCAGGGCTTGGTCCACGCGGCCCGCAGGCGCTGGGTGTAGAGGACGCTGGCCTGCAGGTCGAGGATCTCGCCCTCGCCGCGCAGGTTGGTGTCCGTGAGCGCGCCCCCGAGGAAATACTTGTGCCGGCGGTCATAGCGGACATAGGGGGTCACGCGGGTGGTCTTCTCCTCCTCCACCGTCACCAGCAGCGTGACGCCGCCCTCCCCGTCCTCGCGCGTGTCCAGATCCACGAAGGCGAAGTAGCCGCAGTCCTCCAGGCGATCCCACACCGCGTCGAAGGTGGCGAGGGAGAACGGATCGCCGGGATCGAGGTCGATGATCTCCTCGATCAGCCAGCGCTCGGTCTCCGTGTTGCCCTCGATGACGATGTCGGCGAGCACGGGGTCGGTGCCGGGATCGCGGCTGACGATCTGCGCGGGGGCGGCGACGGCCAGGAGCAGGAGCAGGCTGCAGAGCGCATTGCTCGCATGGCGACCGGTCAGCAGGCGTGGCATGGCATCCTCCCTGGGGGATCGAGTGCGCGCGCCCGCCGGCGGGCGCCGCTCTGATGATCGGAACGCCGGGGAGAATTGTCCAGCGGGGATGGCGTCAGAGGACGTCGTCGTAGGAGACGGGGATCGGGTCGGGATCGTGGCGCCGCGCGACCGATGCCGCCGTGGGCACCGTGATCCCCACGTGCAGGGCCGCGAGGCCGAGGTCGGCGAGGTCGTCATCGAGATCGCTGCAGGTCAGGCTCTCCAGGAGGATCTGCGCGCGGACCGGGTCGATGCGGCCGCCGTCGACCACGGTGACCAGCCGCGACTCGAGGGTCGCCTGGACATGGGTGCGGAGCACGTCGGTCAGGACCTGTGGGTCCAGGTGGGACAGGCCCAGGAGCACCGTCTGCAGGAGGGCCATGGCGTCGCGGACCACCAGGGCCACGGCGCCGCGTACGGGCAGTCGCAGGCTCCGGCCGCGACCGAGCGCCACCACCAGGGCGTCGCCCTCGCGCCAGCGCCAGGTCAGCGGCGTGTCGTCGCGGACGAACCACAGCCGCTCATCGGGGCCCGGGTGAGCGGGCAGCGAGACCTCCGGCTGGCCGTCCAGCCAGACCTGGGCCACCCGCCCCTCCTGCTCGCGGCAGGCGAGCTGGCCGGGGGCGAGGTCGAGCACGAGGGTCCGGCCGGCGAAGAGCGACAGGGGTAGCGGCCCCTCCACCGGGCGGCGGGGGTCGGCGGGCGACCAGATGGTCACCTGGTCGGCGCCGCGCTCCTGCCAGACGTCGCGCGTGGTGCTCATGATCTACCTCCGCCGCATCCGGGCGAATTCCGATTCCCAGCCCAGTCCGAGCAGGAAGTTGCGCTCCTCGGTGGTGCGGCTGAGGTCGGCCAGGTCCTGGCTCAGGCGGATGGCCTGGTCGCGGAACCAGGCCTCCGCGGGGTGTTGCTCGTCCAGCTCGCGCGTCAGGCGCAGGGCCTGCTCGGCGAGCTGCAGGAGCTGGCCGTCCAGCTCCTCGAGCTCCGGCACGGTCTCGGCGGGATTGCCGGCGATGGCCACGCGGCCCTCGCGATCGAGTCGCCGGAAGATGGCGCTGATGTGGTCGACCAGCAGATCGAGGATCTCCTCCTGCTCCTCGGTGAGCAGGGGGGCGCACCGTTCCGCCACGGTCAGCAGATGGTCGCCACAGTCCTTGAGCAGGCCGCCGAGGCTGCGGCGGAAGCCGCGCTCGGCGTCCACGGCGCGGCGCCCCGAACCGTAGAGCCCGTAGGTCGGCAGGTGGGCGAGGACGTCGGTCAACTCGTCGAGGCTCACGCAGGCGGCCGGCATGGAGGATCTCCCCGGGGATGTCGTGGTGCCGGGACGGGCGGTCAGGCTTGCGGACTGCCCGGCGTGGCAGGCTGCTGGCAGGGGTCTTCCAAGGAACGTTCCGGAAGCAACGGATGGCGTGCGCGGTCACCGGAAACGGCGCCGCACGGCGGGATCCGGTGGGCCCGGACGGACCGCCGGCGGGTGGCACGAGGCGGCCGGGGATGCGCATTGCAAGCTCCGGCCCCTGGCGGCGGCGATTTTGCGAACAGGTGGCGAGTCCGGCTAGTCGCCGGACCAGCGCCGCACGGGGTTGACCAGGCGGCCGATGCCCTCGATCTCCACGGTCACCACGTCGCCGGGCACGAGGAAGCGGGGCGGATCGCGGAACTCGCCCACGCCACCCGGCGTCCCGGTGGCGATGATGTCCCCGGGGAAGAGGGTCATGTGGCGGCTGGCGTGGGCCACCAGCTCATGGGGCCCGAAGGCCAGCTGCCCGGTGGAACTGTCCTGCATCAGGTCCTGGTTCCACCAGCAGCGGATGCGCAGGCCCAGGGCCTGATCGGGCAGCTCGTCCGCCGTGACGATCCACGGCCCGCAGGGCCCGCCCGTGTCCAGGCTCTTGCCCCGGAAGAACTGCCTGTCGCGCCGCTGGGCCTCGCGGTCGGTGACGTCGTTGAAGACGGTGTAGCCGGCGATCACCGCGCCGGCCTCGGCGGCGGAGACCGCCCGCGCCGGCTTGCCGATCACCACGGCCAGCTCCGCCTCGGCGTCCACCTGGGTGAGGTCGTCCGCCAGCTCGATGGGGCCGTCGTGCGTCTGCAGGCAGCTGGGAGCCTTGCCGAAGAGCATGGGCTGCCGGGGCAGCGGCCGGTCCTGCTCGGCGGCATGGTCGCGGTAGTTCAGACCCACGCCGATGATCTTCGATGGCAGCAGCACCGGGGCCAGCAGCTGCACCGCGGCCAGGGGGAAGAGCGGCGGCGCGGGAGCGGAGTCCCCGCCGGCCGGGTCCGCGGCGCGCGGCAGGTACTGGTCGTGGAGCCGGCGGAGGCGGTCCCGCTCGCTGAAGAGGGCGTGCCAGGTCGGGGGCAGCGTGGGGTCGGCGGCCAGCAGGTCGAGGCCGACCGTGTCGCTCAGGGCCAGCCCGCAGCGCGGGTCCGTCCCCTGCGTGTAGGTGATGAGCTTCATGGGGGCAGCATGCCACAGGCGGCCGGTCGTGTCACGGTCGCAACCGGGCCGCCTGGGCGCGGGGCGCCGGTCCGTGGCCGCCGGCGCGAGAGAAACGGCCCGCCCCGCGGGATTGCGGGGCGGGCCTGCCGGACGTGGCCGCTGGCCAGCGTCTTGGGTCGGTGGGGACCTACTCGACCTCGATGCGCCGCGGCAGGGACTTCTCGCTCTTGGGCAGCGTCAGGGTCAGGATCCCGTTCTCGAGGCGGGCGCCGATCCGCTCGACGTCCACCGCGCTGCCGAGCTGGAAGCTCCGGCGCCAGGACATCTTGCCGTTCATCTCGCAGCGGCGGTTGCTGTAGCCCTCGGGAACCTCCAGGCTCCGCTCGGCCTTGACGGTGAGCGTGTCGTCCTCGACGCTGATGTCCAGGTCCTGGTTGCGGACGCCGGGCAGGTCCATCTCGAGCCGGTAGTCCTTCTCACCCTCGAGGATGTTGGTCCGCGGCAGGCGCTCGTTCACGTTCCAGGTGCGGCCGTCGGTGCTGGCGGGCTCGAGCGCGGCGTTGATCAGCTGAGCGATGGGATACATGGCGTGACCTCCTGGTCTCTGGTTGCTTGTCCTCTTGATCCGCTCGGGAGCGGGGCTCCCGGTGTCTTTCACTCTCCCTGTTACAACCCGCGTGCCATCTCACCGGC
Organism: uncultured Fibrobacteraceae bacterium; assembly: GCA_964637835.1. Classification (GTDB taxonomy): domain Bacteria; phylum Krumholzibacteriota; class Krumholzibacteriia; order LZORAL124-64-63; family LZORAL124-64-63; genus Glo-17. Next base: position 78,790 of record CAZWYF010000001.1, read on the forward strand.
GGCGGCGATCGATCGCGGAAAATCCATGCAGGAAAACGACCTGTGAAATCGACAGGCACCGGGCCCGGGGCCCGGCGATCCCCTTCCCGCCGCGACCTGGCAGGAGCCGCCTGTCATCCTGGCATCTTCCTGGCGTCATCTGGCAGCCTCCGCCTGACAGCCTGTCTGGCCCTGGGCCTGACGCTCCTCGCGGGCTCCGTCGCCCCGGCGCAGGAACCGGCGGTGACCGCCCGCGACACCCTGCGCGTCGGCGAGATCCGCCTGGACCTCGACCCGATCTTCACACCCTCCGAGGTGGCCGACGCCGGCGGCCTCAACCGTACCCTGCGCCGCACCATGAACGCCCTGCATGCCGATACGCGACCCTGGGTGGTGCGCCAGGAGCTCCTCTTCCGCGAGGGCGACCCCTTCGACCCCGCCCTGCTCGCCGAGTCCGCGCGCAATCTCCGCCGCCTGGGCATCCTCAATCAGGTCTCCGTCACGCCCGTGGACACCACCGCCGACGGCCGCGTCCATGTCCGGGTGCACACACGCGAGACCTGGACCCTGGCCCTGGGAGTGAACTTCTCCCTGGCCTCCAGCGGCGCGGTGCGCTGGAACCTCTCGCTCACCGAGGAGAACTTCCTGGGCACCGCCCTGCTGGTGCGCACCGGCCTGGGGGACGACCTCGACGCGCGCTATGGCCGTATCTACCTGCGCCAGCACCGGGTGCTGCGCTCGCCGCTCACCGTGGAGCTGAACGTGGACGAGCGCACCGACGGATACGACCGCTGGGGCGCCCTCTCGGTGCCCTTCCGTTCCGACGACCAGGCCTGGCAGGTGAAGACCCGCGCCTGGGAGCGCCGGCACGACACGCGCTGGTACCTGAGCAACGGCGGGCCGGCCGGGGCGGACCCGCAACGTGCCGGCCGCCTCTACGCCCTCCTGCCGCGCCGCAGCGAGGGCTTCCGCGTGGAGGCGGCGCGGCGCCTGAGCCCCACCGGCCGCGGGCGCATCTGGCGCCTGGGCGCCGCCTGGCACGTCACGCGACTGGACTGGGATCTGGGCGCCGGCCACGCCGTGCTCTCGGACGGCCGGGTGGCCGACCTCGGCTTCCTCGCGGCGCCGGGCTCGCCGCTGGACCGCGAGCGCGGCACGCGCAGCTGGCCGCACCTGGTGGTCTACAGCCACGGCCGTCACTGGACCACCACCCGCTTCCTGCGGCGCTACGGCAACCAGGAGGACGTGCCGCTGGATCCCACCCTGGAGCTGCGCGCCGGACCCGCCGGCGCCGCCGTGGGCTCGAGCGCCGGCTCCGGCGACCCCTGGTCGCTGCAGGCGGTGATCGGCAACTGGGACCGCGTGGGCCGGGCCTTCGCCGTCCAGCAGGTGATCGCGCTGGCCGACGTGGGCGGCGCCGCCGACGACCGCAACCACTACCTGGGCGCCCTGGCGGGCTGGTACCAGCGGCTCGGCCTGCCGGAGCGCCCCTACACCTGGAAGGCCTTCGTCGAGGCGGTCCACACCGAGCGCCTCACCGGCGACCGGCTGCCCGCCCTGGGCCTGGACCGCGGCCTGCGCACCCTGGACGTGGACGGCATGGCGGGCGAGGAGCTGCTGCGCTGGAACACCGAGCTGGGCCGCGTCCTGCCCTGGGAACCGCTGGGCCTGGCCCGCGTGGGCTGGGGCGCGTTCTACGCCGGTGGCCTGGCCCGCTTCCGCGACGAGGACCGCACCCTGGCCGACGCCCGCCACGAGGTGGGCCTGGGCCTGCGCTTCGGCGGCGTCCGCTCGGGCAACAGCGAGCTGGCGCGCCTGGACCTGACCTACGACCTCACCGGCGAGGACGGCCTGGTGATCACCACCGCCACCCGCGGCACCTTCTGAGGCGACGCCGCCCTTCCCGCTTGCACCTGCGGCCTGGCCGGTGCCATCATCCCGGCCGATCGGCAGCCCACTCGCGAGGAGCCCGCGTGCCGCCCACCGCCACCCGCAGCGTCGCCAAGAACACCTTCCTGCTCACCGCCGGCTTCATGCTCGGGCGGCTGCTCGCGGTGTTCATCACCAAGAAGATGACGCCGCTGCTCGGCCCCGAGGGCATGGGCATCTGGTTCCTGGCCAACGACCTCACCGTGATCCTGCTGACCGTGGCCAACTTCGGCCTCGGCGTGCTGCTGACCCGCGAGGTCACCCGTCACCGCGAGTGGAGCTGGCCGCTGACGTGGGCGGCCCTGCGCCTGCGCTGGGGGCTGGGGGCGGTCTGCTACCTGGTGCTGCTGGGCTACCTGCAGCTCACCGGCGAGGGCGAGCTGGCCACCGCCGCCATCCTGGTCACCGCCGCCGGGCTGTTCCTCGAGACGACGGCCATGGCCTGCGACTCGGTGCTCCAGGCCCACGAGAAGGTCCAGTACCAGACCTGGGGCCAGCTGGTCTCGGCGGTGGTCTACTTCGCCCTGGCCTGGTGGTGGCTCGATGCCGGCTGGGGCCTGATGGGCGTGATCTGGGCCAACTTCGCCAGCCGGGCGGCCCGCCTGCTGGTGATGGCGCCGCTCATGTTCTGGAAGACCGGCCCCTGGCGCCGCGCCCGCCCCGACGAGGCCGTCCCCGGCCTGCGCTGGATGCTCGCCCTGGGCCTGCCCATGTTCCTGGCCACCACCTTCGGCATCCTCAGCTACAAGGTGGACACCGTGATGCTCAACGAGATCGCCGGCAAGGCGGCCACGGGCATCTACGGCCTGGGCCACCGGGCGCTGGACATCCTGCTCATCGCGCCCAACATCTTCGCGACGGCCATGTTCCCCGCCCTGGCGCGCTACTCCCAGCAGTCGGCCACCGATACCCGCCGCCTGGCCGAGCGCAGCCTGCGCTACATGCTGCTGGCCGCCCTGCCGCTGGCCTGGCTGACGAGCCTCTGCGCCCGGCCGCTCATCGAGTGGTTCGCGCGCGGCACCACCGACGCCGACCCCACCGCGTTCGCGGCCTCCATCTCCGTGCTGCAGCTGGTGATCTGGGGCCTGCCCCTGCAGGCGGCCAACCACGTGCTCAACCGCACCCTCATCGCCGCCGGCCGCGAGCGGGTGTTCGTGGCCATCGGGCTGAGCGCCCTGGCCACCAACGTGGTGCTCAACGCGCTGCTCATCCCGCGCTTCGGCTACTACGGCGCCGGCGCGGCCACCGTGTTCACCCTGGCCCAGAGCGTGGGCCTGCACGTCTGGAACCTCGGCCGCACCGAGTACCGCCATCCCCTCGGCCGCGCCTTCCTGCGGCCCGCCGCCACCCTGGTCGCGAGCTGGGGCGCCACCGCCGGCCTGCTGCGCCTGCTGGCCCCCGGCTGGCTGGACGGCTGGTTCCTGCTGCAGCTGGATGCCGGATGGGGACCCTTCCTCGGCGGCCTGACGCTCTGGGTGACGCTCTACGTGGCGGCGGCGCTGGCCGTGCGGGCGGTCGGCCGCGAGGACCTCGCCCTGCTGCCCCAGCTGCTCCGCCGCGGCTGAGCCCGCCGCCCCACCGCCCCGCCGCCCGGCGATTTTTCCCTCTTGAGATGGGCTCGCGAATCCGGTAAACGCAGGGGAAGCCCCGTGCGGCCGCCCCAGCCGGTACGGGACCCGCCATCCCGTCTGCAACCGTGGAGTTCCCCGCATGGAGTTCGTCCGTCAGTTCGCCGCCGACCTGTCCGGCACCGTCTGGGGCTGGCCCGAGACGTTTCCCGCCATGGTGGCCGCCCTGCTGCTGGTCGGCCTGATCACCACCGTCTCGCTGCGCTTCCTGCAGCTGCGCCGCCTGAAGCACGGCCTGGACGTGATCCGCGGCAAGTATGACGACCCCTCCCACGCCGGCGATCTCTCCCACTTCCAGGCCCTGACCACCGCCCTGTCGGCGACCGTGGGCATCGGCAACATCGCCGGCGTGGCCACCGCCATGCACTACGGCGGCCCCGGCGCGCTCTTCTGGATGTGGGTGACCGCGGTGTTCGGCATGGCCCTGAAGTATGCCGAGTGCACGCTCAGCCAGAAGTACCGCACCATCCTGCCCGACGGCACCGCGGCCGGCGGCCCCATGTACTACATCGAGAAGGGCCTGGGGAAGAAGTGGAAGCCGCTGGCCGTGGCCTTCGCCGTGTGCACCGTGATCTCCAGCTTCGGCTCGGGCAACAGCATCCAGGCCTTCACCGTCGCCGACCAGATGCGCGCGGACGTGGGCGTGCCCACCTGGATCACCGGCCTGATCTCCGCCACCCTCATCGGCGCGGTGATCCTCGGCGGCATCCGCCGCATCGGTGCGGTCACCAGCAAGCTGGTGCCGTACATGGCCGCGGTCTACGTCATCGGCGGCCTGCTGGTCCTGGTCCTGAACGTCACCGAGCTGCCCGCCATGATCGCCCTGGTCTTCACCAGCGCCTTCCAGCCCGCCGCCCAGGTGGGGGGCTTCGCCGGCGGCACCTTCATCTTCATGCTCACCTGGGGCGTCAAGCGCGGCCTGTTCAGCAACGAGTCCGGCCAGGGGTCGGCCCCCATCGCCCACGCCGCGGCCAAAACCGATGAGCCCGTGCGCGAGGGCGTGGTCGCCATGGTGGGCCCGCTGATCGACACGCTCATCGTCTGCACCATCACCGGCCTGGTGATCCTCTCCACCGGCGTGTGGAAGGACAAGCACCTGGAGGAGATCCCGGTCAACGCGCAATCCGACATCACCGTCATGCGGGCCGGCGCCGAGGTGCAGACCAATGGTCGCGTGGCGGCAGCGGATCTGCTGACCGGCGACGTGGTCGTCAGTGGCGGGCAGCCCGCGGGCGCCCAGCTGGTCACCAACCACTCCATCGTGGACGACCCGGTGCTCCGGGCCGACGGCCGCTCCTGGACCGGTACCCTGCCGGTCCGCGATGGCGTCATCGACTTCGATGCCCTGCCCAGGCTGTCGCTCACCGGCCACATGGCGCTCAACGGCTCGCCGCTGACCGCCTGGGGGTTCCAGCGCGGCCTGGCGCCCATCTTCGGCTCCTGGGGCTACCTGATCGTCACCGTGGGCGTGGTGCTCTTCGGCGTCTCCACGGCGATCAGCTGGAGCTATTACGGCGACCGGGCCGTGGTGTATCTCTTCGGTCCCGGCTGGGTGATGCCCTACAAGGTGGTCTTCTGCGTCATGAACTTCCTCGGCGCGATCTTCTCGCTGGAGATCGTCTGGAACTTCGGAGACAGCGCGCTGGGACTGATGGCTTTGCCCAACCTCATCGCCCTGGTGCTGCTGAACCGTCAGGTGCGCCACATGACCAGCGACTACTTCTCGCGCGAGCACCGACCGTACCGCTGAACGAGGGGAGGCCGTCCGCCATGGAAACCGTGATCAGCTGCGACTACTGCGGCGCCGCCATCGAGGGCGACGGCATCAGGCATCGCCAGCGGGTCTTCTGCAGCGACGAGTGCTGCGAGGCCCTCGAGGACGAGCTCCTCGACCATGGTGAGCCCGATGCCACCGAACTGGCCGTGACCGACGATCCCCTGGCCGGCGACGCCGATCTGGACGCCGGTCTCGACGGAGATCTCGAGGACGGTCTGGACGGGGATCTCGAGCAAGACGGTTACTTCGAGGACGACGACGATTTCTGATGGAGACGGCGCCGGCCGCCACTCACCGCCGCCACTCGCCAGCGGGCAGCGCGATCTCGCGCTGGCGGGTCCGGGGAAGCCAGAGGGCCGAGACCCGTGAGGTCCCGGCCCTTCGCACCGCCGGCGGGCGGTGATGCTCGCGGGGGTGCCCGCTAGCCGCAGCCCGAGCAGCCGCCGTCGCCGCAGGCGCCGTCACCGGCCTGGTTCAGCTGCAGGAGATAGCCCTTCTGGTGGGCCTGGTCCACGTAGTCGATGGTCAGTCCGCCGGACTGGTCGACGATGTCGCGGGTCTGCGGGTCCACCATGATGGTGAAGCCGTCGTGGTCGAAGACCTGGTCCTTGTCGCTCGGCTCATCCAGAGCCATGCCCAGGGCGGGGCCGCTTCAGCCGAAGCCCTGGACGAAGACCCGGACGCCCTTGCCGGCGTGGGCCGTGAAATCGAACGCGCTCAGGGCGCTGTTCGCGGCCTCGGTCACCTGGATCAGCTGGGTATCGCTCACGTCGCTGCTCTCCGTTCTCGAGTCGATCCGCCACGGCTGCGGCCGCAGCGGAGGTGGTCGGCGTTCCCGTCCAAGGTCGTCAAGGCTGCAGGACCTTGCAACTCTTTTCGGGGCTCCGCTCTCATCGCGGAGATCCTCGCTCCGCATCGTCGGGCCGATACCCCTCGCGGGCCGGGGCAAGCCCTCTCCAGCGCATTCTTCAGCGGCCGGACGCCGGCGCGTCCTCCGCCGACCCGGCCCCGCCGAACTCCCCGAAACCGACCCCCAGGCCCGCCTCCTCCTCGCTCACCCAGACCTGGTCCCGGAAGCCGAAGAACCGCTTGAAGGAGCTCAGCAGGCTGTACCCCACCGGCACCAGGATCAGCGTGATCGTGGTGGCGAAGAGCACGCCGAAGCCCAGGCTGATGGCCATGGGGATGAGGAACTGGGCCTGCAGGCTCTGCTCCAGCAGCAGGGGCGTCAGGCCCAGGAACGTGGTCACCGAGGTGAGCAGGATGGGGCGGAACCTTCGCTGACCGGCCTGCAGCAGCGCCTCGCGCACCGCCAGGCCGGAGCGCCGGGCGCGGTTGATGAAGTCGATCATCAGCAGGGAGTCGTTGACGACCACGCCGGCGAGGGCCACCACGCCGAAGAGCGACAGCAGCGTCAGGTCCCAGCCCATCAGCACGTGGCCCCAGACCGCCCCCACCACGCCATAGGGGATGGCGCTCATGACCAGGAACGGTTGCAGGTAGCTGCGGAACTGCACGGCCAGCAGCGCGTAGATCAGGAAGATGGCCAGCACGAAGCCGCGCATCAGGCTCTGCACCGATTCCTGACGCTCCTCCTCCTCGCCCTCGAGGTCGTACCGCAGGCCGGGATAGCGCTCCAGGAGCCGGGGCAGGAAGCCAGCCTCCAGCTCGGCCAGCACCTCCGAGGCATTGGCCTGGTCCTGCTCCACGTCGGCGTACACGTTGACGATGCGCCGGCGCTCGGCCCGCTCGATGGTGGAGAAGCCGCGGCCGACCACCGCCCGGGCCACCCGGGTGAACGGCACCTCCGCGCCGGCGGAGGTGCGCACGCGCATGTCCTCGACGTGGCCGACGCTGGTGCGCTCGCGCTCGGGGTAGCGGACCATGACCTTGACCTCGTCGCGGCCGCGCTGGATCCGCATCACCTCGGCGCCGTAGAATCCGCCGCGCACCTGCCGCGCCAGATCCTCGAGGGTCAGGCCCAGGGCGCGGGCCTCGGGCTTCAGGTCGAGCTTCAGTTCCAGCTTGCCCTCGCGGAAGCTGTCGGAGATGTCGATCACGCCCGGGAACGTGGTCAGCTCGTCCTGGAGCTCCTGGGCGGCCCGATCGAGGTCCTCGGTGACCGGGCTGGCGAGCTGCACCTGGATGGGCTTGCCGGCGGAGAAGAGGTCGGCGCTGAAGCCCAGCTCCACGGCCTCGGGGATGGCGCCGGTGGCCTCGCGCCAGCGCCGGGCGATCTCCCCGGCGGAGATGGTGCGCTGGTCGGCCGAGAGCAGCTCCACCGACACCTCCAGCAGGTGGGCGCCGCTGCCGGTGCTCTGGCCGCCCATGGGACCGCCACCGCCCGAGGCGCGCGGTTGCGAGCCCACGGTGGTCTGGACCAGCTGAATGGGATCCTCGGCGCCAGCGGGCCCGTCCTGGCCGATGGCCTCACGGACCTGCCGCAGGGACGTCTCCAGGCGCTGCGCCGCGGCCAGCGACTCCTCCATGGTGGTGCCCTGGGGCAGGGTGAGGCTCGCGGTCACGGTATCGGACTCGATGCGCGGCATGAAGGTGAACTGGAGGTGGCCGCCCCCGGCGAAGCCCACGGTGATGAGCATCACCGCCGTGGCGAGGGCCATGACGATGCCCCGGTTGTGCAGCGCCCAGTCCAGGTGGCCGCGGTAGACGCGGTGGACGAACCACTCGAGCCTCTCGCTCACCAGGTGCTTGGAGCGGTGGTAGAACCCGCGCGGGCCGCCGGCCTCGCGCAGCTGCCGCGGCACCTCGGCGCCCAGCTGCCGCACCGACTTCACCGTGGCCAGGTGGGCGGGCAGGATGAGCAGGGATTCGACCAGCGAGAAGGCCAGCACCGCGATGACGACCACGGCCATGGGGAACATGAAGTTGCCCATCATGCCCTCCACCGCCAGCAGGGGGGAGAAGGCCGTCACGGTGGTCAGCACGGCGAAGATCACCGGACCGCCCACCTCCAGGACGCCGCGGCTGGCCGCGGTCTGGGCGTCCTCGCCGCGTTCGCGGCGGGCGAAGATGTTCTCGCCCACCACGATGGCGTCGTCCACCACGATGCCCAGCGAGAGGATGAACGCGAAGAGCGAGATCATGTTCAGCGTCACGCCGAACCAGGGCAGGACCCAGAAGGCGCCCAGGAAGCTGATGCCGATGCCCAGGGCCACCCAGAACGCCAGGCGCAGCTGCATGGTCAGCGCGAGCACGCCGAACACCAGCAGCAATCCCACCATGCCGTTCTTCAGCAGCAGGTTCATGCGCTCGCGATAGATGGTGGAGCGGTCGCGCCAGATCTCCAGATCGATGCCCGCGGGCAGGGCCTGGTCCTGCACGGCCAGGTAGTCCTTCACCGCGCGGGAGACATCCAGCACGTTGTCGTCCCCGGTGCGGTAGACCGAGACGATGGCCGCCAGCTCGCCCTGCATGCGGGTGCGCAGATCCACGTCCTCGAAGCCGTCGCGGATGGTGGCGATCTCGTCGAGCATCACGTGCGAACCGTCGGGCCTGCTCACCGCCACGATCCGGGCGTAGTCCGCGCCCGTGTCGCGCTGGCCCTCGGTACGGATGAGGATCTCGCCGCCGGCGGTCTTGACGCTGCCGCCGGGCAGGTCGAGGCTGTTCTGGCGCACGGCCGCGGCCACCTGCGCGAGGGACAGGCCGTGGGCCCGCAGGGTGGCCTCGCTCACCTCGATGGAGATCTCGTAGGGCCGGGTGCCCTGGACCTCGGCGTAGGTGATCTCGGGCCGGGCCATGAGGTCGTCGCGGATGCGGTCGGCCAGGACCTTCAGGGAGCGCTCGTCGGTGTCGCCGTAGACGATCACGTCGAGGACCGGCCGGCGCGCCTCCACCAGCGTGACCACCGGCTTCTCGGTCTCCTCGGGGAAGGTCTCGATGCGATCGATGGCGGACTTGATGTCGTCGTAGGCCTTCTGGCGGTCGGTGCCGGTCTCCAGCTCGATGGTCACCGTGCCCACGCCCTCGCGGGCGGTGCTGGTGATCTTCTCGAGGCCGTCGACGCCCTGCACCGCCTCCTCGATCTTGATGCAGACGCTCTCCTCCACCTCGCCGGGAGTGCCCCCGAGCATCACCACCGAGGCGGTGACGATGTCCAGCTCGGTCTCCGGGAACACCTCCTGCACGATGGTCAGGATGGAGGCCAGCCCGGCCACGATGAGCACGAACATCAGCAGGTTGGCGGCGACGTGATTGGTGGCGAACCAGTTCAGCGCGGATCTCACGGCGTCGCACCTCCGGTGGCGGCGTCGCCGTTCACGCGCACGGCCATGCCGTCCACCACGTACTGCAGGTTGCTCGTGATCAGGCGGTCGCCGGGCTGCAGGCCGCCGCCGATCACGGCGTTCTCGACGCCGGCGCGCACCACGCGGACGCTGCGGATGCGCAGGCGATCCTCCTGGTCGAGGACCCAGACCTCGTCGCGTGGGCGCAGGCCGCGGCGGGGGATGGTGACCGAGCCCGCGGGCGGATCGGCGGCGAAGATCACCTTGACGAACATCCCCTTCAGCAGCGGCGGGCGGTCACCCTCCACGGCGTAGGGGGCGTCCACCTCCACCACCACGGGCACGGTCCGGCTGGCCTGATCGATGGCGCCGCCGAGACGCGCGGCATGGCCGGTCCAGGTGTGGGTGGCGCCGGCGAACTCGCCCTCGATGGCGGCCGGGGAACCGGCGGTGGTGTCGCCCGGGTCCCGGGGCACGCGCACCCAGGCGAGGTCGCGGTCGGTGAGGTTGACGGTGATCTCGGCGGTCCCGATGTCGTAGATGCGGCCGAGCACCTCGCCGGCGCGGACGTACTGGCCGAGGTCCACCTGGTCCTCGAGGACCCGGCCGGCGAACGGCGCGGTGAGGTTGCAGCGGGAGAGGTCGAGCTCGGCCCGGGCGAGGCCGGCGCGGGCGGCGGCCAGCTGGGCCTCGGCCTGGTGGAGTTGGGGTTCGCGGAAGAGCAGGGCGTTGGGCTCGGTCTCCCCGAGGCCCGAGCCGGCGAGGTCGTCCCGCTGCAGACGGTCCCACTCGTCGCGGGCGATGCTGGCCTCCTCGCGGACGGTGGCCAGGTCGTACTCGGCCCGGGCCACCTGGCTGCGGGCCTGCTCCACGGCCAGCTGGTAGTCGGTGGGATCGATGCGGACCAGCACCTCGTCGGCGGCGAAGAAGGCGCCCACGCGCATGGACCCGGACGCCTCGACCACCTTGCCGGAGACCTGGGGAACCAGGTTGATGGCGCGCTGGGCCTCCACCGTCCCCCAGCCCTCCACCGTGATGGGTGGCTGGACGGCGTCCACGTGGTGGACCGTGACCAGCGGGGCCGGCGTCTCGAGCTGGCGACGCTGGGGTTGGGGACGCGTGGCCATCAGGATCACGAACACGGCCACCGCGGCCAGGACGATGGCCACGGCGATGAGCCGGCGGCGACGGATGGGGGCGCTCACGGGCGATCTCCTTCTCGGCTGGCGCCGCTCTCGGCGGCGAGCACGGGGTCGGCGAGCTCGGCGTCCCAGGGGCCGCCGAGCGCGAGGATCAGGTTCACGCGCGCGGTGCGGAAGGCGCGCTGGGTGGCGAGCAGGGAACTCTCGGCATTCAGCAGCCGGCGCTGGGTCTCCAGGGTGGAGAGCAGGTTGTCCAGGCCGGCGCGGTAGCGCTGACGCGCCAGGTCCAGGGACCGGCGGGCCTCGCGGACCGAGGCGGCGAGGGCGGCCTCGCGCGCGGCCTGGTGGCGCTCGGCGTCCAGGGCGTTCTCCACCTCGGCGAAGGCGACCAGGACGGTCTGGCGGTAGGCGGCCACGGCCTGCTCGGCGCGGGCCTCGGCGGCCTCGACCTGCGCCTGGGTGGCGCCGCGGTTGATCAGCGGCATCACCAGGTTCCCGGTGAGCGACCAGACGTCGTTGCCGGCCTCGAACACCTGGTCGAGCTCGGTGCCGGTGTAGCCGGCGCTGCCGGTGAGCGAGATCGACGGATACAGGCGTGACGTGGCCACGCCCACGTTGGCCACCGCGGCGTGCAGCCCGGCCTCGGCCGCCACGAGGTCCGGCCGGCGCGCGAGCAGCGAGGAGGGCAGGCCCGCGGGCACCGGCGGCAGGGGATCGGGCATGGCCAGCGCGCGGAGCCGGGCGTCATCCAGATGGGCGAGCTCGCCGGCAGGGTAGTCGCCCAGGAGGATCTCCAGGCGGCGCACGGCCTCGGCGAGCTGGCGCCGGAGCTCCGGGATGGTGGCCTCGGTGTTCAGCAGGTTCTGGCGCGAGAGGCGCAGGTCGAGCGCCGGGGCCACGCCCCGGACGTAGCGGTCCTGGACGGTCTGCAGGGTCTGCTCGTAGGTGGCGCGGGTGCGCAGGGCCAGGCCCAGCTGGCACTGCAGCTCGCGGACCTGCAACCAGGTGCGCACCACGTCGGCCACCAGGGTCTGCAACACCACGCGGCGGTTCATGTGGCTCTGCAGCAGGCTGGCGCGGGCGGCCTCCTCGGCCCGCGAGAGACGACCCCACAGATCCAGCTCGTAACGGGTGGAGAGGCTGGCCTCGAACTGCGTCCGGTAGAAGCTGCCGCGGCCGCCGAAGGCCTGCAGGCTGCTCTTGCCGCGGTTGGCGGTGCCGCCCACCTCGATGGCGGGCCAGCGGTCGGCGCGGGCGCCCCCCACCGCGGCGCGCGCCTCGAGGACCCGGGCGGTGGCGGCGGCCAGGTCCTGGTTGCCGCGCCGGGCGCGGGCGACCAGCGTGTCGAGGGTGGTGTCGGCGAAGGCCGTCCACCAGCGTGGCGTGGCCAGGAGCGTGTCGGCCGGGGCGCTGGCCGCGGCACCGGCCGGATCGCCCGGCGCGGCGGACGCGGGCGCCGAGACGTAGCCGTCCGGGACCGCGGCGGTGAGTTCCGGGCGCACGTAGTCCGGTCCCACCGTGCAGCCGGTCAACAGCGACAGCACCGCGATGGTGGCGATGGCGGGGCGTCGTGCGGTCTGGGTCACGTCAGGTCCTCCGGTGAGGGGCCGGCCACGGCGCGCGGCGCGGGCGAGGCCGCGACGGCCCGGATGCCGGCCACCGAGAAGCGGGTGATGTGGGCCACGGCGGCGTCGATGTAGGTGTCCACGTCGTCGGCCAGCGGGGGAAAGACGGTCCGGAAGGCTCCGGCGGCCGCCTCGCAGCCGGGATGGCCGTGGGCCTGGTGCCAGCGCATGGTGAAGTGCACCAGCTGCCCGTGCAGGCTGCCCGCGATCCAGGGCGCGAGCCCGGGGGCCACGCCTGGCAGGTGCTGCAGCGTCAGCTCGGTCATCTCCGCCCACATGGGCATGAGGATGTCCTGGAGGATGCGCGCGCCCTCCAGGCTGCCATGGTGCATCTCCCGCACCAGGAGCTTGACGAAGTTCCCGCCCTGCGGCGTCTTCAGCGTGTCCTCGAAGTGGATGCGGTAGAACCCGGCCACCACGTCCTCGAGTCCGGCCTCGGGTCCGGCGGCGGCCCGGCGGATGGCGGCCAGGTAGCGCTCGCGCTTGCCCGTCGCCACCCGCCGCAGGACCTCGTGGTAGAGGCTCTGCTTGCCATGGAAGTGGTAGTTCACCGCCGCGACGTTCACCGCCGCCGCGCCCGCGATGTCGCGGATGGAGACGGCGGCGAAGCCCCGGTCGGCGAAGAGCTGCTCGGCGGCGTCGAGCAGCCGGGCGCGGGTGTCGCGAGGATCGCTGGGGGCGGTATCCGGCAACCGTGGCATGGCTGATCCCGGGAATAAAACGGTTGTTTGAAACGACCGTACCAATCGCCCAATCAAACCGATCCCGCGCGATCCGCAAGCAGAAAAACGGGCGACCCGGGGATCAGCCGGGAACGGAGGGCGGCGGGTCCCCGGCGCGTGGGGAGCCCGGGCCCGCGGCCGCCCGGGCGATGCGGCGCAGCATGCCGGCGAAGACGAACTGGTGCACTGGCCACAGCGCGTACCAGTACATCAGCCCGAGGAGGCCGCGCGGATCGAAGATGGCGGTCTGGCGGATACGGCTGCCCGCACCCTCGGGGCGCACCTCGAATTGCAGCCACGCCCGCCCGGGCAGGCGCATCTCCGCCCGCAGGCGCAGCAGCCGGTCCGGCTCGTGGTCGCGGACGCGCCAGAAGTCCAGCGGGTCGCCCACGGCCAGGTGCTCGGCATCGCGCCGACCCCGGCGCATGCCCGGGCCGCCGGCGAGCTTGTCCAGGGCGCCGCGCAGCCGCCACAGCCAGGTCCCGTGATACCAGCCCACCTTGCCCCCGATCCGGCGGATGGGGGCGAAGGCCTGCGCCGGCGGCACCCCGACGGTCGTCTCGCGGGAGTCCACCAGGCGGGAACCGAAACGCACGCCGCCATACCGGGATGGAGCCTGGCTGCTGGAGAGCGCGTCGCACCAGCGGGTGGCGGCCAGGCGCTGGTCCTCGCGCTCGATGGCGCGCCGGACCGCCTCGCGCACGCCATGGGGGCGGACCGGGAAGACGCTCAGGGCGCGCGGGTCGGTGACCACGGTGTCGTGCCGGATGCTGCCCACCAGCTTGGCGCCCACCCGGGCCTGGAGCGGGGTGACCAGCCCCAGCCAGTAGGAGCTGAGCCGTGGCGAGAGCAGCGGCACCGACAGCAGGCGCCGGCGCAGCCCGCGCTGCTCGGCGAAGATCTGCATCAGTTCGCTGTACGACACCTGGTCCGGTCCGCCGATCTCCAGGATCTCCGATCGCTCCAGCGGTCGGTCCAGGGCCGCCCGCAGGTAGGCGATCACGTCCTCGATGGCGATGGGCTGGGCGCGGCGTCGGGTCCAGCTCGGCGTGATCATCACCGGCAGCTTCTGGACCAGGGCGCGGATCATCTCGAAGCTCAGGCTGCCCGAGCCGATGATGATCGAGGCCCGGAACTCCAGGGTCGGCGGACCCTCCTCGCGCAGGATGGCGCCCACGTCGCGGCGGCTGGACAGGTGGGCCGACAGCTCTCCGGGCGGCACCAGGCCGCCGAGGTAGATCACCTGCCGGACCCCGGCGGCGCGGGCGGCGGTGGCGAAGTTGCGCGCGCCGCGCAGCTCGTCGGCCACGAAGTCGCGGCCGCCGGCGAGGGCGTGCACCAGGTAGTACGCGGTATGGATCCCCTGCAGGGCGGGGGCGAGGCTGTCGGCATCCAGCACGTCGCCCTGGACCACCTCGAGATCGGGCCCCGGAGCGGCGCGCAGGTTTTCCGGTCGGCGGACCAGGCAGCGGACGGCGAGGCCGTCGCGGCGGAGAGCGGCGAGCAGGCGTCCGCCCACGTAACCGGTGGCTCCGGTCAGCAGGATGCGGGGCCTCTGGTCTTGCGGATCGTTCGTCATGGCTCCCTGTGGCTGACATCGATGTACAGCCGGGCCATGCGCCCGCCAGGCGCCGCTGCGGTCATGCCCGACGTCCGGTCGTCATCAGCCGCCGGGACGCCGGACGGGCCACCGATGGGTGGCCCGTCGACGCTGGCGAACCTGGAATCATCGCCTGGATCCGGACCGCCGGGGCGAGCCGGACTCCAGCGCGGCGGCACCGTCGCTCGGATGACCCGGGAGCGACCTATTCCTCGAACGAGGCCAGGGCCTCGTCGAGGGACTCGTAGGTGGGGAACACCGTGGTCAGGCTGGTCACCGAGAAGAGGCGGTCGATCCGGTTGCTCAGGTTGCAGATCTTCATCTGCCCCATGTTCTTCTTCAGCGTGGTCAGCCCGCTGACCAGGATGCCCAGGCCGGTGGAGTTGATGTACCGCACCTTGCCGAGATCGAGGATCAGGTCGACGTGGCCCTCGTCCACCAGCTCCTTGATGGCATTGGTGAAGGTGTCGTAGTCCTTGCCGCCCATGATGTCGCCGGACAGCTGCAGGACCATGGCACGATCGCGCGGGTTGCGGTTGATCTTCACGAAAGACCCCTTCGATGGCCGCGGGGCGGAGCGCCGCGGGCTGGGTGGGCGATGGATGCCAGGACAAGATGATCCCAGGACAAGATGATGCCACCGGACACGGGCGCAAGACGCGGCGGTCCGGGGTGCGCTCGACCGCTGCACCTTAGCGCGTGGCCGGCGCGGTGTAAACCACCGGCAGCGCCACGGATCCCGCACCGGGGGGGAGCCGGCCGAGGGCTCAACCGTGGCCGGAGTCGCGCCCCGACCGCTCGGCGCGCATCTCCTGCACCTCGCCCAGCAGGTCCGCCGCCCAGGGGTGTCCCGGACGCAGCTCCAGCAGGGTCTGCAGGGCCAGGGTCGCCCGGGTCAGCTCGCCGGCCGCCAGCGACCGGCGGGCCTGCTGCTCGAACCAGCGCACGCGCCGCGGGCCATCGTACCGCTGGTAGTCGAGGGCCACCAGGCACCAGGGGTGATGCGCCGGCATGGCCGCGTCCACCAGCTCGTGAGCGACGGACAGTCCCGTGGCGCCGTTGGCGAGGTAGACCACTCCCGCCCCGCACCCCGGGCAACCGGCGGCCAGCGCCACGGTATCGCCGTTGTCGCCCCATTGCCAGACCACCTCGCCGTGGGGGCCGTCCATCAGGCCCCAGCCCAGACCCCAGTGGACGTGCTCGGCGACGTCGGCGGGTGCGCCCAGCTCGGCCTGGATCTGCGGCGTGAGCATCTCCGCCCGCATGGCCGCGGAGAGCCCCTCGCCACGGAGACAGGCGGAGAGGAAGCGAGCGTAGTCGCGGGCGGTGGTGTGCAGGCTGGCGGCGGCGCTGCCGCTGGGACTGCGCCGGCGCGGCTGGGGTCGCATGGACCGGTCATGCCCGGTGGCGGCGTTCTCGGCGAACTCGCGACCGAAGAGATAGCTGCTGCGCGTCATCCCGAGCGGCTCGAACACCTCGCGCCGGACCAGCTCCTCCAGGGGCAGTCCCGTGACGGCCTCCGCCGTCTTGCGCAGGAAGCGGATCCCCTCCCCCGAGTAGGTGAAGCGGGTGCCTGGCTCGGCGACGAACCGCGTGCCCCAGTTGGGCAGGCCGGTGGTGTGCGTCAGGCACATGCGGGCGGTGACACGGCGGTGGCGGGGATCGCCGGCCAGCCGCGGGTAGGGGGCGTGGCGGACGAGCGGCTCATCCAGCGTCAAGAGGCCGCGATCCACCAGACGCAGCACCGTGTAGGCGAAGACCGTCTTGCTCAGCGAGGCGGCCTCGAAGACGGTCTCGCGATCCACCGCGCGACGGATCCGGCTGTTGCGCACGCCGGCGGTGTGCACGGCCGCCACGGTGTCGGCCTCCAGGACGGCGAGCGACGCGCCCGGGATGTCGCCGAGCGAGATCAGGCGCTCGAGATCGTCGGCGGTGATGGCCTCGCGGGCGGCGACGGGGGCCAGCAGGCCCGGTACGAGCAGCAGTCCCGACAGGAGCAGCAGGATGCCAGTGGGGCGCGGGCACGCGCTCCGCAGTGCGCGGCCAGGATGGGGCAGCAGCATGGAGACTCGCAGCCGATGGCGCGGCGCCCGGTGGGGAGGACACGGCGCGGGATGGTCCGACATCCCCACGATACGGACCGGCCCGCCCGGAGTTCCAGTCTTGCAGGTTAAAATCTTCTAGAGAGTTATCACGGCAACGTGTGAATCCCGGAGGGCGCCGATTCACGCCGGCGGCGGTTCACGCCGGCGCCACCACCTGGAAGGCCTCGACACAGTCGTGCCCCTCGCCGGCCCGGCGGGAGTCCACGTTGTGGTAGTTGATGATCACGCCGGGGAAGAGGTCGCCCAGGATCATGACGTAGCCTTCCACCCAGGCGCGGCAGTACACGAAGCAGACCTCGTCGTGGGCGACGGGCCGCTGCGCCTCGGCCTCCCGGGTCAGGCAGCGCTCGCAGCCGCGGGTCCTGAGGAAGACCGTGTCACCCTCCGCCCAGATCTCCGGCCGGGCCGTGCCACGATCGCCGAAGAAGCCGCTCAGCCAGTCGCGGACGCCGGCCACGGGGTCGGCGGTGAAGCCCTCGGGCGTGAAGCGGTCGGCGGCCAGCTCGCGGGCCAGGCGCTCGACACCGGTCTGGTAGCCGGCGGCCAGGTACTGGCGCCGCAGCACCGGCCAGGCCACGTCGCCGAAGGCGCGATGCAGGCTGGCCACGGCGTCGAGGTCGGCGAGCTTGTCGGCCAGCGAGACCGCGGCCACGGCGGTGGGGCGGTGGCGGCGGGCGGCGGATCCGGTCTCCTGGGGTCGGGTCATGGGCCGGTGCCTCCCGGGTCAGGATCGGGGGATGAGCGAGGCGGGAACCTCGAGTTCCATCTCCAGCAGGGCCTGCGAGAGCGTCTTGCCCTGCGGATCGAGCATGAGCGAGACCGTCCCGCCGCCACCCAGCGAGCGCTCCATGAGGAAGTTGAGCGCCAGCAGGTTGGGCAGCTCGTGACGGATCACCCTGCCCCTGACGATGCCCTTGAAGAAGCGCTTGACCTCGCCGGCGGTGAGGGCCTCGCGCAGGAAGTCGAAGATCTCCGGCGAGCGGGCGCAGACGCCCACGTTGCAGGTGTCGCCCTTGTCGCCGGAGCGGGCGTGGGCCAGGGTGCGCAGGGTCACGCGCCGGGTGCGTCCCGGCCAGGTCTTGCGGCGCGGCCGGCGGGGCCGCGGGGCCGACACGTGATCGGGGGTGGGCGGCGGCGCGTCGGCGAAGCCGATGGTCTGCTCGTGTTCCTGCCCGTCGGGATGGATGGCCACCACCCGCGCGGTGACGCTGCTGCGCCGCATGAGCGCCGGCCAGTAGGCCACCACGGGCGAGGGCTTGGGGCGGCCGCCGGTCACCGCCATGCCGCTCGGACCGGAGAGGATGAGCGTGGGCAAGAGGACGCCGAAGTCCTGGACCCTGGCGCGGTCGTGGTCGCGCACGCCAAGACGCAGGAGCACCTCGGTGGTCTCCCAGCGGCCCAGGGTCTCGGGCCAGACGGTGCCGGTGCCCACCACCGAGGTGTGCGTGGCCTGGTAGCGATGGCCCAGGCGCTTCCAGAAGATGCGCGCGGCGGCCTCGGCCTTCTCGGTGGCCTCCGGCCCGCAGATCAGCACGGTGCCGGTGGCCTTCCAGCCGTCGTCGTAGGCCATGGAGACCTTGAACATCTCCGTGCGCGGTTCGCCCCGTACGCCGGAGATGCGCACGCGGTTCCGGCCAGCCTGTTCCACCTCGATGGTGTCGAACCGCGCCACCACGTCCGGGGTGATGTAGCTGACGGGGTCGCCCATCTCGTAGACCAGCTGCTCCTTGACCGTCTCGACGGAGACCAGGCCACCGGTCCCCTTGTGCTTGGTCACCTCGAAGGCGCCGTCGTCGCCGATCTCCACGATGGGGTAGCCGACGTGGGCCAGGTTGGGCACCTCCTGCCAGTCGGTGAAGTTGCCGCCGGTGGACTGGGTGCCGCACTCGAGGATGTGCCCGGCGACCACGCCGGCCGCGAGCCGGTCCCAGTCGGTCGCGTCCCAGCCGAACTCGTGGATCATGGGCGCCAGGGTGATGCCGGTATCGGTGACCCGTCCGGTGACGATCACCCGGCAGCCCGCCTGCAGCGCGCGCACCACCGGTTCGGCGCCCAGGTAGACGTTGGCGGCGTTGACGCGGTCGCGCACCGGGGTGAGCGGCTGCCCGGTCTCCATGTTGGCCAGGGGGTCGCCGGCTGCGCGCAGGGCGTCCAGGTCGGGCAGGATGTCGTCCCCGTCCACCACGCCCACGCGCAGGTCCAGGCCCTGCTCGCGGGCCAGCTGGGCGATGGCGCGGCCGAGCCCCACGGGGTTGATGCCGCCGGCGTTGGTGATCACCGTGACGTCGCGCTCGACCATCAGCGGCAGGCACTCGCGCATCTGCTCGAGGAAGTCGCGGGCGTAGCCTGCCTGCGGGTCGCGGGCGCGCTGGGCCTGCAGGATGGACATGGTGACCTCGGCGAGGTAGTCGAGGGTCACGTAGTCCAGCGGGCCGCCCTCGATCTGGCGGCGGAGGGCGCCGGGGTCGTCCCCCCAGTAGCCGCCGGCGTTCCCGATCCGGATGGTGCGTCGCATGCGGTGGCTCGCTCCTTGGTCAGGGGGTGCGCGCCGCCTGGTGGGCGCGGCGGTGTCGCGAGGTCCGCCCGGCCGGAGCCCGGCGCAGGCGGCCGCCCAGCCACCAGGCCGTCTCGGCCAGCAGCTCGGCATCGATCCAGGTGGCCACGTCCAGGCCCTGCAGCAGGTCCACCACGTCCTCGGTGGCGACCGTGCCGGTGGGCTGGCCGTCGAGGCTGCCGAGGGCGGCGTCGATGGTCTGCAGGCCGTGGCCGAGCAGGTCGCCGATGACCGCGGCGGCATGGGGGCCCTGGCGCAGGCGGAGGGCCAGGCGGTCGGGGCCGACCCGCGCGCCGCACGCCTCCCAGGTCGCGCGCACGTGGTCGCTCCCGGCGTCGCCCGTGTCCTCGGCCAGGCTCACCTCGTAGCAGCCGAGGTTGGCCAGCTCGCCGCACATCTCGGCGGCGATCTCCGGCGCCAGCGGGCCCTGCAGCGGACAGACCACCGCCGCGCGCAGCAGGCCGCGCAGGTGCAGACCGTGCTCGGCGGCCAGGCTGGCGGCGGCCTCGAGGCGGCGCAGCCAGGACTCGCGCGAGACGGCGTGGGTGGCCCGGCAGAGGCGGCCGGACGCGGGGACGGCCAGCTCGATCTCCGCGGCCCCCACCTGCAGGGCGTGCTCGAGGTGGTCGGGATGGTCCAGCTGCAGCGGGTAGCGCAGGTCGTGCCGGTGAGGCAGGCCGGCGAGGGTGGTGAGCACCGCCGGCCGGTTCGCCCGGCCGAGGTGGATGTCGCGCAGGCCGGCGAGGATGAGGCGGTCGACCAGCTCGGTGCGCGCCGGCAGGGGCAGCGGCAGGTCCCGCGGGCCGATCTCGACGAGGCAGACGTGGCCAGGAAGATCCGCCATCAGGCCCTGGCCTCCATGATCAGCAGGGGCTGACCCTCGAGCACCTGGTCGCCCACCTGGTAGAGGATCTCCTTGATCTTGCCGTCGCCGGGCGCGCAGATGCTGTACTGCATCTTCATGGCCTCGACCACCACCAGGGTGGCGCCGCGCGCGACCTCCTCGCCTTCCCGGCATTGCACCTGCACCACGATCCCGTTGATGGGTGCGTCGAGGTGCCCGCTCGCCTCCTCCTGCTCGGCCACGTGGGCGGGCACCGGCAACGCGAAGGTGTGCACGTGATGACGGAAGTGCACCGTCACGGCGGTGGGCGTGGCGGTCACCGTGGCCTTGAGCGAGTGGCCGTCCAGCTCGGCGAACAGCCGGCGGCCCTGCAGGCGTGCGGTGGCCAGGATCTCGCGCTCCTCCAGATCCAGACGGTAGCGGCCGTCGGCCTCGCGGATCACCGCCACGATGATCTCGTGCCCCTCGTGGTCGAGCAGCCGCACCGCGTTGCGGGCCGGCCCGTTGAGCCGCCACTGGGGCAGGGACGACCACGGCGACCACGGATCGCTGGTCTGGCGGTCGCGCTGCTGGGCGCGGCGCGCGGTGCAGAGCGAGAGGTAGAGGGCGGCCAGGGCCTGGAAGCGGATCGGCGACAGGCCGTTGGTGCCCACGAGCAGGTCGGCGTGCTCCTGCAGGAAGCGGGTGGACAGGTCGCCGGCGATGAAGGGGCGCGAGTCGAGGATGTTGGCCAGGTAGTTCAGGTTGTGCGTCACGCCCACGATCCGGTACTCCTCCAGCGCGCGGTTGATGCGCCGGATGGCCAGGGGTCGTCGCTCGTCCCAGCAGATGAGCTTGGCGATCATGGGGTCGTAGTGGCTGGAGATCTCGTCGCCCTCGCGCACGCCGCTGTCGATGCGCACGTGGCGCGACGGCTCCGGCTCGGCCATGAAGGCGATGCGCCCGGGGGTGGGCTTGAAGTCGTCGTCCGGGTCCTCGGCGTAGATGCGGGCCTCGATGGCGTGGCCCACCACGGGGATCTCCTCCTGCGCCAGGGGCAGGGGCTCGCCGCTGGCCACCAGGAGCTGCCAGCGCACCAGATCCTGGCCCGTGACCAGCTCGGTGACGGGGTGCTCCACCTGCAGGCGGGTGTTCATCTCCATGAAGTGGAAGCCGCCGTCCTCGCCCAGCAGGTACTCCATGGTGCCGGCGCCGACGTAATCGATGGCCTGGGCGGCGCGCACCGAGGCTTCGCCCATCTCCCGGCGCAGCTGCTCGGAGAGGCCGGGGGCCGGGGCCTCCTCGATGATCTTCTGGTGGCGGCGCTGGATGGAGCAATCGCGGTCGCCGAGGTAGACGGCGTTGCCGTGCTGGTCGGCGAAGACCTGCACCTCCACGTGCCGCGGGCGGGCCAGGAACCGCTCGAGCAGGACGGTGTGGTCGCCGAAGGCGTTCTCGGCCTCGCCGCGGGCGAGGTTCAGGGCCTCGGCGAAATCCTCGGCGCTCTCGACGATGCGCATGCCCTTGCCGCCGCCGCCCATGGCGGCCTTGATCAGCAGCGGGAAGCCGATCTCCCGGGCCGCGTCGGCCAGGACCTGGTCGTCCTGGTCCTCGCCGTGGTAGCCGGGGAGCATGGGCACGCCGGCCTCGGTCATCAGCTCCTTGGCCCGGCTCTTGTTGCCCATGGCGTCGATGGCCTCCGGCGGCGGCCCCACGAAGATCACGCCCTCCTCGGCGCAGCGTCGCGCGAAGCTCGCGTTCTCCGAGAGGAAGCCGTACCCGGGGTGCACGGAGTCCGCGCCGGTCTGGGCGATGGCCGCGAAGATGCGGTCCTGGTCGAGGTAGCTCTGGCGGCTCGCGGCCGGTCCGATCCGGACGGCCTCGTCGGCCAGGGCCACGTGCATGGCGTCGGCGTCGGCGTCGGAGTGCACGGCCACCGTGCGGATGCCCATCTGGCGGGCGGTGCGGATGACGCGACAGGCGATCTCCCCGCGATTGGCGATCAGCAGCTTGCGCAGCACGGTCTACTCCCGTTCGGGCGCCCAGGCGGGCGGTCGTTTCTCGAAGAAGGCGGCGAGGCCCTCGCGCCCCTCGGGGCGCGAGCGCAGCTCGGCGATGAGCAGGGCGGTCTCGCGGATCAGGCCATCGTCCACGGGGTGGCCCCAGACCCGCTGGACCAGCTCCTTGACGGCGGCCTGGGCGCCGGGGGCGCCGGCGAGGATCGCGGCCTGCCAGTCGGCCGCGGCCGCGTCCAGGTCCCCGGTGATCTGGTGGATCAGGCCGGCCTGCAGGGCGGCCTCGGCGTCGATGGTCTCGGCGGTCAGCGCGCTGTGCCGGGCCCGGCGAGGTCCCAGGGCCCGGACCACGTAGGGCGAGATCACCGAGGCGGCCAGGCCCAGGCGGGCCTCCGAGAGGCAGAAGCGGGCCCGCGGGTCTGCGATCACCGTGTCGCAGCAGCTGACCAGCCCCAGGGCGCCGCCGTAGGCCGCGCCCTGGACCAGGCCGAGCACGGGGCGCTCGAAGGTGTCCAGGTGGCGGAGCATCCGGGCCAGCCGGACGGCGTCGTTGAGGTTCTCCTGGCGCTCGGCGTCGGCCATGGCGCGCATGTCGCCGAGGTCGGCCCCGGCACAGAAGTGCTTGCCCTCGGCGCGCAGGACCAGCGCCCGCAGGTCCGCGAGGTTGGTGGCCCACTGCAGCAGCTCGTCCAGCTCGCCGATCATCGTGGCGGAGAGCGCGTTGTGCACGTCGGGCCGCGCGAGGGTGAGGGTGGCCACGCCGAGGTCGTCCACCGTGGCGTGGCAGGTGGTTCGTATTTCTTCCATGCGGTCTCCTACATGCGGAAGACGCCGAAGCGCGTGGGCTCCACCGGCGCGTTGAGCGCGGCGGAGATGCCGAGGCCCAGCGTGTCGCGCGTCTGCGCGGGATCGATGACGCCGTCGTCCCAGAGGCGGGCGCTGGCGTAGTAGGGGTGGCCCTGCTCCTCGTAACGGGCGCGGATGGGGGCCTTGAACTGCTCGGCCTCCTCCTCGGTCCAGGTCCGGTTCTCGCGGGCGAGGCCGTCGGCCTTGACCGTGGCCAGGACGTTGGCGGCCTGCTCGCCGCCCATCACCGAGATGCGGGCACTGGGCCACATCCACAGCAGGGTGGGGTCGTAGGCGCGGCCGCACATGCCGTAGTTGCCGGCGCCGTAGCTGCCACCCACCAGGACGGTGAACTTGGGCACGCGCGCGCAGGCCACCGCGGTGACCAGCTTGGCGCCGTGCTTGGCGATGCCCTCGGCCTCGGCCTTCCGGCCCACCATGAAGCCGGTGATGTTCTGCAGGAAGACCAGGGGGATGCCGCGCTGGCAGCAGAGCTCGATGAAGTGGGCGCCCTTGAGGGCGGAGTCCCCGTGCAGGATGCCGTTGTTGCCCAGGATGCCCACGGGGTAGCCATGGAGGTGGGCGAAGCCGGTGATCAGGGTGTCGCCGTACCGGGACTTGAACTCGTCGAACTCCGAACCGTCCACCAGCCGGGCGATGACCTCGCGGATGTCGAAGGGCCGCTTGAGGTCGGTGCCCACGATGCCATAGAGCTCCTCCGCCGGATAGAGCGGGGCGGTGGGCTCGCGCAGCTCCAGGCTCAGGGGCTTGCGCCGGTTCAGGTTGGCCACCGCGCGGCGGGCGAGGGCCAGGGCGTGGCGGTCGTCCAGGGCGAGGTGGTCGGCCACCCCGGAGAGGCGGGTGTGCAGGTCGGCGCCGCCCAGCTCCTCGGCGGTGACCTCCTCGCCGGTGGCGGCCTTGACCAGGGGCGGACCGCCCAGGTAGATGGTGCCCTGCTCCTGGACGATGATCGCCTCGTCCGCCATGGCCGGCACGTAGGCGCCGCCGGCGGTGCACATGCCCAGCACCACGGCGATCTGCGCGAGGCCGCGGGACGACATGTTCGCCTGGTTGTGGAAGATGCGGCCGAAGTGGTCGCGGTCGGGGAAGACCTCGTCCTGGTAGGGCAGGTTGGCGCCGCCGGAATCCACCAGGTAGACGCAGGGCAGGTGGCAACGGTCGGCGATCTCCTGGGCCCGCAGGTGCTTCTTCACCGTCAGCGGATAGTAGGTCCCGCCCTTCACGGTGGCGTCGTTGGCCACCACCATGCACTCCTGGCCCTCGATGCGGCCGATGCCGGTGATGATGCCGGCGGCCGGAACCGCCTCGCCATAGACGCCGTGGGCGGCCAGCTGGCTGAGCTCCAGGAACGGCGAGCCCGGATCCAGCAGGCCACCGATGCGATCGCGGGGCAGCAGCTTGCCGCGGGCGAGGTGGCGGGCCTGGGCCTTCTGGCCGCCGCCGGCGCGCACCGTCGCGAGCATCGCGGCGAGATCGGCGAGGACCTCGCGCATGGCGCGGTCGTTCTCCTGGTAACGCTCGCTGCGGGTCAGGACCTGGCTGCGGATGACGCTCACGCCGCGTCTCCCTTCAGCCGGCGGCTCCTGGCCGCGTCCGAGCCGTCGGGGTGCGACTCCTCGAACAGCTCCCGGCCGATGAGCAGGCGGCGGATCTCGCTGGTGCCGGCGCCGATCTCGTAGAGCTTGGCGTCACGCAGCAGGCGTCCGGTGGGGTACTCGTTGATGTAGCCGTTGCCGCCGAGGATCTGGATGGCCTCCAGGGCCTGCAGGGTGGCGGTCTCCGCGGCGTAGAGGATGGCGCCGGCGGCGTCCTTGCGGGTGGTCTCGCCGCGGTCGCAGGCCCGGGCCACGGCGTAGACGTAGGCGCGGGCGGCGTTGGTCCGGGTGTACATGTCGGCGAGCTTGGCGCGGATGAGCTGGAACTCGCCGATGGCGCGGCCGAACTGCTCGCGGTCGTGGACGTAGGGGACCACGGTGTCCAGGCAGGCGCGCAGGATGCCCAGCGGGCCGGCCGCGAGCACCACGCGCTCGTAGTCCAGGCCGCTCATGAGGATCTGCACGCCCTTCTCCGGTGGACCCAGCACGTTCTCGGCGGGTATCTCGCAGTCCTCGAAGACCAGCTCGCAGGTATGCGAGCCGCGCATGCCCAGCTTGTCCAGCTTCTGGGCGGTGGTGAAGCCGGGCAGGCCCTTCTCGACCAGGAAGGCGGTGATGCCCTTGATGCCCCGGTCGGGGGCGGTCTTGGCGTAGACCACCAGGACGTCGGCCTCCGGGCCGTTGGTGATCCACATCTTGGTGCCGTCGAGCACGTAGTGGTCGTCCTGCTTCCGGGCGCGCAGCTGCATGCCGCCCACGTCGCTGCCGGCGTCGGCCTCGCTCATGGCCAGCGCGCCGACGTGCTCGCCGGAGACCAGCCTCGGCAGGTACTTCTGCCGCTGGGCGTCCGTGCCGTTGCGGAAGATCTGGTTGACGCAGAGATTCGAGTGCGCACCGTAGCTCAGGCCGATGGAGGCCGAGGCGCGGCTGATCTCCTCCATGGCGACCACGTGGGCGAGGTAGCCCAGGCCCGCGCCGCCGTACTGCTCGGCCACGGTGATGCCCAGCAGGCCGGCGTCGCCGAACTTGCGCCACATCTCCGGCGGGAAGGCGTTCTGCTCGTCCACCTGTGCGGCGACGGGTGCGATCTCGCGGGCGGCGAACTGTTGCACGTGCTGGCGCAGCAGTTCCACCTCTTCGCCCAGGGCGAAGTTGAGCTCGGAATAATGCGTGGCCATGGTTCCCCTCGGGATGACGGTCCGGGGCAGTCCGGACTGACCAGACATGGTCACTTTGAATGGGCGATCTCGCCAGGGTCGCCGCCACGAGGACCGGCGCCATGAAGTCCGTCGCCACCGTGATCCTGCTGGTGATCGTCACCGCGATCCTCGCGGCGGCCGCCACGCCGCTGCGCGCGCTCTGGCCGCCACTGGTGGCCCTGGTGGCCATCGTGGCCACGCGCCGCGCCCTGTTCGGCCTGCTGGCCGGCGGCTACGCCGGCGCCGTGCTGCTCGCCGGCGGCGACCCGTGGGCGGCCTACCTGGCCGTCCTCGCCGATCATCTCGCGCCCAGCCTGGCCAGTCCCTGGAAGACGGGGGCCGTCGCCTTCACCCTGGTCCTGGGCGGGTTCGCCGCGGTGCTCGAGGCCACCGGCGGCTTCACCGCGCTGCTGGCCCGCCTGGCCCCGGCCGGCCGTGACGCCGCCCGCCGCTTCCAGGCCGCGGCGTTCGCCCTGGGACTCCTCTGCTTCTTCGACGGACTGGCCAACAGCATGCTGGTGGGCCGGGTGGGCCGCCGGCTGGCCGACCGCTGCGGCGTCTCGCGCGTGAAGCTGGCCTACCTGGTGGACTCCACCAGCTCCGCGGTGGCCTGCGTGGCGGTGATCTCCACCTGGATCGCCTTCCAGCTCAGCATGATCGCCGAGGCGTATGCGCTGGCCGGCCGCACCGTGAGCCCGTACGCCGTGTTCCTGGCCTCGCTGCCCTACAACTTCCACTGCTGGTGGACCCTGGTCCTGCTGGGCGCGGCCATCCGCTGGGACTTCCTGCCCGGGCCCATGCGCGGCTTCGAACAGGCGGCGCGGTTGGGGGCGGCCGGCGCACAGAGCACGGCCCGCCTCGCCGGGGACGACCTCTCCACGCTGGCCACCCGGCACGGGGACGCGCCCCGCCACCAGGACCGCTCCGGCGGTCGGGACGCCGCGCGGGCGCTGGTGCCGCTGGCCGTGCTGCTGGGCAGCTTCCTGGTGGGCTTCGTGGTGCTCGGGTCGGCCGGCCCGGTCTGGCCGCCGACGCGCGCGGGGCTGGTGGCGGCCTTCGGCTCGGACGCGGGCCCGCTGGTGATGGTGGTCGCTGGCCTGGCCGCCACCCTGGTGGCCGCCGCGCTGGTGCCCGGCCCGTTGCGGCTGCGCCTACCCGCCGCGGCGGGCGCCTTCGCCGGGGGCGCCGGCGCCATGCTCGGACCGGTGCTGGTGCTGGTGGCGGCCTGGATCCTGGGCAGCGTGATCGAGGACCTGGGCACGGCCACCCTCCTGGCGGGCCTGGTGGAGCGGGCGGGGGTTGTGGCGCTGGTGCCGGTGCTCACGTTCGCGACCGGGGCGCTGGTCTCCTTCGCCACCGGCACCTCCTGGGGCACCATGGGCCTGCTGTTCCCGCTCACCGTGCCGGTGGCCGCGGCGGCGGCCGGCGACCTGGACCCCGGCCGCCAGGCGCAGCTGCTGCACGTGGTGGTCGCCGCGGTGTTCAGCGGGGCGGTGTTCGGCGATCACTGCTCCCCGTTCAGCGACACCACCATCGTGACGTCCATCGCCTGCGAGGTCGAGCCCCACGACCACGTCCGCACCCAGCTCCCCTACGCCCTGCTCACCGCCGCGGTGGCGGCGCTGCTGGGCTTCCTGCCCGCGGGACTCGGGGTGCCGGCCTGGATGCTCCTGCCGACCGGGGCGCTGGCCCTGGCGCTGATCGCCCGGGCCGCCGGGCGGCGGGGGCCGCCACCGACGACCCCCGACGCCGCTTTCGCCGGGCCGGGCGGTGCTCAGTAGCTGAGGATGCGGGCGCCGTCGGCCAGCATGGCCGGCAAGGTGACGTGCGAGCCGCCGACCTGGACGCCGTCGAGGAGGTCGGCGGGTTCGAGCCCAGCGACGTTGCGCATGCACATGGGGCAGATGAGCACCTCGCCGCCGGCGGCGATCAGGCCGGCGAGCATCTCGTGGATGGTCTTCCCGTCGGCGTGGGTGTTCTGGGGCCGGTCCCCATCGGCCAGGTTGGCGCCCTCCACGTTCAGGAAGACGGTCACGGGGATCTGCCGCTCCACCCGCACCCGGGTGGCGAGGGAGAGGGCCATGGCCGCGCGGTCGAGCTCGTCGCTGGTGAGGTTGACGAACAGGCTGGGGCCGTCGGCCGTCGCGGCGGTCGCCTGCTGGGCGACGACCGGAGCGGCGAACGCGGCGACGAGGATGCCGCTGGCGACGAGGACTGGCAGCAGGCAAGCAAGGCGTGGACGGAGCATGGCAGGACCTCCGGGTCTGGATTGATGGCGTGCGGCCGGCGGCTCAGACGCCGGCACGCAGCGCCTGCATCAGGGCGGTGGCGGCCGGGCCATCGGGCGGGGTCTTGCCCGTGAAGGCCAGCCCGATCACGTGGGTGCCCGGATCGAGATCGGGTTCGCACCAGCGGACCTGGGCCTCGACCGCCGTCTGCTCCCGTTGCTCGCCCCGGCGGGGCAGCTCCACGATCAGGCGGAGGCGTTCGCCCACCGGCAGCACGGTCTCCGTGCGCAGGAGCATGCCGCCGGCGGAGATGTCGGCCACCAGGCCGAGGCTGCGGCCGCGCGCGCCGTCGCGCACCTCGGCGGGGTAGACCCGGGTGTGGCGTTCCTGTTCTCGGCGTTCGTCCATGGGAAAATCCTCCGGCGCGGCGGGGCGGGCGTTCCGGGACCTGTGGCCGATCATAGCCGGTCCCGGTGGCGGGTCAACGACGTCGTGCCGCGGCGCGGGGCGGCGATCACTCCTCCACCAGTTCCTCGGCCCCGGGCAGGAACCGGTGGCGCTCGGCGGCCGTGGGCAGCCGGCAGCTCTCGCGGGTCCCGAACCAGCGCTCGCGCCGCCGCGCCACGGCGCCGTAGAGCCGGTCGCGCGCGTGCCGGGGCAGCACGCGCAGCGCCCGCAGCCAGGACCAGGGCGCCGGCAGCCGCGCGGCGATGGCGAGCGCCGCGTCCGAGCGCAGCAGCACGCGCCCGCCGGCGATCACCACCAGGGTGTCGCGCCGCGCGGGATCCAGGCCATGCTCGCGCAGCAATCGCTGACCGGCCCGCGACTGCAGCGGCGCCAGACGCAGCCGGGCGTGGCGGTCCCAGCGCAGCAGGCGATCCACCACGCCGTTGCACAGCGCGCAATGGCCGTCGAACAGGACCGCGATGGTTTCGTTCATCTCGGGGCCTCTCGCCGCTTCTCGCCGTCTCGCGCCGCCAGCGGCCGGCGACCTCGCCGGACACGTCCCAAGGACGGCGCGCCGGTCCGCCGCCGCCACCGTGGCGGGCCGCCACGAACCCGACGAACTTGGTCCGAGAACCCCGATCCCCGTTTCCCGCTCGAGGAGGTCGTCCATGATCCGCACGCTGGCGTTCGCCCTGACCGTGACCCTCGGCCTGATGGCCCTGGCCGCCGCGGCCGGCCCCGCATCCGCCGCCGTGGTCACCGAGACGGTCACCTACGAGCACGACGGCATCACCCTCGAGGGCTATCTGGCCTACGACGACGCCGTCACCGGGCGCCGCCCCGGGATCCTGGTGGTGCACCAGTGGATGGGCCTGACCGACAACGAGCGCCTGCGCGCCGAGATGCTCGCCGCCCAGGGCTACGTGGCCTTCGCCGGCGACATCTACGGCCAGGGCGTCCGCCCGGCCAGCCGCCAGGAGGCGCAGGCCGAGGCCGGCAAGTACTACGGCGATCGCGACCTCTTCCGCGGCCGCCTCCAGGCGGGCCTGGCGCAACTGAAGGCCCAGCCCCTGGTGGATCCCTCGCGCACCGCGGCCATCGGCTACTGCTTCGGCGGCGGCGGCGTGCTCGAGCTCGCCCGCAGCGGCGCGCGGGTCTCCGGCGTGGTGAGCTTCCACGGCAGCCTGGACACGCCGCAACCCGCCGCCGCGGGCGAGGTATCCGCCCGGGTGCTGGTCTGCCACGGTGCCGTGGATCCGTACGTGCCGGCGGGGGACGTGCAGGGGTTCGTGGAGGAGATGGAGGCCGCGGGCGTGGACTACCAGCTGGTCATGTACGCCGGCGCGGTGCACGCCTTCACCCAGAAGGAGGCCGGGGACGACCCCGCCGCCGGCGCCGCCTACCAGGCCCGCGCCGACCGGCGCTCCTGGCAGCACATGCAGGTCTTCCTCACCGAGCTGTTCCGCTGAGCGCCCGGGCCCGGGATCCCGGCCGGCAGCCGGCCGGGCAACCCGGGCTCAACCTTCTCGTGCCCAGGTCGATCCTGAGCGGGTGAAGATCCGCATGCACGAGAAAGGTGACGCCATGCTCGCCCGAACCGGCTTCTCGATCATCGAGCTGTGCCTCGTGGTCTCCATCGTATCGATCATCGCCGCCATGGCGATCCCCAACTACATGGCCATGCAGCAACGGGCCAAGGAGGCCAACGTCATCGCGCTGGCCCACGTGGTCCAGACGGCGTCGGAGGACTACGCCGTCAAGAGCCTCGGGGTCTACAGCGACCGCGAGGAGGACATCCGGCCCTGCTTGCCGGGCGGCCAGCTCCAGCCCAACGCGTTCACCGGCGATCGCACCGAGCCGCGTTTCGGCAGCCCCGCCGATGGTCCCGGCCAGGTGGGCCTCGAGGTCTTCCTGCAGTCCGGCGCTCCCACCAGCTACGTGATCACCTGCTTCGGCTCCGAGGACATCCTGCTGACCTATACCGGCGGTCACTGAGGGATCCCGGCATCGCGGCCGTCGTCACCGGGCGTCACGAGCGTTCCTCGCACCGTCAGGGCGCCACGCCGGCCGGTGTGCCGCGCAGCATCCGCCACGTGGTCCGCGCCTCCTGCTGAAGGTGCCGGTAGAGCCCCCAGCGCAGGGCCGCGACCACGGGAGCGTCCCCGCCTTCGCGGCCACCCAGCAGTTGCTGCAATGGGTCCCGCGGCTCGGGAAGGTGCACCACCCGGAGCGGCGTCTCCGGCGCGATCTGCGCCAGCGAGGCGGCTTCCCGGATCGCCGTCTCGAGGTCGCCCAGCCCGTCGATCAGGCCGTTGTCCACGGCCTCGCGGCCGGTGAACACGCGGCCGTACGCCACCTGCTCGGCCTGCTCCCAGGAATAGCCGCGCCGCTCGGCGACCTCGCGCAACCAGGCGGCGAAGTCGGCCTCGTGGTTGGCGGTGAAGGCCTGCCACTCGGCCTCGGTGGGGGCGCGGTCGTCCCGGCCCAGGTCGGCCATCGGGCCGGCGCCCACGCCGTCACGGCCGACGCCGAGACGGCGGTAGAGCCCGCTGGCATCGAAGAGGCCGGAGATCGAGCCGATGGACCCCACCACGGCCAGCGGGTTGGCCAGCAGCCTCGTGGCTCGGAACGCGATCTGGTAGCCGCCGGACGCGGCCACGCTCACCATGGAGACCACCGTGGGCTTGGCGGCCGCACACAGGGCCACCTCGTGGCCGATCAGGTCGCTGGTCAGGGCGTCGCCGCCGGGCGAGTCCACACGCAGGACGATGGCCGACACGTCCTCGTCCAGGCGCGCGCGCCGCAACTCGCGCACCACCGATTCATGTCCCATGGTGATGCCGAACAGCGGGTTGACCCCGCTCTCGCGGCCCCCGATCATGCCCTGGGCGTGGACCACGGCGATGGTCTGCTCGCCCTTCCGTCCGAGATCCTCCCAGGGGATCTCGCGGTAGTCCGCCGCGGTGACCACCGGCAGGGTCGTCCGCTCGTCGTCCTCGCTCGCCGCCAGGAGCTGGGCCTCCAGGCCCTGCCAGTAGAGGGTGCGGTCGATGAGACCGGCAGCGGCCGCCTCGACGGGGCGTTGCGAGCCCTGCGCCATGAGCGTCTCCAGGACCGTCGGGTCCAGGTCGCGGTCGGCCGCGATGGTCGCGGTGACCGCCTCCCAGGTGCGGTCGAGCAGGCGCTGGGCCTGGGCGCGGGCCTCCGGCGTCATCTCGGTCTCGGTCACCAGCTCGGCGGCCGACTTGTAATCGCCGATCTTCGAGATGTATGGCTCCACGCCGAGCCTGGCGAGCAGGGAGCGCAGGTGCAGCGTCCCCCGGTACAGGCCGCGCACCTCGCAGTAGCCGCCGTCGGGCATGTAGAGCGAGTCGCAGGCCGACGCCAGGTAGAGCGACCGCAGGTTCAGGTGGTCGCTCCAGGCATGGACCGGCTTGCCGGCAGCCTGCACCGAGCGGATCCCGTCGCGGAGTTCCTCCAGCTTTCCCCAGCCCGACCCGTGGCCGGCGGAGAGCTTCCAGATCACGCCGGCCACGCGCTCGTCACGGGCGGCCTTGGCCATGGCATCGAGCGCGTCCTGGAGCGTCAAGGGCGTGCTGGCCAGCAGTCCCCGGGGGAACGACCCCGGCGGATCGTACGCCGGTAGCGCCGCGTGCAGATCCAGCACCAGCCAGCTGCCCTCCTCCACCTCGGGTTTGCGATCCATGGCCAGCATCACCGCGCCCACGATCACGGCCACGACCACGGCCAGGTTGATGAACGTCAGGATCAGGGAGCGCACCAGGCGGCGCCCGAAGCTCTCGTCGCGCATGAGCGGACCTCCAGGAGAAGTGGTGGTCGCTGGATCGTATCCGGCGCCCCCGCGGAGCGCAATGCGGAGCCGGAGTCCGTGATCATCGCCGGACATGACGACGCCGCCGGCCCGGGGACCGGCGGCGCGTCGTCGTCGTGGTCGCCCGCAAGGGACGCTACTTCACGAGACTCAGCTTGCGGACCTGCAGGACGTCCTTGCCGATGCGCAGGCGCGCGAAGTAGGCGCCGCTGGCCACGCCCTGGCCGTCGGCGTCGCGGCCGTCCCAGGTCAGCGTGTAGCTGCCCATGGGCAGGCGCTCGTTCACCAGGGAGCGCACCAGCTCGCCGCGCAGGTTGTAGATGTTGAGCTGGGTCAGCTCGTCGCGGTTGAGCACGAAGGCGATCTTCGTGGCCGGGTTGAACGGATTGGGGTAGATGGACTCGAAGCCGCCGCTGGCCTGCACCTGCGGGGTGTCCTCCACGCCCGTCCACTGGGTCAGGGTGACGAACTCGTCGGCGATGGGGGTGATCTGGAACTCGCCGAAGGCGTAGTCCATGAAGCCCTCCACGAAGAGGACGTCGCCGATGGCGGGCAGGTAGGTGAGCTCCACGATGGGGTCGACGACCACGCTATCCGCCCGGGCGCCGGTGTCGCTGATGAGGTACTCGCCGAAGCCGAGGGTGTCGACCACCTGCGAGGCGAAGGACTTCACCCAGACGCTCTCCCAGGCCTCGCCGCGGGGGCCGTTGCCGTCCTCGCCGGTGTCGTCGGCCAGGACGCGGGTGCTGACGCGGGAGGCCGGGGGCAGTTCGCTGCCGAAGGCCACCAGGTTGACGGCCTCGCCGTTGTGGGGCTCGATCTCGCTGAGGCCGAAGAACTCCTCGCCATAGCCGCCGATCTCCACCACGTCGCCGCGGAAGTACTCGTAGGCCGCGGTGCCCTCGTAGACCAGGATGCCGCCGTAGGCATAGCCGCCGTAGGGGCCCTCTTCCTGCTCCTGGATCACGAAGCGGCTGGGGGCGCCGGCCTCGCCGGTGCCGGCGGTGACCACGCCGGTGACGTTGACCACGCGGTCGAGGTAGGGGGTCTCCTGGTTGGCGCTGTCGGGGTGGACGTACTGCATCTCGTAGATGGTGGTGATGCCCACGGCCAGCTCGAGGAAGGCGGTGGGCGCATCGCCGGGCAGGGTGACGGTCTGGCCGCCGTCGTCGGTGGCCTCGACGTAGTACTCGATCTCCGTGCCGCCGTGGCCGCCGGGGATGGTGGCCTCGTAGCGGTCGCCGGTGGTATTGTTCATGGCCAGGCTCATCCAGCCGCCGAGCGGGCCGTCGACGTCGGCGTCGCGGTGGTAGAGGGTGGCGCTCTGGACGGCGCTGTTGTCGGTGATGTTCGCCGAGATGGTCACCGGCGTGGAGGCCCTGGGCACGTAGTTGTTCGCGGCCACGTCGCTGATCACCGGGACGGTGTCGCCGGTGGGATCCTCGATCAGGTCGCTCTGCATGCGCGGCTTCAGCTCGATCAGGCCGTTGAAGTTCACCACGGGGCTCTTGACCAGGTACTCGTCGCCGACCGCGACGGCGCCCAGGTCGATGCCGGTGTCGCTGTCGATGTAGACGATCAGGTCCTCGTCGCCGCCGGTGCCCAGGGTGAACTGGCTGCCCTCCTTGGAGGTGACGGTGCCGGTGACCGCCACGAAGTTGCCCACCAGCTCGTAATCGTCGACCACCTCGGCGGGCGTGTAGGGCGTCGGCGTGGGCTCGGGCGCGCTGCCGGTGACGGTGATGCTGGGACTGTCGATCTGGATCTCGCCACTGAAGGAGCCGACGGTGCCGGTGAGCTCGATGACGTCGCCGATCACCAGGCCAGTGCTGTTCTGGAAGAAGCTGATGCCGCCGGTGGCGCCCTGGATGTAGTGGGTGCCGCTGTTGTAGGTGCCGGCCACCACGTAGACGGTGCCGGTCACGGTGACGTTCTGGCCGGCGTAGGGGCTCGCGGGAGCGCCGGTCTCCGGGTCGTACTGCTGGATCTCGTCGATGGTCTGCGCGGCGGCCACGCCGGCAGTCAGCGCGAGGACCACGAGACAGGTCGTGAGCGTCTTCATCGCGGGGTCACTCCTTCGGGCTCAGGGGCTGGGGCCGCCGCCATCGCCGGCCGTTGCCGACGCGACGGGAGCATGCGCACGCTCCGGGAGAACCGGCTTGTTCTCCCGTCGACGCGCGGGTCCTGGGACTTTCGCGGCCGCATTATAACACAAGCGAACCCGGGCGACCAATACCCCCAGGTTAAAAATCCTTGAATTTCGACAACTATTCGCGGTCTAGATGATCGATCGTCCGGTCATTTCCGCGGGGATCGGCAATCCGAGCAGGGTCAGGATGGTGGGAGCGATGTCCGCCAGACCCCAGTCCCGCTGCTCGAGGCGGTCGGTCTGGCCTTCCAGTTCCTTGCCGGCGACGATGAACGGCACCCGGCTGAGGCTATGCTGGGTGAGGACCTTGCCGCCGGGGGTGAGCATCTCGTCGCAATTGCCATGATCGGCGGTCACCAGCCAGGTGGTCCCCGCCTCGAGGCTCGGGGGCATGATCTCCGCGAGGAGCCGATCCAGGGTCTTCATGGCCGCCACCGCCGCCTCGAACACGCCGGTGTGGCCCACCATGTCGCCGTTGGCGAAGTTCACGACGATCACGTCGTAGTCGCCGGCACGGCAGGCCTGGGCCACCACCTCCGCCACCTCGGGGGCCGACATCTCCGGCTGCAGGTCGTAGGTGGCCACCTTGGGCGAGGGCACCAGCTTGCGCACCTCATGGGGCCAGGGTTCCTCGCGTCCGCCGTTGAGGAAGTACGTGACGTGGGCGTACTTCTCGGTCTCGGCCGTGCGCAGGTTGCGGATGCCGTGGCGGGCGAAGACCTCGCCCAGGCCGTTACGGGGCTGGTCGGCGGTGAAGACCACGGGGATGTCGGCGAGCTTCTCGTCGTAGAGCGTCATCGTCCCGTAGTTGACGCGGGGACGGCGCGCCGGGTCCCAGCCCACGAACTCGGGATCGGTGAAGGCCCAGGTCAGCTGGCGGGCACGGTCGGCCCGGAAGTTCCAGAAGAAGACGCTGTCGCCATCCTCGACGCGGGCCACCGGCTGGCCGTCATCGCCGGCGACCACCACCGGGATCATGAACTCGTCCGTGATGTCCTCGTCATAGCTGGCCTGGATCGCGGCCACGGGATCGGCCACCCGCAGACCCTCGCCCTCGACGATGGCCTGCCAGGCCAGGGCATTGCGCTCCCAGCGCTTGTCGCGGTCCATGCCGTAGTACCGGCCCATGACCGTGGCGATGCGGCCGGCGCCCAGGGCGTCCAGCTTCTCCGCGGTGGTGCGGACGTAGCCGAGCCCGCTGCGGGGATCGGTGTCGCGTCCGTCGAGCAGGGCGTGGACGAAGATCTCCTCGAAGCCGTCGTCCCGGGCCTGCTTCACGATGCCGATGAGATGATCCATGTGGCTATGGACGCCGCCCGGCGAGACCAGGCCCAGCAGGTGCAGGCGGCGCGTGGCGCCGGGGACGCCCGTGTCCGCCACGCCGCGCCGCGCGAACTCCCGCCAGCCCTCCCGGGTGCCGAACTCGCCGGTCCGCAGGCTCTTGCCGATGCGCACCAGTTCCTGGTCCATCACGCGCCCGGCGCCGATGGTCAGGTGGCCCACCTCGCTGTTGCCCATCTGCCCGTCGGGCAGACCCACCGCGCCGCCGCTGGCCTGGAGCGTCGTGTGCGGGTAGCGCGCGAACAGGCCCTCGAAGTACTGCGCGCCGGCGGCGAGGACGGCGTTCCCGCGCTCGGGATGTGGATCCTGGCGCTGGCCGACGCCGTCGAGGATGCAGAGCACGACGCGCGGGCGGACTGGATCGGACATGGTCACGAGCTCCCGGAGGTGTTGCGGGGTCAGCGGCCGTCGGCGGGGGCGTCCCGATCGAAGGATCCGGCGGGAAGCAGCCAGAGGTCGGACTCGCCGAGGGCCATGAGGACCGTGCTTGCGAGGCTATATAGTGGCGATTCGGCGGCCTCGCCATGGGTGACGGCCGGGCCGTCGCGCCGCCCGGTGCGCACCCGGCAGACCGCCCCCGCCTGCAGGATCGCCCGGGTGACCTCGCGGCCATCCGGCAGCAACTCGCTCAGGCGCAGATTGCCGCGCCGGACCACCAGGTCGCAGGGCGGGACGGGATGGACGAGCTCGTCGGCCACCAGCGAGAGCTTGCGGTGCGACCCGCGCAACCGCTCCACCAGCTCGCGGCGCGTGGCGAAGATCCGCGCCTCGCGTTCGAAGCTCAGCCAGCCAGCAGCGCCATCCTCGTCGGCGGCGCCGTCCGCGCCGGCGGCAGGCCGGTCCATCACCGGCGAGCGATCATCTCGACCTCCACCTGCACGTCCTTCGGCAGGCCGGAGACCTCCACCACCGAGCGGGCCGGCGGGTCCTCGGAGAAGAACTCGCGGTACACCTCGTTGATGGCCGCGAACTGGCCCATGTCACGGACGTACACCGTGACCTTCACCACGTCGGCGAGGGAGGCGCCGGCGGCCTGGAGCACCGCCCGCGCGTTGCGCAGCGCCTGGCGCGCCTGTTCAGGCGCGGTCTCGCCCACCACCTCCATGGTCTGCGGATCGAGCGGGATCTGGCCGGCGGTGAAGATCCAGCCATCGGACGCGATGGCCTGGTTGTACGGGCCGATGGCCCCCGGCGCCTGGTCGGTGGCGATGATCTTGCGTGCCATGGTCGGAACCTCGGGGATAGGGGTGTGACCGGGATGGTAGTCCCGGCCGCCCCGCCATCGCAACCAGGGAGTCGCCCGGCACGCCGGATCGGTTCGCCGCCTGCGTTCGATACGTCTAGATTGGTCGGGTATTTCTCTCCGCTCACGAGGTGTCGCCCATGGTCCTGACCCGGGAACAGGTCACCAGCCTCTGTCGGCAGGCGGCGCGGGACGACCGCGGCGCCGTGGACGCGCTGGTCGACCACGTCTACGTCACGCTGCGGCGCATGGCGAGCCGGCAGATGCTCGCCGAGCGGGCCGACCATACCCTCTCGCCCACGGCCCTGGT
Organism: uncultured Fibrobacteraceae bacterium; assembly: GCA_964637835.1. Classification (GTDB taxonomy): domain Bacteria; phylum Krumholzibacteriota; class Krumholzibacteriia; order LZORAL124-64-63; family LZORAL124-64-63; genus Glo-17. The sequence continues at coordinate 116,147 of CAZWYF010000001.1, forward strand.
CCACGAGGCCTACCTCAAGCTCGTCGACCAGGAGCAGCTCGACTGGCAGGACCGCGCCCACTTCTATGCCGTGGCGGCGAGGATCATGCGCCGCATCCTCATCGACCACGCACGGCGCAAGCTCGCCGGCAAGCGTGGTGGCGACCAGGTCCGCGTGACGTTCACCGAGGAGGTGGCCGGCCTGGTGGCGGGCCCCGAGGCGCTCATCGAGCTGGATCATGCCCTCGAGAAGCTGGAGCAGCTCAGCCCGCGGCAGCGCCAGGTGGTGGAGCTGCGGTTCTTCGGCGGCATGACCCACGAGGAGGTGGCCGTGGTCCTGGGCGTCTCCGAGCCCACCGTGCGGCGGGACTGGCGTCTGGCGCAGGCCTGGCTCCAGCGGGAGATGCGACCGTGACGCGGCCGGATCACGAGCGCTGGCGGCGCGTCCAGGCACTCTTCGAGGCGGCCGCGGAACTGCCGCCCGAGCAGTGGCGGCCGTACCTCGAGCGCCATGGCGGCGGCGATCCGCAGCTGGTCCACGAGGTGCTGGAACTGCTGACCGCGGATGCCGAACGGCCGGGATTCCTCGACGGCCTGGCCGCCGGCCTGGCCACCGCGGCCGGGGCGGCGGTGGTCGACGCGGCGGGTGCCTGGTCGGCCGGCGACGTGGCGGATCCGCTGGTGGGCGCCACGCTCGACCGGTACACCGTCACCGCCCACCTCGCAGCCGGCGGCATGGGGGCGGTCTACCTGGCCGAGCGCAGCGACGGCGCGTACCAGGAGCAGGTGGCCATCAAGGTGATCCGTCGCGGGCTGGACACCGAGCGGCTCCTCGAGCGCTTCCAGGCCGAGCGCCAGATCCTCGCCCGCCTGCGCCACCGGGGCATCGCCAACCTGCTGGACGGCGGCGTGACCGGCGACGGCCGACCCTACCTGGTGATGGAGTACGTGGACGGCCGGCCCATCGATCGCTACTGCGAGGAGGAGGGACTGGCGCTCGCGGAGCGCCTGGCGCTCGTGCGGGACGTCTGCGAGGTGGTCCAGCATGCCCATCGCAACCTGGTGGTGCACCGCGACCTGAAGCCCGGCAACATCCTGGTGACCGCCGCCGGCGACATCAAGCTCATGGATTTCGGGATCGCCAAGCTCATGGCCGGGGACGCGGATGCTCCGGTGGCCATGGCGCCGGACACGCTGCCGGGGCTGCAGGTGATGACGCCTGGCTGGGCGGCGCCCGAGCAGATCCGCGGCGAGCCGGTGACCACCGCCACCGACGTCTTCGGCCTCGGGCTGGTGCTCTTCCGCCTGCTCACCGGCGGGCGGCCCTTCGGCGAGCCGGGCAGCAGCGCGGCGGATCTGGCCACCGCCACCTGCGAGCACCATCCGCGGCGGCCGAGCCGCGTCGCCTCCGGTCCCTACGCCGCCCTGGGCATCGATGCCGACCTGGACAACATCAGCCTGATGGCCCTCCGCCAGGAACCGCAGGCTCGCTACCCCTCGCCAGGACACCTGGCGGAGGACATCCAGCGCTACCTCGAGGGCCGACCGGTCCACGCCCGCCCCGCCACCCTCGGCTACCGCACGGGCAAGCTGCTGCGCCGTCACCGCCGGACGTTCGCGGTGGCCGCGGCGGCCCTGCTGCTCGCCGTGGGCCTCGGTATCCACGACAACGTGCGCCTGGCCGGCGAACGGGACCGCGCCCGGCGCGGCGAGGCCAAGGCCGCCCAGGTGGCGGCGTTCCTCGCCGACCTCTTCGCCCAGGCCGACCCGGACCAGAGCCGCGGAGCCGACATCACGGCCCGCGAGATCCTCGCGCGCGGCACCGAGCGGGTCCGCATCCAGCTCGCCGACCAGCCCGCCGTCCAGTCCCAGATGTTCGGTGTCCTCGGCGAGGTCCATGGCAGCCTCGGGCTCTACGGCGAGGCCCGCGAACTCCTCGAGGCGGCGCTCGACCTGACCCTCGCCACCCACGGCGACGAGGGACGCGAGGTGGCCGACGCCGCGTACGCGCTGGGCCAGCTCGAGGTGCAGGTCGGTCGCTTCGCGCGCGCGGATTCGCTGCTCGCCCGGGCGCAGCAGATCCTGCGGCGGGAGCTGGCGCCGGACCACCCCGCCCTGGCCCCCGTCCTGCAGGCCCGCGCCCTCTCCACCCTGCGGCAGGGCGACGATCCGGCCGCGGAGCAGCTCTACCTCCAGGCGCTGGCGGCGTACGAGTCGCGACCGCCGGTGACCGATCCCGCCTACGCCACCTGCCTGAACGACCTCGGCCTGCTCTGGCTGGAGATGGGCCGACGCGAGGACGCCGAGAACATGCTGCGGCAGGCGCTGGATCTGCAGGAGCGCTGGCTGGGCGCCGACCATCCGGAGCGGGCGAACACCCTCTTCAACCTCTCGCTCCTGCTGCAGGAACGCGGCGACCATGCCGCGGCCGAGCCGGTGCTGCGGCAGGTGCTCGCCCTGGATCGCGAGCACTACGACGACGACCACCCCAACGTGGCGTTCAGCCTGGTGAACCTGGCCAAGTCGCTGGAGAATACCGGCCGGTTCGCGGCCGCGGAGACCCTCTACGCCGAGGCCCTGCGCATTCGCCGTGCGGTGCTGGCGCCCGGGCATCCGGACCTGCTGAAGTGCCTGGGGTCCTACGGCCTGAACCTCAGCCGTCAGGGCCGGTACGGGGAAGCCGAGCCGCTGCTGCGCGAGGCCGCCGACCTGTCGCTCGCGCACCTCGGCCGGCATCGTGTCACCGCCGGTCGTCTGGACGACGTGGGCTGGTTGCTCCGCGACACCGGCCGCGCCGCCGAGGCCTTGCCACTGCACGCGCAGGCCCTGGGCATCAAGGAGGAGATCCTCGGACCGGGCCACAAGCTCACGGCCATCACCCTGATGCATACCAGCCTGACGCTGCTGGACCTCGGGCGCCTGGATCAGGCGCGACGGACCCAGGAGCGCGCCCTGGCCATCGCCACCGACCACTTCGGACCGCAGAACGTCTTCACGGCCGCCAACCGCTCGGCCCTCGCGCGGATCCTGCTCGCCGAAGGCGAGCTGGCCGCGGCCGCCGCGGCAGCGGATCAGGCCCTCGCGGCGCTTCGCGCGGTGGCGGGCGGCGACGGTCCCCGCGTGGCCGCCGCGCTGGTGGTCCGCGGCCAGATCCACCGCGCGGCCGGCGAGTCCGAGGCGGCCGTGCGCTGCCTGCGCGAGGCGCTGGCCATCCGTCATGACCGCCTCGGACCGGACAATCCGCTGACGGCGTGGTCGGGGATCCTGCTGGCCGAGGTCCTCACCGGACGTGGCGCCGTGCCGGAGGCGGCCCGGCTGCTGCGGTCCCACGGTCCGGTGCTCGAACGGGCGTTGCCGGCCGACCACCCCCGCGTGAACCGGGTGCGCGATCTCGCGGCACGCCACGGGAAAGGGACCGCTGCTCGCGGCTGAGCCGCCTTTCGCGGCGCCTCCGCCCGTTGCCGATGCGGCGGGGTGCGCGTTGCGTTGGCGTATGGTCCGCCTGCTCGCCATCCTGCTGGTCCTGGGAGCGCTCGCCGCCGTGCCCCCGGCGTCCGGCGCGGGCGCACGTGCCGACTCCACGGCCATCGCCCCGGCGGGCAGCGACCCCGTCACCTCCACCACGGACGACCTCGCCCGGCTCGCGGGCCGCGAGGTGGTCGAGGTGGTGCTGACCGGCCTGCGCGACACGCGGCCGGAGGTGGTGCGCCATCGCCTGACCACCGCCGCGGGCGGACCCCTCGACCCGACCCGGCTCCATGATGATCGTCTCGCCCTGCTCGCCACCGGCGCCTTCACCGAGGTCCACGTCGTGGTGGCTCCCGTCCCCGACGGCGTCACCGTCACCTTCGCGCTCTCCGAGGGACCCACCTACCGCCTGAGCCCGTCGCTGATGATCAACGCCGAGGGCGGACTCTCGGTGGGCGGCGGTCTGGCCACCGCCAATGCCGAGGGGCTGCTCGTGTCCGGCCGGCTGGGCCTGCTGTTCGGGGGAGTGCAACAGGCTGACCTCGCGGTGGACATCCCCCGCGTGGCCGGGCGCTACGGCCGCTACCGGCTGGTGTACTTCAACCGGCAACGCGAGAACGAGCTGCTCGACTTCTTCGAGGTGGCCAGCGAGGTCGAGGTCACCGCCGCGCCGTCCCTGGGCGGCGGCTGGTCGGCCGGTGTGCACCTGGGCTACCGGCGGGTGCGCGCTGATCGCGACGGCCGGACCCTCGCCCCCGACCGCGTGGACGACGTCAACATCCTGGGCGCCGTGATCATGTACGACCGCCGCGACAATCCGCTGCTCACCCGACAGGGCAGCTGGTGCGAGCTTCTGGTGACCCGCCGCGGTCTCCTGGGCGGCGAATCGGATTTCTGGCGCCTGACCCTGGACGCCCGGACCTGGCAGCCGCTCGGCGGCCGCCTGGGCCTGGTGGCCTTCGGCCTGGCCCGCGCCACGCGGGGCGACCTCGGCGAGGACGTGGCGCCCTGGCAGCAGTTCCACGTGGGCGGCGCGAGCACGGTGCGCGGCTGGCCGGTGGGCGCCCTCTCGGGGACCAGCGAGGCCATCGCCACCCTGGAACTGCGCGCCACGGTGCGGGAACTGGGCCGGCTCGCGCTCCCGCTGCTGGGAGACCGCGAGGTGGCCGTGCAGCTGGCGCTGTTCGCCGACGCCGGCCTGGCCTGGAACGGCCCGGCCGACGCGCGCCTGGACCGGAAGCTGGTCGGCCGCGGCCTGGGCCTGCACCTGATCGACCGGGGGGTCGGCCGCCTCCGCCTGGATCTCTCCTGGGGTGGAGAAGCGCTCGCCGTCCGGTTGCACGTGGGCGCGGGCGAGAAGCCCGAGGGCCAGCGCCGCCGCGTCCGCTGAGCCGCCCGCTCGCCGTGGTGGCCGCGCCCGCCGCGCCCACGGCAGGGGCGCCACACCCGGCCCGCTTGACATTCCTGCCGCCCGGACTAACGTTTCCAGCAGTCCGTTAGGGGTGGCTGGATAAGCCTGAGATCACACCCTCCGCACCTGACCCGGGTCATACCGGCGTAGGAAAACGGAATCGACACGATCTCTCCTTTCCGCCACCGGCCCTGTTCCAGGAGCCGGTTTTTTCACGGCTCCCGACCACCGACCCGGCAAGCGAGGTTCGCCATGCTCGAACGTCTGCTCTGCGTGGCGGCGGCGGGACTGCTCAGTCTGTCGCTCCCCGTCACGTCCCCTGGCGCCGAGGCCCCGGCCACGGCCACGACCCCGACCCCGACCCCGCCCGACACCACCGACGCGCCCGTCTACCAGGCGGACGAGGTGGTGGTCACCGCCTCGCGCTACGGCACCGACGTGCACCTCAGCCATACCAACCTCTCCGAGGCCCGCATCGAGCGGGAGCTCACGCCCCGCGACATCCCCATGCTGCTGCAGGACCTGCCCGGCGTGTACTCCTACAGCGACGCGGGCAACGGCATCGGCTACACCTACCTGAAGATCCGCGGCTTCGATCAGCGGCGCGTGGGCGTGCTCATCAACGGGATCCCCCTGAACGACCCCGAGGACCACCAGGTCTACTGGGTGAACCTGGCCGATCTGGGCGCCAACATGGAGGACATCCAGGTCCAGCGCGGCGTCACCAACGGCGTGGGCGGGGTGACCGCCATCGGCGGCACGGTCAACCTGGTCACCGAGCAGCTCGCCGACACCCCGCGCGGCGACCTCGCCGTGGAGGTGGGCAGCTACGGCACCAACCGCCGCACCCTGGGCTACCAGACCGGCGAGCTCGGCGACAGCGGCTTCGCCAGCCGCCTGCGCATCAGCCAGATCGACAGCGAGGGCTATCGCGACCGGGCCGGCACCGAGCAGTGGTCGGTCTTCTGGTCCGGCCGCTGGCGTGGCGGCGACCACGAGATCTCCGCCGACGTGTTCACCGGCCACCAGGTCAGCCAGCACGCCTGGGATCCGGCGCCGGCGTCCGTCCTGGCGGAGAATCGCCGGTACAATCCGGAGACCTACTGGAATGCCATCGACGACTTCCGCCAGCCGCACTACCAGCTGCACTGGGAGTGGGACCTCGCCGACCGCCTGCTGCTGCGCAACAGCGTCTACCACATCCACGGCGAGGGCTATTACGAGAACTTCAAGGCCGGCGAGGATGTCCTCGACTTCAGCCTCGACGCCCTCTTCCCCGACCGCTACCAGGACGGCGACGCGGTGGACCTCGTCCGCACCAAGTGGGTCCGCAAGGACCAGACCGGCTGGGTGCCGTCCTTGCTCTGGGACCATGGCGGTGGCCGCCTGGTGGTGGGCGGCGACTGGTACACGTTCCACAGCGACCACTGGGGCGACGTCCTCTACGCCTCCGCTGGCAGCGGCGAGCAGCCGCTGACGCCCGGCGACATCCCCGGCGGGGCGAAGTACCACGACTACGACGGCGACAAGGACGCCTTCTCCCTCTACGCCAACGAGCGCCTGCAGCTGCTGCCCGGCCTGACCCTCATGGCCGACCTGCATTACCAGCACCGCCAGTACGACTTCCAGCACGACGAGGTGGGCAACTTCACCGGCGAGAACCGCCATGCCTACTCGGTGGAGTACGACTTCTTCAACCCCAAGGGCGGCCTCTTCTGGCAGACCCCGTGGCGGGTCGCCGGCGGCGACCTCGGCCTCTACGGCCACGTGGGCCTCACCCACCGCGAGCCGGCCGACAGCGACTACTGGGGCGCCTGGAACGGCGCCGACGACGTGGGCCTCGAGCCCGGCTTCCGCGAGCGCGAGGCGGTGACCGAGGACGGCGAGGTCCAGTACGTGCGCTGGCGCGACCCGATCATCGACCCCGAGCGCGTGGTGAACTGGGAGGGCGGCGTGGCCTTCCGGGCCCGCGAGCTGAGCTTCACGCTCAACGGCTACTACATGGACTTCGAGGACGAGATCGTCGAGACTGGCTACTCCGAGGATGATGGCGGCGCCCTGCGCTACAACGCCGAGCAGACCGTCCACAAGGGCCTCGAGCTGGGCCTGCGCTGGCGACCCTCCGTGGCGCATCAGCTGCGCCTGGCCGCCAGCCGCAGCTGGAACGAGTACGAGGAATTCATCTTCGTCGAGTACCCGGGCGCCGACCCGGTAGACGTCTCCGGCAACCCCATCCCGCTGTTCCCCGAGACCATCCTCTCGGCCACCTGGACCAGCGAGGCCGGCCCCTTCTCCGGCGACCTGAATGTCCGCCACGTGGGCCAGCAGTACCTGGACAACACGGGCCGCGAGGACCGCACCATCGACGCGAGCACCGTGGTCAACCTCGCGCTCTTCGCCGACCTCGGCCGCCTGATCGACCCCGCCCTGGCCGGCGCCCAGGCCCACGTCCGCATCCTCAACCTTCTGGATGAGAAATACGAGACCTGGGGTTACCATGATGCCTGGACCCACGGGGAGAACATGTACATCCCCGGCGCCGAGCGGCACCTGCTGGGCGGCGTGAGCTACGAGTTCTAGCACGATCCGTCCGCCCGCGTCGCCGCCTCCCGCCGGCGGTGGCGCGGGCGCCGGCCGATCCGGCGGGAGACCCATGACCTTCTACGACCAAGAGACCGGCGGCGCCGCCTGTCCCATCTTCCCCAGGCGTGGCCGCCGGGCGGTGATCCTCTGCGATGGCCCGCCCCCGCCGCCCGGTGTCCTGGAGTACTGGCTGGACGGGGCCGACATCTTCGTCTGCACCGATGCCGCCGGCCATCCCTACGATCAGCTCCCGGTGCCGCCCCAGGTGGTGATCGGCGACTTCGATGCCCTCGCCGGCCGCGTGCTCGGCGGCCGCGACGGCCCGCGCTTCCTGCGCGTGGACGAGCAGGAGACCACCGACAGCGAGAAGGCCGTGCTGTTCGTGCTGGACCAGGGCTTCGAGGAGGCCGTGCTGGTGGGCGCGGTGGGCTGGCGCCTGGATCACACCCTCTACAACACCGCCCTGCTGGAACGCTACAGCGACCGCCTGCGCCTGGCCCTGGCCGGAGCCCAGAGCGACGGCGTGCGCCTGGGCCCCGGGCAGTCGGTGTCCTGGTCGCTGGATCCGGGCACGCGGTTCAGCCTGCTGCCCCTGGCCGGCCAGAGCTGCGGCGTGACGGTGGAGGGCGCGGAGTATCCGCTCCTCGGTGGCGACATCGGCACGCCGGACGCGCCGGCGGCCATCAGCAACCAGGTCGCCTTCGATCCCCTGCTCATCCATGCGGGAGACGGCCCGCTCCTGGTGCTCGTGGATCGCGAGGGGCCGGGCGCCGCCGGCCGTCGCTGACATGCTGCTCGCGGCGGTCTATGGCCTCTTCCTGCTCTGGATGGTGGTGCGACTGTTCCGCCGTCCGGGGGGGGGCGAGGCCGATTTCCTGGTGGCGGGCCGCCGCCTGACGCTCCCCGGTTTCGTGGCCTCCCTGGTGACCACGTGGTATGGCGGGATCCTGGGCGTGGGCGAGTACGGCTGGTCGTACGGTCTCTCCAGCTGGCTGGTGTTCGGCGTCCCCTACTACCTCTACGCCCTGTTCTTCGCGCTGGTCCTGGCGCGGCGCGCGCGCCGCACGGCGGCGCTCAGTCCCTGCGATCAGCTCGAGCGGGCGTGGGGTCGTCCCGCCGCCCTGATCGGGGCGGGGACCCTGTTCGTGATGACCGCGCCGGCGGCCTACGTGCTCATGCTCGGCGTGCTGGTGCAGCTGGCCACCGGCTGGCCCCTGTGGCTGGGCGTGCTGGTGGGCACCGCGCTCTCGGTGGGCTACGTGTTCCGGGGCGGCCTGCGTGCGGTGGTGGCCACCGACCGCGTCCAGTTCGTGCTCATGTTCGCGGGGTTCCTGATCCTGGTGCCGGCCTGCCTGCTGGTCCATGGCGATCTCGCCTGGCTGCGCGCCAACCTGCCGTCCACCCACCTGGAGGCCGACGGCGGCCTCGGCTGGCAGGCCATCGCGGTCTGGTACGCCATCGCCGCGGCCACCCTGGTGGAGCCCGCCTTCTACCAGCGGTGCTATGCGGCGGTGGACGAGCGCACCGCCCGTCGCGGCATCCTGGTCTCCCTGGTCTTCTGGATGGTGTTCGACCTGCTGACCACCACCGCCGGCCTCTATGCCCGCGCTGCGGTGCCCGACCTGGCCGATCCCGTGGCCGCCTTCCCCGCGCTGGCCGCCGTCACGCTGCCGGGAATTCTCGAGGCCCTCTTCATGGTGGGCCTGCTGGCCACCATCATGTCCACGGTCGACAGCTACTCCTTCCTGGCCGCGGTGACCCTCGGCCGCGACCTGGTCTGGCGACGACACCGACCAGCGGGGGCCCTGCTGGGCGCCGAGGACGCGGCGAACCTGCGGCCGGTGCGCTGGGCGCTGCTGGGCACGGCCGTGCTCGCGGCCGTCATGGCGCTGTGGTCGGGCAGCGTGGTGGCCATCTGGAAGACCCTCGGCTCGGTGGGCACGCCGGTGCTGCTGCTGCCGTTGCTCCTGGCGCACCTGGGTCACGAGCGTCGCGACGCCGCCGACGGTCGACGCGTGGCGCGCGGCATGGTCCTGGCGGGCGCCACCGCCACGGCCTGGCTCCTGCTCGGCGGTGGCCAGCCCTGGCTCGGCGTCGAGGCCATCTTCCCGGGCTTGCTGGTCTCCGCCGTCGCGACCCTCGCTGGCCGGCCGGTGCGGCGGGCGGCGCCGGGATCCGGCTAGTCCACCACCACCTCGCCCAGGTGCTGGTCCAGCAACTCCTGGAGCTTTCCCGGGTCGATGGGCTTGACCAGGTAGGCATCGCAGTTGGCCCGGAAGGCTGCCAGGACATGTCGGGAACTCGAGGTGGTCATGAAGACCTTCGCGCCGTCGCCGAGCAGGATCCCGGCCTGGTCTTCCAGCTCGTGCAGGCGGGACAGCACCTCGGTGCCGTCGGTCCCGGGCATCATGACGTCGAGACAGACGAGGTCGTAAGGCTGGTTCTCGGCCAGCGAGCGTTCGATCGCCGCGATGGCCTCCTCGCCGTTGACGGCCACGTCGCAGTGGCCGAACGGCGAGAGCAGCTTGATCAGCACGGCACGTGAGACGAAACCATCCTCCACGATCAGGCTCTTCATGGTGCGCGGTCTCCTGGCGGGGGTAGCGGGCGAGCCACGGGTCCTCCCGGGGATCGGCAGGCTAGGGGAAAACTTTAACAGGATCGCGCCTGCGATCGTTCGCGGCCAGCGATCCCGGCCGTCGCCTACTGCGGCGTGGTGTACGGCGTGTCGGGGATCTCGCTCTCCTGCAGGCGGGCCGCCTGGAGCCGGTCGCGCATGCCGTCGAGGACGGGCCGCAGGGTGCCGGGGACGCCGGCGATCTCCTGGACGCGGTTGATCTGGCCGAGCAGGTCGGGCAGGACGCCGTCGATGGCCTCGCCGAGTCGTTGCTGGGCCGGTCGGGGCAGGCGATCGGCCTTCTTCAGGGCCTCCGTCAGGCTGGCGTCGATCCGCTCGAGTCGTGGCGCGGCCTCCCGGGCCGACGGCAGGTTCTCCACGCCGCTCAGCACGGCGGTGGCATCCTGCACCAGGTCCATCACCTGACGGCCAACGTTGGTCTGCGGGGCGGGGGCATCGGCCCCGTCGACGCTGGCACAGCCGCTCAGCATGCAGGCCGTGGCCAGGACCAGGGCCATGAGCAGCATCTGTCGCGCTCGCGCATGGGAACGCGGCGCGGAATCGGTGCCGACGTCGGGGGATAGATCCCGGGAATTGCGGTCGATCACGTCGGGCGCTCCTTCCGCCGGGTGAGGATGGCCGACCGGGGCCGTGGCCCCGGTGACGCATCGGTACTCTCCGAACGTAGGTGGGATCGGCCGACCTCGCCGCCCGCGTGGGCGGTGGCACGGCCCCGGTCAGCCCGCCGGCGGTGACGGCCGGATCAGGCCTGGACCTGGCCGTGGCGATAGCAATGGACCAAGTGGTCGTTCACCACGCCCACGGCCTGGAGGTAGGCATAGACGATGGTCGTGCCCACGAAGTTGAAGCCCCGCCGCTCGAGGTCCTTGCTCACGCGGTCCGACAGGGGCGTGGAGGCGGGGATCTCTCCCATGGTCCGCCAGCGGTTCTGCACCGGCCGGCCGTCCACCCAGCCCCAGAGGTAGTCCGCGAAGGCGCCGCGCTCCTCCACCAGTGCCAGCCAGGCGCGCGCGTTGCGCACGGCGGAGGCCACCTTCAGGCGGTTGCGCACGATCGCCGGATCGGCCAGCAGCCGGGCCTGGTCGGCGTCGGTGAAGCGGGCGATGCGCTCGGGGTCGAAGTCCGCGAAGGCGCGGCGGTAGCCCTCGCGCTTGCGCAGGATGGTCAGCCAGGAGAGGCCGGCCTGGGCGCCGTCGAGCAGGAGCTTCTCGAAGAGATGGCGGTCGTCGCGGGATGGCACGCCCCACTCGGTGTCGTGGTAACGCTGCTCCAGTCCGGTGCCCAGGCACCAGGCGCAGCGGGCCAGGCCGTCGTCCGCGAGCGGGGCGCCGGCCAACGGATCGAGGTTCACCGCAGCGGCCCCATGCGCGCGAGCAGGCGGTCGGCCACGTCGCTCACCCAGGTCAGGCGGTAGCGCACGCCCTGCCAGGCCTTGACCAGCAGCAGGATCCAGAGGATGAGCGCCAGCAGCCCGAGGAACTGCTGCATCACCAGGCCGGCGCCCGGCAACGCGGTCAGGACCATGCTGACCAGCGTGATGCCGCCGAAGGTCACCAGCGACTGCATGGCGTGGAAGCGCACGAAGGCGCTGCGCTGCTCGACGAGCAGGAAGAACAGGCCGGTCACCCAGCCCAGGGCGTAGCACAGGGCGCCGGCGATGTTCTCCGGCAGGCCGGTGGAGGAAGTCATCGTTCGCCTCCGCGACGTTGGGGTTCGCGGGGCACCATACCACCGATCGGCGACGACGTCATCGCCCGGGGCCGTGCCAGGCCCGGGAGACTACTGGAACGTCACCGCCACGGTGTAGGGAAGCTGCACCGGCGTGCCGCCGCTGGGCGTGGCCGTGGTGCGGTCGACGGTCAGGCTGGCCCCGATCTCCAGCACCTCCGTGTCGGCGGCCATGGTCCGCAGGTGCGGGACCGGCCCCTCGGCGCCGGCGTCCGCCCAGTCGACGGTGAAGCTGCCCAGGAGGAGGCCGGCCGGCGGCGCGCCGGCCGTGCAGTCCACCGTCACGTCCACGCCGGCGACGCTGGTGACGCTGAAGACGCCCTGGCTGATGCTCGTCGCATCGGCCACGAGGTGCGAGGCGTCGGTGTACGTCCCGTCCACCGCGGAGATCACCACGGTGCCGTCGTTGAGCACGAGGACGCCGAAGTCCAGGCCGGTGGTCTGGGTCAGGGTGATGCCCTCGATGAGCTCCACGGAGGCGTTGGTGGGTAGATCGATGGCCACGGCCGGAAGTGCCAGGAACAGGGCGAGGCTGGTCGATGCGAGGAACTTCTTCATGGCCGCTCCCGTCGCTCGCGGTCGAGACAGTGCCACCTGACCCGCCCGTCAGGGATCGGCTCGATACGGGGCGCCTTTAGGAAAAACTTGCCGGCGGGGGCAGATTCTTCCCCCGGCGCGTGCGGTGGCAGCCCGGGCGCGCGCCCGGCGACCGCGCGGCCTCAGGAGCCGGGCGGCTCCACGCGCAGCAGGCGCAGGGAGACCTCGCCCTGGTCGGTGCTGCGGAGCACGAGGAGAAAGTGGTCGTCCAGCCAGCGCCACTGGTCGCTGGCGGCATCGAAGGGGCCGGTCACCTGCAGCTGGTGGAGCCACCGGCCCTCGCGGTCGAAGACGTCGGTCCAGGTGATGGTGCCGGGCTCGGGGCCGGCGCCGCCGAGGTCCAGGTCCACCCGCAGGCGGTCGTGCGCGCCGAGCCGCAGGCCGCGGACCACCGGGGCGGTCGGGCGCAGCCGCACCTGGTCGCGGCCCTTGTTCTTGCGGACCATGCGGGCGAGGGCCTGCTCGCGGCCGAGCTGGTCGCGGTCCACGGGCCGGTACTCGCGGGTCACGCTGCCGATCACCGCGCCGCTGGCGTCATGGTGGTCGATGCGGTAGTCGTCGCGGCTGGCCGCCACCCAGACGCCGCCCTGGCCGTCGGGGGCCCAGCGGGCGGCCCAGATGTCGTAGTAGTCGCCCTCGTCGTGGCGGCCCCGCGCGTCGGGTTCGGGCTGGGCGACATCCAGCTGGAAGAGCGGCGGGCCGAAGGTGCCGTCCGGGTGCGCGGGGGCGATCCAGTGCCGTTCCTGGACGCGGCCATCCTGCATGGACATGGCCGTCACGTAGCCCAGCCAGCCGCCGGGAGAGGACGCCAGGTAGGGCAGGCCCACGAACCCGCCGCTCCCGGCGGGATCCTCGCGCCAGGTGGTGCGACCGGCCGGCGTGCCGTCCGACGCGTCGAGCCAGACCAGGGTCGCGGGGAAGATCTGCAGCAGGCCCACGCGGCCGTCGTCGGCCAGGACCAGGCCGCGCACGTCGCGCGACTCGCCGGGTCCGGAGCCCTCCCGGCCGAGGGTGCGCAGCCAGCGCCCGTCCGCCGCCGCGAACACCTTGCAGTCCTTGCTCTCGTAGTCGGCCACGTAGAGCGCGCCGTCGGGGCCGCGCGCGGCGGCCACCAGCAGGCCGCCGAGCAGGTAGTCGGCCGTCTCGCCGGGCGTCTCCCAGACCAGGGTGGCGGCCACCCGGTGCACCGCGGGCGGATCGGCCACGGCCGGCCCGAGGGCGAGCAGCATCACCAGGATCGCCAGGGGCAGGGCGCGGGGCGGGCAGGGGGATCCGCGACCGTCGGCCGTGGCGGGGCGCAGGGTCAGGGGCATGGGACGGGTCTCCTCCGGCGATGGCGACCGCACGGCGGGCGGCGAGGATGGCGAGGCGGTGCGCTCGCCGCGAAGCTTAGCACCACCGGCGGCGGCCAATCAACAGATGCTCGCCTCCGGCCGCCGTGATACGCTGCCCGGCAACGTCCGCGGCGCTCGTCCTCCGGGGGAAGGCACCCATGCCCTGGCACCTGCATCACCTGCCCCTCTCGCGGCCGGCCTTGCCGGCGGTGGCTCGCTGGCTGCTCGATCGCCACGCGGACGATGACCCGCTGGCCCTCGCCGGGGCCCGGGTCCTGCTGCCGGCCACGCGAGCCTGCGCCGAGCTGGGGGGCGCCCTGATCGAGGCGGCGGCGACGCCCGCCCTGCTGCTGCCGCGGGCGCAGACGCCCGCCGGCCTGGCCGCCGAGCTGGCCGGCCTGCAGGGCCGCAGCCTCGACGGACTGCCCGACGCGGCGCTGCGCCCGCTGCTGCTCGCCCCGCACCTGGCCCGGCTGGACTGGCTCGCCCACCGGCCGCAGGCCGCCCCCGGCCTGGCCGCCGAGCTCATCGACCTCTTCGACGAGGTCCGCCTCGCGCGGTGCGACGCCCTGGTGCTCGGCGGCGCGGACGACGCCTCGCTGCTCGCGGCCACCGACCCCGCCGCGGCGGGCGTCCTCGAGCACGACCTCGCCCGGCTCCGCGAGGTGTGGGCCTGTTACCGCGAGCACGTCCCGCAGGACGCGGTGGACGTGCGCGTGGCCGCCCTGGCCGCCGCGGCCCGCCGCTGGCCGGGAGCGCCGCCGTCGCTGGTGGCCGTGGCCCATCCCGGGCGCCTGGACCGCGCCACCGCCGCCGTCCTGGCCGCGCTGGCGACAGCCGGCACGGACGTGCACCTGCTGGTGCCGGAGGCGGAGACGCCCCGGGCGCGCCTGCTGCTGGCCACCTATCGCGATCCGTCGGCGCCCGCCCATCCGCTGGCCGGCGTGCGCCGGCTGGCCGGCCGCCTGGGCGCGCCCGTGCCGCCGGCGCCGGCGTTCGCGGGGGAACACCTCGCCGCCCGTCTGGACCACCTCGCCGATGCGCGCGCCGAGCTCGCGGCCGGCGGGCCGGTGACGCTGCTGCCCTGCCGGGAGCCGGAACACGAGAGCCGCGTCATCGCCCACCAGGTCAGCGAGGTCCTGGCCGCTGGCGCGCCGGTGCCCCGGGTGCTGGTCGCCACCGGCGACCGCGACCTGGCCGCCCGGGTCACCGCCCAGCTGCGCGACGCGGGCATCGACGTGGACGACACGCGTGGTCGTCCCCTGAGCGGCCTGCCCGCCGGCCGCCTGCTGCGCGACCTGCTGCGCACCGCGGTGGCCGGCTGGCCCTACGGTCCGCTGTTCGAGGTGCTCGGCCATCCGTACGTGCGCCTGACCGCCGACGGCGAGCGGCCGGGCCACGGGGTGCGCGTGCAGCTGCTGGAGGCCGCGGTGCGGCGGGCCGGTCGCGCCCGCCGGGGGCTGGCGTCCCTGCGGGCGGCGGCCGCGGCGGACGACGCCGTCGCCGGCGAGCACCGCCGCGGCTGGTCGCTGGCCGACCTGGTCGACCGCACCGCCGCCGCCCTCGCGCCGCTGGTCGCGGTGGACGGGACGAGCCCCTGGACCGAGATCCTCGCCGCCATCGGTGCGGTCTGGCAGGCGGTGGCCCCGGGGCGTCCCCTGGGCGGGGCCGCGGAGCCGGCCGCCGATCATGACGACCTCGGCGCCCTCGACGGCCTGCTCGCGGACCTGGAGGAGCTGGCGCCCTCGCTGCCGCCCGCCACCCTCGCCGAGGCGACGGCCGCCCTGGCCGGCCTGCTGGCCGGGATCGAGGTGCGGCCGCACCGTCAGCGCCATCTGCCCGTGGTGGTCACCGGACTGGTGGAGGCGCGTCTGGCCGACGTGGAGGTGCTGGTCCTCGGCGGTATGGGCCAGGACATCTTTCCCGGCTCGCTGCCGCGCCCCCTGCTGCTGGACGCCCGCGTCCGTGCTCACCTGGGGCTGGACCACTGGCGTGACCGCGCCGGCCGCGACGCCGAGCTGTTCCTCCGCCTGCTGCACGCCGCACCCCGGGTGCTGATCACCTGGCCCCAGGAGCGTGGGGGCCAGCCGGCGCTGCCCTCGCCCCTGGTCCAGCGGCTCCTGCTGGCGGCGCCCTCGCCGCCGGCGACGGCACCGGAGGTGGCGCTGCGCCGGCGCACGGTCCCGGACGCGGCGACGCTCGCGGCCCCGGAGGAGGTCTTCCGCGCCGAGCCCGAACCGGTGCCCGCCCCGGACGTGGCCCGCCCGCCGCGACTCAGCCACAGCGCCATGCAGCGCTATCGCGAGTGTCCCTACCGTTTCCTGCTGGCCGACGCCCTGGGGCTGCGGCGTCCCGACCCGCTGGAGCCCGTCTTCGACGCCGCCGACGTGGGCGAGCTCGCCCACGCCGTGATGCAGACCTGGCTCGCCCCGGACGGCGAGGCGGTGGCGGCCCTGGCGGCGGGCGACGATGGCCACGCCCACGACCTGCTCCGCGTGGCGGCCGACGCGGCGCTGGCCGCGCAGGGCCGGGACGTGCCGGGGGGCGCGGTGGCCATCCGCACGCTCCTGGACCTGGCGCCGGCGCTGGTGGCCAGCGAGCGCGCCAGCCTGCCGCAGTGGCGGCCGGCGGCGGTGGAGGCCGCGTTCCAGGTGACCCTGGGGCAGATCGCGGCCTGGCTCGGGGTTCACGACGAGGCGCCGCCCACGGTCCCCGACGCGCACGCCGACTACCCGCTGCGCGGGCGCATCGATCGCGTGGACATCGCCCGCGACGGGACGCCGCGGGCCGTGGTGGTGGACTACAAGACCGGCCACGTCCCGAGCAAGACCCGCTCGCGGGACGGGCGGGAGCTGCAGGTGGTCCTCTACGGACTGGCCGTGGAGGCGGGGACGGTGACGGGCCTGCCGCCCACGCCGGACGGCTGGCGCCTGGACCGCGCGGGCTACTACCGCCTGCGCGCCCCGGATCCCGGCCCGTCGTGGCACCTCGAGGGCAGCCAGCAGCTGGTCCCCGGGGCGCGCCGGATCCTGGAACAGGCCGCCGCCATCCTCGACCCCGCCCAGCCCTTCGCCCTGGTGCCGGACTGGCAGGAGGAGGACGCCACCGGGGCGCTGCCGTGCCGCCACTGCGAGTTCGCCGGCATCTGCCGCCTGCAGGAGCGCGACACGTCGCCCGCCCTGGCGGCCCGCGTCGCCCGCCTGCTCGCCTCCGACCAGGGAGGTCGTCCATGACCACTGCCGGCGACGGACCCGTCCAGCGGGCCGAGGGGGTCCAGCATCGTGCCGCGGACCCTTCCCGCTCGGTGGCCCTGGAGGCCGCCGCGGGCGCGGGCAAGACCAAGGTGCTGGTGGATCGCTACCTGCGGCTGTGCCTCACCGATCCGGGGGCGGACCCGCGGGGGATCCTGGCCATCACCTTCACCCGCAAGGCCACCGTGGAGATCCTCGAGCGGCTGCAGCATCGCGCCCGGGAACTGGCCAGCCAGACCGCGGCCGCGCGCACGGCCAGCCTGGCCGACCTCTTCGGCCGCCAGCCCACCGCCGCGGAGGTGGATCGCGCCGCCTGGCTGCACGAGGCGCTGCTCGAGGATCCCGCCGGGCTGGGCATCACCACCCTGCACGGCTTCTGCCAGCGCGTGCTCGGCCGCTTCGCCGCCGAGGCCGGCCTCGATCCCCGCTTCGAGGTCCTGGACGAGCGCCGCGCCGCCGACTACCAGGCCGAGGCCCTCGACGCCCTGGAGGCCGAGCTGGCCCGCGACCCCGCGGCCGCCGCGGCCTATGCGGGCCTGGCCGACACCATGGCCGGCGCCCGCCGCGCCGTGGCGGACGTCATGGGCCGCCGCATGCATCTGCAGCGCTGGCTCGACCGGGTGGTCTCGCCGCCAGCCGCGGTGGCCGCCGCCCTGGCGCGCCCGCTGGCGCCGCATGCGGACGCGCTCATCGACGACCTCCGGCGCGCGCTGATCGCCGGCACGGTCTGGGAGGACGACCCCATCCCGGGCCCCGCCGACGGCCGCCCTCACGATCAGGGTCGTCTGGACGTCACGCGACTCGCGCCACCCCTGGCCGACGCCCTGGCCCGTTTCGCCGGGATCGGCCTGGACGCGGTGGCGGCGGCCGACGAGCCGGCGGGCGGCCCAACCGACGGCACGCGGAAGGCCCTCGCCGGGATGCGGGCCGAGGCCCTCGCCAGCGCCGATCGCCTGGCCATCGAGCCGGCGGCCGTCAGCGGCGTGGTCACCCGGCTGCGGGACAGGCTGCTGACCCGCGATCACAAGCTGCGCCGGGTGCGCGGCCGCAAGCTCACCGACCGGGAGCGCCACGAGGCCCTGGCCCGCGCCGTCGCGCCCGTGCTCGCGCTCGCCGGCCAGCTCGGCCTGGCCGACCTGCTGCGGCGCAACGCCACCCTGCTGCGTTGCGGCCTGCGGGCCCTGGACCTGCTGGCCGACGCCCGGCGCCGCGACCGCGTCGTGGACTTCGAGGATCTCGAGTACCTGGCGCTGCGCCTGCTGCGCGACCCGGAGCTGGGCGGCCACCTGCACCACCGCCTGGACGCCCGGCTGGACCACGTCCTGCTGGACGAGTTCCAGGACACCAACCGCAACCAGTGGGAACTGCTGAGGCCGCTCTTGGAGGAGCTGCTCGCCGGTGGCGAGCCGCGGCGGACGGTGTTCGTGGTGGGCGACGTCAAGCAGTCCATCTACGGCTTCCGCGGCGCCGAGCCGGGCGTCTTCGGCGCCGCGCGCCTGCTGCTGGAGAGCCGGCTCGGGAAGCAGGCCGGTCAGCGCCTGCCCACCAACTTCCGCAGCCTGCCGGCGGTGGTGCGCACCGTGGGGGACCTCTGCCAGCAGCCGCCCCTGGCCGACCACCTCGGCGCTGAGGCCGAGAGCGCGCGGCAGGACGTGGCCAGAGAGGTGGCAGATGGCGACGTGGTCCTCGTCGAGCCCTTCGACGGCGACGGCGAGGCGTCCGGGCACGACCGGGCCGGCGAGGCCGTGGTGGCGCTCGTCCGGCACCTGCTCGCCACCGGCACCCCCACCTGGGAACGGGATGCCGCCACGCGACGGGAGGTGGAGCGTCCGCTGCGCTACCAGGACATCCTGGTCCTCGCCCGCAGCAAGACCCACCTCGCCAGCTACGAGGAGGCCCTGCGGCGTGCCGGCATCCCCTACGTGCCGGCCGGCCGCGGCCTCCTCGCCCGCAGCCGCGAGGTGCAGGACGTGCTGCAGCTGCTGCGCTGGCTGAGCCTGCCCGCCGACGACACCGCCGGCGCCACGGTCCTGCGCTCACCGCTGGTGCGCCTGCCCGAGCCGCGGGTGCAGGCCCTGCTGGCCGCTCGCCGCACCGGTCGGCGCCGCAGCCTGCTGGAGGTCCTCCTGACCACCGATGATCCCGCTCTCGCCCCGCTCCGCACCCGCCTGGGCGCGTGGGCCGGGCAGGCCGGGCTGCTGCCCCTGCACGACCTCCTGCGTCGCATCTACCGCGAGGGCGACGTCCTCGCCCGCATGGAGACCGCACGCGGCGAGCAGGCCCGCTTCAACCTCCTGCGCCTGCTCGACCTCGCCCTGGCGGCCGAGGCGCGGGGCGGCAGCCTGCGCGACTTCGTGGCCGAGCTGGAGCAGGCCGCCCGCCTGGGCGGCGAGGAGGAGGGCACCCTGCCGGGAGAGGCCGACCACGGCCGCGTCCGCGTCATGACCGTGCATGGCGCCAAGGGGCTCGAGGCGCCGGTGGTGATCCTCGCCGACGCCGCCGCGCCGCTGAAGGACAGCACCCCGGTCATGGCGCTCGGCGCGGACCTGGCGGACGGGCCGTGGGTGTTCGGCGTGGGCCGGGAGCACCATACCGGTCCGCTGGTCGGGCCGCCGGACGAGCGGCTGCCCGCGCCCCTGGACACCGCCCGTGCGCGGACCCTCGGCGGGCAGCTCGCCGAGGAGGCGCACGTGCTCTACGTGGCGCTCACCCGGGCCCGCGACCGGCTCTACGTCCTGGGCGGCCGCAACCAGGGAGGCGCCGCGGGGGCCGGCAACTACCTCGCCTGGCTGGCCGCGGCCGGTCCGTCGCAACGCTGGCTCGCCCCCGGGGCCTTCCTGCAGACCATCGGAGCGCCGGGCACGGGCGCGGGCGCCGGCACCGAGGACGCCGGCACCGAGACCGCCGGCACTCCGAATGCGGCGCCGGCCGTCCGCGCGGGACGGGCGCTGGCGCGGCTGGAGATCTGGACGCCGCCGCCGCTGACGCCGCGCCTGGAACTGGTGCCGCCCTCGCAGCTCGCGGCCACGCCCGCCGTCGACCCGGCGACCATGGCCGGGGCGGCGGCCCAGCCCGCCGGGGGCGACGCGATCGACGCCATGGCTGGCGCCGCGGGTCCGCGCCCTTCCCGTCGCGACAATCCGGCCACGCGGCGCGGCACCCGGATCCACGGCTGGCTCGAGGCCGCCTGCCGCCTGGGAGAGATGCCCCCGGCGCCGGCCGACCCCGGCCGACGGGACGAGTGGGAGGAGGCGCGCGCGTTGCTGACACGCCCCGAACTGGCCTGGGTCTTCCGGCCGACGCGGCACGGCGGCCAGGGCCTGAGCGAGGTGCCGGTGGTCCATCGTCTGCCCGGTCGTCCCGGTGGGCCCGAGCGGCGCGTCACCGGGTTCATCGACCGGCTGGTGGTCCGGCCCGACCGCGTGGACATCATCGACTACAAGTCCAATCGCCTGGCGGACCAGGATCGCGCCGCGCTCCTGGGACACTACCGGCCGCAGCTGCAGGCCTATCGCGAGGCTCTCGCGCCGCTCTATCCCCATCGCTCCATCCGTTGCTGGCTGCTCTGGACCGACCCGTTCCAGGCCGCCGCACCCCTGGAGGAGGTCCCGTGATGACGTGGTGGCTGGTGGTGGTGCTGGTGGTGGGGTTCGGCTACCTCGCGGTGGCCCTGGGGTTCGCCGCGCGGCAGGACGCGCTCTTCTTCAAGCCGAAGCGAGAGCTGGCTGCCACTCCGGACCGGGCGGGACTGGCCTGGGAGCCGGTGGTGATCACGGCGGAGGACCAGGTCGAGATCAGCTGCTGGTGGTTGCCCGGCCCGGAGGAACCGGCGCCGGGCCAGCCGGGCCGGCCGTTCACCATGCTCTACCTGCATGGGGCCAACACGAACCTGGGCGACCGCGTGGATGCCCTGCAGTTCTGGCAGGGGCTGGGCTTCGACATCCTGGCCGTGGAGTACCGGGGATACGGGGAGAGCAGCGGGCGTCCCAGCGAGGCCGGGCTGAAGCGCGACGTCCAGGCGGCCTGGGATTGGCTGGTGCAGGATCGCGGCGTTCCCGCGGGTCACGTGGTGCTGGCGGCCGAGAGCATGGGCGTGAGCCTGGCCACGGCCCTCGGGCGTGGCGTGCGGCCGGCGGGGATGATCCTCGAGGCGGGCTTCACCCGGGCGGTGGACGTGGCGGCGCGCCGGTATCCCTGGCTGCCGGTCCGCCAGATGCTCCGGCTGGACCTGGCCGCGGAGGATCACATCGCCCAGGTGCGGTCGCCGGTCCTGCTGGTCCACAGCGTGGACGACACCCTGGTCCCCATCACCCTCGGCCGGCGCCTCGAGCGGCGCGCGCGGCCGCCCCGGGAGTTCCTGAAGATCCGGGGCGCGCACGCGCGCGCCTGCGTGGAGGGGGGGCCGCGCTACCGGGCCGGCGTGCAGCGGTGGCTGTCCGATCTCGAGGTCCACGACGCCATCGCCTGAGCGGCGGCCGGGGCCGAGGCGGCCGGGGCCGTCACCGCTCCGACTTGCGCGGCAGGTCCTCGCGGATCCGCTGCAGCTCGCGCTCGAGCTGCTCGAGCTCCTCCTTCAGCCGCTGCAGCTCCGCACGCTCCTGCTCGAGGGCCTCGGCGTCCACGTCGGGCGCCCGGCCGCCGTGGAACTCGAAGAAGCGCGGCTGGCCGGGATCGCGCGGATCCTGGGGCATGAACAGGCGGAGACTCTCGCCCAGCTCGAGGCGGCCGGGCGACCCGTTCAGCGTGACGGTGAACTCCTGGCGCCGGTCGTCCCGGACCGCGGTCACGGCCACCTGCTGACCGGGCTCGGTGTTCTCGAGGAACCCGTGCAGGGCCGCGTTGTCGGCGATCTCCTGCCCGTCCAGGGCGACGATCCGGTCGCCCTCCCGCAGGCCCGCGCTCGCGGCCGCGCTCTTGCCGGTCAGCGAGCCGATCACCACGCCGGGCCGGTCGTCATCCGGCCGGGGGACGATACCCAGGAAGCCGCGGTCCTGGCCGAGGCCGAAGGCCTCGAAGATGGCGTTCGCCTCGAGGTCCTTGCCGTTCCAGCGCAGGATGGCCGGTGCATCGCCGTCCTCGCCACCGAACGACCACACCATCCGCTTCTCCCGCGAGCGCTCGCCCAGCGTCACGACCAGCTCGCGCTCCTCGCCGCCACGGCGCACGGTGACCACCACCTGGTCGCCGGGACCGCAGTCACGCACGACGCGCGCCAGATCCTTGCTGCCGCCGACACGTTCGCCATCGATGCCGACGATCACGTCGCCGGGCTGCAGTCCGGCCGTGGCGGCCGGCGAGCCGTCCGCCACCTCGTCCACCAGGACGCCGCCGTCCTCCAGCTGCAGGGCGCGGGCCATGCTGTCGCTGATCCTCGACATGGTGATGCCCAGCCAGGCGTCGCCAGCGTGAGCGGATGCCGCCACGAGCAGGAGGGCGGAAAGGGCGATCGGACGCATCGGGATGCGACTCATGGCAGGACCTCGCGGTTGTGGACCCGGGTCGGGGGACGTCAGGAACCACTACCAGAACGTGATCCGGAACGAAAGGTTTCACACCCGGCAGGAAGCAGGGGGCTCCCCTCAGACCAGCTGGAAGCTGTCCTCGAGCATGATGCCCAGCTCGGCGAGGAGGATGTCCGACGCATCCAGGGCGTGCGCCTCCTCCGTGGCGGCGAGGTTCAGCGTCGGCTCGTGGATCAGGCCGAGGCCCAGGGCGTGACACGCCTGATTGGCCAGCCGCACCAGCAGCATGAGGGTGTCGTGCTCGTCCAGGAAGTCGGCATGGTGCTCGGCGACCACCCGGCGGTAGGACTGCGGCAGGCCCCAGTGGTCCAGCAGCTGACCGCCGTGCCGGCTGTGTCCGGACTCCAGGATCTCCCGCAGGACCGGTTCGGGAATGTCCTGCGCCAGCTTGCCGGAGGTCTTCAGCTCATCCAGGACGCGGACCAGCAGGAGCTTGCCCACGTCGTGGAGCAGGGCGGCGATGAAGGCCTCGCTCTCCTGCTCGGCGTAACCCAGCTTGCGGGCCAGCCAGCGCGCGGCCTGGGCCGTGCCCAGGGCGTGGTCCCAGAGCCGGGCGATGGATCGGGAGAGCTCCGGATCGGTCACCTGGTAACTCCGCTTCTCGGTGGCGGCGATGGCCAGGCGGACCACCTCCGGCCCGCCGATGCGCACCACCGCCTTGCGGACGGTGGTGATCTCCGACAACCCCCCGTAGAACGGACTGTTGGCCACGCGCAGGACCTCGGCCGTGAGCGCCTGGTCGGACTCGATGAGGTCGAGGATGGGCTGGATGTCGTCGCCGGGGTCGGCGAGGATCGCCTGCAGCTGGCGCGCCGTCTGGTTGCGGGCCGGCAGGGTGATCTCGCCGCTGGCGATGGTCTGCTCGATGAGGTCCAGCAGGGCGACGGGCCTGGTCATGAGCGTACCCCCAGCAGGCGGTGCAGGTCGGCGAGCGGGCGGGGCCGGTCCAGTCGCGGGAGGGTGCGGATGATCTCCTCGAAGGACGTCTGGCCCTGGGCCGCCTTGACGATCCCATCCTCGAGCAGGGTCACCATGCCCGTGCTCTCGGCGCAGATGCGGCGGATCTCGTGGCTGGTCTTGCGATGGATCAACGCGTCGCGGACCGGCTCGTCGAGGATGAGCATCTCGAAGACGCCCACGCGTCCGCGGTAGCCCAGGAAATTGCAGTCGGCGCAGCCGCGGCCGCTGGCGAAGGCCAGCCGGCGCACATCGGCCGGATTGTAGCCGAGGCGACGGATCTCATCCGGTGTCAGGGGGTGCTCCTCGGCGCAGGCGGGGCAGACCCGGCGCAGCAGACGCTGGGCGATGACGCAGACCACCGTCGAGGAGATCAGGAAGGCCTCGATATCCATGTGCAACAGGCGCAGCAGGCCGCCGATGGCGTCCTCGGTATGGAACGTGGTGAGCACCTTGTGGCCGGTCAGGGCGGCCTGGATGGCGGTGTCGGCGGAGAAGCGGTCCCGGATCTCGCCGATCACGATCACGTCGGGGTCCTGCCGCACGATGTGCCGCAGCGTCTCCTCGTAGGTCACGCCGATCTTCGGGTTGATGGAGCACTGGTTGATGCCCTCGATCACGTACTCCACGGGGTCCTCGGCGGTGATGATGCTGGTGTGGGGGTCGTTGAGGTAATGGATGGCGCCGTAGAGCGTGGTGGTCTTGCCCGAGCCGGTGGGGCCGGTGACCAGCGTCACGCCGCTGGGGGTATCGAGGACGTCGGCGGCGAAGCGCTGCTGCAGGCGCGGTTGCATGCCGATCTCGCCGATGTCCAGCAGGCGGCTGCGGTTGTTGAGCAGCCGCAGGACCACCTTCTCGCCGAACACCGTGGCGTAGAACGACACGCGCATGTCGATCTTGCCGCCCCCGTGCTCGAACAGGATGCGGCCGTCCTGGTGGCGACGGCGCTCGGCGATGTCGGCGCCGGCCATGATCTTGATGCGGCTGGTCAGGGGACGGGCCATGGCGGCCGGCAGGTCCTCGCTGGGGACCAGGACGCCGTCGCGCCGCAGGCGGACCCGCAGCCGGTCCTTGAGCGGCTCGAGGTGGATGTCGCTGGCGCCGGCGGTGATCGCGCTCTCGAGGATCGCATTGACGCGCCGGACCACCTCGTTGTCGGTGACCTCGGTCCTGGGGGCGCCGGCGCGGTCGAGGCTCTCGAGGGCGTCCTCGATGGTGCGGTGGCGGGCGATGGCGAGCTCGAAGTGGTCGGTGCCCAGGAGCTGGGCGAGCTGGTCCTGCGGCGGTGCGGACAGGGGGTCGTGGCAGACCACGAGCAGCCGACCGCTCTGCTCGCGGACGGGGACCAGCCCGTGCTTGCGCAGGGCGGCCGGCGTGAGGCGACGGACCAGTGCGCGGTCGGGCTCGAGGATCTCCCGGCGGACGTGGGCGAAGCCGAGCTGCGCGGAGAGCACCTCGAGCATGGTGTCCTCGCCCAGCAGGCCGCTGTCCACCAGCACCTGCCCGAGCTTGCGCCCCGGCTGCTGCTCCTGCATGGACAGGGCCGACTGCAGGTCGCCCGGGGCGAGGGCGCCCAGCTCGCAGAGCAGGTCGCCCAGGCGCAGATCCAGGCGGCGTTCGCGCAGGACCCGGCGCACCTGGCCCTCGTCCACGAAACCCAGATCGCGCAGCACCTGGACCAGGGGACGCGGCCGCGGGAGCTTGGCTTGCACGCGCACGGCGTACTGGAGCTGCTCTCCGGAGAGGAGGTCGGCTTCAACCAGCAACTCGGCGATGCGCTGTCCGATGACGGCCGTGGTCACGTGCCCACTCCTCGGTCGGTGCCTTCCGGGGCTCTCGCGGGAGATCGGCCGGAGTGGACGGGAGTTGAGCGCTGGTTGCGCCGGGTTCAGGCCCGCCCGGGAGCGGTTGGCGACGCCGGGGCCCGGTCCAGGCCGAGGACGAACTGCACCAGCCGGTCGCGACGCAGACGGCAGACACCGCCGCTCCCGGCGTCCGGTGCGCCGAGCTCGCACCGGGCCACCTCGCCGGCCCAGGGCAGGATGTAGCTGAGCCCATGCGGGGCCGTCGCCATGGACACGGGGTGCGGCTGGCCGGGCAGGAACAGCACCTGCACCGGCAGCAGGCCGCAGAACCGCACCAGCGAGGCCTGCGCTGCCGCGGGCAGGTCCTCGCCCAGGGGCAGCCGCCATCCGCGGGCGCCGACGATGCGCAGGGCGCGCCGGTATGGCAGGCGAGGATGGGGATGGGTGAGCGAGCGGTCCAGGCGCGTGACGGCCGCCCCGCCGATGAGGTCGGCGGGCAGGCGACGGATCACGCGCTTGACCGTGGCCTCGGCGAAGTCGGCCACCCAGTTCAGCGTCAGGCCCTGCCCGCGGACGAGGACCTCGTCCGCGGCGGAACCGGCCTCGAGGCGGCGCCCCAGATCGCTGGCCGAGGCCTCCACCTCGGCGGCGACGATGCGACCGACCTGCGCCAGGCGGTCCGCCGACGGGGCGGTGCCGGGAGCGCGGAACTTGGTGCTGCGGGGGACGGGATCGGTACCGAGGAACATGTCGACACTCCTTCCGGCGCTCACGGACGCCGCTTTAAAGGGGTGGGCAAAAAAAAGCCGCCACGGCACCGGTGGTGCGGGGACGGTCCTGGTCGCGGGAGCGGTCCTGATGCGGGGTCCTGATGCGGGAACTGGCTGCCATGGGATCCTTCCGGGCTCGCGGGCCGCGCTTAAAGGAACTGGTGGGACCATAGCAGCCGGACGGGGCCACGTCAACCGCCACCAGCGGGCTCGCCACCGCCGGGGGTACCACCGGGCTCGAGGCGGATGTCGTCCACCTGCATCTGCAGGGGGCCCGGCCCGCGCCGGTGCATGTAGAGGGAGACGGCGCGGATCAGCTCCAGGGCGGGGGCGCGGACCTGGCGGCGCTGGCCCAGGTCGCCGAGCGGAACCACCACCTCGGTCCAGCGGCGGCGGAGCGTGAAGGGGAAGCGATACTGCTGGCTGTCGCGTCGGCCGGCGCGGTCCAGCAGATAGAGCGACGCGCCCAGGCTGTCCGGCGACGCGCCCACCAGCCGGCAGGAGAAGCGCAGCGTCTCGTGGCCGGTCCAGTCCCAGGGCAGGGCCCGGGAGCTGATCCCGGGCCAGCGGGCGTCGTCGTGGGCGGTGATCTGCGCCACGTGACCGCGGCCGGCCACGGCCACGCGCGCGAGCTCCGCGCCGCCGGTGTCGTTCCAGAGCAGGAGTGCGCCGGGTCGCTCGAAATCCTCCAGCAGCGGGAAGCGCTGCTGGGCCGCGTGCACCTCCGGGACCACCACCGGCAGCCGCCAGAGCGGCTGCGAGGCCAGGGCGAGCAGGACCAGGGACAGCAGCGAGACGGGGACCAGCTGCCAGCGGCGGCGGCGCGAGCGCAGGGCGTGGCGCGCCCACCACCAGCAGCCGGCCAGCGACACGCCGATCACGTCCTGGAAGAAGTCGAGGAGGGAGGCCGACCGGCCGGCGAGCTGCTGGAGCTGCTCGGTGGCGCCGCCGGCCAGCACGCTGACGAGCAGCACCAGCAGCGGCCGCCCCGCCAGCGGCCCCCAGCGGCGGAGCACCAGGGGCAGGAGGAAGAAGAGCACCACGTGGTAGCGATCGCCGATGGGGCTGAGCAGGGGATCCTGACGCCACGCCACCGGGATGGTCAGGAAGAGCGGGACGACCAGGATCGCGATCACGAGGATGAGGGCGGCCTGACGCCGGCGTTTGCTTGTCTCGGTGTGCATGGCGGCGAACAATGTAGCACGGGACGGCGCGTCTGCCGTCCCGATCCGCCCGGACCATCTCAGACCGGGCACTGGTCCGGGCGGCGTACCGGTGCGATCCTGTCGCGGAGGTCGGCCGCAACCCCTGGAAGGAGGGACCATGGATCGACGCACCGCCCTGAAGACCCTGGCCCTGACCGGCGCCGCCACCGGCGCGGCCCTCTCCCTGCCATGGCCCCTGCGGGCCGGGGAACCCTCGCGCCGGGTGCTCGTCTCCGGCCGGGTCACCGTGGGCGGAGCGCCCCGCGCCGGCGTCGCCGTCTCCGACGGACTCTCCGTGGTCGCCACCGCGGCCGACGGCACCTACCGCCTGGATACCGCCACGGACCGTGGCCACGTCTTCGTGAGCTTGCCGGGAGACGTGCAGGTGCCCGTCTCGCCGGCGGGCACGGCGGCCTTCTTCCGGCCCCTCGCGCCCGGGGCGGCCGGCACGCTGCGGGCGGATTTCGCCCTGCAGCCCCTGGCCGGCGACCCCGACCGCCACACGCTCCTGCTCGTGGCCGATCCCCAGGTCCAGCACGCGGACGACATCGCCCGCCTGCATGCCGAGGCCGTGCCCGACCTGCGCGCGACCGTGCAGCGGCACTCCGCCCGCCATCCGGTGGCCGTGGCCTGCGGCGACATCATGTACGACCGGCTGGAGTTCTTCCCCGAATGGGAGCGGGCGCTGCGAGACGCCGCGGTGCCGGGCTTCCAGGTGCTCGGCAACCACGACGTGGAGGTGACCGCGCGTACCGACCACGACAGCGCGCTCGCCTTCCAGCGACGCTTCGGCCCCACCTGGTACAGCTTCGACCGCGGCGAGACCCACGTGGTGGTCCTCGACGACGTCTTCTGGCACGGCCGCGGCTACCTGGGCTATCTCGATCGCCGGCAACTGGACTGGCTGGCCGCCGACCTCGCCCTCGTGGAGCCCGGCCGCCGCGTCCTGGTCTGCCTGCATATCCCCACCTGGTGCACCCGTCATCGGCGATACGGCGAGGCCAGCGCCCCCGAGCACCTCGTGGTGGTCAATCGCGAACTCCTCTACGATCTGCTCGCCCCCTACCGCGCCACCATCCTCTGCGGCCACATGCACGAGCTGGAGATCGTCCGCGATCATCCCGTGGAGGTGCACGTCTGCGGCGCCCTCTGCGGCGCCTGGTGGACGGGTCCGGTCTGCGGCGACGGCACCCCCTGCGGCACCATGATCTACGACCTCGACGGCAGCGACCTGAGCTGGCGCTACAAGAGCACCGGCCATCCCATCGAGCACCAGCTGCGGCTGCATGCGCCGGGTGCGGAACCGGAGGCTCCCGACCTGCTGGTGGCCAACGTCTGGGCGGCGGACGACCGCTGGCAGGTGGTGTGGTTCGCGGATGGCGAGCCGCGGGGAGAGATGCCGCGGCGCCGCGGTCGCGACCCCCTGGCGGTGCGGCTCTACGAGGGGCCCGACCGCCCCGCGGGACGGAGCTGGGCCGAGCCCCTGGTTACCGATCATCTGTACGTCTGCCAGCCGGGCGCTGGGGTGCGGGAGGTCGCCGTCGAGGCCACCGATCCCTGGGGCCGGCGCTACCGGGAGAACCTCGTGCTCTGAGGCCGCGCGGCCTGGCCCGGACCATTCGCGAGGGGCGTGCCGCGGCCCTAGCGGTAGCCGGCCGCGTGCAGTTCCTCCACGCTGGCGAACGTCCGTGGCGGGTCCAGGTACCGCGCCAGGAAACGGTAGATCTTCAGGCGGATCTCCTGCGCGGCCCGCGTGTCCAGGCGGTCGAAGCTGTGGCCGCCGGGCAGGTCGTAGATCTCGTACTCGAAGTCCTTCTCGGCGGCCTTCAGGGCCTTGATCAGGTGCTCGACCTCCAGGACGTTGACGTCCTCGTCGCCGCGGTTGGAGTGGATCAACGCCGGGGTCTCGAGCTTCTCGGCGTTCCAGGCGGGAGAGCGCCGCCTGTACTCCTCGATGTTCTCCTCGATGGTCTGCCCGATGTGGTAGTCGGCGCTGTAGTAGGCGGCATAGTCCTCGCCCAGGTAGCCGAGGCGGGCGATGAGATCGCTCACCGGCACGCCGGCGTAGAGGCAGGCGTAGTCGTCCGGGTGGCGGAAGCAGTTCATCAGCGCGATGAGGCCGCCGTGGGACCAGCCGATCATGCCCACGCGGTCGGCGTCGACGAAGTCGTAGTTCTCCAGCATGTACGCGCGGCAGGCGTGGGCGTCCTCGGTCTCCAGACCGCCGTAGTCGATGTTCTCGTACGTGCCGCGGCCGTAGCCGGTGGAGCCGCGGTACTCCGGCGCCACGATCACGTAGCCCTGGGCCAGCAGCTCGCGCACGATGTGCGCGTAGTACGTGGTGAAGTCGCCATGCACGCCGCCGTGGGGGAAGACCAGCAGCGGCGCCTCGCCGGAGCGGTCCAGGTCGCGCGGGATGAAGACGTAGGCCCAGAACTTCAGCGGCTGGCCGGCGCCGATGGCCGTCTCGCTCTCCTCCTTCCAGCGCGGCGGCCCCCAGAGGCGCACCTTGTCGATGGCCGCCACGTCGCCCACGCGTTCGAACCAGAGCACATCGTCGATCTTCTTGTGCAGGATGTCCAGGGTGTGGCGGCGATTCTCCACGGTGCTGCGGATGGCGGCGAGGTCGTCGGCCAGGTCGCGGGCCGAGTCCACGTCCGGGGCGGACTGGGCCGCGGCCAGGCCGGGCAGGATGGCCAGCGCCAGCAGCAGGGCGGCCAGCGACAGGGACAGCGAGGCGCGGGGCATGCAGGACCTCCGGGGCTGGGGGAGCCTGGGCGAGCACGAGCGGTGGCACGGCGCCACCGCCCGGCAAGCCTAATGCACGGGACGGGGGCGTGGCCAGCCCCACGCGAGTTCAGCGCAGGGTGTCGCGCAGGGCGGCGACGCGGCCGGCGAGCCAGGAGCCCGCGGGCCAGCGGATGTCCGCCAGGAGCCCGGCGGCCTCGTCGGGGCGGCCGGTCTCCTGGAGCACGAGGGCCAGGTTGAAGCGGGCCTCGGGATGGTCGGGGCGCCGGACGAGGATCTCGCGCAGCAGCGTCTCGGCGCGGCCCAGGTCGCTGCGACGGTAGCTGGCCACCGCGTCGAGCAGCTGGAGCGGCAGGTCCTCCGGGTGACGCCGCCGCGCCGCCTGGACCTGATCCGTCGCCGCCTGCAGGCGACCGGCGGCGAGCTGGGCGGCCCCCAGCCAGAAGGCCTCGGGCGAGCCGGGATCCCGCCGGTGCTGCTGCTCGAGGCGGAGCAGTGCGGCCGCCAGGTCGCCACGGTCGGCCTCGGCGCCGCGGTAGAGGGTGGGCGGGGCGTCCGGATGCGGCTGCAGGCCGGGCAGGACCATGCCCGACGGTGCCTGCTCGTGCAGGGCCTGCCGCACGGCGGCCAGCTCGGGGGCGTCGTGCACGGTCGCCGGGCGCACCAGCACCAGCAGGGCCAGCCCCACGGCCGCGCCCGCCACGGCGCCGAGCAGGCGCCGGCGCCGCGGGGTGCGCCGGCGGCCACCGGCGAGATCGCGGGCCAGGGCCTGGTAGTCCGCGGGCACCGCCAGGCTCCTCGGCGCCGCCAGCATGCGCGCATGCATGCGGGCCGCCTCCGCATAGGCCGCGGCGCAGCGGCGACAGCCGGCCAGATGCCGGTGCAGCGCCTCGGCTCCGTCCACGGGATGGCCCTCGGCCAGGGCGGCGAGGTGGTTCCAGTCGGGATGTCCGCGCTCGGGACTCATGGCGACCTCCGGGGTGTCCGGCGTTCCGTCAGGCCATTGGTCGGCGGAATCGGGGCCGTTACCGCCAGAAAGATATCAGGAGCACCGCCAGGCCCAGCCAGCGGCGCAGGCGAGCCACCGCGCGGTCGGCGATGGTGTAGACCCGCCGCCGCCCCGGCAGGTCCAGCTCGGCGGCCACCTCGTCGGCGGTCCAGCCCTGGTCGAAGCGGAGTTCCAGCACCCGCCGCTCCTGTGGCGGCAGCTGGCCGATCAGCTCGCGGATGCGCTCGAGCGTGGCCGCGGTCTCGCGGGCGAGCAGCTCGCCCTGCGGGTCGAGGGGGCCGGCGGTGGTCCGCCGGACATGGTCGGTATACTCGGCCAGCCGTCCGCAGGCCGCCCCCGTGGAGGCGGCGTGCAGGTCCCAGGCGATGCGCCGCAGCGCGCGCGAGGAGAGGCGGTCCTCCAGCCCGGCGAGGATCTCGGCCAGGCTCTCGTCGGGCCCCAGGTCGCCGCTCTCGCGCAGGCGCAGCCGGACGTCCTCGTAGTCCAGGCCCTCGACGCAGTAGAGGCGGTAGACCAGCAGCTCGCGATCGCTCAGCCGGTCCAGGCCCGCCGGATCCTCCCGGCGGCCGAAGCGCCGCCGCAGGTGGTCGGCCGCGGCGCCCCGGGCCACCAGCGTCAGCCAGGTGGTCAGCGCCGAACGACCGGCGTACTGGGCCAGACCGCCGCGCCGCAGCCGGGTGAGCACGTCCACCCAGACGGTCCGGATCTCGTCCTCGTCGAAGAGATACCGCCTCAGCACCGCGAGGATCACGCCGCTCTTGCGCTCCACGAATCGATGCCACGCGTCCACCTCGCCACGCAGGATCGCCTCGGCGAGGGCGAGGTCCGCCGCATGATCGGCGGGACGCCCGGTCTCGTCCGTGACCGCTGGCCCGGGACGAGAGTGGCGATGCCGTTCGTGCGAGGACATGCCCGGGATGCTACCCGTCGCCGCCGCCGGGGACAACGGTGCTTTCCAGTCGGTTCGCCGTTCCGTAGAATCGAGGCATGGCACGCCTCATCCCACACCGGCGCCGGGTGGCGCTGCTGGCCACGCTGCTGGCCATCGCCGCGATCTGGTGGTCCGGTCTGCGCCCCGATCCGGCGGCGCGGCCCTCTGGACTGGACGCCGACGCGTGGCGCGTGGTGCGCGCGGGCGACGAGGCGGCCGCGGCCGCCCTGGTCGCGCATCGTGGCAGCTGGTCGGCGGTGGGGACCTACGAGGCCCTCCGCGATGCCCATGCCCGCGAGGACGACCCCGCCGGCCGGGATTCCCTCGCCGCGGCCCTCGCCACCTGGGCCGGCGGCCTGGCCCGCGGGCTCGAGCTGCCGGAGTACCGTCGCGACGCCGCCTTCCGTCGGGCCCGGACGCCAGCGGAGGCGGCCAGGCTCCTGCAGCGGCGGCAGGCGGTGGCCGCCGCCCTGGCCGACACCGTCGCCCCCGCCGACAGCGTCCGCGCACGCCTGCTGGCCCAGGCGTCGGCCCTGCGGCGGGCGGGCGACCACCTCGAGGCGGCGCGCACCGCCTATCACGCGGCCAATCTCGGGCTGAAGGTGGGGGACCACGCCGCCGCGCGGGAGGAGTTCGCCGCCGTGCTGGCCGACGCCCGGGCCCATGGCCTGACCGCGTCCACCTGCGACGCGCTCAACAGCCTGGCCCTCTTCGCGGTCATGGAACGCGACACCGCCGGTGCGGCCTGGCTCCGCGAATCGGTGGATCTGGCGCGTCGGAGCCGGCTGGCGGCCCGGGCCGGCCGGGCGCTCACGGTGGCCGGGATCCAGGCCCATCGCGAGGGCCGCTTCGCCCGCGCGCTCGATCTGCTCGAGGAGGCGGTGACGCTCTGCCGCGAGCTGGGCGAGGCCTGGCAGGGGCTGCCCTACCTGGTCTACCTCATGCGCGTGCATGCCGGCCTGGACGACTGGGACCAGGTGGCATCGCTCGCGCCGCGGGCGGAGCTGCTGCTGCGCGAGGCCGCGGCCGCCGGGGCCGACCCCCTGCTGCAGCAGCGGGAGGGCCTGCGGCTGCAGGAGCTGCAGCTGCGCCTGGCCATCCGCGGGGGACAGGTCGCCGCGGCGCTGGAGGCCTACCCCCGCCTCGTCGCGGCGGCGCGCCGGCAGCCCTTCGCCGAGCTCGCCTACGTCCAGGATCGCCAGCTGCGCGCCCTGCTCGCGGCCGGCCGCCCCGACGCCGTCCTCGCGCGGCTGCCGGCCGCCCTGGCCCATGCCCAGGGAGGCAACCACCCCGAGCAGCTGAACCTCGCGCTGGTGGCGGTGGAGGCCCACCTCGATCGGGACGACCTCGCCGCCGCCTCACGGGCCCTGGCGCGCTACGACACCATGGCGGTGGCGCACCCGCGCTGGGTCGTGGAGCTGGGCCGCGATGCGGACGCCCTGCGGGCCGTGCTGCACGTCCGCCGCGGCGACCGGCACGCGGCCGGGTCGGCCCTCCGCGCGGGCCTCGAGTCCCTGGCCGGACGGCTGCGCCACAGCGATGCCAGCAGCCTGGCCTACCTCGAGCTGCAACGAGACCGGCGCCTGCGTCGGGCGCTCCGCGCGGTGCTGGGCGAGGACCTGCCCACCGCCTACGGCGCCGAGCTGCTCTGGCGGCGCCTGCCGGCCTGGCTGGGCGAGCCCGGTCCGCCCGCCGCCCTGGCGGAAGACCCGGTCGGCCTGGCCCGCGAGCTGGCAGCGGAGCGACGCGCGCGGCTCGGTCCCCGCCGCCGGCACCTCATGGTGGTCCGGGCGGGGCGGCGGCTGGTGCGCTGGCAGGCCGATGCGCACGGCCTGCGCGTGGACACCCTCGCGGTGGGCCCCGGCGCGCTGGCCGCTCAGGTCGCCAGTCTCCTCGAGCCGCTCACCTGCGACCCCGGGCCAGAGGCCGCGATCCCGCCGTCCCTGACGGCGGCCGCCGAGGCCCTGGCCCTGGCGCTCCTGCCGGCCGATCTGTCCGGTCCGCCGGACGCCGCCCCGGCCGCCCGGTCCGCCGACGTCCTGCTGGTCTCGGCCGAGGGCGACCTGGCCCAGCTGCCCTTCGCCGTCCTCGATACGGACCCCGGCCCGCATTACCGACCGCTGGCGCACGTGGTGGACGTGGCGGTGCTCCGGGACGCCGGTCCCTGGCCCGGTGTCCCGGCGGCCCACCCCGGCCTGGTGGTGGCCGACCCCGTGCTGCCGGACCGGCTGCGCCGGCGCCACCCCGCCCTGGCGAACCTGGTCGCCACCGCGGCCGAGGCCGACCGCGTCCAGGCCCTGATCCCGGGGATGGGGCGCCTGGAGGGTCCCGCCGCCACCCTGCCCGCCCTGCGGTCGCGCTGGCAGCGGGCCGACGTCCTGTACTTCGCCTGCCACACCCTGCGCGGTCCGGAATCCCCGTTCCGCACCTTCGTGCCCCTCGGTGCCGTCGGCGGCGCCGCCGCGCTGCAGACGCCGTACCTGGACGTCGCCGCCATCCGTGGCGCCGACCACGGCGCCACCCGGCTGGTGGTGCTGGCGAGCTGCGCCTCGGGCGCGCCCTACGTCTCGGGTCGGGCCTGGGCGCCCAGCCTCAGCGATGCCTTCCTCGACGGTGGCGCGCGGGCCGTGCTCACCACGCTCTGGCGGGTGCGGGACGACCAGGCCGCCAGCCTGCCCCTCGCCTTCCTGCGGGCCTGGCGCGATGGCGGCCGCGACCCCGTGGCCGCCATCGGCGAGGCGCGCCGGCGACTCGGCCGCACGCCGGACGGCGAGGTGGCCCATCCCTTCGGCTGGGCCGCCTGGATGCTCGCCCTGCGGGATCTCTGAGCCACGCGTCCAGGGCCTTGCGTCCCGGCCCCTCCGGAGTGCAACCTTGGGGAACTCGCCTACGTTGTCCCTGTTTTCGGAACGGTGGTCCAGCGGGGGACGACCGTCCGCTTCCTTGCGTGTCATGCGAGAGGGTATCCATGCGCCTGTTCCATCTCATCCCCGGCCTCCTGCTCGCGCTGGTCGTCGGGCTGTCCGCCGGTTGCGGCGGCGACGACCAGCCGGCCCAGGCCGGCCAGCGGCCGGGCGGTCCCGGCGGCGGTCCCGGCCAGCGCGGCGCGGCCGCCCTGCCGCCCGCGCCCGTGGCGGTGGCCGAGGTGACCACCGGCCCCATCGCCAGCTATTACCAGGCCACCGCCAGCCTCGAGGCCAAGAAGCAGGCCCAGGTGCTCGCGCGGGCCGAGGGCGTGGTGGGCGAGCTGCTGGCCGAGGAGGGCGACCGCGTGGCCGACGGTGGTCCGCTCCTGCGCATCGCCAACGAGGAGTACCGCTTCCGCGTCGAGCAGGCCGCCGCCCGCACCGCGCAGCTCCGCGCCGCCTACGAGCGCCTGGAGCAGATGCGGGCGGAGGACATCGCCACCGCCGAGGAGATGGAGGCGGCGCGGGCCGACCTCGCCAGCGCCGAGGCCGACGAGGGCCTGGCCGAGCTGGCGCTCTCCTACACCACGGTGCGCGCGCCGTTCGCCGGCGTGGTCACCGAGCGGCTGGTGGATCCCGGCCAGAACGTCTCGGTGGGCACGCCCGTGTTCACCGTGGCGGACATCACCCCCCTGCTCGCCCGCGTCCACGTGCCCAGCCGCGAGTTCCGCGAGCTGAAGCTGGACCAGGACGTGAAGCTGGTGCTCGACAGCACCGGCGACCGCCTCACCGGCCGCATCGACCTGATCAGCCCGGTGATCGATCCCGCCAGCGGGACCATCAAGGTCACCGTGGAGGTGCCCGAGTATCCCGCCGGCACGCGGCCCGGCGACTTCGCCGCGGTGCACGTGGTCACCGAGCTGCGGCCGCAGGCCGTCCTGGTGCCGCGGGTGGCCGTGGTCACCGAGAAGGGCGAGAGCGTGGTCTTCGTGGCCGAGCCCGGCGAGGAGGGCGGGCTCCGTGCGGCGCGCCGACCGGTGAGCGTGGGCTTCACCGACGCCGACCAGGCCCAGCTCCTGTCGGGCGCCGCGCCTGGCGAGCGCGTGGTGGTCAAGGGCCAGCGGTCGCTCAAGCCCGGCCAGCCCCTGGAGATCCTCGAGGGTCCCGGCGCGGGCGCGACCACCGCCCGCCGCGGTGACGCCGCCGCGGCCGGGAGCGCCGCGGTCGGAGGCGCCTGATGCGGGGCATCATCGCGCTGTCGGTGCGCCGGCCGGTGTCGGTGACCATGGCGGCCATCGCCATCGTGGCCTTCGGCTGGGTGGCGCTGCAGCGCCTCTCGGTGGAACTGCTGCCCGACATCAGCTACCCCACCCTGGTGGTCCAGACCGAGTTCCCCGACACCGCCCCCCAGGAGGTGGAGAACCTGGTCACCCGGCCGGTGGAGGAGGCGGTGGGCGTCCTGCGCGGGTTGACCACCATCCACTCGGTGAGCCGGGCCGGGCGGTCCGAGGTGACGCTCGAGTTCGACTGGGGCAGCGACATGGGCGAGCTCTCGCTGGAGGTGCGCGAGAAGCTCGACCGCCTGATCCTGCCCGAGGGCGCCCGCGATCCCCTGGTCCTGCGGTACGACCCCTCTCTCGACCCCATCGTGCGCCTGGCCTTCACCGGCGAGCGGGACCTGACGGTCCTGCGCCACCTGGCCGACCGCCGCCTCAAGCCCGACCTGGAGACGGTGCCGGGCATCGCCTCGGCCCAGGTCAAGGGCGGCCTGGAGGAGGAGATCCACGTGGCGGTGGACCAGGAGCGGCTGGCGGCCCTGAACCTCCCGCTGGCCCTGGTGCGCGACGCGGTGGGCGCCGGGAACCTGAACCTCCCCGGCGGCGCCCTCCGCGGCCGCGACGAGCAGTTCCTGGTCCGCACGGTCAACGAGTACGACGACCCCGCCGAGATCGCCGACATCGTGATCAGCTACCAGGACGGCCGCGCGGTGCGCGTGCGCGACGTGGCCGAGGTCACGCGCGGGGCCAGGGAGCGCGAGGAGATCACCCGCACGGGCGGTCGCGAGTCCGTGGAGATCGCCATCTACCGCGAGGGCGACGCCAACACCGTCAACGTGGCGCGGGAGCTGCATGCCCGCCTGGCGGAGTGGCGCGATGGCAAGCTGCCCGAGGGTACGCGGCTGGACGTGCTCTTCGACCAGTCCGTCTTCATCGCCCAGGCCGTCAGCGAGGTGCGCGACGCCGCGCTCATCGGCGGCGTGCTCGCCGTCGTGGTGCTGCTGCTCTTCCTGCGCCACCCGCGCTCCACCGGCATCATCGCCCTGTCCATCCCGCTGTCGGTGGTGGCCACCTTCATCCTGCTCTACCAGCTGGACATCTCCCTGAATCTCATGTCCCTCGGCGGCCTCACCCTGGGCATCGGTATGCTGGTGGACAACTCCATCGTGGTGCTCGAGGCCATCGCGCGGCGGCGGCAGCAGGGCCTGGGCCTGGCGGCCGCGGCGGTGGAGGGCGCCAGCGAGGTGGGCGCCGCGGTGACCGCGTCCACGCTCACCACGGTGGCCGTCTTCCTGCCCATCGTGTTCGTGGAGGGCATCGCCGGCCAGCTCTTCCGCGACCAGGCCCTGACGGTGACCTTCTCGCTGCTGGCCTCGCTGCTGGTGGCGGTGTCGGTGATCCCCATGCTCAGCGCCGTGGGCGGCGGCCGTGGCCGCACCGCCGGCGATGCGGGCGTCACGGCGACCAGCGGCGCCGGCGCCGACGACGCGGCCCTGCACGTGGCGGACCGCCGGCCCCTGTTCACCCTCGGCCGGATCAGCGCCTTCTACGACCGCCTGCTCACCGGCGCGGTGCGCCGCCGCGTGCTCACCCTGACGGTGGCCTTCGCCCTCTTCGCGGCCAGCGTCTGGGGCTTCGGCCAGCTGGGCGTCGAGCTGATCCCGGAGATGACCGAGGGCGAGTTCTTCTTCGAGGCCGAGCTGCCCGAGGGGACCAGCCTGGCGGCCACCGACCGCATCGTCCAGCGCATGGAGGCCGCGGCCGACGCCCAGCCCGGCGTGGCCCTGCAGTTCGCCACCGTCGGCAGCCGCAGCGGGGCCGGCGGCGTGACCACCAACACCCGCGGCGAGAATCTGGGCCAGCTCAACGTGGTGCTCGCCGACCGCGCCGACGAGCAGCTCGAGCTGCGCACCGCCGAGGCGCTGCGCGACAGCTTCGCGCGCATCCCGGACCTGCAGGCCCGGTTCGGTCGTCCGGCGTACTTCACGCTCAAGACGCCGGTGGAGGTGGAGCTCTACGGCGAGGATCTGGACCTGCTGCGGGACTACTCGCTGGACCTGGCGCGCCGGCTGCAGGGGGTGCCCGGCCTGGCCGACGTGCGCTCCAGCCTCGAGGCCGGCAACCCGGAGCTGCAGGTGGTCTTCGACCGCGACCGGCTGGCGGCCATGGGCCTGGACATGGCCTCGCTCTCGCAGGCGCTGCAGGACCGGGTCCAGGGCGCCGTGCCCACCCGCTTCCGCGAGCAGGACCGGCAGATCGACATCCGCGTGCGCAATCGCGAGACCGACCGCGCCAGCCTCGAGGACGTGCGCTCGCTGGTGGTGCCGGGTCCCGGCGGCGAGCCGCTGCGTCTGGTCACCGTCGCGGACGTGCGTCTGGATCGAGGTCCCGCGGAGGTGCACCGGCTGCAGCAGCAGCGCGCCGCCGTGGTGTCGGCCAACCTGGACGACCGCGCCCTCGGCGCGGCCATCGCCGACGTGGAGGCCGTGCTCGCGGACGCGACGCCCCCGGAGGGGATCACCGTGGAGCTGGGCGGCCAGAGCGAGGAGATGGCGGTGAGCTTCGCCAGCCTGCGCTTCGCCCTGGCCCTGGCGGTGTTCCTGGTCTACCTGGTGATGGCGGCCACCTTCGAGAGCTTCCTGCACCCGCTGATCGTGCTCTTCACCATCCCGCTGGCGCTGGTGGGCGTGGTGGCCTCGCTGCTGGCCACCGGCACCACGGTGACGGTGATCGTGCTCATCGGCGCGGTGATGCTGGTGGGCATCGTGGTCAACAACGCCATCGTGCTCATCGACACCATCAACCGGTACCGCCGTGGCGGCGTGGAGAAGCGGGAGGCGGTGCTGCGGGCCGGCCACGCCCGGTTGCGGCCCATCCTGATGACCACGGCCACCACGGTGCTCGGCCTGCTGCCCATGGCCATCAGCTTCGGGCAGGGCAGCGAGCTGCGCTCGCCGCTGGCGATCACCGTGGCGGGCGGCCTGCTGCTGTCCACCCTGCTGACGCTGGTGGTGATCCCGGCGGCCTACGCGCTGGTGCCGTCCACGGTACGAGCGGAGGATCCGCTGGACGCGTCCCGCGCGCCGGGGTCGTCCTTGCCGCGCCTCTCGGGACCCGCGCCGGGCGGCGATTAAGGGTTTCCCGGGGTCAAGTCGGGTTCCCTCGCGGTCGATACCGGATCCAGACCGAGCCGATCGCCCCGACCGACGAGGACTCGCCCCATGCCGTCCCCGCGCTCCCGGCTGGATGCCGGCACGCTCCTGCTGATCATGCTGGCCATGATGGTGGCCAGTCCGGCGTCTGCGCTGGACCCGGAGCAGGGCCTGCGCCAGTACGGCCTGGACGGCTGGACCTCCCTCGACGGCCTGCCCCAGAACTCCATCCAGGCCATTCACCAGACGCGCGACGGCTACCTCTGGTTCGGCACCCAGGAGGGCCTGGTCCGCTTCGACGGCGTGCGCTTCACCGTGTTCGACGGCGGCAACACGCCGGCGTTCGTGCACGACGACGTCCAGGATCTGGCCGAGACCGCCGACGGCAGCCTGTGGATCGCCACCTATGGCGGTGGCCTGTTGCGTCGCCACGAGGGCCGGTTCACCAGCGTGGCCGGCGCGGCCGGCGCCGACGGCGCCGACGGCCTGCCCGCCACCGCCAGCGTCATGGCCCTGGCCGTGGGCCCCACCGGGACCCTCTGGATCGGTACGCTGGACGCCGGACTCTTCCGCTGGCGGGACGGGCGCCTCGAGCGCGTCCCCGTGCCGGCCGACCATGCCGAAGCCGGGATCCTCGCCGTGGCGGAGGACCTCCACGGCACGCTCTGGCTGGGGACCCACCAGGGCCTGGCCCGCTGCTGGGAGGGCCGCTGGGGCGCCGTCCCCCTGCCGCCCACCGCGGGACATCATTCCATCTGGGCGCTGCACCTCGATGCCGACGGCACGCTCTGGACCGCGGCCGGCTCCCTGCTGCTCGCCTGGCAGGGCGAGGGATTCCGCGCCTTCCCCGCGCCGGTGGACCGGCCCTGGGATTACGTCTGCGCGATCCTGCGGGACGCGGCCGGCAGCCTCTGGCTGGGCACCTACAACGGCGGGCTGATCCGGCGCCGGAACGACCGCTTCGAGGTCCTCGACCAGGCCGACGGCCTGGGGGGCGACTCGGTCTCCGCCCTCTGCCAGGACCGCGAGGGCTCGCTCTGGGTGGGCACCTTCCATGGCGGCCTCAACCGGCTGCACGACACGCCGTTCCGGGCCATCGACACCGCCGCCGGGCTGCCCGGCGACCACGTGCGCGCCGCCCTCCGCGCCCGTGACGGCGCGCTGTGGGTGGGGCTGGATTCCGAGGGCCTGGTGCGGCGCGGCGCGGACGGCGGGCAGCGGCAGTGGCGCCTGGCCGACGGCCTGCCCGGCGCCACGGTGCACGCCCTGGCCGAGGGGCCCGACGGCAGCATGTGGGCCGGCACCGACCGCGGACTGGTCCACCTCACCGCCGGCGGCCTCGCGGTGCTCGATACCCGCCACGGCCTCTCGCACGACGCCGTGCGCGGCCTCCACGTGG
Organism: uncultured Fibrobacteraceae bacterium; assembly: GCA_964637835.1. GTDB lineage: Bacteria > Krumholzibacteriota > Krumholzibacteriia > LZORAL124-64-63 > LZORAL124-64-63 > Glo-17. The sequence goes on from CAZWYF010000001.1 coordinate 156,817, forward strand.
ACCGCGAGGGCCGGGTCTGGGTGGGCACCAAGGGCGGTGGCGCCTGCGTGGTCGACGGTGACCGCGTGGAGGCCTTCGGCCCGGAGGCCGGCCTGCCCTCCACCATCGTCCGCTGGATCACCGAGGACGCGGCGGGGCGCATCTGGCTGGGAACCGAGTCCGGCGTGGTCCGCCGCGACGGCGAGGGCCGGTTCGAGCCCGTGGCGCCGGGCCAGGGGCTCGAGACATGCTACGTGGTGAGCATCTACCCCGATGACGACGGCGTGGTCTGGCTCGGCACCTACGGCAACGGGCTGGTGCGCGTGGAGGACGACCGGGTGGACATCCTCGACACCTCCGACGGCCTCTTCGAGGACGCCATCTATGCCGTGGTGGAGGATACCCGGGGTCGTCTCTGGCTGCCCTGCAACCGGGGCATCTTCGGCCTCGGCAAGGACCAGATCGCGGCCTACCTCGCCGGAGAGACCCGGCGGCTCGAGCCCCTGGTGCTCGGCCCCCAGCACGGCATGCCGGGCACCGAGTGCAACGGCGGCTCGCAGCCCTCGTCCTGGCGCGATCCCGACGGGCAGATCGCCTTCGCCACCAACGGCGGCCTGGCCGTGTTCGATCCCGCCGACGTGGGGCTCTGCGACCGGGCGCCGGAGGTGGTGATCGAGGAGGTCATCGCCGACCACCGCCTCGTCGCGGGGAGCGACCTGCAGGCCATCCCGCCGGGCCGGCGCGACCTGGAGATCCGCTACACCGGCCTGCACTTCCACGACCCCCGGGGCATCCGATTCCGCTACCGGCTCGAGGGCTACGACGCCGACTGGGTCGACGCCGGTCCCCGGCGCCGCGCGTATTACACCAACCTGCCGCCCGGCCACTACACCTTCCGCGTGCGGGCGGCCAACTCCGACGGGCTGTGGAGCGAGCAGCCCACGGCCCTGCGTTTCCATCTCGAGCCCGCGTTCCACGAGACCGGCGCCTTCCGTTCGCTGGTGCTGGTGGCGGTGATGCTCGGCGTGCTGGGGGTCTGGCGCTGGCGCGAGGGGGAGGCCGCCCGGCAGCGGCAGGCCCTGCAGGTCCAGGTGGCCGAGAAGACGCGCGAGCTGGCCGCGGCCAAGGAGGCCGCCGACGCGGCCAAGGAGGCCGCCGACGCGGCCAACGCGGCCAAGAGCGCGTTCCTGGCCAACATGAGCCACGAGATCCGTACCCCCATGAACGCGGTGATCGGGATGACCGACCTGCTGCGCGACACGCCCCTGGAGCCCGGCCAGCGCGAATCGCTGGAGATCGTGCGGTCGTCGGCACGGGGCCTGCTTTCGCTCCTGAACGACATCCTCGACTTCTCCAAGATCGAGGCCGGCAAGCTGGAACTCGAGCGGACGCCCTTCGAGATCCGCGAGGTCCTGGACGACGCCCTGCGGACGCTGGTCCTGCGGGCCGACGAGAAGGGACTGGATCTCTGCGGCCGCGTGGCGCCGGACGTGCCGGTGATGCTCGGCGGCGACGCCATGCGGCTGCGCCAGGTCCTGATGAACCTCCTGGGCAACGCCATCAAGTTCACCGAGGAGGGCGAGGTGAGCGTGGAGGTCGCCGCCGCCGCCCGTGGCGACCACGACCTGGAGCTGTCGGTGGCCGTGCGCGACACCGGCATCGGCATGACCGGCGAGCAGCAGGAACGGATCTTCGCGCCCTTCACCCAGGCCGACACCTCGGTCACGCGCCGCCACGGCGGCACCGGGCTGGGGCTGGCCATCAGCCGCCGGCTGGTCGACCTCTTCGGTGGCCGGCTGGCGGTGGACAGCACGCCCGGCCTGGGGACGGAGTTCCGCTTCACCGCGGTGCTGGAACGCGTGCTGGCCGCGGACGGCCAGGCCGAGCCCGGTCCGGAGGACCGCCTGGCCGGCCGGCGCGTCATGGTGATCGACGGCAACCGCCGGCACGGCGAGCGGCTGGCCGAGATCTGCCGCCGCTGGGACATGGAGCCGGACCTCTGCACCACCACGGGCGGCGCCCAGCTGCGGCTGGAGCAGGGCCGCCGCAGTGGTCGTCCCCACGATCTGGTGCTCTGCGAGTACGACCCGCCGGGGCGCTGCCCGGGGCATCTGGAGGGGGTGGACGAGGGCGCGGCGCCGGCGATCTGCGTCCATGCCCGCTTCGGCCAGCTCTCGGCCGCACGGGAGGCCGCCGCCGCGGGCCAGCCCGTGATCCTCAAGCCGGTCAAGCAGGCGGAGCTGCTGTCCCAGCTACGAGGGCTGCTGGGGGCGGGATCGCCGGACACGCGCGCGTGCGCCACGCCGGTCGCGGCGCCCGGCGACGATGGGCCGGTCGGTGCGCCGCGACGCCTGCTGGTGGCGGAAGACAACCCGGTCAACCAGGTGGTGATCCAGCGGTTGCTGGCCCGCGACGGCCACGACGTGAGCCTGGTGGCGGACGGCGCCGCGGCCGTGGCGGCGCTGACCGCCGCGGACGCCGCCTTCGATCTGGTGCTCATGGACCTGCAGATGCCCGAGCTGGACGGCCTGGAGGCCACCCGGTCGCTGCGCGAGCACGAGGATCGCACGGGCTGCCCGCGCACGCCGGTGATCATGCTCACCGCCTGCGCCATGGTGGGCGACCGCGAGCGCTGCCTGGCCGCCGGTGCGGACGACCACGTCACCAAGCCCGTGGACATCGCCGAGCTGCGCCGGTCGATGGATCGGCTGGTCGGCGCCGACCGGCGCCGCGATCAGCGCACCAGCGACAGCTTGCCCGTCTGAACCTCCCCGCCGGCCACCACCCGGTAGAAGTAGACCCCGCTGCCCAGGGCGCGGCCCTGCCGGTCGGTGCCGTCCCAGACCAGCGCGTGCCGTCCCGCGGCGCGCTCGCCGCTGGCCAGGGTGCGGAGGGCGCGGCCGGCCACGTCGTGCACCGTGACCTGGACCGGGCGGTCGGCCCCGAGGGTGAAGGCCACCGTCACGCGGGGGTTGAAGGGATTGGGATGGGCGGTGACGCCCTGCAGGATGGCGGCGGGCACGCCGGGGGCGGCGACGCTGGTCAGCCAGGGGTCGTAGGTGACCAGGCCGAGCGAGCCCTGGTCGGGCTGGTGGAAGATGGCGTCCTCCACGCCCTGGGCGTCGGCCGTGCCCCACCAGTTGCCCTGGGCCATCTGCGGCAGGGGCGTGTTGTTGTAGAAGCCATAGACCTGGCCGCCCAGGCCGTTGTCGAGGATCTGGTTGCCGCCGTCGTCGCCGGGGAAGTCGTTGACCAGGTCGCCCAGGTTGGGCTGGCCGCCGTTGATGGCCGCCACGCCGTACCAGTGCCCGGTGATGACGTTGCTGGTGACGATGGGGGCGTTGTCGCCGTTGCAGGCGATGCCGAAGCCCCAGTTCACGTTGTCGGGGTGGATGGTGTTGTCGGTGATGGTGTTGCCGGTGATGGTGGGGTTGGCGCCCATGGAGTAGCAGAGGATGCCATAGCCGCAGCCGGCGATGGTGTTGCCCTCGATCAGGGCGCTGCTGCTGTTCCAGATCGAGATGCCGCCGCTCATGTGGTTGCCGCTGCCCAGGATGGTGTTGCCCTGGATGTGCGGCGAGTTGACGCCCTGCAGGCCCACGCTGATGTAGGGGTAGGGCGAGCTGTTCTCCACGTTGTTGTTCTCGAAGTGGCCGTCGCGGATGGTGGGCGAGGCCGTCAGGGTCAGGTTCACGGTGCGTTGCTGGTTGTCGGTGAAGGTGCAGCCGAGGATGGAGCCATCGCCGGCGGAGATGTCCAGGGCCTTGCTGGCGCTGTGGTGCAGGTGGCAGTTCTCCAGCCAGACGTTGGCCCCGAAGACGTCGACGGCGATGTCGGCCCAGCCGATCTCGGCGTGGACCACGTGGAAGACCGAACTGGCGTCGGTGTCACGGTAATCCAGGCCGCGCCAGGCGCCCGGGGTCTCGACGGCCGGTCGGAAGACCACCGGTTCGAGGGTGGTGCCCTCCACCAGGAACAGGCCGTTGACCTCGATCCCGATCTGGCCGGTGGTGTCCTGGAAGATCAGGGTGTTGCCGGCCGTGATGGTCAGGCGGTCGCCGGGGGAGATGATCAGCGACTCGTGGACCTCGTAGGTGCCGTCGCCGCCGGTGACGGCGCCGGCGGACTGGGCGACCAGGTCGTCCAGCTCCCACGCCACGCCGGTGCCCGGGGTGGCGTAGTCGGCCAGGGCGGGCAGGGCGGACAGCAGCGGCCACAGGGCCGCGCAGAGGAGGCGAACAGGGGTGCGCATGGTGGACTCCCGGGCTGGAGGGTGGCCGCGCGGGTGCGCGCGGCGCGGATCCTGGCTTCCCGGTCATCATAACACGGCCGGCGGGGTGTGGGCGAGGCTTGCCGCGGGCGGCCCGACGCTCTAGGTTGGGTTCACGACGATCGGGGCGCGGGAAACCTCGCGGGTTCCCGCGCTCCGCCTTCCATTCCCGCGAGAGACGACCGGGAGGGTGACCCCATGGCCACCGCCAAGCAAGGCGACCGCGTCAAGATCCACTACACGGGCCGCCTGCCGGACGGTCGCGTGTTCGATACCAGCCGCGAGCGCGAGCCCCTGGAATTCGAGGCCGGCAGCGGCGACGTGATCCCCGGCATCAGCCATGCCGTGGTGGGCATGGACGAGGGTGTCGAGCGCACCATCACCGTGGCGCCCGAGGACGCCTTCGGACCCCGCAACGAGGCCATGATCCAGGAGGTGCCTCGCGACGCCCTGCCCGAGGACGTGAACGTGGGCGAGCCCCTGCGGGCCAAGGCCGGTGACCAGGAGGTCCAGGTGTGGGTGGCCGAGCTGGGTGACGAGAAGGCCGTGATCGACGGCAATCACCCGCTCGCCGGCCAGACCCTGGAGTTCGACGTGGAGCTGGTGGAGGTGGATCCGGGCAGCCGGATCATCGAGCCCTGATCCGCCGCGGCCCGGCGGGTCGGCCGCCGCCAGGCGCTGGTCCGCGGTGCGCCTATCCCAGGCGCGCCGCGGCGACCAGGCCGTAGCCCAGCGCCGCGCCGACGTGCGTGAGCAGGGCCGGCCACACCGAGGCCCAACGCCAGCGCGACCAGTTCCAGATCCCCGCCGCCGCCAGCACCGCCGCGAGCATGAGCGCGGCGGCCGTCGTGGTGGGAGCCAGGACGCGCAGGGTGACGGCGTGGTAGCTGGTGAACAGCAGGGTCAGGGCCGTGGCCGACGGCCAGGCCCGGGGCCGGCCGGCGACCAGCCGGGAATGCAGCCAGCCGCGCCAGAACAGCTCCTCCGCCGGCGCCCCCACCAGGATCAGGAACCCCAGCGCCCACCAGACGCTGGTCCCCTGCAGGCCCCAGTCGGCCAGGACGCCCAGCAGCCCGGCCGGCTCCGGGAACAGGCCGGGAACCAGCCACAGGGCCAGGGGCGGCAGGGCGGCCAGGGCCACCGCGGCGCCGAGGCCGCGCCGCGCCACCGCCCGCGGCCACCGGCCGCCGGGGTCCAGGAGCGCCAGTTCCCGCACATGATGCCGCCAGGAGCGGCCCCGGCGCCGGGCGATCAGGGCGGGGATCAGCAGGCAGATCAGCCCGTGGTAGAGCAGGAACACCGCCCAGACGCTCTGCAGGCCGAGCAGCGCGCCCGCGGCGGCCAGCGGGGCCGCCAGCGCCAGCAGCCAGGCGGTGCGGTCGGGCAACACCATCGGGGCCTCTCGCGTGAAGGTGGGGCCGATCCCGCCGCCGGCCGCGGATGCCGGCGGCAGCCATCCGCCGCCACGGTAGCCTGCCCGGTCGCCGTGGTCCAGATCCGCGCGCCATCCCGTGACGCCGGCCCCCCGGCACGTTATCTTGGACCGGTTCGCCACTGACCCGGGAGCGAGGAACCCCCGTGACCCTGCCCGATCTCGCCATCAAGCGGCCGGTGACCACCCTGATGGTCCTGGTCAGCCTGCTGACCCTCGGCCTGGTGGGTCTCTCCCGCCTGCCGCTGGCCTTCATGCCGGACATCCAGGAGCCCGAGCTCTTCATCAGCGTCCAGTATCCCAGCGCCTCGCCGGAGCAGATCGAGCAGATGATCGTCCGGCCGCTGGAGGACGCCCTGGGCTCGGTCAAGGGCCTGAAGGACATGTGGGCCCGCTGCGACTCCGACGGCGCGCGCATGCGCCTGGGGTTCGACTGGGGCGCCGACCTGCACCTGGCGCGCGTGGAGGCCTGGGAACGCATCGACCGCATCCGCGGCGACCTGCCCGACGACCTCGGCGACATCACCGTCAGCCGTTCCTGGAGCGCCCGCGGCGAGGAGCAGCCCATCCTCGAGGCGCGGCTATCCAGCAAGACCGACCTCTCCGAGAGCTACGACCTCATCGAGCGCAAGATCCTGCGCCCCCTCGAGCGGGTGCCCGGGGTGGCCAGCGTCAGCCTCGACGGCGTGAACCCGCGCGAGGTGCGCATCAACCTGCGCCCGGAGGACCTGCAGCGCCACAACATCGACGTGCGCGAGGTCAGCCGCGTGCTGCGCACCAGCAACTTCGACCAGTCGCTCGGGACCATCGACTCCGGCGACCACGAGTGGTCCCTGCGCACGGTGGGCGCCTTCCGCGACGTGGACGACATCGCCCGCCTGCCCCTGCGCGCCGACGGCCTGCGCCTGCGCGACGTGGCCGACGTCCAGTACACCGAGCCGCCGCTGGAGTACGGTCGTCATCTGGACGGCAACTTCGCGGTGGGCGTCTCGGTCTCCCAGGAGAGCAAGGCGAACACGGTGGAGGTGTGCCGGGCCCTCGAGGAACGCGTCGCCGCCATGAACGAGGATCCCGAGCTCGAGGGGGTCAGCTTCATCACCTGGTTCAGCCAGGGCGACGAGATCACCAAGGCCCTGCGCGACCTCGCCTTCACCGGCGTCTTCGGCTCGCTGCTGGCCTCGCTGGTGCTGTTCCTCTTCCTGCGCCGGTTCTCCAGCACGCTGTTCGCCGTGCTCTGCATCCCCCTCTCGCTGGTGGTGGCCCTGGGCGTGATCTGGGCCATGGGCGGCACGCTGAACACGCTGGTCCTGCTGGGCCTGATCGTGGGCGTGGGCATGCTGGTGGACAACGCCGTGGTGATCATGGAGAACATCTTCCGCCACCGCGAGAACGGACTCTCGCGTCGCGATGCCGCCCGGCAGGGCGCCCGCGAGGTGTCGGTGGCGGTGACCGCGGCCACCATGACCTCGGTGATCGTGATCCTGCCGCTGGTCTTCAACAAGCCCAGCGAGATGGGGCTGATCCTGCGCGAGCTGGGCGTGACGGTGTGCCTGACCCTGCTGGCCTCGCTCTTCGTCTCCCAGACGCTCATCCCCCTGGCGATGACCCGGTTCATCCGCTCCAAGCCGCGAGGCAAGTCGCGTCCCATGCTGGCCCTCGAGCGCATCTACGCGCGCGTGCTCGGCTTCAACCTGCGGCATCGCTGGCTGACGCCGCTGGTGGGCCTGAGCGTGCTCGCGTCCATCTGGTATCCCTACGAGCACACCGACTTCAACTTCGGCACCAGCGGGGCCGAACTCTACGTCCAGCTGCGGGTCCACTTCACCGAGGAGTCCAGCCTCGAGCAGAAGCAGGCCACCATCAGCGAGGTGGAGGCGGCGCTCGAGCCGCACCGCGAGGCGCTGCACGCCCGGGCCATCTACGCCTTCTGGTCGGACCGCTGGTCGCTCATGCGCATCTACCCCCACGAGGGACAGGCCGACGAGGAGACCCTCGACGAGATCCGCACCACCCTGCGCGAGGTGCTGCCCACCATTCCCGGCGTGGAACTGACCATCCAGGAGAACACCATGGGCTGGCGCCGCGGGGGCGGCCGCGACCGCATCATGTTCAACGTGGTGGGGGACGACAGCGCCACGCTCAACGCCCTGGCCGGCCAGCTGGTGGATCGCCTGTCGCAGGTGCCGGGGCTGACGGACGTGTCGTCCCACGGTCAGGACGCGGCCCAGGAACTGCACGTGAAGGTGGACCGCGACCTGGCCAGCCGGTACGACCTGCGCGAGGACCAGATCGGCCAGATGGTGGGCCTGACGTTCCGCGGCCGGCGGCTGCCGCGTTTCCGCACGCCGGACGGGGAGCGGGAGATGCGGCTGGCGCTGGACGAGCAGGATGAGCGCAGCGTCAGCGATCTGCGCAACCTGCCGCTGTACACGCCCGGCGGGGAGCTGGTCCCCCTGGCCTCGGTGGCGGCGCTGGATCGCGAGCCCGGGGCCACCCGCATCCAGCGCAACAACCGGATGACCAACGTGCGCGTGTTCATGCGTCACGACGATTCCCGCACCAATGCCGAGTGGCGGCGCGAGGTGGCGCGCATCCTCGGCGGCGTGGACTGGCCCCTGGGCTATTCCTGGACCTATGGCCAGTGGGAGCAGATCCGGGCCGAGCAGGGGCGGGAGATGCGCGACAACGTGCTGCTGGCGCTGCTGCTGGTGTTCGCGGTGATGGCCGGGCTGTTCGAGTCGGTGTCGCAGGCCTTCGCCCTGATGGTGGCCCTGCCGTTCGCGCTGGCCGGGGCGGCCTGGATGCTCTACCTCACCGGCACGGACTTCGATCAGCCGGCGAGCATCGGGCTGCTGCTGCTCATCGGCATCGTGGTCAACAACGGGATCGTGATGCTCGAGCACATCAACCAGTACCGCCGGCAGGGCATGCCACGTCGGGAGGCCATGCTGCGTGGCGGCCGCGAGCGCCTGCGCCCGGTGGTGATGACCGCGTTGACCACGGTGATCGGGCTGGTGCCCATCGTGCTGCAGCGGCCGAGCCTGGGCGGGGTCTATTACTACTCCATGGCGCTGGTGATCATGGGCGGCCTGATCGTCTCCACCTTCCTGACCACCGTGCTGCTGCCCACCACCGCCACCCTGGCCGAGGATGCCCTCGGCGGCGTCAAGCGCGCCTGGGTGCGGCTCGCGCCCGGGCGCCGCGCCGAGGCGGAGGCCTGACGGCGGGGGCACCGACGGCCGCGATCAGGCCGTGCCTTCGCGAGTCCGGCGCGTGCCCCCGCTGGTGCGCTCGGTGATCCCGAGCATGCGGGCGGCCAGGGCGCGGCCGCTGGCGAGGGCGGCGTCGACGTCGTCGCCCAGGCACCACTCGCCGCAGACGCCCAGGCGCCGCGGCTCGTCGTGGAGGCAGGGCTCGCCCAGCGGCGTCTCGGTGCGGGCGTATCGCCAGCGGTGCCCCCGGAGGTAGACCGGCGCCGGCGGCCTCAGCTCCAGCTCCCGGCGCAGGTGCATCCACAGGTGCTGGGCCACCGCATCGGGGTCGCACTCCAGGTTGTCGCGGCTGAAGACCGGCGTGGCATGGAGGATCCAGGATTCCGCCCCCTGCTCGTCATCGCGCGGCAGCCGGATGGCCTCGGCGACGCTGCCCGACGCGAAGCGGATGTGGTCGAGCGAGCGGCCGGCCGGCGCGGGCAGGCCCACCAGCGCCGACAGCAGCGGCTGCATGCGCACCGGCTGCAGGCGATCGGCGAGCGCGGGGGCCACCGTCTGCAGCAACGGCGCCGCCTGGGGTGCGGGCACGGCCAGCACCACGCTGCCGAAGACGGCCCGCAGGGGCTGGTCGTCGGCGAACAGGCGCCAGCCGCCACCCCCGGCCGGCGCGAGGGCGGTGATGCGGGTGCGGCTCTGGATGGCGAGGCGATCGGCGAGATCGCCCACCAGTCCCTGGTAGCCGCGGGCGCCGTGCTCGAAGACCAGGCCCATGCGGTGGCGCCGCGCCACCCGACCGCCCGGCTGGCGTCCCTTGTCGTGGATGTGGACGGGCAGACCGTGCTCCGCCAGGCGGGCCGCGCAAGCGAGGCCGGCCACGCCGGCGCCGATCACGGCGATCTCGGGGAAGGGTCGGGGCATGATCACCAGCTCCCTGCTCCTGCGGGGTGGTCCGGGGCGAGCACCATGAAACTAGACAATAATTGGACACAATACAAGCGTCGCGCCAGGAGGCCGGGTCCTCCCCGGTGGTGGAGGGGCCGGCCATCGCCGATCGCCGCGACCTGTCCAGAGGCTGTCCAGCCTGATCGTGGCGCCGGCCGGTGATGCTGCTACCATGGCCCCCATGAGCACGCCACTCCTCGAGTTCCAGCAGGTCGGTCGGGGATTCGCGCTGCCCGACGGCCGCCGCCGCGCCGTCCTGCACGGGGTGAGCTTCGTCGTCGCCCGCGGCGAGTCGCTGGCCATGGTCGGCCGCAGCGGCAGCGGCAAGTCCACGCTGCTGCACCTGGCCGCCGGCATCGACCTGCCGTCGGCCGGCGAGGTGCGCCTGGACGGCGAGGCGCTCTCGGGCCTCTCGGATCGGCGCCGATCGCTGCTGCGGCGACGGCACGTGGGCCTGGTCTTCCAGTTCTTCCACCTGCTGCCCCACCTGACGGTGCTGGAGAACGTGGCGCTGCCTGGCTGGGTGGCCGGCGATCGGGGAGCGGACACGCGGGACCGTGCCCGCGAGCTCCTCGACCGCGTGGGTCTGGCCGACCGCGCCGACGACCGCGCCGGCAAGCTCTCGGGCGGCGAGATGCAGCGCGTGGCGCTCTGCCGCGCCCTGCTGCGCCGGCCGCCCCTGGTGCTGGCCGACGAGCCCACCGGCAACCTGGACGAGGCGGCCGGCGCCCGCGTCATGGAGCTGCTCCTGCAGCTGTCCGCCGACCAGGATGCCGGCCTGCTCTACGTCACCCACAGCCGCGAGCAGGCGTCCCTCGCCCACCGGGTGCTGCGCCTGCGGGACGGCCGGCTGGAGGCCGGCGCGTGAATGCCCGCCTGCTGGCCGCCGCCCTGGCCCACTGGCGGCAGGCGCGGACCCTCACCCTGTTGACGGTGTTCGGCGTGGGCCTGGGCGTGGGGTCGGTGGTCTGCATCCAGACCCTGAACGCCAGCGCCCTGGCCGCCTTCAGCGGGGGCATGCAGGCGGTCTCGGGCGACGCCGATCTGGTGGTCCTCGGCCAGGGCCCGGACCTCGACGAGGCCATCTACGGCGAGGTGCTCGCCCACCCGGACGTGGCGGCGGCCTGGCCCCTGGAGCGCGCCCATGCGCAGCTGCGGAGCCGGCCGGGCACGTTCCTGGAGATCGTGGGCGTGGACGTGTTCGCGCCCGTGCGCTATCCGGTGCGCCTGGCGGCGGCCGGCGCGGGCTTCGACCGCTTCGCCGGCCTGCTCACCGAGCCGGGCTGGATCGCCCTGACGCCCGGGTTCGCCGCGGAGCTGGACCTGGCCGTGGGCGATTCCTTCACCGTCACCGCCGGCGACCGCGTGGAGAACCTCACCCTGGGCGCGGTGGTCGACTTCCGCCGCCACGCCCCGCTGGCCAGCCGCAAGCTGGCGCTCATGGACATCGCCCAGGTCCAGCACCTGTTCGGGCGCCGCGGCGTGGTGCGCCAGATCGACGTGCAGATCGGGCCGGAGGCGGCGCCCGACGCGGTGGCCGCCCGCCTGCAGGCGCACCTGGGCCCGGGCGTCCGGGTGGTGACGCCCGCCCAGCGCGAGCAGAACGCGGCCGGCCTGCTCGCCGCCTTCCGCCTGAACCTCACCGCGTTGAGCCTGATCTCGGTGCTGGTGGGCGTGTTCCTGATCTTCACCGCCGTGCATGCCTCGCTGGTGCGGCGGCGCCGCGACTTCGGCCTGCTGCGCTCGCTGGGCGCCACCCGCCGGCAGGTGCTCGGCGTGGTGCTCCTGGAGACGGCGGTCCTGGGCCTGGCCGGCACCGCGCTGGGCATCCCGGTCGGCTACTGGGCGGCGGCCGCCAACGTGGAGACGGTCTCCAGCACCCTGACCAGCATCTACCTGCTCAGCGAGATCGAGCAGCTGCACCTGCCGCCGCTGCTGGTGGCCCTGGCGGTGGCCGTGGGGCTGGGGGGCGCCCTGCTGGGAGCGCTGCTGCCGGCGCTGGACATCGCCCGGCGCGATCCGGTGGTGCTGCTCGGCGCCGCCGGCCTGCCCGAGCGGCTGGGCCGGCTGGCGCCGCGGCTGGCGGTGCTGGCCCTGGCCGTCGCCGCGGCGGTGGCCGCGTGGTACCTGGCCGGGGGCCGGGCGCTGAAGGAGAGCGGCTTCGTGCTCGCCTTCTTCCTCATGGTGATCCTGCCGTTGCTGACGCCCCTGGTCCTGCGGGAGACCTGCGGCCGCATCCCGCCCGGCGGCTTCGGCTGGCGGCTGGGCCTGCGCGGCCTCGCCTCGCGGCTGCAGTCCACCAGCTTCGCGGTGTCGGCGCTGGCGGTGACGGTCTCCATGCTGGTGGGCATCACCCTGCTCATCGGCAGCTTCCGCGCCACCCTCGAGACCTGGATCGAACGCAGCCTGGTGGCCGACATCTTCGTCACCAGCCCGAGCTGGGACCGGGACCACGGCCGCACCTGGCTCTCGGCGGACGTGGTCGACGAGCTCGCTCACTTCCCCGGCGTCCAGGCCGCCGACCTCCAGCGGCGCCTCGACGCCCGGACCGTCGATGGTCGTCCCGTGCGCCTGGCCGCCTTCCGCCGGGTGGGCGAGGCCGACACCCGCTGGGCGGCGCGCATCCCCCTGCTGGCCGGCGACCCCGACCGCGTGGAGCGTGCGCTCCGCCAGCAGGGCGCGGTGCTCATCACCGAGCCGCTCGCCCGCCACGCCGGCCTGGCCGTGGGCGACACCCTGGCCCTCGCCGGCCCCCGCGGGCCGGTCCCGCTGCCCATCGCGGGCATCGGCTACGACTACAGCAGCCAGAGCGGCCTGGCGTTCCTCACCCGCGAGACCCTGGCCTCCATCTATGGCCCCGGCGGCACCGCCAGCCTGGCGCTCACCCTGGCGCCCGGCGCGGACGTGGAGGGCACCCTGGACGCCATGCGCGCGGCCCTCGCCGGCCGGGCCGTGGAACTGCGCAGCAACCAGCGCCTGCGGGCCGAGGTGCTCGACATCTTCGACCAGACCTTCGCCATCACCCGCATCCTGCAGGCCATGGCCCTGCTGATCGCCGTCTGCGGCGTCTCGCTGACGCTGCTGATCATGGGCCGCGAGCGCGCCACCGAGCTGGCCCTCTACCGCTGCGTGGGGGCCACCCGCCGGCAGCTCTTCGGGCTGGGCCTGAGCGAGGGGGCCGGCCTGGGCGTCCTCGGCCTGGTGCTGGGCCTGGGCGGCGGGGCGGCGCTGGCGAGCATCCTCATCCTGCTGATCAACCGCGACTGGTTCGGCTGGACCATCCGCTTCGCCCTGCCCGCCGACGACCTCGTCCTGCAGGTGGTCTGGATCCTGGCCGGCGCCCTGGTGGCCGCCGTGTATCCCGCCCTGCGCGCCAGCCGCACGCCCGCGGCGGAGCTGACGCGGGAGGACCTGCTGTGAGCCGGGGGCCCTGGATGCGGCCGGCGGGCCGGCTGGTCGTCCGGGCGGCCCTGGCGCTCGCCGGCCTGGCGCTCGCCGGCCTGGCCCTCGTCGGCCTGCCGCTCGGCGATCCGGCGGTCGGGCAGGACTGGCGCGTGGCGGGGCCGGACCACGCGTGGTCGTTCCCGCGCGATCATCACGCGTGGCCCGAGTACCGCAGCGAGTGGTGGTACCTGACGGGCCAGCTCACGGCCGCGGGCGCGAGCGAACCCACCCATGGCTACCAGTTCACCATGTTCCGGCTGGGGATCGCGCCCGAGCCTCCGCCCTGGGACAGCGACTGGGCGGCGCGCGACCTGGTGCTCGGCCACCTGGCGATCACCGACCTGCGCGACGGGCGCCACCTCTTCCGCGAGGTGCTCACCCGGCCGGGCCCTGGTCGGGGCGGCTTCCCCGCGGTGGACGCCGACACGGTCCTGGCCTGGAGCCGCGCGCCGGCCGGCACGCCGGGGCGCTGGGCGCTCGCGCGCACCCGGGCGGGAGGCTTCGCCGTCCGGGCCGCCGATCGCCGCGACGGCCTGCTCCTGGACCTGGAGCTGGTGCCGCGGCGCCCCCGCGTCTTCCAGGGACCGGGCGGCTACAGCGTCAAGGACCCCGCCTCGGGCGCCGGCAGCCTCTACTACTCCTACACCCGCCTGGAGACGGCGGGCCGCCTGGCCGCCGGCGCCGACACCCTGCAGGTGACCGGCAGCTCCTGGCTCGATCGCGAGATCTTCACCAGCCAGCTCGCGTCCCGTCACCAGGGCTGGGACTGGCTGAGCCTGCAGCTCTCCGATGGCCGCGACGTCATGGCGTTCGTGCTGCGCGACACCACCGGCGCGGCGGACGTGGCCCACGCCACGGTGGTGGGCGCGGACGGCCAGGTCCGCTGGCTCGAGCCCGCGCCGGAGGTGCTGGCGCCGTCGCGGCACTGGACCAGTCCGCAGACGGGCGCCCGCTACCCGGTGGCCTGGCGCCTGCGCTTGCCGGCGGTGGACCTGGAGCTGACGGTGGAGGCGCGGCTCGAGGCGCAGGAGAACGTGGGCCCGCGCAGCGGCGTGATCTACTGGGAGGGCGCCGTGCGGGCCGCGGGCGCGGGTGGGCTCACCGGACGCGGATACCTGGAGATGACCGGCTACGGCCCCGACGGCCGGCCGCCGTTCTGATCCCGGTGCACCGACGCGAGGAGCGGAGACCCCGGGGGGCTCCGCTCCTCGCCAGGCGTGGCGGGCGACGGCGTCGCCGGCTCGCTACTGGAAGATCGCCTTGACGCTGGACCAGGTGTCCTGCTGCACCGGCACGGGGTCGAACCCGGAGGCGAAGTAGGCGTGGGGCAGGCGCACGCTGGCATGGTCGGGCACGGTGATGGAGATGTCGTCCACATAGAGCTGCGCGCCGAAGTCGCCGTACATCACGGCGTCCACCACCAGACCGGTATGCCCGGCCTCGATGGTCCAGGTATGGCTGAACTGCTCCCAGCCGTTTTCCACACCGAAGTCGTTGTTGCCGTAGCACTCGCCATCGAGGGCTTGCATGTACTGGCCGCGGGCGTCCTGAGCCTCGACCAGGGCGTCGTTGTAATGGGCCCACAGGCGCATGTCCGGCCAGTTGCTCATGGGGTCGTAGCGCCAGTAGCTGAAGGTGACCTCGTCGCCTTCCTGCAGGTTCCACACCGCGGCCAGGAAGCCACGGGCGACGCCGTTGGAGCTGGGCGTCTGGCGGGTCAGCACCAGGCCGCCGCCGCCTTCGCCATCGGGGTGGTTGGCGGCGAGGCTGTAGGCCGCGGTCATCTCGCCGTTGAACGAACCGAGGAAGTCCGCCTCGGTGGCGTCCCAGGAGTACGTGTAGGTGGCGGCCAGGGCCGGCAGGGCCAGCAGGCCGATGGTGGCGAGCGATAGCATGAGCTTGCGCATGATCCGTCCTCCGAAAGAGTGTGTGCGGGCGCTGTCTGGGTAGACCATCGGCCGCGGCCCGGGGGACTTTAGCCCGGATCACGCGCCAGCCGGTCCCGCTGGTCGCCTCCGCTCGATGCATTGTCCGTACCAGCGGGCCGTGTTATCTTCCCCGCCCCGGAAACGGGTCCGGAGGGGCCGCAGCCGGCCGTCACCGGACCGATCGGCGCCTGCCGCCGCCGCGACATGCAAGGGAGCGACCATGGCCTGGGAGAAAATTGCCGACCTGCTGGACGAGAAGGTGCCACTGGGGACCGCGGTCACCGTCAAGGGCTGGGTGCGCACGCGCCGCGACTCCCGGGCCGGACTGAGCTTCGTCCAGGTCCACGACGGCACCTGCTTCGCGCCCCTGCAGGTGGTCGCGCCGGGCGAGCTGACCAACTATCAGGAAGAGATCCTGCACCTGTCGGCCGGCTGTGCGGTGGCCTGCCAGGGGGAGCTGGTGGCGAGCCAGGGCAAGGGGCAGGCCGTGGAGCTGAAGGCCCATGCCATCGAGGTGATCGGCTGGGTGGAGGATCCGGAGACCTATCCCGTGCAGCCCAAGCGCCACAGCATGGAGTTCCTGCGCGAGGTGGCCCACCTGCGGCCGCGGACCAACACCTTCGGCGCCGTGGCGCGCGTGCGCAACGCCCTGGCCCAGGCCACCCACCGGTTCTTCCACGAGAACGGGTTCTACTGGATCCACACGCCCATCATCACCGCCAGCGACGCCGAGGGCGCCGGCGAGCTGTTCCGCGTCTCGACCCTCGACATGGTCAACCCGCCGCGCACCGAGGCCGGCGGCATCGACTGGTCGGAGGACTTCTTCGGCAAGCAGGCCTTCCTCTCGGTGAGCGGCCAGCTCAACGTGGAGACCTACTGCCAGGCGCTCACCCGCGTCTACACCTTCGGGCCCACCTTCCGCGCGGAGAACAGCAACACCAGCCGGCACCTGTCGGAGTTCTGGATGATCGAGCCGGAGATCGCCTTCGCCGACCTCGCCGACGACGCCGACCTGGCCGAGCGCTACCTCAAGGCCATCTTCCAGGCCGTGCTCGAGGAGCGCGGGGACGACATGGCCTTCTTCGCCCAGCACGTCGAGCCCACCTGCATCGAGCGGCTGGAGCGATTCGTCGGCGCCAGCTTCGAGCGCATGACCTACACCGAGGCCATCGCCCAGCTCCAGAAGTCGGGCAAGAAGTTCGAGTACCCCGTGGCCTGGGGCTGCGACCTGCAGAGCGAGCACGAGCGGTACCTCTGCGAGGAGCTCTGCCAGGTGCCGGTGGTGGTGATGGACTACCCGAAGGAGATCAAGGCCTTCTACATGCGCCTGAACGACGATCAGCAGACCGTCGCCGCCATGGACGTGCTGGCGCCGGGCATCGGCGAGATCATCGGCGGCTCGCAGCGCGAGGAACGCCTCGACGTGCTGGACGCGCGGATCGAGGCCATGGGCCTGGAGAAGGACGTCTACTGGTGGTACCGCGACCTGCGCCGGTACGGCACCTGCCCGCACGCGGGCTTCGGCCTCGGGTTCGACCGCGCCATGAACTACGTGACGGGGATCAAGAACATCCGCGACGTGATCCCCTTTCCGCGGGCACCCCGGCTCGCGGATTTCTAGGACGACCCCGGCGGGGCCCGGATCCTCACCGGGCCTCGCCGCCTCTGGTGACCTGCCAGCGGAAGGACCCGCCATGCCCCGCCTCTTCGCCGTCCTGCTCGGCGGCAACTGCGCGCCGCGCAGCAACACCGAGCTGCACGACGTGGTCTTCGTGGCCGGCGAGCGCCTCGAGGACACCCACGAGGATCTGCTCGCCGCCTGGTTCGGCACCCCCGAGGGCCTGCACATCGACGGCTGGATGGAGCTGGACGAGGTGGACGGCCATCGGGTCACCCTGCGCCCGGATGCGCCGGCGGCCGGCCCGCGTCTGTACTTCGTGAACCTCGGGGGCTACCGGCCCGGCCAGCTCCAGGAGGCCCACGCCAGCACCGTGGTGGCGGCCACCGACGCTGCGGAGGCCAGGCGGCGCGCCAGGGAGGCGCTCCTGCGCGACCACGTCGAGGTCCACACCGACGACCTCCACGACGTGGACGACCTCCTGGTCGTGGGCGAGGTGGCCGGCTGGCACGTCTGGCTCGAGGCCGTCGAGCGGGCCCCCGACGCGCCGGCGGGCTCGGCCGCCAGCGCCGGCGGATCGGCCGGGCCGCTGGTGCACAACGGCTACCTGCCGCTGCCCGAGCGGACCATCGCGGCATTCGCGGCCCGGCGGCGCGGCGCCGCCGACTGAGGCCAGACGCGCCCCGGCGCAGGAGGGACCATGCCCCACGACGACCAGCTCACCGTGGCCATCGCCCAGATGGCGCCCGTCTGGCTCGATCGCCAGGCCACCCTCGCGCGGGTGATCGCGCGGATCGGCGAGGCCGCGGCGGCCGGCGCCCGGCTGGTGGCCTTCGGCGAGGCGCTGGTGCCGGGCTATCCGTTCTGGACCGAGCGCACCGCGGCCACGCGCTTCGACGACCCCATCCAGAAGGACCTCGTGGCCTACTACCAGGACCAGGCCGTCCAGCTCGAGGCCGGTCACCTCGATGGCGTCCGTGACGCAGCCGCGGCGGGCCGGATCGCCGTGGTCCTGGGGGTCATCGAGCGGCCCGCCGACCGCGGCCACAGCCTCTTCTGCTCGCGAGTGTTCGTGGCCCCCGACGGCGAGGTGGCCAGCGTCCACCGCAAGCTGGTCCCCACCTGGGACGAGCGGCTGGTCTGGTCGCCCGGCGACGGCCACGGCCTGCGCACCCACCGGCTGGAGCGCTTCACGGTGGGCGCCCTCAATTGCTGGGAGAACTGGATGCCCCTGCCGCGGGCGGCGCTCTACGCCCAGGGCGAGGACCTGCACGTGTCGCTCTGGCCGGGTGGCGAGCACCTGACCCGCGACAACACGCGCCTCCTGGCCCTCGAGGGCCGCAGCCACGTGCTCGCGGCCAGTGGCCTGATGCATGCCGACCAGGTCCCGCCGGCGGTCCCGCACCGCGACCGGATCCTCGCCGGTGGTGGCGGCTGGTGGGCGCGCGGCGGCTCGTGTATCGCGGCGCCGGACGGGTCGTGGGTGGTCGAGCCGGTGAGCGAGCGCGAGGAACTGCTGCTGGCCACGCTGGACCACGGGGCGGTGCGCCGCGCGCGGCACAACCTGGACCCGGCCGGCCACTACGCGCGTCCGGACGTCACGCGGCTGGTGATCGATCGTCGGCGGCAGACCACGGCGGAGTTCCGCGACGACCGATCATGACGCGGACCCCCGCAGCCGCGGCGATCGCGGAGCCGGCGATCGCGGAGCCGCCGGTTGCGGAGCCGCCGGCGGTTCAGGCGCCGGAGAGGGCCACCTCGACGGTGGTGCCATCGATCGCATCGCTGGACCAGGCCAGACGGCCGCCCAGGTACTTCTCCGTGAGCAGCCGCACGCTGTAGGTCCCCAGGCCCCGGCCGGCGCCCTTGGTGGTGACGGTGCGCTCGAACAGGTGGTGGCGCACCTCCGGGGCCACCTCGCCGGGGTTGTGCACGCGGAAGACCACGTCGTCGCCCGCCACCGCGTGCGAGATGGTCACCACGCCGCCGCGCGGCACGGCCTCCAGCGCGTTCTTCAGCAGGTTGCCCAGCACGCGACCGAGCAGCAGGGGGTCGGTCTGCAACTCGACCGCCGGTCCCGGCCGGGCCACCAGTTCGCGATCCATGGCCACCGGGTGGTGGCCGAAGGTGCGGACGGCCTCGGCGACCGCGTCGGCCGCCATCACGCGGCTGGCGCGCACCTGGAGCTCGCCGCTCTCGGCGGCGGCCAGATCGCGCTGGGCGGAGATCTCCTCGAGCAACTGATGGCACCCGGAGACCACCAGACGCGACAGCTCGCGGCTGTCCTCGCTGGCCGTCTCGACGCTGGCGAGGTTCGCCTCGCTCAGGCCGAGCAGGCCGCCGGCGGTGTTCAGGACGTCGTGGAAGAAGAGGCGCTCGAGGACGCGCCGCCGGCGCTCGTGATGGTGATCGGTGAGCGTGGCCAGCACGAAGGGCTCGCCCACCACCTCGACCAGGCGCGAGGCGACCTCGAGATCCAGGGGCCTCGCTCCGGCGCCCCGACTGATGACGCAGGTATGCGACGCCTGGCCACGCCGGCGGGCCTCCAGCACCGAGAGCACGGCGCCGCAATCGCAGCATTCCCGGCCCGTCCCGCAGCCGCCGGGAGCCCGTGCGGCGACCTCGCAGCCGAAAGCCTCGCCAGGACGCGCGCCGTCCAGCTCCGCGGGGGACGCGATCCCCAGCATCCGCAGCCCGGCCTCGTTGAGGAAGACCAGCTGCCGCTGGGCGTTGACCGCCGCCACGGGCTGGGGCACCGCGTCGGCCACGGTGACGAGCTGCGCCTGGCCGGCGAGCAGCTGCTGCTGGCGAGCCAGCTCCGTGGCCGGGGCGCGGTCGGGACTGAGGAACTCGGAGGTGGGAGCCGCGGCAGCCTGCACCATGGATGACGACCTCGTGGTTGCCGGTGATGTCCGTGTCGTTCTCCCCCCGGGATCGACCGTTAAGGACAATGCCTAAGCGAATACTTTAGATCAAGAGGCGTGCCAGCACCGCAGGCCGCGGCGAGGAGACCCGGCCATCCGGAGCGGTGGCTCAGCCCGGCGTGACCGGCAGGTGGACGTGCACGCTGGTGCCCCGGCTCGCCTCGCTGTCCCAGCTGACGGTGCCGCCGAGGTAGCGCTCGGTGAGCAGGCGGACGCTGTACGTGCCCTGGCCGCGTCCGGCCCCCCTGGTGGAGACCGGACGACGGAAGAACTGGTCGCGGATGGCGGGGTCCACCTCGCCGGGGTTCCAGACGGTGATCACCACCTGATCGCCGGTGGGCCGGGAGGTGACCACCACCTCGCCGCCGCGGGGGGCGGCCTCCAGGGCGTTCTTGATCAGGTTGCCGACCACGCGGCCGAGGAGGCGGGCATCGGTGGCCAGGATGGGGGGGCCGACGGCGCCCAGGCGGATCTCGCGGTCCGCGGCCACGGGGTGGTGACCGTAGGTCCGGGCCACCTCGCGGAGGAGTCCGGCGAGGTCGATGGGACGGCGCTCGGTGGCCAGGTCGCCGCTCTCGGCGGCCGCCAGGTCGCGCTGGGCCTCGATCTCCTCGATGAGCTGTCGGCTGCCCGAGACCAGGAGCTGCCCGAGGTCGGAGAGCTCCTCCTGCCCGGGCGGCAGGCTGGCCAGCAAGGCCTCGCCGAGCCCCATGACGCCGCCCGCGGTGTTGACCACGTCATGGAAGAAGATGCGCTCGAGAGTCCTTCGCCGCCGCTGGTCGTGCACGTCGGTGAGCACGAGCACCACGAATTCCTGGCCATCGACGGTCAGGGGACTGGCGCTGGCGGCGAACTCCAGCGGCACGCACTCCCCCTCGCGCTCGATGATGCAGGAGAGCTCGCGCGCCGCTCCCTGCTGGGCGGCGGCGACGGCCAGCGCCGCGCCGCAGTCACGGCAGGCCTCGCCGGTCCCGCAGCCGCCCGGCGTGCCGGCGACCTCGCGGCAGCCGAGGACCTCGCCCGGTCGCGGTCCGGCCAGCAGGTCGATGTCGGCCACCGCGATGAACTCGTCGAGCCGGCGATTGGCGAGGACGATCTGCCGCTCGGCATTGAGGATGGCCACGGGGTGGGGAATGGCGTCGCAGAGCGCGGGAATGGCCGCCTGCTGCCGGAGCGAACGACGCTGGTTCTCCAGATCGTGGGCGTCGGCGCGCCCGGCGGGGAGGAACCTGGTGTCGGCGACAGGCAGGGTCTGGTCTCTGGTCATGCGGCGCCTCCTGATCTTCGACGGTCCATGTTCGAGAGGCATCGGCCGGACGCCGCCGGCCTTGACTTCCGCTTCTCGAGCCAGCTCGCGGCCTGCCGACCACCGTCGCCTGGTCGGCGCCCATGACGCGGGGCCCGCTCTCATGAGCGGGCCCCTGCGAGCGGCGGGTCGTGCCGTGGCTGGACCGGCCGGACCGACGGCCGGCCGGTCGCCGGCTAGAAGGCGCTGACCACGCCCACCGAGGCGCGGCCGTAATCGATGTCGCCGGCGCCCTCGCCGAGGATCCGCGAGTACTCCAGGTTGAGGCGCAGGTTGTTGGCGAGCATGTAGGTCGCGTTGCCGGTGATGGACTCGTAGTCATGGGTATCGAGGTCGCTGTCCACGCGGTTGTAGAGCACGGTGAAGTAGTGGGTGGAGCGGTCGTAGTCGGGAGCGAAGATCAGCTCGGCCACGATGCCCTCGGTCTCGATGTCCATGACGTCGCCCAGGGGCAGGGAGTCCTCCCGCATGAGGTACTGGGCGGTCAGGGTGAAGCGGTCCACGGTCGCGGTCCCGTCGACACCCCAGTAGTCCACCTCGTTCTCGCCGTGCTCGAGCATCTCCTCGCCCGTGTAGTAGAAGCCGCCGAGCATGCCCACCTCGCCGATGTCCTGGGTCAGGCGGCCGACGAGGTTCTTGGTGTCGTCCTGGTCATAGACGCCGTTCGCCGCCGCGGGAATGCCGTTGCCGTTGACCACCATGGCGATCAGGCCGGTCTTGCTGGCCTCGATGTCGTAGCTGACGAGAAAGCCGCGGTCGTAGGCCAGGCTGGTGGTGCTGGCGCCGATGCGCTGCTTGTAGATCTGGTAGTCCTCGTAGGTCAGGCGCAGCTCGCGCTTCATCAGGGGGTCGCTGGTCTGGAACTGGCCCACCATGATGTCCAGGGGCTGGCCGAAGAGGTCGTTGAAGTGGATGTAGGCGTCCTCGGCGCCGGCCACCTCGCCGTGCTCGCTCATGTAGAAGTAGAAGTAGTAGCCCACGTTCCTGGCCAGGGTGCCGCCCGACAGCAGCTTGATGCCCCAGGGGGTCTGCAGGTCCCACTCGGCGCGGCTGTTGTCCTCCTCGAACATGACCTGGGCGTCCATGCGCACGGCGAGGGGGAAGGTGCGCAGGATGCGCAGCTGCTCGTCGCCGGCCTGGACGTAGTCGCGGTCGGGGTCGTCCTCGGGAAGATAGAAGCCGTTGCCGGCGTACTCGTCGCCGAAGGGTTTCAGGCGCGGGAACGGATCGTGGCAGGTGGTGCAGCTGAGCTGGTGGCGGCGGGCGAAGGCCGGGATGGCGTCCGCGTCGGCAGGGATCAGCAGCGGCAGCAGGATGGCCACGGCGAGCGTGATGAGCAGGAGCTTGCGCATGAGTCTCTCCCTCAGTCGTAGACCTCGACCCAGGTCGAGGCGGTGTTGATGACGTGGGTCTCGTACTCCTCCTCCGGGACCCCCAGGTACTTCGCCACCGGCTCGACCAGCAGCTTGTAGTTGAGGGTGGCCTCGAAGGTGACCTCGCCCAGGGCGATGTCGTCGGGCAATTGCCAGGTGTAGTTCTCGATCTTCGTCTCCCGCGGCCCGATCCGGTAGTCGGGGCCGAAGCTCGCCGTGTACCACTGCATGATGGTCATGCGGCCCTCGGGATCGAGGTAGGCCATGCGGAAGATGCGGTCGCCCACCGGGACGCCGTCGCGCGGCAGGCCCTCGAAGTCCTCGATGCGCCTGGGGATGCCCAGGTCCTGGTAGGCGAGGTCGTCGCTGGCGATGGTCCAGTGCTCGCCCTCGAAGCCCTTCTCGTCCACCGGCAGGTGGTAGGTGTTGCCGTCGGCGTCGGTGGCCGTGACGTGCAGCCACATGATGCGGTCCTCCACCGAGCCGGTGGGGATCTTGTGCCCCGCCTTGGCGTTGAAGAGCTGGACCTCCAGGGCCACGGTGCCGTCGAAGAGCAGCTCGCGCTCCTTGGGGTGCATGCGGACCTCGATGGCGCCGGCCAGCTTGCCGGGGTCGTGGGCGCCATGGAAGAGGTGCTGGGAGACCATGCTCTCCTCGGCCATCTTGGCGCTGCGGCTCAGGGCGCGTGGCATGTGGCAGACGTGGCAGGGCACGCCCTCCTCGGCGTACGGCCCCTCGGCCCACTCCAGCTGGGTGGACTTGACCATCATGCCGAAGGGGTTCTCCTCGTTGTGGCAGGTGCCGCAGAACTCGGCCTGCTGGATGAACTCGCTCTTCCTGGTCACGTGGTGGGGCGACTCCACGCCCTCCTTGTTGCCGTACTTCACGCGGCCGGGGTCGACGGTGTAGTTGAAGTTCACCGAGGGCTCGCCCTGGCGGCCGGTGATGGTGTGGCAGAGGTCGCAGCTGACACCCTCGTTGGCGCGGGAGCCCTCCTCCGGGCGCGGTGGGGGCACGTCGCCGGCCAGGTAGGCCAGGGGCGCGTGGCAGCCGTTGCAGCCCTTCTGGACGGGGTCGTACTCGGGATCCACCTTGCCGTGCTCCACGGCGAGGTCGAAGTACTCGATCTCGTCCCAGTGGTGAGTGTAGCTCTGGCTCATCATGGACTGGGTCCACTGCTGGTAGATGTCCACGTGGCAGGAGGCGCAGGCCTGGGGGGTCTCGAAGTCGTCGTAGCTCTGCGAGCCGAGGGTGGGCCCGGGCTCCATCGCCAGGGCGGCGGCCGGCAGGATGCCGAGCAGACAGGACAGGACGAGGGGTCGGTTGCGCATGGCGGGACTCCCTGGGGCTCGAGCGCGGTGGCGGGCGGTCCCGGCGGAGCGGGACCCGTTCCCATCAAACCGCAGATGGCCGGCCGATGCAACCCCTTGTCCTGAGGCCATTTAAGCGGGAGTAAAATGATCCGAGTAATGGGGGTTTCTCAGCACACCAGCGTCTGCTGCAGGTCCACGCCGTACTTCCGCATGCGGTTGAGCACCGTCACGCGGGAGACGCCGAGCAGCCGGGCGGCCTGGGACTTGTTGCCGCGCGCCTCGCGCAGGGCGGCGATGAGCTGCGCGCGCTGCTGGATCTCGGCCGGGGTGAAGCGGGCGAGGCGGCCCTCCGGCGGGGCCGGCTGGTCCGCGGGACGGGGCGTGGGAGGCGTGTGGGGCGCGGACGCCGGCCGGCCGGTGGTCGGGGCCGGTGGCGCCGCCATCCCCGTGCCGAGGGGTGGCAGGTGCTCCGCGTCGATGGGGCCGTGGGGGCAGACCACGAAGGCGTACTCCAGGACGCTGCGCAGCTCGCGCACGTTGCCCGGCCAGGCGTGGTCCACGAGGCGGGCCATGGCCGCGGGCGTGACCCCGGGGATGTCGCGGCCGCTGCGCTCGCGGAGCCGGGCGCAGAAGTGGTCCACGAGCAGGGGGACGTCGTCGCGCCGGTCGCGCAGCGGCGGCACGTGCACGGGGATGACGTTGATGCGGTAGTAGAAGTCCTGCCGGAAGCCGCCGCGGGCCACGAGCTGCTCGAGATCCTGGTTGGTGGCGGAGATCAGGCGGGCGTCCATGGCCAGCGGCTGGTTGTCGCCCACCCGCTCGAAGCGGCGGGTCTCCAGGACGCGCAGCAGCTTGACCTGCGTGGGCAGCGGGATGTCGCCCACCTCGTCGAGGAAGAGGTCGCCGTCCTGCACCTCCTCGAAGCGGCCGATGCGGTGACGGTGGGCGCCGGTGAAGGCGCCGCGGACGTGGCCGAAGAGCTCGCTCTCGAGCAGCGACTCGTTGAAGGCCGCGCAGTTGATCTGCACGAAGGGCTTGTGGTGGCGGGGCCCCAGCGCGTGGATGGCCTGGGCCACCAGCTCCTTGCCCGTGCCCGACTCGCCGTGGATGATCACCGCCGCGTCGCTCCGGGCGGCCTTCTCGACGAGGGCGAAGACCCGGCGCATGGCTGCCGACTGGCCCACCAGGCCGCAGAAGTCCTCGGCCTGCTGCAGGCGGCTGGTGAGCTGGACGATCCGCTGCTCGGCCGCCAGCAGCTCGCCGATGTCGGTGACGTTCTCCACCGAGCCGATGATCCCGCCGTGGTCGTTCCGCACCAGCTGCGAGCTCTTGAGCACCTTCAGGCACTGGCCGTCGCGGGTGAAGATGTGGCAGTGCTGGCGCACCTTGCCGCCGTCGGCGAAGAGCTGGCACCAGTGCTCGCCGCACTGCAGCCGGTTCTGCGAGCACTCGTCGCAGCCGAGGGTGGTGCAGGGGTGGCCCTCGAGCTCCTCGCGGCGGTAGCCGGTCATGCGCAGCAGCGCCTGGTTGACCATGAGGATGCGGCCGTCGGGGGCCACGAGGAAGAGGCCGTCGTGCATGCTGTCGATGACGTCGGCCAGGACGCCGGGCAGGGCGGGGCGGATCATGCGGACTCCTGATCGGTCGGTGCGGTGGCTTCACAAGTGTAAAGCCCGGCCTTGCCAGGCGTCAAATGCGTGGCCTGGCAAGGCCCCGCGGGCGCCGTGATCAGGGCCCGGGCGTGGGCTGGCGCAGGTAGAGCCAGGACGGATCCTCGCCGGCATCCACGGCCGCCAGCGACTCGCCGATCAGGTCGCCGAACTCGTCGCCGACCGCGAGCGCGTCCAGTTCGCGCCAGAGGTCCACGGCCCGGTCGCGGTCGCCACGGCGCCAGTGGCAGAGCCCCAAGAAGTAGCCATTGGTGACGCGGACCGGCGGGCGGTCGTCCTCCATCAGCTCCCGGAAGAGGTCGCGGGCCTCCTGCACGCGGCCCTGCTGCAGCATCACCACCGCCAGCGTGTTCTGCGAGCCGGCGTCGTCGCTCAGCGCCAGGGACATGCGCACCAGGTACTCCGCGCGGTCCAGCTCGCGGCCGGCGCACGCCAGGTACCACGACAGGTTGTTGTTCAGGGCGGTATCCAGGGGGCGGTCGTTCTGGACCGTGCTCAGGGCGTCGATCGCCTCCTCCCACTGGCGCACCCGGGCGTGGATGTCGGCCCGGCAGAGCCGCGCCAGATGCGGTGGCAGCGCGTCCTCCACTCCCGCGAGCACCACGCGCGCCTCGGCGATGCGCCCGGACTCCAGGTAGCCCTGCAGCCGATTCAAGGCCAGTTGCACGGAGTCGACCTCGGCGGTGAGCAGGCCCAGGCGCTGGATCTGGCGCTCGGCGAGCTCGTCCTGATCGTTGCCCAGGTACTGGGCGATCAGCGTGTAGCCCAGCCCCGCGCCGCCGAAGATCTCCTGCGCGCGCTCGTAGAGGGCGACCACGGCCTCGCAGTCCCCCAGCTCGGTCTTCACGTCCACGGCCGTGCCCAGGAGGTAGGCGTCGCGCGGGGAGCGCTCGAGGCCCACGGTGAGCAGCGAGTCGGCCTCGAGGTAGTGTTCGTCGGCGACGGCGATGCCGGCGCCCAGCAGGAAGGGGACGCCGCCCACCTCGGGACGGGCGAGCACGTCGACCAGCAGCTCGCGGGCGACGGCGCGGCGCTCGCGGCCGGCGTCGCCGCGGCCGCCCATGTCGCCGCCGAGGATCTGCATGGCGGCCTGGACGGCGAAATCGAGGTCGTCGGGGTTCTGGCGGCAGTAGTCCCGTAGCTGGGCGATGCGCCCGGGGTCGCCCTGGCGCTGGTAGCGGATGGGCTGGTAGGTGGCCACGCGGTAGCTGAGGATCTGGTCGTGGACGCGGGCGTAGTCCGCCGCCGACCAGGTGCGCCGCGTGTAGCGCTCCTCGCGCGCGATCTCCAGCCAGCGGCGGCCGTCCTCCTCGCGCAGATCCACCGTCACCTCGCCGCGATAGTCGGGGGCCTGGACCCGGATGGGCGCGTGGATGTCGGTGATCCGCCAGCCGGCGCCCTCATGGGCCCGGATCCGGGACTGGAAGCGCTGCGGGGTGCCGAGGCTGACGCCCAGCTCGCGGCCCGCGGGGGCGACCAGCTCGAGATCGTCGTCCGGCGCGCCCACCCAGACCACGCTGGCGTCGTGGTCGTCCGGATTGGCCCAGGTGGAATCGCGCAGGACCGCGGCGATCTCGAACCAGTCGCAGCCGAGCGTCCGCTTCTGCCAGCTGACCAGCTGGAGGCTCTCGCTGGCGTGGTTGCCGGCCACCAGGTGGGCCATGTACCGGTGGACGCTGGTGTCGGGCAGATCGAAGGCGCCGCCGGCGTTCTGGGCGGTGGTGCCACGGACCCGGGCGAGCACCTCGGCGCGGAGCCTGCCGCCCGCCTCCGGGTACAGATCCACCTCCAGGGCGAGGAGCGGTTGCGCGAGGTTGCGATCGGGGATGCGGACCATGTGGCCCTCGCCGTCGGGGTCGATGAGCAGTCCCTCGAGGCCGAGCACGTCCGCCGACAGCCCCGTCAGGCACTCGCCGCCCAGCGTGGGGTCGCAGAAGACGCCACCGGCCACGTCCGGCACGTGGGCGATGAGGTGGTCGAAGCGGCCGGAGTAGGGGAAGTCCTCCTCCACGGGCAGGCTCGGGCGCGTCCCCACCAGGACGGGAAGACACTCGATGTCCAGGCAGGCCAGCAGGGCCGTGAGCGTGGCCACCTTGTCCTTGCAATCGCCGTAGCCGCGTGCCAGCACCTCGGTGGCGGGGGTGGGCACGAAGCGGCCGTCACCCAGCTCGATGCCCACGTTGCTGACCCCGGACTGCAGGTGCTCGTACAGGCGGGTGACGCGGGCGAGATCGTCCGGGGCCCCGGCGGTCAGGTCCCGGGCCAGCGCGCAGAGATCCTCGCTGCCGGCGGTCTGCGACCAGAACTGCTCGCCATAGGCCGCGGCCAGGCGGTTCCAGTCGTCGTAGGTGGTCACGCCGACGCGGTGGGCGAGGACCTCCGCCAGGGGGGCGTCCTGGTCGTAGTCCATCGGCGCGGCGTCCCGCACCAGCCAGGTGTGCAGGGTGCCGCCAGGGACCTCCGAGCGCTCGGCCGGCACGGGGGCGTGGTCGTCGTGGATCCGGGCCGCGACGCCGTCGGCCACGATCACCTCCAGGCGCTCCTCCTGCTGGGGGACGCCGAAGCCGAAGTAGTACTCGAACGCCTGGCCCAGGCCGAGGAAGCCCGGGAGCTCCTGCTCGAGGCAGTAGTCCACCACCGCGCCCGGCTGGACGCCGGAGAACGGGATCACCAGGTCGCGGGCCTCGCTGACGTCAGCGGTGTCGTCCTGGGGCGAGGTGATCATGATGCTGGCGCGGGGGACCTCGCGGACCTCGCCCTCGGCGGTGATCACGCGGGCGGCCAGGACGCGCGGCTGGCCGTGGTCGGCGGCGAAGGTCGTGCGCACGGTCTCGTAGATGCTGGCGCCGCTGCCGCGCAGGATCTGCACGGTGAGGTGGCGGCGGTGGCGGAGCTGCTGGCGCGAGGCCAGGTGGTAGGTGTGGCGGTCGCGCAGGACCACCACGTCGGCCTCCGGGTAGTCCCCGGGGGCGGCGCGGCGCGCCGTGATCCAGTCCGTGTCGGCATAGCCGAGGGGCAGGCCGCCGAAGCCGGCCGCCGTCGCCAGGGGGTCGGGCTCGCGATAGGTCTCCACCGCGCCGCCGGCGGCGATCACGGCCTCGCGGACCGCGGCCCGCTCCGGCCAGGCGTCTCCCAGCGGCAGCAGCACGTCCCGCGCGGCGCGATGCTCGCCGCGGCGGGTGAGCATGCGGCCCTCGGTCAGGACCACCGCGGGCGCCGCCGGTGCCGCGGCCTGCAGGCGCGCGAGGGCGGTATCGGCGAGGCTGGACCACCCGGCGGCCTCGGCGTAGACCGGGATCATGAGGAGCTCGTCGGGCAGATTGGTGTCGGCGGCGAGGTAGTCGGCCAGGGCCTGGCGGGCGGCCTCCGGTCGCCCGGCATGGACGGCGGTGTCGATGCGCGTCCCGAAGAGATCGCGCGGGGCGAAGGGGTGGGCGGCGAGCACGTCGATCAGGCGGCTGGCGGTGTCATGGTCGCCCGCCTGGCCGCAGCGGCTGGCGATCAGGCCGAGCAGGGGGACGTGGTCGGGCCGCGTGGCGAGGATCCGTTGGGCCAGCTCGCGCAGGCGGGCGGTGTCGGGGATGGCTGCCGCGGCGTGCACGGCGTGGTGAAGCAGGGAGGTCTCCGCCGTGGGGCCCCAGGCGGCGAGCAAGCGGTCGACCGCCACGTGGTCGCCGCGCCGGCCGGCCAGCTCCACCAGCACCCCCGCCATGGCCTGCTCGCCGAACACGTCGGTCCAGCGATGGGCCAGCGCGGCGGCCTCGGCGGGCTCGGTGATGGCCAGCCGCCGGGCGCGCTCGTGGTCGGCCTCGCGAGGGATCTCCCGGGCCACCTCCGTGCGCAGGCTGTCGGCGGCCGCGGTGTCGCCGTGCTCGCGCAGGAGGTCGGCCAGGAGGGTCCAGTAGGGCTGGTATTCGTGCGCGGCCACGGCCCGGGCCCACCCCGTCAGCTCGGCGGCGTGCGGGTGCCAGGAGCCGCCGGCCTCCACCAGGATCCCCGGCGGCGCGGCGTCGGGCGTGCCGGCCAGGGGCAGGACGCGCCGGTAGGCGGCATGGGTCTGCTGGTCGGCGGCGAGCAGCCAGGCGTGGGCGCGGGCGCGGCGGCGCGGCGCCATCCACTCCGCCCGGGGCTCGAACAGGGTCAGCAGCGCGCCGGCGCCATGCCAGGTGCGCGCGGCGTGGACGAGGTCGTCCAGGAATACGCCGGCCTCGCGAGGGTGGGCGCGGTGCAGGGTGTCGATCCGGGTGGCGACCTCCGCCAGGGTGTGCGGGCGGGCGCGGAGCGAGTCCATGGCCGCCACGACGGCGAGGTGGGCGGTGAGCTGGGGACGGGGCGGCAGCGTGGCCAGGTGATCGCTCAGGGCCGCGGCGTGGTGGCCGCAGGTGCTCAGCGGTCCCTGGCCCAGCAGGGTCGCCGCCAGCTCGACGGCGGCCCGGGGCTGCGCGGCGGCCCGGGCGAAGGCGGCCCGCACCGCCTGGCCGTCGGCCGCCAGGGCCAGTTCCGCGCGGAACAGGAGGTCGAGGGCCAGGGGATGGGTCGTGGCCACCGTCTCGAGCGTGGCCCGGGCCGAGCGGAACCGGTCGCCGGCGGCCAGCGCGCAGCCGACCAGGAAGCGGCGGTCTTCCGCGGTGAGCGCCGGCAGTCCCACCTCCGCGGCGAGCTGGCCGTCGGCCTCCGCGGCCTGGAGCCGGCCGAGCCGGCCATGGTCGCGATAC
>CAZWYF010000001.1:187042-202090 GCA_964637835.1 uncultured Fibrobacteraceae bacterium
CTGGCCGTCGGCCTCCGCGGCCTGGAGCCGGCCGAGCCGGCCATGGTCGCGATACCAGAGGGCCGTCTCGAACAGGGCCCGGTCCCGGGACCCCTCCAGATCCCAGAGCCGGGTGCGCACCGCGGCGAACGCCTCGGGATCCTCGTTCCAGCGGGCGACCCGCAGCTCATGGGCCAGGGTGTCCGCCGCGGTGGCTGGGCCCCAGTCGGCGATGAGCGAGACATCGAGGTCGAGGGGCAGGCAGGGCGTGGCGAGCAGGACGACCACGCCGACCAGGCAAGAGCGAAGGATCCTCATGGCGACCCCCCGGGGGCTGGAGCGATGGACAGGCCGCTGCGGGGCTGGCGATGTGGGGCGCAGGCTGACAGTACGGGCTCGTAATGGCATCGAGATATCGACGCGGAGCATACGACGCCCCCGGCCGGCAAGCAAGTCCGGGGACGTCGGGGGGGCGCCGGGGACGACGGGACGACCGGAGCCGCCGGGCGTGGCCGCGGAGGGGCCAGGTGTGATCGGACCGTGCCCGGGTCAGCGCAGCAGGACCAGGGCGCCGGCGGCGCGGTGTTCGCCGGCGAGCACCCGGTACCGGTAGACGCCCGAGGCCACGGCCCGGCCCGCGCCGTCGTGGCCATCCCAGCGCACGACGAGGGGGCCGGCCGCGTGGTGGCCGTCGGCCAGGGTCCGGACCAGGCGACCGCGGAGATCGTGCACGGTCACGCGCACGGCGCCCGCCACCGGCAAGGCTGCCCGCAGCGTGACCGCGGGGTTGGCCGGGTTGGGGAAGGCGGTGACGGCGAGCGTGGCGCCCGCCGGTCCGTCGGCCACCCCCACCGCGCCGCCGCAGCCCTGGCCGAGGGCGCCGATCTGTCCGCAGCCGGGCGCCTCCAGGCAGGGCGAGTCTGCGGCGAGGGCGAGGTCGCCGGCCGCCAGGTCGCAGAAGAGCGGATCGAGGGCCAGGTTGCCGCCGGTGTCGGTGGGGTCGTCCAGGCCCACCCAGGCGGCGCCGGTGTTGCCGAAGACGTCGTTGCAGGCGGGCACGGGGACGCCGCCGGTGACGCTGACGCCGTGGCCGGTGTTGAAGGCCACCAGGTTGGCCTCCAGCGCGGGCGCAGCGTTGACCAGCGTGAGCGCCGCGTCGCCGTCCTCGCTCACGTTGGCGGCCAGGGTGTTGCCCGTGATGGCGCCGGCGGTGTTGCTCTGATAGTTGAGGGCGGAGCCGAAGAAGCTGGCGGTGTTGGCGTAAAAGACGCAGTCCTGGACCGTCACCTCGGCGCCGGTGTTGACGGTCAGGCCCCCGCCGGCGTCGGCCCGGTTGCCGGCGAAGCGCACGCCGGTGACGGTGACGCGGGCGCCGGTGAGGTAGGCGCCGCCGCCGCTGGTGTAGGGCGCGTCGGGGGCGGGGGCGTTCCCGGCGATGATCCCGCCGGTGATCGCCACGGTGCCCGCCTCGCCGTGGAGGCCGCCCCCGTCGGTGGCCATGGCGTTGTCGCGCAGCTCGCAGCCGGTGAGCGTGAGGGTGCGGCCGCGCTGACCGATCCAGGCGAGGCCGCCGCCGCGGGCGGCGCCGCGGCCACCGGTGATGAGGCAGCCCTCCAGGGTGGCGTCGGCCTGGCGCACGCAGGCGCCGGCACCCTGGGCGGTCTGGCCGGCCGCCCCGGGGCCGCAGAGGTTGTCGGCGAGCGTGACGTCCACCAGCCGGGGAGCGCCACCCTGGATGAAGACGCCGCCGCCCCAGGTGGCCGTGCAGCCGGTGATGGTCACGCCGGTGACCACGGCGTCGGTCTCCAGGAGGGCCAGGCCGCCGCCAGCGCCCAGCTCGGCGCTGCTGCCGACGCTGGCGCCGGCGATGGTCAGGTCGCGCAGCTCGGGAGCGCCGCCCTCCACCAGGAGGCCGCCGCCGTAGCGGCCGGGCAGCGGCGCGGTGCGCGCGGCGCCCCCGCCGCCAGTGATGGCGAAGCCCGCCACCAGGGGCGAGCCGCCCGTGGGCGGGGCCAGCCGCAGGGCCGGCGCGTCCGGCGTCCCGGTGATGGGAGAGCGCCCGGCGCCGGGCGCGGCGAAGTCGCCGTCCCAGCCGCCGATCACGGCGAGGTCCAGGCCAGGGATCGCCACGCCGCCGGCGGTGACGTGGTCGGCCGCCACGGCCACCGTGTCGCCCGGCGTGGCGGCGGCCAGGGCCGCGGGCAGGTCGGCGAAGTCGGCGGGGACGCGCAGCAGGGCGGCCGAGGCGGGCGCGAGGGGCAGCGCGGCGGCGGCGAGGGCCAGGGCGCTGGCGAGCTGGATCGCTCGCCAGCGCGGGGCGTGGCAGCGTGGCATGGGCGAAGCTCCAGGACCGGGTGGCGGACGGTCCCGGACATGATAGGCGAAGGTCGCGAATCAGCCGCCCCGGGCCCCCGGGCCCCGGGCCGGGGCCCGGCCTAGCTGAAGAAGTTGTAGAGCCGCCGCTTGATCTTCTTGGTGGGCGTCTTCTCGAACTCCTCGTAGAGGACCTTGATCTTGCTCACCGTGGCGTAGGACGGCACCAGCTCGTTCAGCTCCAGCCGGTTCTTCTCCATGATGGCCTCGATCTGCGCCTCGGTGAGGCCGTCCTCGTCGGCGCGGTCCATGTCCGGGTGCACCAGGGCGCAGATCTTGCCGCCGCAGTCCATGATCAGCGACTCGGAGACGTAGGGCAGGTCGTTGAACTTCGCCTCCACCTCCTCGGGGTACACGTTCTGTCCGGTACCGGTGAGGATCATGTTCTTGCTGCGGCCGGTGAGGAAGAGGTTGCCGTCGGCGTCGAGGCGGCCGAGGTCGCCGGTGTGCAGCCAGCCGTCCTCGTCGATGGTGGCGCGCGTGGTCTCGGGATCCTTGTAGTACCCGAGCATCACGTTCTCCCCGCGCACCAGCACCTCGCCGATGCCGTGCTCGGGGTCGGTGATGTCGATGCGGCACTCCAGGTAGGGGATCACCTTGCCCACCGAGCCCAGCGGTGGGCGGTCGCTGACGATGGAGTAGCTGATCAGCGGGCCGCACTCGGTCATGCCGTAGCCGTTGGCCAGGGGGAAGTCGATGCGGCGGAAGAAGGCGTCGGCCTCCTTGTTGAACGCCGCGCCCCCGATCACCACCTCCTGGAACGCATCGCCGAAGGTCTGGCTGATCCGCCGGCGGATCTTGCGGTGGATCAGCTTGTTGACCGCCGGCACCTTCATCATGGTCTTGACCGCGGGCGACTCGAGCTGCGGCTTGATGCGCTGCTTGAAGATCTTCTCGATGATCAGCGGCACCGAGAGGACCACCGTGGGCCGGATCTCCGAGAACGCCTGCACCAGCACCTTGGGCGTGGGCAGCTTGTCGATGAAGGTGATGTGCCCGCCGCCCAGGGAGGGGGCGATCAGGTCGAAAGCGCAGCCGTAGCAGTGGGCCAGGGGCAGGAAGCTGACCACGCGGCGGTTGGTGCTCAGATCCAGGCTGTCCAGGTAGTAGCGGGCGTTGACCACCAGGGCATGGTGGGTGAGCATCACGCCCTTGCTGAAACCGGTGGTGCCGCTGGTGTAGACGATGGTCGCCAGGTCGCGGCCCGGCACCTCGGCGAAGGCCAACGACCCCGGGGCCAGCCGGTCCGCGAAGCGCTCCCGGTATCCCTCCTGCGCCTTCTTCACCTGCGCGGGCAGCTGCTTCTGGTTGTGGCTGCGCAGGGTGAAGTCCTCGAGGCGGAAGATGCCCTTGAGGTGCTTCATGCGCGCGTCGTCCAGCTTGTCGTAGATGCTGTCGGCGGCGAAGAGGAACACCGCGTCGGAGTGGCCCACGATGTGGTGGATCTCCTCGCCGGTGAAGTCCGGCAGGATGGGCACGATCACCGCGCCGTAGGTCAGGGTGGCCCAGTAGGTCACCGCCCAGTGGGCGCTGTTGCGGCCCACCACGGCGATCTTGTCGCCCCTCGCGACGCCAGCGTCCTCGAACACCGCGTGCAGCATGCAGATCCGGTGGGCCACGTCGCCGTGGGTGAGGGTCTGGCCCTTCCAGTCGGCGAAGAAGGGTTCGTCCCAGTGGCGGCGGACCGAATCGGTGAAGCTCTGGACCAGGTTCTCGTCGAGCATGAGCGTGCGCATCTCCTGTCGGGAAAGCGAAACGAACGACAAGATAGGATCAGTTCAGGGATCTGTAAATCGCACGTTCTGATACCGGACAGGAACCCGCCCCGCGGCCGCACCCGCGGCCACCCCCGCGGCCACACCCGCGGCCACCCCCCGGCACGACCCCGCCGCCGACGGCGCGCCGCCCGCGGCCCCGCTCAGGCCTCCCCGCGGAACTCCATGAGCGGCTGGTAGGTGAACCGCGCCACCTCCGGCTGCACCAGGTCCAGGAAGTCCCCGAACGCCATGGTGATGGCCTCGGTGTGGGTGCCGGCGTTGAAGGTCATGGTCTTCGCCTCGGCCAGGTGGTCGTCCACCAGGACGCGCATGTCGTAGAGGTTGCCGAAGGGCGGCATGGCGCCCAGCTCGCAGTCCGGGAAGCGGGCGGCGAACTCGTCCTCCAGCGCCAGCGCCACGGTGCCCGCGCCGGCCACCTCGCGCAGGACGTTGAAGTTGAGCTTGTGGGCGGCGGGGATCACCGCCATGGCCATCTCGCCATCCAGCTTGACCAGCACCGACTTGGCGAACTGATGCCCCGGCACGCCGGCCTTGGCCGCGGTCTCGCGGGCGGCGTAGGCATGGGGATGGACCACCATCTCGTAGGGCACGCCGCTGATCTTCAGGTATTCCAGGAGGGTCTCGCAGGGCATGGCTGCCTCCTCGCTCGGGGTGAGGGTGCCCTGTTGCGGGCGCAAGGAGGTGCGGCTGCGGGCGGGGCGCCGGGCGGATACTCCGCGCGAGGCGGGGCGGCCGGTCGCCGGGAGGGCGATCTTACCGGATCGGGGGCGGCCCGCGCAAGCCGCGTGGGAGGGACCTGCACCGAGGGGATCTCCACGGACGGGACGACCCCGCCCGATCCGACGCCCGGGGCGCCCGGCCGGACGGGGTCGTCCCCGCTCGTGACCCCTCGCAGGCTGCGCTACCGCCGCGACCCGATGAGGATCCGCAGCACGTACCAGAACATCAGGGCGATGGAGGCGAAGAGCTCCAGGGCGCCGCCCACGTACTGGTCGTCCCGGTAGGTGGTCAGGATCTTCTGGGTGTCGTAGAGCACCGCGGCCCCGGCCAGGGCGACCATGCCCACGGAGAACCAGGTGCCCAGGTGGAAGCCGAAGATCACGCCGCCGACGATGGCCAGCAGGGCCACGATCCCCGCCCACTTGAGCATGGCGCCCAGGAAGGAGAAGTCGTGGCGCATGGACAGCGCGAGCATGGTCAGCAGGGTGAAGCCGATCAGGGTGATCAGGGCCGCGCTGCTGATGGCGCCCGGGGCGTACATCTCGGCCATGACCAGCAGGGGCACGAAGATCACCACCTGGGCCAGCACGTAGAGGCCGAGCCCCAGGTACTGGCTGGAGAGCGAGTCGGCCTTGTAGGCGAAGCTGCGCGCCGCCCAGCCGGCCACCACCAGGCCGCCGATCACCAGCAGCCAGTTGACGCTCAACAGCGCGTTGGCGATGGGTGCGGCCAGGCCGCTGGCGAAGACCAGCACCTCCAGCAGCACGAACAGGCCGATGGCCGCCGCGAGGTGGCCGTAGACCCGCCTGAGGAACTCCGCGCGCATGGCGGCGAGCTGCTCCAGGCCCACCGCGGCGCTGGCCGCACCGGGGCGGCTGGCGAACTGGTTGCGATCCTGCATGGGTGATCCCTCCTCGATGGGCCGGGTGGCCCGGGGGTTTCCTGTTGTCTTTCGCCGACAATATACCCGGGTTTCCGGGCGGCGTTCCGGAAATCGGTGCGGCCGTGCACGGCTCCTCGCGGGGTGCCGTTCCAGGCGCCCGGGGGGCGTCCGAGACGGCCGCTGCCGTCAGACGGTCCGCCAGCCCTTGCCGTCCTCCAGCGGGCGCTCGAGCTCCACCTCGTCGCGGATGGGGATGCCGTATTCGCCGATCTCGGGGATCCCGGGCTTCAGGGCGCGGATCTTGGGCATGCTGTCGATGCGCACCTCGCGCAGGACGAAGTTCCGGCGCTGGAAGAAGCGGATGGCGTCGAGGTTGTCGTTGGTGGTGATCACCCAGAGGCGCTGGCAGCCCTGCTGGCGGGCCGCCTCGGCCACCGCCTCGAGCAGGGCGGTGCCGATGCCCATGTACTGGCAGAGGGCGTCGAGGGTGACCACCTCGCAGCTGTCGCCGTCGACGTGATAGGTGGTCAGGCCGATGCGCTCGCCGTCCTGGCGGGCGACGAACCCCGGCAGCGTGGTGGGGTCGTGGACCACGTCGCCGCTGACGAGGAACTTGCCGCTGAAGAGCAGCTCGGTCCGCTCACGGACCCAGGCGACGTCGCTGTCGGAGAATGGGGTGATCTCCATACCCGAGGACCTCTGGCGATGGGGAGAAAGGGATCGCAATACCCGGTCAAGGTGGTCAACGGGGGCGGGGCAGGCAAGAGCGATGGCGACGGCTGGCAGGCCGTCGCCCGGCCCGCGACGGACGGCGGGCGACGAGGTGGTCGCTCGCCGCCCGCATCACGGTGCGCCGCGCTGGTGCGCCGGGCTGGCGCGCCAGGGGCCCGCTCAGCCGTTGTTCTCGGTGGGCGCGGGGCCGGGGTACTGGTCGGCGATGTAGGCCTCCAGCGTGCGGATGTGCAGCTCGTGCTTCTCGGTCTTGGCCTTGACCAGGTCGCCGATGGACAGGACGCCCAGGATGCGGTCGCCCTCGAGCACCGGCAGGTGCCGGATGCGCTTCTCGGTCATGATGGTCATGGCGTCGTCCATGGTGTTGTCCGGCTCCACGTAGATCACCCGGCGGGTCATCACCTCGTGGACGGGCGTGTCGCGGGCGGTGCGGCCCTGGACGGTGACCAGGCGCAGGTAGTCGCGCTCGGTGATGATGCCCAGGAGCTGGCCGTCGCGGACCACCAGCATGGCGCCCACGTTCTTCTCGGCCATCTCGGTGACCGCCTCGAAGACGCTCGCCTCGGGGGCGACGCTGTAGATCGACGTGATCTCCTTGCGGGCGAGCAACTCCTTGACGCGCATGGTGGCCTCCTACGGGTTGACGGTCGCGGATCCCGTGGCCGGCCGCAGCAGGCGTCGGGTCCAGACGGTGGCCAGC
Source organism: uncultured Fibrobacteraceae bacterium (assembly GCA_964637835.1). Lineage (GTDB taxonomy): Bacteria > Krumholzibacteriota > Krumholzibacteriia > LZORAL124-64-63 > LZORAL124-64-63 > Glo-17. The sequence goes on from CAZWYF010000001.1 coordinate 194,208, forward strand.
ACGGCCGTCGCCACGAGCAACGCGCCGAGGGCCTGATGGCAGGTGGTGATGATGACGTCGAAGACGTGGGGGCGGCCGGCGGCCTCGGTGAGGCCGCGGGCGTACAGGGCCGCGAAGCCGATGATGAACTGGATGGCCACCGCGTGCATGGCGGCGTGGCCGAGGCGGCGCAGGGTGGGCAGGTCGCGGTAGCGGAGGCTCAGGCGCGCGCCCAGCACCATGCCCACGCCCAGGACCAGGGCGGCCACCGAGATGTGCGCGTAGAGCAGGGTGTGGGCGTGGCGCAGCACCGCGCCGAGGATCAGCTGCAGCACCAGCGCGCCCAGGAAGACCAGCGCCAGGCGGCGGTCCAGGCCCGCGCCGCCCTCCGCCCGGGGCGCGGGGGCCTCCAGCCAGCGGCGGCTGGTGAAGGCGGCGAGCGCCACCATGAGGCCGAAGAAGAGCTGGCCGGCGACCCCGTGGACGATGGCCAGGGCGAGGTTGGGGCGGACCACGGCGGGGTCGTCGCTCAGGGTGAAGTGGCCGGTGACGCGCAGGCCGCCCAGGATGCCCTGGGCGATGACCAGCACCAGCGCGGCCAGGGCCAGGATCTGCAGCCAGCGGCGCCGGTCCGCGCGCCAGACCTGCACCGCGAGCACCAGGGTGGTCAGGCCCACCAGCGAGCCCAGCAGGCGGTGGGCGTGCTCGTAGTAGATGCCGCCGGTCATGCGCGACAGCGGGTAGAGGAACATGTTGTAGCCGTAGGAATTGGGCCAGTCGGTCACCGCCAGGCCGGCCTCGTGGCCGGTGACCACGCCGCCGGCCACGAGCAGCAGGAAGGTGGCCGCGGCGGCCACGGTGGCGAAGGCGCAGAGCCCGTGGCGCACCAGGGGCGGCTCGGCGCCCGGGGCCGCAGCTCGCGGGCGGGCCAGCGCGGCGCCCAGCGCGCCCAGCAGACCGGCCACCAGCAAGGACCCCGGCAGCCACAGCGCCGCCGAGGGGATGATCCGGTTGGGCGCCTCGGTGCTGGTCAGCAGGCTGCCGAGGATGAGCAGGTTGAGCACGCCCACCAGCAGGCCCACCTGCAGGCCGCCGATCGCGCCGCGGCCGGCGTGGCGGCCGGCCACCCAGCCGCCCAGCGTCATGACGACCAGCAGCAGGGCCATCAGCAGCCAGCCGGGCGCGTCCACGCCCGGGAAACGGGCGACGTAGCCGGCGAACCACATCACCACCGTGGTGCCGAAGCCGAGGGCGAGCAGGTCGCTGCGGCGGGCGGTGGGGGCGTGGTCCTGGACCTGGTGTCCGGGCAGGGGCTCGGCGTGTGCAGACGAGGACATGGGCCGGCGGACCTCCGGGGCGGCGGGCGAGGAAAAAAGCTGGCGGCGAAGCGACCGAACGACAATACATTACCATTGAACTAGCCATTCAACCAGTCCGGCCTCGCGGCCGGACTTTTCCCCGGGATGCCCATGGTTCGCGACCTGCTCCAGCTCTCCAAGGCCCGCCTCAGCGGCATGGTGGTGATCACCACGCTGGTGGGCTACCTGCTGGCCGTCCCGCAGCTGGACTGGCCGCAGCTCATCGCCACGGTGCTGGGCACCACGCTCACCGCCTTCGGCGCCAACGCCCTGAACCAGTACCGCGAGCGGGGGATCGACGCGCGCATGGAGCGCACGCGCGAGCGGCCCCTGCCCGCCGGCCGCCTGGGCGCGGACGTGGCCCTGGTCTACGGCGTGGCCGTCAGCCTGGTGGGCACCTTCGTGCTGCTGGCCTGGTCGGGCGTGCTGCCCGCGGCCCTGGCCGCCGGGACCATCCTGCTCTACGTGCTGGTCTACACGCCGCTCAAGCGCGTCTCCACGCTGAACACCCTGGTGGGCGCGGTGTGCGGCGCCATCCCGCCCCTGATCGGCTGGGCGGCGGCCACCGGCGGCCTGGCCACCGGCGGCTGGCTGCTCTTCGCCCTGCTCTTCGTCTGGCAGATGCCCCACTTCCTGGCCCTGGCCTGGATGTACCGCGAGGACTACGCCCGCGGCGGCCTGCGCATGCTGCCGGTGGTGGATCCCGACGGCCGCATCACCTTCCCGGTCACCGTGGTCTTCGCCGCCCTGCACCTGCCCCTCGGCCTGCTGGTCACGCTGACCGGCGTGGCCGGCCCCTGGTTCGCCCTCGGCTCCCTGCTGCTGGGGATGTGGTGGCTCTTCCTCGGCCTGCGCCTCTACCGCAGCCACAGCGACCGCGACGCCCGCCGCGTCTTCCTCGCCAGCCTGGCCTACCTGCCACTGGTGCTGGCGATGATGGTGGCCGACCGCGGCCCCGGCCGCGCCGAGGACGTCTGGCTGCAGACCGCCCCGCGGGTGACCCAGGTCGAGGTGGACCGGTGACCAGGATCGAGCCCTCGGGCCAGCCCCGTCGCGGCCTGCGCGGGGCCTGGTGGATCGCCCTGGCGGTGGGCCTGTTCTTCGTGGCGGTGGCCGTCCTGCAGCTGACCGAGGTGCAGCGCAGCCGCCAGGAGCCGCGCATCGGCGACGGCGAGAATCCCGAGACCTACGGCTACGACCTCGCCTCGCTCACCGTCAACCGCCGCTGGCTGGCCGCCACCATGCCGCGCGACAACCTCGAGTCCCTGGACACCCCGCCGCTGCTGCGCCCCGCCGAGGTCGATTCGCTCAACCGGGCCGAGCGCGGCAAGTACCTGGTCCCGGACGACCTCGTGATCGGCGTCAGCCTCGGTGGCGTGGCCCGCGCCTACCCCGTGCGCGTCCTGGACTGGCACGAGGTGGCCAACGACACCCTCGGCGGCGTGCCCATCGCCGTGGCCTGGCACCCGCTCTCCGGCGCGGCCGTGGTCCTCGACCGCCGCCACCGCGGCCAGGTCCTCGAGCTGTCGGTCAGCGGCCTGATCTGGAACTCCCACCACCTGCTGCACGACAGCCCGCCCGCCACCCCGGGCGAGAGCCGCGCCGAGGCCACCGCCCACGAGACCCTCTGGCTGCCCCTGCAGGCCCGTGCGGTGGCCGGCCCGGCGGTGGGCGACACCCTGGCGGTGATCGCGTCGGCCCTGGTGCGCTGGGACCGCTGGCGCGCGGCCTTCCCCCGGACCACCGCGCCGTACCCGGACCTCGCCATGCGCCAGGCCTACAAGCGCAGCCCCTACGGCAGCTACGCCAGCAGCGACGTCCTGCGCTACCCGGTGCAGCCGCTGCCGCCCCTGCCGGAGGACCAGCAGCTCAAGGACACGCTCACCCTCGGTGCGGTGGACACGGTGCTCACGTCCGACGGCGAGCCGGTGGTCTTCGCCCGCCGCCACGCCTACCGCTTCGCCGCCCAGGCGCTCGGCCTGCGCTGAGGCGGGCGGCCCGCCGCTCGTCGCGCCGCCGCTCGTCGCCCTGCCGCTCGTCGCCCTGCCGCTCGTCGTCCCGCCGCTTGTCGCGCCGCGGCCCAGCGCCTACCATCGGCCCCGTACCCCGGCGGAAGGTGGCCGTCATGCGCGCCATGGTCCTGCGCCGACAGGGCGCCCCCCTGGAGCTGACCGAGATCGTCGACCCGCGGCCCGGGCCGGGCGAGGTGCTGCTCCGCGTGCACTGCTGCGGCCTCTGCCGCACCGACCTGCACGTGGTCGATGGCGACCTGCCGGATCCTGCCCTGCCCCTGGTGCCTGGCCACCAGGTGGTGGGCTCGGTGCTGGCCACGGGCGCCGGCGTGGCGGGACTGGAAGCGGGCCAGCGCGTGGGCGTCCCCTGGCTGGGCGGCTCCTGCGGGCGGTGCGAGTACTGCCGCACCCGCCGCGAGAACCTCTGCCCCGAGGCCGTCTACACCGGCTACCAGCGCGACGGCGGCTTCGCCGAGCGCTGCGTGGCCCAGGCCCGCTTCTGCTTCCCGTTGCCCGACGGGTACGGCGACCTGCAGGTGGCCCCCCTGCTCTGCGCCGGCCTCATCGGGCACCGTGCCTGGCGCGCCTGCGATGGCATCCAGATCGCGGGACGACCCCGCCGCGTGGGCCTCTACGGCTTCGGGGCCGCCGCCCACATCCTGGTCCAGGTGGCGCGGTACGAGGGCGCCGAGGTTTACGCCTTCTGCCGGCCCGGCGACGGGCGCGGCATGGCGTTCGCCCGCGCCCAGGGCTGCGTCTGGGCCGGACCCAGCGACCAGCCAGCGCCCGTGCCCCTCGATGGCGCCATCATCTTCGCGCCGGTGGGCGAGCTGGTGCCCGCGGCGCTGCGCGCGGTGGCCCCCGGCGGCCGGGTGGTCTGCGCGGGGATCCACATGTCCGAGATCCCGGCCTTCCCGTACCGCGACCTGTGGCTGGAGCGGTCGGTGGTGTCGGTGGCCAACCTCACCCGCCGCGACGGCGAGGAGTTCCTGGCCCTGGCGCCCCACGTGCCGGTGCGCACCACGGTGACCGGGTACGACCTCGCCGACGCCAACACGGCGCTCGACGACCTGCGCCACGGCCGCTTCGACGGCGCGGCGGTGGTCGTGGTGGATCCCCAGGCGGTGGCCGCCTCCGGGCCGGGCGGCGCCGGCCCCGGCGAGGAGACCCCGTGAGCCTGCGCATCCTCATGGTCAACAGCACGTTCTACCCGGCGGTGGTGGGCGGGGCGGAGATGTCGTCCTGGCTGCTGGCGCGGCAGCTCTCCGGGCGTGGCCACCACGTGGACGCCCTGGCCAGCACGGGCTACCTGGACGTCGGGCCGCGGCAGGAGCTGGCGGCGCGCGAGCTGGAGGGCCTCGGCGGCGCGGTGTTCGAGGCCGCCAGCGCCGGGCACCAGCACCTGCTGCCGCGGCCGGGGGAGGCGCCGGCGGGGATCCTGCGGCGGGGCCGTCACCACTTCGCCCAGGTGCACGACCGCCGCTGGCGTCGCCTGACCCGCGAGGCGCTGGACCGCGCCCGGCCGGACGTGGTGCACACCAACACCATCGTGGGCCTGACCACCGCGGTGTGGGAGGCGGCGCGGGAGCGCGGCATCCCGGTGGTGCACACCCTGCGGGATTACCACCTGCTCTGTCCGCGCACCACGCTGCAGCGGTCCAGCGGCGAGCCGTGCGGGGGCGGGCCGTCGCCCTGCCAGGTGCTGCGCTTCCTCAAGCGGCGGCACACCGGCGGGGTGAGCCTGGTGACCGCGCCGTCGCGGTACGTGCTGCGGCGGCACCTGGACTTCGGCTTCTTCGCCGACACGCGCCGCGAGGTGGTCCCCAACGCCTGCGAGGGCGAGCCGGGGGCGTGGTCGCCGCCGCCGGAGGGCCAGGTGCGCGGCCTGTTCCTCGGGCAGCTCGACCGCCACAAGGGCGTGGGCGTGCTGCTGGAAGCGCTGGCACGGATGCTGCCCGACGCGCCCGACGGATTCGGGTTCGACCTCGCCGGCGTGGGCGACCTGCAGGCCGACGTCCAGGCCCTGGCCCATCGCTGGCCCGACCGCGTGCGCTACCACGGCATGGTGCGCGGCGAGGCCAAGCAGCGGCTGCTGGCCGGCAGCGCCTTCCTGGTGGCGCCGTCGGTGTGGGACGAGCCCTTCGGCCGCGTGGTCCTCGACGCCTACCTGCACGGCCGTCCGGTGATCGCCTCGCCGCGCGGTGGCCTGCCCGAGGTGGTCTGCGACGGCGAGACCGGCCTGCTGGTGGAGCCGCGGCCGCGGCCCCTGGCCGCCGCCATCACTGGCTACGCCACCGACCGCAGGCTGCGCGAGCGCCAGGGCCGCGCCGCCCTGCGCGAGACCGCCCGCTATACCCTCGGCCGGCAGACCGACCGCTTCCTGCACCTCTACGCCGAGCTGGTGGAGTCGCGCGCGTGACGCGTCGCGGGAGCGGTGGCGCGACCCGCAGCGCCACCGTGGCGGCGCGCTGGTCGCGGCCGGCCATGATCGCGGCGGTGGTGGTGGCCGGCGCCGGGTCGCTGCTGCTGGCGCTCACCCATCCCCTGGACCGCGACGAGTCCATGTACCTGGCGGCCGGCACGCTCCTGGACCAGGGCCGGCTCTATGCCGACGTGCCCTTCTTCCAGCCGCCGTATGCGGCCTGGGTCCACGGCGCCTGGCAGCGGCTCGTTCCCGGCGACCACGTGCTGCTGGAGGGGCGCCTGCTGGCGGCGCTGGTGGCGCTGGCCCTGGCGGTGGCGGTGCTGCGCCTGTGGCGCCGGCTGGGTGCGCCCGGCTGGGCGGCCGCGCTGCTGCTGGTGATCCTCTGGCAGCAGGCCGCCGTGCAGGCGACCCTGGGCCTGGCCCGCAACCACGACCTCGCCCTGCTCGCCGTGGTGGGCGCGCTGCTGGCGCTGCCGCGGCTGGTCGGGCGCGACGCCGGGCCAGCCGCAGGGGCCCGCCCGGGACCGTCCGCGGGTGCGCCCGCCGGCCCGATGGCGTCGCGCCGGCGCCTGCTGGCCGCCGGGGTGCTGGCCGGCGTGGCCGTGGGCCTGAAGCTCACCCACGCGCCCCTGGCCGCGCTGGTGGTGGCCTGGCCGCTGGTGATCACCGGGCGCGGGGGACCGGTGGCCTGGACGGCCGCCGGCGCCGCGCTGGGCCTGCTGCCGGCGGCGGTCTCGCTGGTGGGCGTCGATCTCGCGGCCGTCCGCTTCTTCCTGCTGGACTACCACCAGCTCAACGCGGACTGGCACCGGGCCGAGGGGCTGGGCCGCGGGGTGGACCTGGCCGGCAAGCTGGATCATGCGGGGGCGTTCGCGCGCGAGACCGGGCATGCCGTGTTGCTGGTCTGTGCGGTGATGGGGGCGGCGAGCGCGGCGTGGGGGGCGTGGGCGGCGGGGGCGCACCGGCGTCGGCGCGGGACGTCTTCTGGAGCGTCGGCTGGCCCGCGGTCCGGACTGGCGCCGGGCTCGCTGGCTGGCTGGGCATCCTGTCTGGCGCCTGGTGCCGCCTGGCGCCTGGTCGCCGGGCTCCTCGCGGCCGGCCTGCTCATGGTGGCGGTACCGAGTCCGGTGCAGACCGGCTACCACGTGCCGCTGCTGCTGGCGCTGGCCACGGTGCCGGCCGTGGCGCTCGGCCGTGCTCCGCAGGGTTCGCCGGAGGACTCGCCGCGGGGTTCGCCGCGCGGTTCTGCGCCCAGGCCGCACCGCTCCCGGGTCCTGCTCGGCGCGCTGCTCGCCGTCGCCGCGCTGGTGGCCGTGGTCCACCGCGCCCCCGAGACGGCCGACCGCTGGCGCGTCCTGCGCCATCTGGATCGCTGGCCGCCGCTGGCCGTCCACGCTGCCGGCATCCACCTGGCGGCTTTGACGGCCGAGCACCCCGCGCGACCGGTGGTCACCACCGCGCCGGTCCTGGCCCTGGAGGCCGGCCGCCGACCCCTGCGCGGTCTGGCGGCCGGCCCGTTCGCCTGGCGGCTGGGCGCGCGGCTGCCGGCACAGCGGGCACGGTCCCTGGGGTTGGTCACGCCGCAGACCCTCGCGGCGACGCTGGCGGCCACGCCGCCGGCCGCCGTGGCGGTCCGGCGGGATGGGCCCTGGGATGGGCCGCTGGCCGGGTGGGCGCGGCGGGCGGGGTGGTCGGTGGACCGGACGCTTGCAGGGATCTCCGTGTGGACAGAACTCCGGTAGCGGCATCCCCTTCACCAGCGAGACTCCCAGGACCTCGACAAGATCGTCACGGGAGTCGCACCGGGGGCATGTCGATACTGTGATCTGAGGTGCGATCGCGAGTTTCCGGTACGTCAGGCAGAAGACGGGGGCTGTTTTCACTTTGACAGGATTGTCTGGTTCTCGGAATCTCCTGGTGGGAGGAGTCCATTCCGTGGTTGTTACCCAGTATTCCTGCGCATCGAAGTCGGCCCGAATCGACCACTCCCGCCCGGCGTATGCGGCGTTCGCCGTACCATGCAGTTCTTCCCGGGTCGAGATCGAGGAGGAGAATTCCAGGTCCATTCATCTGGGGACGCGCGTTTCACTCGCCTGAGTTCTTCAGGGG
>CAZWYF010000002.1:0-77682 GCA_964637835.1 uncultured Fibrobacteraceae bacterium
GGAGGAGGGGGGTATGGTTATTGATGGGTGTGGTGGTGGAGGAGGGGGTGGGGGACCAGGCGGTGGAAGAGGGTGAGGGAGAGGGCGAGGACGGCGAGGTCGTCGGTCAGGCCGATGATGGTCAGTGCGTCGGGGAGCAGGTCGGCGGGCCAGAGGGCGTAGGCGAGGCCGGCGGCGGGGATGAGCTTCAGGTGCCAGGGCACGCGCCGGTCCCGCAGCAGCCGCCACGTGACCCGCAGCAGCCGCCACGATCGCCGGATCCACGACAGTCGCCCCCGGTGGCGCATGCGCCGCCCTCCCGTCACCCGTGGTTGACCCGCCCGCTGCGGCGGCCCGGGCCATCAGGCCCCCGGCCCCCACGCCGCCGGATCGAGCTCGAGATACTCCGCGAGGACGGCGTACAGGTCACCATAGACCGCGCGGAGGTCGCGGGGAAGTTCGAAGAAGAGCTCGACGGCGGTGGCGAAGAACTCGGTGGGGCTCTCGGCGGCGTTGTCGTCGAAGAGCAGGGGGCGGCCCCGGCGCAGGCGCTTCTGGTGGCGCTCGAAGGCGGCCTGGAAGACCTCGGGCCAGCGCTCGGTGAGTGCGGCGGTGGGCAGCAGCGGGGTGCCGTCGGCGCCGCCGTCCTGCTCGTCCAGCTGGTGGGCGAACTCGTGGAGCACCACGTTGTAGCCGTCGCGATGGCGGGATTCGTGGTCCACGTCCTGCCAGCTGAGGACCACCACGCCGCGCTGCCAGGACTCGCCGGCGCGCTCGTCGGGGCCCTCGTGGACCAGGAAGCCGCTCTCGTCGGGCTGCTCGTCGCGGACCACGAAGGTATCGGGGTAGACCAGCACGGTGTCCAGGCCGGGATAGAAGTCGGCGCTCCGATGCAGCTGCAGCAGGGCGGCCTGGCCGGCGATGGCCAGGATGTGGGCCCGGTCGAGTTGCTGACCGCCGGCGCCCTCGAAGTGCTTCTCGGCCAGGAGCACCTGGACGACGCCCTCGTGACGCGCGCGAAGCGCTTCCGGGAGCCGGGCGCAGAGCGGCGCGGCGGCGTGGAGCCGGCGGCGCTGCTCGGGTTCCAGGGGCGAGGCCAGGAGCTTCTTGCGACGGCGGCCGCGGAGGAAGAACATGGTCGGACGGCTCCGGGACGCGGGGACGGAACTGGCCAGGGGGGGCCGGTGGGCGGCCCCGAGAGCCACGGCGGTGGTCGCGATGGTCGCGATGGTCGCGATGGTCGCGGCGGTCGCGGACCGGTCACAGGATCGCCCAGGTGGGGGACGGAGGCAAGCGGGTTGCTAGGCGCCGCCGGTGATCCGGCCCCGGGGACGGGCGAGGGAGGTTCATGCTGTTGACAGGACAGGCACCCGGCACTCCGGTGGTCATGGCCGATCCCCTGACCCCGGGAGAGCAGACCATCCTGATCGCGGGACGACCGCTCCGGCTGCGGCTCCGCCGCAGCCCGCGGGCCCGGCGGACCCTGGTGCGGGTCTCGCCGCGACGGGGCGTGGAGGTGGTGCTCGCCCGGCGCGACTCCCTGGCCACGGTCCGCGACCTGCTCGCCGAGGCGAGCGACTGGCTCGCCGAGCAGGCCACGGCGCACGGCGTCTGGGACGGCCCGCGGCGGCGCCGCTGGGCGACGGGCAGCGAGCTGCCGCTCCTGGGCCGGATGCGCCGGCTGGAGCTATCCGCGCTGCCGTCGGGGCGGGTGCGGCCACGGTCGGAGCTGACGGACGATCGGCTGCGGCTGGAGTTGCCGGCCGAGCAGCTGCTCGATCCGCGCCCCGCGCTCATCCACTGGTTGCGCGGCTTCGCGGGCCGGGACCTGCGGGCGCGCACGGGGGCGCTGGCAGCGGTCACGGGACTGTTTCCCCTGCGCGTGATGGTGGGGGAGCGGACCACCCGCTGGGGGAGTTGCAGCCTGCGCGGCACGGTATCGTTCTGCTACCGGCTGGTGCTCGCGCCGCCGGAGGTGGTGGACGCCGTGGTGATCCACGAACTCTGCCACCTCGCGCATCTCGACCACGGCCCGGCGTTCTACCGGCTGGTGCACGTGTTCTGCCCGCAACACGACACGTACATGGCCTGGCTGCGGGAGCACGGGAATGACCTGGAGGTCTGAATGATCCGGGTTAGCCCGGCGACGCGGCCTGTGGCGAGGGGGATCTCCCCTCCGCTCATGCGCGTGCTGCCGGCTCGCCCGCCGCGGTGAGGTTGCCCCGCCGATCGCGCAGGTGCTGCTCGAGCAGCGGTGCGGCGTGGATGAGGTCGCCGGGACCACGCACCACCGGCAGCGTGGGCAGCAGGGCCACGCGCAGGCGCTCGCGGCTGGCCGCGGCCATGGTCCGGCCCAGCACCGCGCCGGTGCCCCAGGGGATGCTGGCGAAGAGCGCCGGCGTGGGTGCGACCAGCCCCAGCAGGTAGTAGCCGCCCGACGGGGTGGGGCCCAGGACGCAATCGGCGTGGTCGAGGGCGAAGCCGGCGCGGTCGAGCTGGATCTCGTCCAGGTCCGGACAGTCCGCGGCCACCAGCAGGACCCGGTCGGCGCCGCGGGCGAAGGCCCGTACCGAGGCCACCGCCATGCGGGCGCCCAGGCTGCCGCCACTGGGGGGGATGGTGTGGAGGTCGTCCCCCAGCCAGTGACGGAACTCGCCGCAGGTGGCGCCCTCGCACGAGATGCAGACCCGTCGTCCGTCCTGGCGATCGCGCCAGCGACGCGCCGTGGCCACCATGTGCTCGGTGAGCCGGCGCTGCAGGCGGGCCGCCCCCGTGGCTCCCAGGGCGGGGGCCAGGCGGTCCTGGCTCTCGCCGCGGTGCGGGTACTGGGCCAAGAGGATCAGGTGGTCGGCCATGGCAACCTCCGTGGCATCGGTCGCCGGGCGATCCCGGGCGAGGATCGGCGGCGCCGGGCGGCGCCGCCTGCTGCGATACGGCCATGGTTAGCGCCGATCGCCGCCGGCGGCAAGGGTGACGCGAGCGTGACACCCCTTGGCCTGCGGATCGATCCGTGGCACCATGGGGAACTGGCACCAGACCGCGGAGGCTCCATCATGTCCGATCTCTTCGCACGCGAGCATGTCCTCGCCCTGCTGCACGAGTACACCGGGAGCGAGGCCCTGCGCCGGCATGCGTACGCCGTGGAGGCGGCCATGCGCCTGGCGGCCGAACGGACCGGCGACGATCGCGACGTCTGGGGCGCCGCCGGCCTGATCCACGACTTCGACTACGAGCGCTATCCCTCCGCCGAGGACCACCCCTTCCGTGGCGGCGAGATCCTGCGCGAGCGTGGCTATCCGGAGGACTTCGTCCACGACGTCATGGCGCACGCTGCGCACACCGGCCTGCCGCGCGAGAGCGCGCGGGCGCAGTGGCTCTTCGCCGTGGACGAGCTGTGCGGCTTCTGCTCGGCCTGCGCCATGGTCCAGCCCGATCGCCGGATCGCGCAGGTGAAGGTCAAGTCCGTGCGCAAGAAGCTGAAGAAGAAGGACTTCGCCGCGAAGGTCAGCCGCGAGGAGATCGCCGAGGGGGCGTCGGCCCTGGGCCTGGAGCAGGATGTGCTCATCGAGCACGTGCTGACGGCCATGACCGGGGTGGCGGACGACCTCGGCCTCTAGGCGACCGGTCGCCTGCCTGGTGGGGCCATCGCCCCGCTGGAAACGAGAGAGGGAGGGCCCGTGGGCCCTCCCTCCTCGTGTCCCGGGGCACCGGGGTGCTAGCGGGTCGTGGTCTCGAGGGTGAAGTCGTTGGCGATGTCGGCCGTCCACTTGTGGGCGGTGAGCTGGTCGTGGAAGAGGCTGTTGACGCCGAAGGCCAGACTGTAGGCGTCGTAGCCCAGCATGTTCAGGTACGCGGTGACCTGGCTGGAGTGCTGGCCGGTCCAGCAGTAGACCACCACCGGCATGTCGGTCGGCAGGGTGCCGAGCATCTGGTCGTAGCCCAGGCTCTGGTACGGCGTGTACTGGAAGGCGCCAGGGATGTGGCCGGGGACGCCGCTGGTGCCCTCGCCGAGGTAATCGGCGAGCGCGTGGTAGTTCACGATGTGGTACTCGCCCAGGTTGTCCATGATGTCGGCGTAGCGCTGGGCCTTGAAGCCCGCGGCGAGCATGGCCTCGACCTGGTCGGCGACGGTGGTGCCGTCGGCCAGGGTGGGGTAACCCTGGAAGGTGAGGTCATCGTTGTTGTCGGTGGTCTCGGGGTTGCCGAGCAGGTTGGCCACGTTGTTGTTCCAGGAGCCGGCCAGCGACGAGTTCCAGGAGCTCATGCCGAAGCCCAGACTGTAGGTGTCCTCGTAGCCCATCATCTCCATGGCGATCTTCACGTGCCCGGCCGACTGGCCGCTGTAGCAGACCACCACGTACGGCTTGTCGTCGGGGATGGTGCCGACCAGGTCGTCCAGGATGGTGCCGAAGGAGCTGTGGTAGGCGCCGGGGATGTGGCCGGCGTCGTAGTCGTCCTGCGCCCGGATGTCGATCACCGTGTAGTCGACGAGATTGTCGTTCAGGGCCTGGGCGCCGATGATGCCGGGGCAGTCGCCGCTGTCGTTGACGTAGTCGAGCAGGTCGTCGGCGACGGCCTGGAAGGTGGCGCCCGGCGGCATGCCGACCTCGAGGGGGAAGTCGTTGGCGATGTCGGCCGTCCACTTGTGGGCGGTGAGCTCGTCGTGGAAGAGGCTGTTGACGCCGAAGGCCAGACTGTAGGCGTCGTAGCCCAGCATGTTCAGGTACGCGGTGACCTGGCTGGAGTGCTGGCCGGTCCAGCAGTAGACCACCACCGGCATGTCGGTGGGCAGGGTGTTCAGCATCTGGTCGTCGCCCAGGCTCTGGTACGGCGTGTACTGGAAGGCGCCGGGGATGTGGCCGGGGACGCCGCTGGTGCCTTCACCCAGGTAGTCGGCCAGCGCGTGATAGTTCACGAAGTGGTACGCGTCCAGGTTGTCCATGATGTCGGCGTAGCCCTGGGCCTTGAAGCCCTCGGCGAGCATCCACTGCACCCGGTCGCTGACCACGGTGGCCGGATCCTCGCTCAGCTCGGGGAACGGGTACTCCACCAGCTGGTCGTTGTTGTTGGCGGTCTCGGGGTTGCCCAGCAGGTTGTTCACGTTGTTGTTCCAGGAGCCGGCCAGCGACGAGTTCCAGGAGCTCATGCCGAAGCCCAGGCTGTAGGTGTCCTCGTAGCCCATCATCTCCATGGCGACCTTCACGTGCCCGGCGGACTGGCCGCTGTAGCAGACCACCACGTACGGCTTATCGCCCGGGATGGTGCCCGAGAGGTCGTCGAGGATGGTGGCGAAGGAGCTGTGATGGGCGCCGGGGATGTGGCCGTCCAGGTAGTCGGCCTCGCGGCGGATGTCGATCACGGTGTAGTCGTCCAGATTGTCGAACAGGGTCTGAGCGCCGATGATGCCGGGGCAGTCGGTGCTGTCGTTGACGTAGGCCTTGCCGGCCTCGACCATCACCTCGAACGCGGTGGCGCCCGGCTCGGTGGGGTTGTCGTCGTCGTCGTCGGAGCAGCCCCAGAACGCCGTCAGGGCCACCAGTAGCAGGATCAGCCAGGTCTTGCGGTACTGCATTCTTCACTCCTCTTGCGGCCCGTTGGGCCTGGGTCCTGGCGGCTCGGGCGGCCACCGTCTCTCCTCGGAGCCGGGACCCGCGGGGTCCCGGCCCTCTCGGACGCACTCTACTTGCCGGCGGGGAAGCTCTCGGGGATCACGATGCCGATGTTGGCCTCGTAATCCACCAGCTGGGTGACCCCGTCCTCCTCGTACAGGTCGGATTCGCGCAGCAGGAAGCCATCGGTGCCGTCCGGCGACTGATGGCAGCTGTAGGCGCAGCTCTCGCCGTCGACCACGGCGGTCTGCGGCGTGCTGCGGATCACGTTGTGGGGGCTGGTGTACAGCCAGGTCGGGTTGCTCAGGTAGCCGGGCAGGCTCAGGCCCCAGTTGGCGAAGCTGTCCGGATCGATGGGGATGTGCCGCACCAGGGCCACGTCGTACTCGGTCCGGTACGGGCTGGGGTTCCGCGCGATCTTCAGCTGCACCGTGCTCGGCTCGATGTCGTAGCCCTCGGCCGTCATGTTGTGGCAGTTGGTGCAGTTCTTGTAGGGCTGCGAGTGGCAGACCTGGCACTGCATGTTCGGCGGCGTGCCGCCGGGGACGCCATGCACGTGGTGGCAGTCCGAGCAGGCCGCGCTGCTGGCCTCCGAGTGGTGCGCGTGGTTGATCTCGGCGGAGCTGAACACGAAGGTCGCGGGGTCGCCGTCCACGTGGCACTCGTTGCAGTCCGAGCCGGCATCCACGGCCACGGCGACGTCCGCGGTGTGGCAGTCCTCGCAGCGCGGCATGTTGGCCACCTCGTAGCGGTGCTCGTACTCGTTGCCGTCACCGTGGATCTCTTCCTTGGTGTGGCAGCCGCTGCACTGCATGCCGCTGGTGCGGTGGACGTCCGGCACGTTGCCCTCGAGCTCGCCCTTGAAATCGGTGCCCACGCGGCTGCCGTGGCAGGCGGTGCACTGCTCGTTCATGTCCGGCGTGGCGCGGAAGCGATGCGAGTAGTAGGAGCCGATCTTCGGGAAGCCGCCGCCCACGCTGTTGGGACGGGAGATGTGGCACTGGCCGCAGGTGGTGTGGCAGCCGGCGCAGCGCTGATCGAAGAAGTTGTCCAGCCCCAGCTCCGAGAAATCGGTGCCGGTCCGGCCGTCCAGCGCGGTGTGGTAGCCGTCGAGATTGCTGTGCAGGCTGGTGGCGGTGTTGGTGACCGCCTCCTCGTGGCACTGGTCGCAGGCCGACCGGGTGAAGCTCTGGTCATGGCAGGCCGTGCAGCCGGACTGGCCCGGCGCGCTGGGGTCGGCGTACATGCCGGCGTGCGCCTCTTCCATGGTGTTGAAGGTGTTGTCGGGCGCGCCGCCGTGGCAGTGCTGGCAGGTGAGCACGTGCGGGGTCGGGTTGGCGTCGCCCTCGTACTGCGGGCCATGGATGCTCTGCAGGAAGTTGTCGCCGTTGCTGCCGGTGATGATGACCTTTTCCCAAGCTTCCAGCTCGGGTACCGAGCCGCCTCAGCCATCCTCCTCCTTGAGGACGGCGAGGGTCACCTCCTCGCCGAGGGCTTCCTTGAGGGCATCCTCGCTCGAGTGGCAGCCGAGGCAGGTCTTGTCCGTGGGCTCGGGACCGCCGGGTCCCCCTGTGACGTCGTTGGAGGTGTCGTTCTCGCACCCCCAGAGGACGGCCAGGAGCAACGTCAGCGGCAGCACGATCATGATCGAGCGCTGCGTCATTGGAATCTCCCTGGTTGTGGCATTTCCGGGGCCGGTGAAGGGTCGGGGCGGGTCTGCTGGCGAAGTCCCCGCGCGAAGACGCGGGCGGTGTTGGTGTAGATGTCGGCGGGCTCGTTGCGGGACGGGAACAGCGTGTCCCAGATCCCGAGGTTCAGGGCGCAGTCCATGACCATGCCCACGTAGCAGCGGCCCGTCAGGAAGGGCTCGACCTCGTGGATCTCGCCCGACTCCATGCGCCGCTGGAACTCCTGGGTCAGGAAATCGATGTACGGCAGGCGGATCTCCTGGAAGAGGACCGTGGAGACGTCGCCGCTCTCGAGGCTGTTGTTGAACATCAGGCGCATCAGGCCGGGATCCTCGCGCGTGAGCTTCATGATGTGGGCCGACACCGCCACCAGGACGTCCTCGATGGAGCCGCGCCCGGCGCGCTCTGCGAGGTAGCCGGCGATGTCGTGCTCGGCCGCCTTGTGGCGGATCGCCTGCTCGTAGAGGTGCAGCTTGCTGTCGAAGTGCCGGTAGATGGCGGCCTCCGTGATCCCGCAGCCACGGGCGATCTGGCGGACCGAGGCGCCGGCGAAGCCATGCCTGGCGAACAGATCCGTCGCGTGGAGGAGGATCTGCTGGCGGCGGTTGCCGTGGGTCCCGCTGCTGCCGTTGCGACCGGCCAAAATCGCCCTGTCCCGGTGGGAGTTAGCGAACGTTTACCAACGGGGGAGAAGATGCCAGCCTGTTACGTGCTCGTCAAGAACTGTTTTTCTTATGGCAACCAAGAATGATCGTCGTTTTCAGCGGGCCCCCGCGCCGCGACCCCGTGGCGGGCCGCCCGCCCGGCGGCATGAAGAAGGCCCCGCCTGGGCGGGGCCTTCCCGGAGTCGATCGCGTCGAGGCGGCTAGAACACGCCACCCACCGAGATCGCGTAGAGGTCCTGGATGTAGTCGTCCCAGCGGTTCTCGTCGAACTCGTTGCGACGGTAGGTGAAGGTGGCGGCGTACTTCTCGCTGGCCTGCCAGCGCACGCGCGCGAGCATGCGGTCGTGATCCGCCTCCACGGCCATCAGGTTGCGGGTCTCGCTGCCGGTGTTCTCGTACCGGATCATCTCGTACATGCCCTCGAGCTGCAGGCAGCGGGTGAGCTGGAACGTGGCGCCGGGCACGACGCGGGTGGTCTGGCCGTCGTGATCGAAGGCCGCGAAGCCGGCCGCGGGATCGCCCACGCCCGTCAGCTCGCGGGTCTCCTGGCCGTAGGTGACCATGGTGTAGATCGACAGCCGCTGGCTGGCCAGCCAGTTGGCGTTGAAGAACAGCCGGTGCGCGGTCCAGGTGGTCTCGGTGCCCTCGTCGGTGCGCTCGAGGGTCTGGTCGCGGCCCTGGTAGCCCAGCTCCAGCGGCAGGTGGCGCGCGGGGCGCATCTGCAGCGAGAGGTCCCAGGCCAGGCGGCTGCGCTCGTGATCGCCGAGGATGCCGAACCAGGGCTCGTCGTCGGCGGTGTCCCAGGTGCGGGCCTGGTCCACCTCGAGGGCGGTCCAGCGCAGCCGGGCGCTGGCCTTCACCGTGCGGCTCAGGCGCGTGCGCGCGCGCAGCGACAGATCCTGGCGCGTGCGTTCCTCGTCCAGGGTCTGGCTGTCGCCCACGAGCGAGGAGCCCACCAGGCCGTCCTGGGCGACCACCTCGTCCAGATCACTCTTGCCATAGCGATACTGCAGCTGCAGGCGGGTCCGGGGCAGGCTGGTGTTGGCCACGTCCAGGCGCCAGTCCTGCCGGCTGCGCTCCCGCTCGCTGGCGTACAGGATGCTCGCCCCCTCATCGAAGCGGATGTCGGAGTCCTCGGCCTGGAAGCGGCCGGACGCCCGCACCGTCGTGGCCTTGCCCAGGCGCGTCATCACCGCGAGCTGGCCGATGGCGTGCTCGGTGTCGCCGTCGCTGCTGCCCTCGCGGCCGTCCCAGGCCTCGGTGCCCTCGAGCTCCAGGCGGGCCAGCGTGCCGTGGGCGTAGACCCGCGTGCCGGCGGCCACGTCATAGGTGGCGTCGAGGCTGGCGCGGAAGTCCTTGCGCTCGTCGTCGTAGGCGTGGACGTCGCCGTGGGCGCGCTCGCTGTCGCTGCCCCGGTAGGACAGCCGCAGGTCGCCGCCGAGCTTGCCGCGACGGAACGCCGCACCGGCCCAGACCTCGTAGATGCCGCCATCGCGCGCGAGCACCAGGGGCGGGGTGTCGCCGCCGCCGTCGCGCAGGACGCTGGCCTTGCGGCCGTCGCGGCGCAGGTCCACGAATCCGCCGCGCACGTCCAGCCAGTCGGCCACGTGGAAACGGAGATCCACTTCGCCGTGGGTCCAGCGCAGGCGCGGGTCGAAGCCCAGGGCGTCCGGCGCCGGCGGCAGCGGGAAGCCGGGGTTGCGCAGCTCCACGTCGCGGTCGCTGTAGACATGGTGGGTGGAGTAGGTGACCGCGGCGCTGTAGGTACCGGGCGAGGTGCTCCAGACGCCGAGGTCGCCGGTGAAGCCGGAGCCCTCGAGGTTGCCGCCGTATCCGCGCGAGGTGACGGCATAGCCCTCCTCGTTCACGCGATGGTAGCCGAACAGGCCCGAACCCATGGTCTCGCCGTAGTAGGACCAGTCCTGGGCCGCCTGGGCGGTGTCGCCGAGCTGGTCGTTGACCAGGAAGCTCAGGGTGGCGTGGTTCTGCAGGCCGATCAGGTCGCCCGTGGGGGCCCAGATGCGCTGGGCCTGGGCGGGCAGCTCGCCGGCGGCCGCGCCGCCGGCGAGGGCCAGGACCAGGATCAGCGTGGTCAGGGTCTTGGTGGTGTTCATGACCTTGCCTCCTCTAGTCCGCGAAGCTGGGGGACACGTTCGAGCCGTGGATCTCCCGGTGGCAATCGGTGCAGCGGGCCTCGCCGGCCAGCAGGCCACCGTGCGGCACGCCGCCGAGGCGCCAGTTGTCGTCGGCCGAGAAGGCCGTCTCGTAATGGCACTGCAGGCAGAGGCCGTTGCCGTCCTGGTTCAGCAGCCCGGGATGGTGCGAACCGTGGGGCTGGTGGCAGTTCAGGCATTCCTCGCCCTCGACGGCCATGTGCTCGAACACGAACGGGCCGGCGATCTCGGCGTGGCAGCCCAGGCAGCCGTCGTTGACGCCGCTCCAGTCCGAGAATTCGGTACCCTGATGCGGGTCGTGGCAGTCGTTGCAGCCGAGGTGGCCCTCGAGCACGCGATGCCGGTGCGGCAGCCGGAACTCCGCGGACACCGCGGCGTGGCATTGCAGGCAGAACTCCGACTGATTGCGGAAGTCCGCCGCGGGCCGGGCCTCGTACCCGCCCCAGTGCGCCTGGTCGGCGTGGCACTCGGCGCAGGTGACCCCGGTGCCGTGGTGCGGGCTGGTGGCGTAGTGCACGTCCTGGTCCAGGTGGCACTGCAGGCACATGGCGTCGCGGCCGGCGGCATCGAGGGCGCCGAGCTGCGCGGTGCCGATGATGAAGCCCTCGCCGCCCTCGTCCATGTGGACGCTGCCGGGGCCGTGGCAGGCCTCGCAGCCGGCGATGTCGGTGCCGGGGATGCTCAGGCCGCGCTCGGCGGCATGGGGGGAGTGCACGTAGAACTCGCCAGGCTCGTCATGGCACATGGCGCAGTCCTCCGAGCCGATGTACTCGGCGTCGGCCGGGATGTCGAACTGGGAGAGGTAGTCGCCGCCCACTGCGCCCTGCGCGCAGAGCAGGACGGCCAGGCAGCCGAGGGTGGCGGTGAGTGCCCGCATGCGAACCTCCAGGGGTCGGGATCGGTTGCGTCAGCGCGCCAAACATAGACGAGAAACGCTGCTGACTTCAAAGCAAATGTCAACGGATCCTGTTCGTTCTTTCACAACAAGAGTCGTCCTGTTTACTTTTCGATTTCCCGGGAATCGCCCGCGGAAGCCGGGCCTGGCAGGATCGCGCTGGCTGGCCCGCGTCGGCGCGGGAGGCTATGATGAGCCCATCGGGACGGCGAGATCGAACCGTCCACCGCCCCTCCCGCAGCGCTGAGACCTCTTGGCGGGGAGTCCGCAGCATGAATGACGACGGTCTCGATATCCGTGCCGGGGACCCCGGCGTGGTCGGGCTGGCGCGACCATGACCGGTCCGGTGAGCATCGCCGCCCGTGACCTGGCCGCCGAGCTGGCGCCGCGCTGCCGCGAGGCCGCGGTGGATCTGGCCGGAGCCGTGCCCCTGGACGGTCCCGCCCCGCATGCCGACGCCTGGCGCCGCTGGCTGGATCGGGGACATCACGGCGACCTCGAATACCTGATCCGCACCCGCGAGGAGCGCGCCGACCCGCGCCGACGCAACCCGTGGGCGCGGTCGCTGCTGGTCTTCGGCCAGCGATACACCGCCGGCTGGCCAGGCACCGAGCCGCCGGCCGCGCACTGGGTCGATCACGTGAGCCGCTACGCCCGCGGCCGCGACTATCACGACGTCCTGCTCGCCGCGGTCCGTCGCATCCTGCAGGGACTGCGCGCCGTCTGGCCCGATCTGCGCGCCCATCCCGCCGTGGACACCGGCCCCTACCTGGAGCGCGACTGGGCCGCCGCCGCCGGACTCGGATTCATCGGCAAGAACACCTGCCTGATCCACGAGGCCCTCGGCTCCGGCCTCTTCCTGGCCGTCGCGCCCACCAACCTCGCGTTGCACGGCCTGCCGGCCGCGCCGCATCCCCTCTACCAGGTGGTCGCTCGCGGACCGCTCCCCGCGCCGGGCGCCGATCGCTGCGGTTCCTGCACCCGCTGCCTGGACGCCTGTCCCACCGGCGCCTTCCCGCAACCGCGGCAGCTGGATGCCCACCGCTGCCTGAGCACCTGGACCATCGAGTGGCAGGGCCGCGCACCCGCGGCCGAGCGAGCGCGCCAGGGCGACCGGCTCTTCGGTTGCGACGTCTGCCAGCAGGTCTGCCCCTGGAACCGGCGCGCGCATCGTGCCGCGGACCAGGCGCCGCCACCGGTCGCGGACTACGCGCCGCTCGCCGACCATGGGGATGTGGACCTCGCGGCGCTGCTGACCGTGGACGCCGAGGAGTTCCGCCGGCGCTTCCGGCGCACGCCGCTGTGGCGTGCCCATCCCGCGGGCCTGCGCCGCGACGCCCTGGTGATGGCCGCCAACACCGGCCGGCGCGATCTGCGGGAGCGCATCGTGGCCATCGCCACCGGCGACCCCGATCCACAGGTCCGGGCGGTGGCCGCCTGGGCCGCCGACCGGCTGACCGCAGAGCAGGAGGAGGACCGGCCATGACCCCCCCCGCCGCGTACTGGGAATCCCGCCCCGACCAGCGCGTCGCCTGTCGCCTGTGCCCCGTGGCCTGCGTCCTGCGCCCCGGCCAGACCGGCCCCTGCGGCACCCGCGCCAACCGTGACGGCAGCATGGAGCTGCTACGCTATGGCAAGCTGGTGGCCGCCGGCATGGACCCCATCGAGAAGAAGCCGCTGTACCACTTCCGTCCCGGCGCGCCCATCCTCTCGATCGCCGGCACCGGCTGCAACCTGCACTGCGCGTTCTGCCAGAACTGGAACATCAGCCAGCAGCACGACGGCCGCACCGAGACCATGGCGCCCGCCGAGGTGGTGGCCCTGGCGCAGGAGCATGGCTCGGTGGGCGTGGCCTACACCTACAGCGAGCCGCTGGTCTGGTTCGAGTTCGTGCGCGACACCGCCAGGCTGGTCCGCGAGGCCGGCCTGGTGAACGTGGTGGTCAGCAACGGCTACATCAACGCCGAACCGCTGCAGGAGCTGATCCCGCTGCTGGACGCGGTGAACTTCGATCTGAAGAGCATGGACGACCGCTTCTACCGCAACGTCTGCAAGGCCAGCCTGGGCAGCGTCCTGCACGCCATCACCGCCGTGCACGAGGCCGGCGTCCACCTCGAGGTCACCAACCTGGTGATCCCCGGCTACAACGACACCGACGACCACCTCGCCCGCCTGCGCGACTTCCTGGCCGACCTCTCGCCCGACATCCCCCTGCACCTGTCGGCCTACCACCCGGCCTGGAAGTTCGACGCCCCGCCCACGCCCCCGGCCACCCTCGAGCACGCCGCCCAGGTCTGCCACGAGCGCCTGCACTTCGTCTACGTGGGCAACGTCCACGTCCCCGACTGGACCGACACCCGCTGCCCCGGCTGCGGCGAGGTGGTCATCGCCCGCCACGCCTACCGCACCGAGAACCACCTCACCGCGGCGGCGACCTGCCCCGCCTGCGCCCGCCCCCTCCCCGTCGTCCTCGCACCCTGAGCGTCGGTCCGACGCTGGACGCGGGTCGGAGGCGTGACACCCCGGGGCGCCGGGTGCGCGAGCGAACACCCGGCGCCCCGGGGTGTCACGCCTCCGACCCGCCCCAGCCCGGATCGATGTAGTTCGCCCGCACGGTGGTGGTGATCCCGCCCCGGACGAACCACTCGCCCGTGACCTCCATCATGCGCGGCTGGCAGGCGGCGACGAGGTCGTCCAGGATCCGGTTGGTGACCGCCTCGTGGAAGGCGCCCTCGTCGCGGTAGCTCCAGAGGTAGAGCTTGAGGGACTTGAGCTCCACGCAGGTCCGGGCCGGGACGTAGCTGATGTGGAAGTGCGCGAAGTCCGGCTGGCCGGTGAGGGGGCACAGGCAGGTGAACTCCGGGCAGTCGAAGGCGATCTCGTAGTCCCGGTCGGGCGCCGGGTTGGCGAAGGTGTCCGGCTGCCGGGCGGGGCGGGTCGGCTGGTCGGGTCGACGTTCGGGCATGGCGCGGGGTCCTTTGCGGGGGTCGGGGGCGACGGGGTGCGGTCATGCTAACCCGCGACGGCGCACCGCGCCAGCGCCCGCCGCCGGCGCCCGCCGCCAGCGCCCCACCACCGGGCCGCCGGTCCTGGATCCGGGATTTCAACGCCCGCCCGGGCGCGCGATGCGTTACAATCGGGGTTCCGTCATCGCCGCTCAGCCCCGTGGAGGACCCCATGCTCCGCTCCCCGTCGTCCGTCCGTCACCGCCCCGTCGCCATCCACCCGCTCGCCATCGCCATCGTGCTGCTGACGGTGGCCGGCTGGGCGGCCCTGGCCGCCGCCGAGATCCCGCGACCGCGCGTCCTGGACCACGATCCCGGCGCCCTGCGGGTCCACGTCCCGGTCGGGGCCGCCGTCGACGAGGACGGCGAACCCGCCGCGTGGCACGGCCTGGTGGCGGTCCCGCCGGGCAAGCGCCCCGTGCTCGACGCGGCCGGCGGTCCGGGAAGTCTCGGCGACCTCGTGGTGATGCACGGGGTCCGGCTGGCCCCGCTCCGCGTGCCGGCCGGCGCGGACGGCGTGACCCTGGAGATCCGCTTCCTGGACGACCCCGCCGCGCCGCCCTGTCCCGTCCTGGCGGAGACCTTCGCCGACCTGCTGGAGGCCAGCGCGCTCGGTGGCGCCGCCGTGCGGGCGCAGCACGACGAGGTACCGGGCATGTACCTGATGATCGTGCCGGTGGTGTCGGGCATCGAGGCCGTGGTGGAGCCGCTGCTGGACTGGCGCCGGCGCCAGGGGTACACGGTGCAGCTGGCCAGCACCCTGCAGACCGGCACGGCCCCCTCGCAGATCAAGGCCTACATCCAGCAGGTCCATGACACGGCGGCCGTGCCCCTGGCCCACGTCTGCCTGGTGGGCGACGCCGGCGGCGCGGTCAACCTGGCCACCTGGCGGGAGAACGTCTCCGGCTACAACGGCGAGGGCGACCACGACTACGTCCGCCTCGACGGCGACGACGTCCTGGCCGACGCCCACATCGGCCGCCTGACCGCGCGCAGCCTCGCCGAGCTCGAGGGCATCGTCGCCAAGATCCTGGCCTACGAGCGCACGCCCGAGGTCTTCGCCGATCCCGGCTGGTACGGCCGCGCCGTCCTGGTGGGCGACCCCACCTCCTCCGGCACCTCGACCATCTACGTCAACCAGTGGCTCAAGGAGCAGCTCCAGCCCCTGGGCTACACCCAGATCGACACGATCTGGAGCGGACCGTTCGCCACCCAGATCTTCCAGAAGCTCAACCAGGGCGCCTCGGTCTACACCTACCGCGGCTACCTCGGCTGCAGCGGCTTCAGCCCCAGCTACATCGACAACCTGACCAACGGCACCGAGCTGCCCTTCGCCGTCATGGTCACCTGCGCCTCGGGCAGCTTCGCCAGCGACAGCCACGGCTACAGCGAGGCCATGCTGCGCAATCCCCATGGCGGCGCCATCGGCGCGGTGGGCACCGCCACCATCGGCACCCACACCCGCTACAACAACTGCTACTTCCACGGCGTGTGGGAGGGCGCGGTCAACGAGCCCGACCGTGCCCTGGGCTACGCCCATACCCGCGGCAAGCTGGAGCTCTTCCTGCAGTACCAGGCCAGCGAGCCGGACATCGTCGAGATCTGGTCGGTGTGGAACAACCTGATGGGCGACCCGGCCACCGCCATGCGCCAGGCCCGGCCGGCCACCGCCGCGGCCACCTATCCCGCCACCCTGCCGCCGGAGGCGGGCGCGGTGCCCGTCGCCGTCACCGCCGGCGGCGAGCCCCGGCCCGACCGGACCGTGACCCTCCTGCAGCCCGGCCTGCCACCGGTGACCGGCCGCACCGACGCCGCGGGCGAGGTCCTGCTGCCGCTGCCGTCCGGCGCGGCGCCCGGCGAGCTCCTGGTCACCGTCACCGGGGACGACCTCATCCCCCATCGCGGCTCCCTGCAGCTCGGCGCGGTGGCGGCCCACTGCGCGGCCGTGGACTGGAACTGGGACGACACCGCCCCGGGCCAGGATGGCGACGGCCTGCCCGATCCCGGCGAGGTCGGCGCCCTGACCGTCACCGTCCGCAACCTGGGCCAGTCCACCGCCCCCGGCGTCAGCGCCGCCATGTCCGCGCGCACCGGCGAGGTGGAGGTCTCCGGCGGCGCCTTCCTCCTCGGCGACCTGCCCGCCGGCGCCGACGCCCTGGCCGGCCCCTGGACCGTCACCCTCCCCGCCGACCTCGCCGACGGCGCCGAGGCCGTGCTCGCCCTGGACGCGGCCGCGGGGGACGACGCCTGGCGCAGCCGCGTGGCCCTGCCGGTGAGCGCCCCCCGCCTGGCCGTGGCCCAGACCCAGTGGTCGGCCCTGCCGGGACAGATCGCCGAGCTGCGCGTGACCCTGGAGAACACCGGCAGCGTCGGCGCGCTCGGCGCCGTGGCCACGCTCACGCCAGCCGGCGGCTACCTCCTGCCGGCCGGGCCGCTGACCGTCGATCTCGGCGACCTCGCCCCCGGGGCGGGGGCGGAGGCGGCGTTCTCCCTGGCCGTGTCGGCCGCGGCCTGGGGTGGCCACCTGGCGCCCTGCCGCCTGACCATCCACACCGCCACCGGCGCCGTGCAGCACCTCGAGCTGCCCCTGCCGGTGGGCGGCGCCGACGCCGCCAGCCCCGTGGGCCCCGGCAGCCTGGGCTACCTCGCCTGGGACAGCGCCGATCCGGCCGCCGACGCCCCGGTCTACTGGTGGCGCGAGATCGATCCCACCCACGGCGGCGCCGGCCAGGACGTGGGCCTCGGCGACTTCGGCTACGAGCAGGACGACACCCGTACCCTCGACCTGCCCTTCACCTTCCGCTTCCGAGGCCGCGACTACGACCGCATCTCCATCTGCTCCAACGGCTGGGTGAGCCTGGGTCAGACCTACCTGGTCCACTGGCGCAACTGGGGACTGCCCGCCGCCGGCGCCCCGGACCCCCTGCTGGCCGTCTTCTGGGACGACCTCCAGCAATCCGGCACCAACCGCGTCTACCACCACCACGACGCCGCCGCGGGCATCTACGTGGTCCAGTGGAGCCGGATGCGGAACCTCTACGACGGCCAGCAGAACTGCCAGGTCCTGCTGTACGACCCCGCCGTCCATCCCACCGCCACCGGCGACGGCCTGATCGTCTACCAGTACGCCGAGGTGAACAACAACGACACCGGCCGCGGCCACGCCACCGTGGGCCTGCAGGACGGCCAGGACGGCCTGACCTACACCTACTACGCCGACTACCCCGTGGGTGCGCGGACCCTCGCCGCGGGCCAGGCCATCGCCTGGGTGCCCGCCGGCCCGGAGGCGCCGGCCACCGCCGCGGTGACGCCCGCGGCGGTGGAGGTGCTGCTGGCGCCGGGCGAACAGCGCGAGGTGACCGTGTCCCTGGCCGCCGGCGGGGCCGAGGGCGCCGTGCTGCGGTGGCAGGCGGCGCTGGTGGAACCCGCTGCTGCCGACAGGGTTCGCGACGACGACGGCGACGCCACGGCGGACGTGAACGACCGCACGGTGGAGATGGTGATCCCCGACGGTGGCGAGATCTGGGCCGTGGGCGAGAGCCGCCTGGTCCGCTGGGACGCCAGCCAGGAGGTGGGGGCCGTCCGGCTGCTGCTCGACCGCGGCCAGGGTTTCGAGACCCTGGTCGACGGACTGGACGCGGCGTCCGGCAGCTGGCCCTGGCTGGTGACGGGCCCCGCGTCGGACCAGTGCCGGTTCCGGGTGGTGGACGCCCAGGACGTGCTGGTGAGCGACACCAGCGACGGCCCGTTCACCATCACCGCGGATTTCCCGTGGCTCGATGTCGGTCCGCTGGCCGGCGAGGTCCCGGCGGGCGAGACGGGGGCGCTGACCGTCGCCCTGGACGCCAGCGGCCTCGCGCCGGGGCCCTACGGCGCCGACCTGGTGATCCTCAACAGTGCCGGCGAGCCGCTCCTCGTGCCCATCCGCCTGCAGGTGGGCACCTCCACCAGCGCACCGCCCTCCGCGGCGGACCTGGCCCTGGCGCCCGCCATGCCCAACCCCTTCAACCCGCGCACCACCCTGCGCTTCTCGTTGCCACGCGCCGCCGCGGTCCAGCTCACCGTCCATGATCTGCGCGGCCACCGGGTGCGCACCCTGCGGGCGGGCACGCTGGCGGCGGGCTCGCACACGGCGGTCTTCGACGGCGTGGGGGACGACGGCCGGGCGCTGCCGTCGGGCACCTACGTGGCGCGGTTGCGGGCGGGCGCCGAGGTGATCAGTCGCCGCCTGACGCTCGTGAAGTGATCCGGCCGCGGTCGCGGATCCACCAGACGCGAGGAGCCCCGGCCGTTGCCAGCCGGGGCTCCTCGTCACTGCGGTCCGGGGCGGCGGGGATGACCGCCGCCAGGATCGGTCTGGAGGGTCACTTCACCAGGGCCATGCGGCCGGTGGCCAGGTGGTCCCCGCTGGCGACGCGGTAGAAGTAGATGCCGGCGGCCACGCTCCGTCCACCGTCGTCCTCCCCACGCCACTGGACCGTGTGCGTCGCGGCGTCGAGCCGGCCGTCCACCAGGGTGCGGACCACGCGGCCCTTGATGTCGTAGACCATCACCGTGGTGTGCGCCGCGCTCGGCAGGGCGAAGCGGATGGTGGTCATGGGGTTGAAGGGATTGGGGTAGGCCTGGTCCACGCGGAAGGCCACCGGGATCTGCGGGTCCTCCACCGGCGAGCTGGTGCCGCAACCGGCCTCCAGGGCGCCGATCAGGCCGCAGCCGCCGCTCTGGTCGGGCGCGCAGGGGCTGGCCTCGGCCACGCGGTAGTCGCCGCCGGCCAGGTCGCAGAACAGCGGATCGACGGAGATGTTGCCGTCGGTGCCGGTGGGGTCGTCCACGCCGCCGTACTGGCTGCCGTCGTTGCCGAAGACGTCGTTGCAGCTGAACGTGGCCGAGCCGCCGCCGGCGTACACGCCGTTGGCCGTCCCGGTCCCGCCGGTGTTGAAGGCGCTGATGCTGTTGCCCAGGGAGAGGCCGGTGCCGGAGGAGTAGATGCCGGCGCCGCCGGCGGGGCAGTCGTTGTCCACCACGGTCAGGTTGGCCAGGGTGGCCGTGGTCACGGTGGTCAGGTTCAGCGCGCCGCCGAAGAGCAACGTCTGGCTGCCGGAGATCACGCTGTTGCTGAGGTTGACCTCCGGACAGGTGGCGAACTGCAGGCCGCCGCCGGACTGGGCGCCGTTGTCGGCCACGGTCAGGCCGCTGGCGGTGACCGTCGCCCCGGTGGCGTAGAGGCCGCCACCGGTCATGAAGGTGGCCGCCGCGGTCTGCACGTTGCCGCTGACCACCACGTCCTCGAGCTCGTGGATCCCGCCGGCGAGGTGCAGGCCGGCCCCGCTGAGGCGGGCGGAGTTGCCGGAGACCTCGCCGCCGATCATGGTCAGGCCCGCGGTGGCGTTCAGCTCGCCGACGTAGATGCCGCCGCCGCGCTCGAGGCCCAGATTGCCGCTGACCACCACGTCCGTCAGCACCGGCGCCGCATCGATGATGTGCATGCCGCCGCCCACCGGCGGGTGGCTGAAGTTGTCGGCGAAGGGCGTGTTGTCGATGATCTGCACGCTGGTCAGCGTCGGCGTGCCGCGATAGATGAAGACGCCGGCGCCCAGGATGCCGGTGTTGTCCTCGATCACCAGGTTCTCCAGCACGGCCTGGGAGTTGTTCAGGGCGATGCCGCCGCCGAGGCCGACCTGGGAGTTGTCGCCCACCACGTTGCCGGTGATGGTCAGGTTGCGCAGGGTGGGCGAGGTGCCGTTGATCATCACGCCGCCGCCGTAACGGCCGGAGTAGGGGATGTTGGAGAAGCTGCGGCCCCCGCCGCCGGTGACCAGGAAGCCATCCACCACGGTGGTGGGCTCCACGGTGCCGTTGAACTGCAGGGCCGGACCGGTGGGGTCGCCATCGATGGTGGTGGGCGTGCCCAGGGGGTCGCGGGCGGTGTAGCTGGCGTCGTAGCCGCCCAGCAACTGGAGGCCCTTGCCCAGCATGGTCACCGGCCCGAGGATCTCGCTGGCGCGCACCTTGATGGTGTCGCCCTCGGCGGCCGAGCTGAGGGCGTCGGACAGCTCGAGGAACTCGCCGGGCACCTGCTGGACGTCATCGCCCAGGGCCTTCAGCAGGTTCACGCGACCGGCGCCGAGCAGGTCCTCGAAGCCGGGGTTGAGGTGGTCGATGTCGTCGCAGCTGTCGCGTAGCAGCTGGGAGACCTCGACGCTGGACAGGCCCGGCAGGGCCGACCAGACCAGCGCAGCGGCTCCGGCGGCCAGGGGCGAGGCGAAGCTGGTGCCCTGGGTGGTGTTGTAGATGCTCGCGTCGTTGAAGCGATCGTAGCCCGTGGTGTAGATCGACGCGCCGGGAGCGCAGAGGTCCACCCAGGTGCCGTAGTTGGAGAAGCTGGCCTTGCCGTCATCGCTGTTGGTGGCCGCCACGCCGAGCACGCGGGTGTCCGAGCCGCTGCCATCGGGATAGCCATTGAGGTAGGAGGCGTCCTGGTTGTTGTCGTTGCCGGCGGCGGTGAAGATCAGGCAGCCGTTGTTCACGGCGCTCCGCACCGCGTTGCTCAGGAACGAACTGCTGCCCCAGGAGGCGTTGAGGATCTTCGCCCCGTTGGTCGCGGCGTAGATGATGCCCTGGGCGGCGAAGTCCATGCGGACCACGCCCTGGGTCTCGCCGTCGGGCAGCCAGCCCACGCGGATGGCCATGATCTTGCAGCCGGGCGCGGTGCCGGCGATGCCGATGCCGTTGTCGGTCAGGGGCGCCACCACGCCGGCGCAGTTGGTGCCGTGGCTCTCGTAGTCGGAGGGGTCGTTGTCCTCGTCCTCGACATCCTCGTCCGGCCAGCCGGCGCTCGCCGGCAGGTCCACGAAGTCCCAGCCGCGGATGTCGTCCACCTTGCCGTTGCCGTCGTCGTCCACGCCGGGGGTGCCGTAGTACTCGGCCCAGTTGGTCCAGATGGCGCCGTTGACCTTGTCGGGGTGCGGGCCGCCCAGGTCCGGGTGACGCCAGTGCACGCCCGAGTCGATCACCGCGACGATCACGTTGCTGTCGCCGAGGGACTCGGCCCAGCCGCCGAGGGCGCGGATGTCGGCGCCGCCGAGGCTGGTGTTGCGCAGGTAGTACTGGTTGTTGAGGTCGTCGGGGTAGAAGGCCGTGCCGTAGTTCTTGCAGATGTCCACCGCCCGGGCCTCGAGCACCTCGGGGAGCTTCGCGTAGTCGGCGAGCACGTCCTGCAGGCCGGCGGCGGCGGGGAAGTCCACGGCGTAGGTGCGGTCGAGCACGTCGGCGTCCGACTTGCTGGCCAGCCTGGCGGGCATGTCGCCGTAGAGCGGGGCGATCCCGGTGACGCCGTGCTTGACGGCCAGGGCGTCCAGGCCGGCGAGTCCGGTCCGGGGCACGGCGCCGCTCTTGTCGACGGCCAGCTTCACACCCGGCTGGACGGTGATGACGACCCGATCGGGCACCTGCCCGATCACCGAG
This sequence comes from uncultured Fibrobacteraceae bacterium, assembly GCA_964637835.1. Classification (GTDB taxonomy): domain Bacteria; phylum Krumholzibacteriota; class Krumholzibacteriia; order LZORAL124-64-63; family LZORAL124-64-63; genus Glo-17. The sequence goes on from CAZWYF010000002.1 coordinate 21,480, forward strand.
GAATTCTCGAACGTGGCGGCGGCCGCCGCGCTGCAAAGCACGGTGAGCAGGACCGCGGCCAGGGTGAGCTTCTGCATGAGGACCTCTCCTGGTGACATGGAGCGAGGCGCACGGGATGGCCGGCGTGCGCGGGAAACACGACCTGGACCCATCAGGATAGCGGAATTCCATCGCGGTATCAATTCCCGTGGCGGTATGTTAAAAAGATCTCCCGGCCCGCCGCCGGGTGCCCCACGCGCGGACAGGAGCCATGACGGACCGCAAACCACCACTGGACATCGTCTTCCTCGAGCCCTACGACGGGGGATCCCACCGGGATTTCCGCGAGGGACTCGCCCGCCATTCGCACCATCGCCTGCGGGCGTTCACCCTCCCGCCGCGGTCCTGGAAATGGCGGATGCGTGGCGCCGCGGTCTGGTTCGCCGAGCGGCTGAATGCCGATCCCGGACCCTGCGACCTGATCCTGGCGACCAGCCTGCTGAACCTCGCGGACCTCCGCGGCCTGTTGCGGCGCCCCCTGGACCGCGTGCCGCTGGTGCTCTACATGCACGAGAACCAGCTCACCTACCCCCTCTCGCCGCGAGAGCGGTTCGATTTCCACTTCGGCTTCACCAGCATCGTCAGCGCCCTGGCGGCCGATCACGTGGTCTTCAACTCCGACTTCCACCGCGAGGGCTTTCTCGACGCGGTGCCGGAGCACCTCGGCCGTATGCCCGGGGCCGTGCCCCGCGGCGTGCGCGAGCGCCTGGACGCGCGCAGCTCCGTCCTGCCGGTCGGCCTGTCCCGTGAGCCTCATGGCCAGCCGCCGCGGTGGCTCGGTTCGCCCGGCGCTGCCGGGGACGCCAGACCGTGGCCCCGGGATGGCCGCCGGCCACTGCTGGTCTGGAATCATCGCTGGGAGTTCGACAAGCGTCCGGAGTGGTTCGCCGCCGCGGTGGCGGCGCTCCTGGACCGCGAGCTGGACTTCGCGGTGGCGCTGCTGGGCGACCGCCGCCACGACCACGCCGTGTTCTCCCCGCTGGCCGCTCGGCTGGGCGATCGTTGTGTCCAGGACGGGTTCCTGGCCGACCGCGGCGCCTACCAGGCCCTGCTCGCGCGGGGCGACGTGGTGGTCAGCTGCGCGGCCCAGGAGAACTTCGGCATCGCCGTGGCCGAGGCCATCCACGCGGGCTGCTATCCGGTCTTGCCCCGCGAGCAGGTCTATCCGAGTCTGTACGGGACCCGCTGCCGGGGTCGTCACTTCTACGACGGCCCCGGACAGCTCGCCGACCTCCTGGCCGAGCTGATCGGTGGCACGCGGTGCGGGCACGTGTGCTCCCTGGCGAGCGACTGCGATGCGTTCTGCTGGTCGCAGCTGGTGCCGCGCTACGACGCGCTGCTGGACCGGGTCGCCGCCACCGGGGGAAAGGAGGGCCCATGGCCCGGCGATGCTACCTGATCGACGTCGAGGGCGTCCTGGTGGTGGACAAGAGCTACCGTCCGGTACCGGGTTCGGTGCCCTGGCTCGCCGGCCTGGCGGAGGCCGGCATCTCCTGGCGCCTGGTGAGCAACAACACCACGCACCGGCCGGAGGATCTGGTGTCCGCCCTGCGCCGGGCCGGGTTTCCGGTGGAACGGGAGCAGGTGGTGGGCGCCCTGGAGACCGGGCTGCGGTGGCTGCGCGACCAGGGTCTGGAGCGCCTCGGCTGGCTGGGGGCATCGGACCTGCGGCCCTGGCTCGAGGCGCAGGGGTTCGAGACGGTCCTCCCGTCGGCGCCGTCCTGCGACGCGGTGGTGCTGGGCGTCTGCCCCGAGCTGCGGGTGGCCGACCTCGACCGGGCCCTCGCCTGGCTGCGTGGCGGCGCCGTGCTGCTCAGCCTGCATCGCAACCGCTTCTGGCAGGACGCCAGCGGTGGGGCCCGGCTGGGGCCGGGCGCCTGGGCGGCGGCGCTCGAGGCCGCCGTGCCGGAGGTGCGCGCGGTCACCGCGGGCAAGCCCGAGGCTGCGGTCTATCGCGCGGCCCTGGAATCTCTTGGCGCCGACCCCGCCGAGGCGCTATTTATCAGCGATGATCCCTTCACCGATCTCGCCGGGGCCCGCCGGCTCGGCCTGGCCACCGTCCTGGTCCTCAGCGGCAAGTACCGCGACCGGGGGATCCTCGACACCCTCGCCGCCGACGAGCAGCCCGACCTGGTGCTCGCGCGGCCCGATCAGCTGACCAAGGACGCCATCGCGTGAAGCCCGATACCCGCGAAGACTACCCCAGCAATCCCCAGCGACGCGAGCGCCTGGAGGCCAACACCCTCACCGCGTGGGACCTGCAGCGCACCCGCGAGGGCCGGTCCCGGGAGCCGCGCGTGCGCCAGATGGTCTTCAAGACCCACGAGCGGCTGCGGTCGCTGGCGGAGGCGGAGCTGGGCGTGCCCAGGCACCAGCGGTCGTTCCTGCGCGCGGGCGAACCGGGCGCGCCGGGCGTGCTGCTGGTGCACGGCCCGGAGCAGTCGCCCGCGGAGGTGGTCCCCCTGGCGCGCACGCTCCATGACGGCGGCTGCACGGTGCACGGGCTGTTGCTGGCCGACTACGGCCACGGCATGACCGACCGGCCGGAGGCGCGCTGGCGGGCTTCCCTGCAGCAGGTGCGCCTGGGGTACCGTCTGCTGGCGGAGACCTGCGCGCACGTGCACGTCGTGGGGCTGGGCTTCGGCGCCACCCTGGCGTTGCACCTGGCCGGCCGCGAGCCGGTGGCGTCGCTGGTGCTGCTGGCCCCGGCGCTGGTGCCGCGCGTGGGGCTGGGCGTGCGCGTCCTGCAGTCGCTGAACCTGCTGCGCCTGCCGCCGGTGCGTCGCCGGCTGGGCTTGCAGGTGGATGCCATCGAGGGCATGCGGGCGGCGCAGGATCTGGTGGGTCGCCTCGACGTGCCCATCCTCGGCGCCCAGTGCGATGACGATCCCCGCGTCTCGCCCCATTCGCTGCGCCTGCTCCAGAAGCGGTCGCACCATGGCCAGTCGCGCTTCCAGGCCTTTCCCGCCGGGGGCCACGACGTGCTCGCCGCCCACGGGGCGGAGGGCCTCGAGGCGGACATCCTCGCCTTCGTCCGGGAGACGACGCCCGACCGTCAGGACTGATCGCTCCGCTCAGGCGGCGCCGGATCCCGGGTCGCGGAGCAGCCACGCGAGCTCGGCGTCGTCCAGCCGGGCCCCCAGTCCCAGTCGCCGGCGCGCCAGGGTCTGCAGCACGTGCACGTAGTCATCCAGGTTCCGGGCCAGCTTGCGCCAGACCGCCACGGTCCCCGGCCGGTCGCCGGCACGGCCAGCGAGCCGATCGGCGGCGAACTGGTATCCCCGCAGGGCCACCTCGCGATCGCGCCGGCGGGTCTCCGCCATGGTCATCCGCCAGCCACGGACGCGGCGGCGGACCAGGTCCCCGCGGTCGAAGAGTCCCAGCCCCAGCAGCCGGTGGTCGGCCTGGCGGGCGGCGCGCCAGGCCACCTCGCTGGTCTCCGTCGCCGGGTCCGGCGGCAGGAGCAGCGGGTCGCGGCCGGGCCTGATGCCGCCGCGGCCGTCGTGGGTGGCCCAGTCGCTCAGCCGGTCGGCGAGGTAGACGTTGACGTCCTCGTCCGGGCCGGCGGCGTTGGTGGGGAAGTCCGAGGCGGCGCGGGCCTCCAGCAACTGCTCGATGAAGTACCAGGATACCGGCCGCGGGCCCTCCCAGGCGGGAAAGAGGCTGCGGTAGCGGACCGGGCGCGGACTCGACGTGGCGACGCTCATGACCACCTCCAGGCGGAGCGGGTTGCCCCGGTCCCTGCAGGGCGCGTGCCCGGCAGGTTCTGAGGAATGAAGCGCCCGGTTGCAGTCTCGTGATCGCGTTGGCGAGGCTGGCGGTCGGATCGGCGCCGGCACCGCCTCATTTCCTGCTACGGTTCCCTGCCGCCCTGCCGATAGGCCACCCAGATGTTTACCGTTTTCCCGTGCCTGGAGAGGTCAACGGCATGAGCGACCGGGATTACCTGGACCTTGACGACGATCTGCCCGAGATCGACGACGCTGCCGCCACGAGCGAGTGGGATGCCGAGCTGCTGGAGGACTTCCCGCAGGACGACCCCGCCGCCAGCGACGCGCCGGCGCCCACGGCGGGCGCGACCGGCGCCGCGACGCCGGCCCCCGCGAGCGCCGCGCAACCATCCGGCGGGCGCCGTTCGCGGCCCCGCGGCCCGCGGCTGCACCGCGGGACCGGCGCCCTGGTGTTCCTGCTCGTGGTGCTCGCCGGCCTGCTGCTGGGAACCAGTCTGCTGACCGCCACCGGCGCGGCGCCCGAGGGGCTGCTGGACTTCTCCGGTTTCGGCGATCCGCTGACCATCGGCGACTTCCGCAGCCATCCCGTCAACGCCTTCTGGATCGGCGCCCTCGTCGTCCTGGTGGCCGCGTCGCTGGCCGCCCTGGCGGTGGAACGCCGGCTGCGTGATCTGCGCGACACCGTCCAGTTCCAGGCAGCGATCCTCGACGCCGTCCGCCGCCTCGATCCCGAGGCGCCGGAGAGCTGGCGCGACGAGCAGCTGCAGGCCGATCCCGACCTGGCCGCGGTGACCAGCGGCCTGCTCGGCCACGTCAACCTGCAGCAGGCCAGGCTCTCGCGCTACGTGGGCCTGGAGGGCGAGTTGCACCGGCTGGAGAAGGCCATGGCCGAGGAGAGCGCCGTGGATCTCCAGGGTCGGTGGGAGAGCCCTGCTGCGGGCAGCCTCGCCGACCAGGCCGCCCGCTTGCTGACCGCCCGCGATCAGGCCGCCAGCGACTCGCAGGCTCGTGAGGCCACGGCCCACGAGCAGGGACCCGAGCTGATCGCCGGCCTGCAGTCGGCGCGCCAGTGGAGCGGCAAGGGCCTCGAGCAGATGGGTCAGCATGGCGCGGTGGCCGAGCGCATGGCGCGCCGGCTGGCGCGCCTGGCCGAGCAGGTGCCGCAGGATCAGGACGGCGATCGGCGTCGCGAGCGCCTGCAACAGGCCGTGGCCGCCGTGCAGAAGGAACTGGCCGACCTGCCGACCCGCGCCGCCGACGCTCCGGCCGCTACGGGCGCCCTGGCGACCCTGATCGAGCGCGCCAGCCGCCTGGCGTTCCAGATCGCCATGGAGGTGGCCCGCCTCGGTGCCAAGGGGGAACGGCTGCTGCCGCTGACCCAGGACCTGGAGGAGCTGACCACCGAGCTGCGCGGCGTCGCCGACCGCGGTGACGGCGCGGCCACCGGCGAGGATCCCCGCGAGCGGGCCCTGGAGAACATCCGCGGCCGCGTCGCCGAGCTGGATCCCGGGGCCCTGGCCGGCGGGCCGGACGCCGACGTCGTGGCCACCGTGGCCGAGCTGGCGCCCGACGCCAGCCGGGTGGCCGAGGGCCTCGCCCAGATGTCCCAGGGCCTCTCCGGCCATGCCCGCCGCCTGGGCGAGCTGGTGGACCTGGCCGCCGACCTCACCGGTCTCGATCCCGCCACCGCGACCGGAGCCGGCGCCGGCATGGACGTCGAGCGCTTCGATCCCTTCGCCAGCGAGAGCGAGCCGCAGGACGCGGGCCTCGTGGCCGACCCCTTCGCCAGCAGCTCCAGCGGCTCGATCTTCGAGACGCCGGTGGCCAGCAGCGAGTTCGCCCACACCGTGTTGCCGGGCGACGAGGACCGTCTGCTCGGCGGGGACTCTCCGCTCGCCGGGCCGGACGCGCCCGCCGACGGACCGCCAGCCCCCGCGGAGACGCCGGGGCCGTCGCTCCTCGAGCCGGCGGCGCCCGAGCCCGGCGCCCTGGATCTCGGGGGCGTGGACCCGTTCGCCGTGCCGGCGACGCCGGAGGTGCCGGCTGCGGCGGATGTGCCGGCTGCGGCGGATGTGTCGCCGGCCGCGGACCCGCCGGCCGCGGACACGCCCCTTCCGTCGGCGGAGGAGAAGGTCTATGATCTGGCGGAGTTCGGGGCCGAGCGCGTGGCGCCCGGACAGCCCGCCGAGCCCGCGGGGGCCGGAACGACGGTCGCGGAGGCCGCGGATCGGATCTACGAACTGGCCGAACTGGGCGCCGAACGGATCAGCTGACGGTCGAGCCCATGAACCTCGATGATGCGAGCCTGTCCGACCTGGTGGCGGAGTTGCTGAAGCGACTCCGCCACCTGACCAACGGGGCGGTGGATCCCGACGGCCAGGCCGGCCCGCTGGACCCCGGCGGCCGGGCGGCGCTGGCCTCCCGGCTGCTCGCCGTGGTCCTGGCCGACCGCCCGGACCCGCCGGCCCGCGACGCGGCCCGGGCGCTGGGGGAGCTGGCCGACGCGCTCGCGGGCGCGCGCGCCCCGCTGCCCGGCAGCGTCTGGGAGGCGGACCTGACGCGCCTCGCCCGCCAGTTCGAGGAACTGGCCGCCGCCTGGGATCAGGACGATCCCGCCGCCCTGCAGGAGGCCTGGACCCGCCTGCGCCAGCTGGGCGATCACCTCTGGACCACCACGCCGTCGCCGGTTCCCACGCCGCCGCGCCCCGTCTCGACCACGACCTCGTCGCCGGCGCCGACGCCAGCGGCGCCGGCGGCTGCGTCGGCGGCTGCGCCGCCGGCCGCGGAGGCCGCTGGCCGCGACCAGGTCATCCTCCTGGTCTCGGGCGCCCTGCGGCGCCGGACCCTGCAGCACCGCCTCGCCGAGGCAGGCCTGCGCGTCATCTGCCCCGCGGACGCGGCCGCCGCCGCGGCCGCCCTCGCCAGCGTCGATCCGCTCGCCGTGATCTGCGACGACGCGGCGCCCGATCGTCACGGTACGCGGCTGCGCGAGCTCCTTCCCGAGCCGGCCCCGCCCCTGGTGCTGGTGCGGGCGCGGGCGGGGCAGGGCCCGGCGGCCGACGCGGCCTGGTTGCCACCCTATCGCGTCGAGGAACTTCTCGCCCGTCTCCAGGGCTGACCGCTTGCGAATTGCAATCCGCAGCGTTCCTCCGACGACCCCGCACCGTCCTGGCGAACCCCGTCATTCCCTCTCAGCGCCCGCCATTCCGGTCTCTGGAAGATCTTCCGCCCAGGGCACGGCGTTTGCAGCACCTCGATTCGCGACAGTTGGCACTGGATGCTTTGCAAGCGCGGCGAGGAGTGCAGCCCATGCTCGATCAGAAGGACCGCTCCAACATCTACATCGGTGGCGAGGAGACCTCTCACCAGGTGATGACCTCGGTGGAGGCGGCCGAATACCTCAAGATGCACGTCAAGACCGTCTGTCGTCTGGCCAAGGAGGGGAAGATCCCCGCCCGCAAGGTCGGCAGCGAGTGGCGTTTCCTGCGCTCGGTGCTGGACAACTGGCTCGCCGAGTCTCTCGTCTGATCGGAGGCTGGCGGCGTGGCCACCCGTTTCGATTCCCTCGAACTCGGCGACGAGCGCCTCTTCGGCGTCCGCATGCACGGCGCCTTCGGCCGCGGTGACCGCCAGCGTCTTCTGGACCTGGCGGCCCGCTGCCTGCAGCGCCAGAAGACGCGGCTGGTCCTCGAGTGTCACGACCTCGATTCCCTCGGCGGCGGCGGCGCCGGCGTGCTGGCCGACCTGCAACGCCAGCTGGTGGCGCAGGGGGGCGAGGCCGTGTTCGTGGGCGCGGGCGAGGTCATCCGCCGGTTCCTGACCAAGAAGTTCGGCGACCTGCCGCTACGCTTCTTCGACGACGTCCCGACCGCCGCCACGGCCCTGGTCGCCGCGGCCGACGGTCCGGCGACCGGGCCGATTGGCGCCGGGACGACCACGGCTCCGGCCATGGCCGGCGACGCGGTCCAGACCGCTGACGCGCCGGCGCCGGCGCCGGCAGAGGAGGACGGCCCTCCCGGGATCGACCCTCCCGGGACCGAGCCATCGGCGACGCGCGCCGGCGAGGCCGATCTCGATCGTCTGCTGGACGACGTCACCGCCGCCCCCTCCGCCACGGACACCTCCGCCCGGCGGACGGCCGACCTGGTCACCGCTCCCTACATCTCCCTGGACGACGCGCTCGCCGCCGTGGCCAGCGGCAACACCACCCTGCTCGGCGAGGCCCTGGGCGTCCTGCTGGACAGCCACGACCTCGCCGCCGAGACCATCTTCTGCCTGCCCCGGCAACAGCACTACGTGGCCGTCGATGGCGACTGGCGGCTGCCCGCCGAGGGCGGCATCGTCAGCGCGCTCACGCGGACCGGACGACCGCTGACCATGCTCGACCTCGAGGACAACGACCTCTGGGACGAGGAGACCGAGCTGCTCGAGCAACTGCAACCGGACATCATCCTGCCACTGGTCCGCGAGGAGACCCTCGCCGCGGTGCTGCTCCTGCAGCACGCCGTCACGGGGCACGACTACACCCTCAGCGAGATGTTCGCGCTCGAGCTGCTGCAGCGGGTGCTGGCCGATGCGGGATCCGCGCCGGCGGCCGCGCCGACGGCGGCGCCGGGCGCGCATCCGGAGCGGCTCGATCGCGACGACGGCCGGCCCGGCCACGCGGTCCGGGTGGCGGTGCCCGCCCCGGCGTCCTCGGGAAGCGAGACCCTGCTGAACATCAAGCTGGAACTGGCGCGCGGCCTGCAGGAGGCCCAGGACGTGCCGCACTTCTGGCAGGTCTTCATCTCCCGTCTGCGCCTGGGCGTGGAGGTCTCCAGCCTGGTCTACCTGGATCACGATGCGGCCGTGGCGCCGTTCCTCGCCGGGGAGGCGCGGCGTGGCCTGGGCGAGGCGGACTTCGCCAGCGAGCGCATCCAGACCTTCTTCCGCACCCTCGAGCGTCCGGTGGAGATCGAGAACATGCCGGCCTCCTTCCGCACCGAGCGCGACGCCCTCCTCGAGCGCGGGCTGCAGTGGCTGGTGGCCTTGCGTGCCGACGAGCACGACCACCTCGGGGTGGTCGCCCTGGGTCTGCGCTGGCGTTGCCAGGCCGGCGAGCCGACCGACGAGATCCACGACCTCATGGAGGTCACCACCGAGGCCCTCATGCGCCTGCGGGAGGGCCAGCGCCGGGCGGACATGAGCGTGGGGCTGCTGGAGAGCCTGCTGGTGGGTGCGGGGTCGGAGGCGGAACCGGCGGATGCGGTCACGGCCGGCACCGTCTCGGCGGTGCGGCTCCTGGCCGGCGAGCTGGGCCTGCCCCCGGATCAGCTGCGGGACCTGGTGCTCGGCGCCCTCCTGCGCAACCTGGGGCAGCAGCAGCCGGCTCCCGGCGACCTGGAGGCCGATCGGCTCACCGGCGCCCAGTGGGAGGTGTTCCGCGACCATCCCGGTGCCGGAGACCAGGCGCTCGCGGCGCTCAACGCCCCCGCTGCCGTGCGCGATGCCATCCGTCACCACCACGAGCGATTCGACGGCCGGGGGTTCCCCGCCGGGCTGAAGGGCCGCGACATCCCGCTGGCCGCCCGCCTGGTGGCCGTCGCCCAGCACTACGCCCTGCACCTCGATCGCGGCGATCGGGACGCCGCCCTGGCCGCCGTGAACGCGGAGGCCGGTCACGCGCTCGATCCCGACCTGGTCCAGATGTTCGTCAAGGCGTGCCGCCGGGCGGTGCAGGAACCGGTGACCAGCTGAACGTTCCCCGGCGACGACATCCGCGGCGCAGGTGACGCCCCGCCCCGACAGGTGGGGCGTCGTCCGGCGCGGAGGGCTGCCCGGGGTGGACGGGCTGGCCCGCGGTCGCCGGGCGTCGCCTGCGCGTCAGGAGGTGGTTTCCGGAGGATCGCGCATCGCCCGGCCCGAGCCGGGACCGGCCGACCAGGCCGGGCGCGGCGCTTGCGACCGGCGACCGCACCGGCGCCAGGGAACGGGAGGCCATGGCGCCGGATCGGGAGGGGTCGTCGCGGAGACGGGCGCCGTCACGTCGCCCGGCGACCCTTCCCGGCGAGCAGCGCCGCCTCAGGCGGGCTTGGCCTCGGGGGCGGTGCTCTTCTTCTTCTTCTTCTTCTTGCGCCCACCGACGAAGAGCACGCGGCCGATCTCGGTGCGGAGGTCGTCGAGGCTCAGGCCGCGCTTGATCTCCCCGCCGTGGCAGAGGGAGATGGCGCGGGTCTCCTCGCTGACCACCAGGACGATGGCGTCGGAGACCTCGCTCAGGCCGATGGCGGCGCGGTGGCGCAGGCCGAGCACGTAGCCGATCTCCGCCCGCTCGGTGGGGGGCAGCGTGCAGCCGGCGGCGGCGATCTTGCCATCGCGGATGATCACCGCGCCGTCGTGCAGGGGGGCGGGCACGGTGAACAGGCTCTCGAGGGTGGCGGCGTGGATGTCGGCGCCCAGGTAGGTGCCCGTCTTCAGCCAGCGGTCCAGGCTGACCTCGCGTTCCAGGACGATGAGGGCGCCCAGGCCGCGGCGGCTCAGGCGGCCCATGGCCTTGAGGATCTCCTCCTCGGCGGGCAGCTCGTCCTGGTCGCCGCGGAGCAGGTGCAAGCGGCGCTGCATGCCCAGGTTGGCCAGCGCCGAACGCAGCTCGGGCTGGAAGAGGATGATGAAGGCCACCACCCACACCGTCTGCAGCGAGCGGATGATCTGCCCGACCACGATCATGCCCAGGCTGCTGGCCACGAAGCTGAGCAGCAGCAGCAGGGCCAGGCCGGCCACCATCTGCACCGCGCGCGTGTTGCGCACGAAGAGCAGCAGCCGGTAGAGCAGCCAGGCCACGATCAGGATGTCGAGCAGGTCGATGATCGGGCTACGGTTGATGGCGTCCCACATGGGCGTCCTCGCGATCGGATCTCCGGGAGGGCCCGCGCGTCCGCCCGGTGCAGGGGATCGCGTCAGGCGCCGCCTCGCCGCAAGGTATCACGCCTCGGGCGGCGGCTCAACGGCGGCCTCGCGGGCATCGGCGACGGCCGCCAGCACCTCGAGGTACTGGACCGAGTCGTGCACGTCATGGACGCGGACCACGGTGGCGCCGGCCGCGTAGGCGGCGGCCAGGGCGGCGAGGCTGCCGCCGAGGCGCTGCGCGGTCGCGGCGCCGGTGAGGTTGCCGATGAAGCTCTTGCGGGAGGCTCCCACCAGCAGGGGACGGCCAGCGGCCACGGTGCGCAGGTGGGCCAGCAGACGCAGGTTATGGTGCAGCAGCTTGCCGAACCCGATGCCCGGATCGATCAGGATGCGGTCGGCGGCCACCCCGGCCATGGTGGCGGCCGCGACGCGTTCCTCCAGCCAGTCGCGGACCTCGGCCACCACGTCGCCGTAACGCGGGTCGTGCTGCATGGTCTGCGGCTCGCCCTGCATGTGCATGAGCACCACGCCGCCGTCGCTCTCGGCCAGCTCGGCGAGCATGCGGGGGTCGCGGCCGCCGGTGATGTCGTTGATGGCGTCGGCGCCGGCGGCGAGGGCCGCCGCGGCGGTCGCCGGCCGGCGGGTGTCGATGCTCAGGGGGATGGCGCTCTCCCGGCGCAGCGCCTCCAGCACCGGCAGCAGGCGGTCCTGCTCGGCGGTGGCGGATACGGGCGCCGCCCCGGGGCGCGTGCTCTCGGCTCCGAGGTCCAGCAGATCGGCCCCGGCCTCGATCATCTGCAGCGCCGTGGCCACGGCCTGCTCGGGTCCGTCCTGCCGCGAGGCCGCATGGAAGCTGTCGGGAGTCAGGTTGAGGATGCCCATCACCAGCGGCCGGGCCGGCGCATGCAGCGTGCGCCGGCCCAGTCGCCAGCCGGGGGCGGGATAGGGGCGACCGTCGAGCGGGAACCCGGCCGCGCTCATCGCTTGCCGTGGTCTCCGGACCGGTCGGCGTCCGTCCCGGCATCGGCTCCGTCGCCGGCCCGGGCCCCGTCGCCGCGATCGGGAGCGGTCGGCGCGGGGGCCTCGTCGCCCTCGCCCTGACCGTCGTCGTTCTCGCCGCTCTCGCCGCCACGCTCCTGTTCCGCCTGCTTCTCCTCTTCTCGCTGACGGCGGACCGATTCGGCCAGCTCGGCCAGATCCAGGGGCACGTCCTCGGGATTCTCCTCGGTGGCGGCCGGGGAGTCCTCGAGGATGGTGCGCTCGGGCAGCGGCTCGCCGCGCACGATCAGCTCCACCTCCTCCCGGTCCACGGTCTCGCGTTCGAGCAGCGCCTGGGCCATGGTCTCCACCTGGTCGCGGTATTTCTCGAGGACACCCCGGGCGCGGGCGAACTGCTCGTCCACGATCCGGTGCACCTCGGCGTCGATCTCCTGGAGTGTCCGCTCGCTGTGGGTCTGCCGGCGAGAGTAGTCCCGCCCGAGGAAGACCTGCTCGTTGCCTTCCTCGTAGGCCACCGGGCCGAGCTTGTCGCTCATGCCGATGCGGGTGACCATGGTGCGGGCGTGGGCGGTCACCGTGCGGATGTCGCCGTAGGCGCCGTCGGTGATGCTGCCGAGGAAGAGCTCCTCGGCCACGCGGCCGCCCAGGGCCACGCAGATCTGGTCGAGGAACTTCTCGCGCGAGCGCAGGAAGACGTCCTCTCCCGGCGGGGTGAAGGTGATGCCCAGGGCCTGGCCGCGGGGGATGATGGTCACCTTCTGGGCGCTGTCGGCATGCTCGAGGTGCTCGGCCACGATGGCGTGCCCGGCCTCGTGGTAGGCCACGATGCGCTTGGTCTCCTCGGTGAGCACGCGGCTGCGCCGTTCCGGGCCCATCATCACCTTCTCGCGGGCCTCCACGAAGTCCTCCATGAGGACCTCGTCGTGGTTGCGGCGGGCGGCGAGCAGGGCGGCCTCGTTGACCAGGTTCTCGAGGTCCGCGCCGGCCAGCCCCGGCGTGCCGGCGGCCAGCACCTTGGCCGAGACCGACTCGGCGTGGCGCACCTTCTTCATGTGCACCCGGAGGATGGCCTCGCGGCCGCCGAGGTCGGGCAGGTCCACCACCACCTGGCGATCGAAGCGGCCCGGGCGCAGCAGTGCGGGATCCAGCACGTCGGCGCGGTTGGTGGCCGCCAGGAGGATCACGCCGTCGTTGCTCTCGAAGCCGTCCATCTCCACCAAGAGCTGGTTCAGGGTCTGCTCGCGTTCGTCGTGGCCGCCGCCGAGGCCGGCGCCGCGATGGCGCCCCACGGCGTCGATCTCGTCGATGAAGATGATGCAGGGGGCGTTCTTCTTGCCCTGCTCGAAGAGGTCGCGCACGCGGCTGGCGCCCACGCCCACGAACATCTCCACGAAGTCCGAACCGCTCATGGAGAAGAAGGGCACCGCCGCCTCGCCGGCCACCGCACGGCCGAGCAGCGTCTTGCCCGTCCCGGGCGGGCCCACCAGCAGGGCGCCCTTGGGGATGCGGCCGCCCAGGCGCTGGAACTTCTTGGGCGAGCGCAGGAAGTCGATCACCTCCTGCAGTTCCACCTTGGCCTCGTCGCAGCCGGCCACGTCCTCGAAGGTGACCTCGGGCCGGTCCATGTTCACCAGCTTGGCCTTGCTCTTGCCGAAGCTGAAGGCGCGGTTGCTGCCGCTCTGCATCTGCCGGAAGAAGAACACCCAGACCGCGATCAGCAGCAGGATCGGCAGCATGTAGATGGTCAGGAACTGCGTCAACCAGGGATCGCTGGGTTCCTCCACCACCACGCGGACGTCGGGGTTGGACTCGCGGAGCCAGTCGTAGAAGTCCTCCTTGCCCAGCAGGCCCACCTCGAATTCCTTCACCGGCCGGATGCTGCCGTCCAGCAGGGTGATGGGGGTCTGCTCGATCAGACGGCCGCGTGCCCGCTTGCCGACGATGGTCAGCTCCTGCAGGTTGCCCTGCTCCACCTGCTCGGCGAAGGCGCTGTAACTGATGGTGCTGGCGGTGGTGCGCTCGCCGGCGTACCAGCGGAAGACCACCAGCAGCAGCAGGAGCAAGAGCAGCCAGAACGCCACCCCACGGCCGGTGAAGCCGGGGCGCGGGCCGCCGGGCCCACCGCCAGGCGGACGGTTGTTGTCCCGCTGGGGCTTGTTCGACATCGAAGTCCTTTCCGAGGGCGGCAGAAAAGGCAGCCCTGGCCCGGGATCAGGTGTCCGGGTCCGAGCGCCGCCGTTCGAGGATGATGGTAACTGCCTGCTGACAGGACGGCAACACGCGCGTCCGCTCGTCCTGTGCCACGCCCGGGACCCAGAGCGGACCCTCCGCGTCGGCCACCACCGGCACGGCCGGGCGCCGCGCCGCGGGCACGCGTTTCTCCTGCAACAACGCGTTCAGCTTGCGGGTTCCCCCCAGCCCGAAGGGGCGCAGTCGGTCTCCCTGGCGCGGGGCCCGGACCTGCAGGTTCCCCCGCAGCGCCGCCGCCGGGCAGACCAGCTGCCAGCGATCCGGCCCCCCGCCGGCAGGGGGGACGGGGTCCGGGGTCGCGGCCAGGGGCTCCGCCCGCACACGCCAGGCGGCGGGATCCAGCGGCGGCGGCGCCGGACCGGCCGGGCCCACCCGGTCGAACACGCGCTCCAGACGCACCGGGCCGGGCAGATCCAGGCCCGTCCCCGACTGACCGGCGGCCAGCCAGTCGAGGACCTCGATCACGTGGACGCGCGCGAGGTCGCCGGGCAGGCTGCGCTCCAGCCAGGCGCGCACCACGCGGCGTGCGATGGCCGGATGCTCGCCGACCACCGCACAGCCCAGGCTGGCTCCGTGGTGACCGGCCAGCGGCTCGCCCAGGTGCCGCGTCGCGGCCTGATCGGCGAGGTGGTCCAGCAGGTCCAGGTCCGTGGCCGCCAGCTCGGCCAGGCGCGCGGGAGCGGCCGCGGCGCCGGGGCCGAAGATGTCGCGCACCAGGGGCAGCAGCTCGCAGCGCACGCGGCCGCGCCGGTTGCTGCCATCGGTGTTGGTGGTGTCCTGCCGCCAGCTCAGGCCCTCCCTGTCCAGCCAGGCGAGCAGCTCGCCGCGCGGCACGTCCAGCAGCGGCCGGATCAGCCGGCCGCGCCGGGGCGCCATGCCGCGCAGGCCATCCAGGCCGGTGCCCCGGAACAGGCGCAGCAGCACGGTCTCGGTCTGATCGTCGCGATGATGGCCGGTGGCGATGGCCGCCAGGTCGGCCGAGCGGCGCGTGCGCTCGAGAAACGCCAGGCGCAGTTCACGGGCGGCGTCCTCCAGGCCACGACCCCGTTGACGCGCCAGACCCCGCGGATCGCCCTGGCCGGTGGTCAACGGCACGCCGAGAGCGCCGCAGAGCTCCGCGCAGAACCGCTGGTCCGCGTCGGCGGCCGCGCCGCGCAGCCCGTGATGGAAATGGGCCGCGGCCACGGGACGACCCCGCTCGCGTCCCCAGCCCACCGTCAGCGCCAGGAGGGCCACGGAATCCGGCCCGCCCGAGAGCGCCACCAGCACGCCCGGATCAGGGGTGGACCCGCCGGCGGCCAGCGTGGGTTCGCCGGTGTCCGGCGTGGGCCCGTCGGTGTCCGGCGTCGGCCCGTCGGCGGCGGCCACGGCGGCGGCCAGCTCGTCGAGCCGGGCGTGGATGCGGACGGTGAGGTCGCTGGTGCTCATGGCGTGGACCCGGGGCCAGGTCGGGCGGCGGCGCTCTCCAGCATGGATCCCACCGGCCGGTCCGCACAGACAAATCCGCACAAACAAAGACGAGCCGCAGGGGCGGCTCGATCCGAGAGGAAAGGGGTGGTGGCGCCTCAGGGATTCGAACCCCGGACACGCGGATTATGATTCCGCTGCTCTAACCAACTGAGCTAAGGCGCCACCTGAGTCCGCCCTCGGGCGGCTCGCCGGGGCATGGGGCGAGGCCGCAGCCCGCCCACCTGCCGCGCGGCAGAGCGGCAATCTAGGCGCTGCCCCGGTTCTTGTCAAGGACGCCGCGGGGGCCTAATGTGCGGCATGAACCGGCCTGCATCGGCCCCGTCCCCCGTCCCCGGAGGCCCCGTGGATTCCCGCTGGCAACCCCCCGCCGACCGGCCCCTCGAGCACGAGGAGGTCACCCTCGCGCCACTCGCCGGCCGCACCGTGGCGGTGATCGGCTACGGCACCATGGGCCGCGCCCATGCCCTGAACCTCGACCGGAGCGGGGTGGCGGTGGTGGTGGGGGCCCGGCCCGGCTCGGCGCGGGGCGACCTCGCCCGTCGCGAGGATCTGCAGGTGACCGACCCGGCCAGCGCCGTGGCCGCTGCCGACGTGGTGGCCCTCATGCTGCCCGACGAGGCCATGGCCACGGTCTGGCGCGAGACGCTGGCGGGCGCCGCCAGGGCGGACGCCGCGCTGGCCTTCGCCCATGGCTTCGCCATCGCCTTCGATCAGATCGAACCCGGGGATCGCCCCTGCTTCCTGGTGGCGCCCAAGGCCCAGGGCGACCTGCTGCGCGAGGCGTACGCTCGCGGGGCCGGCGTACCCGGTCTGCTGGCGGTGACCGACCGCTCGCCGGGCGGAACCTGGGCGCTCTGCGCCGCGTATGCCCGGGCGATCGGCTGCCTGCGCGGCGGCGGCTGGCGCACCACCTTCCGGGCCGAGTGCGTGGCCGACCAGTTCGGCGAGCAGGCCGTGCTCTGCGGCGGCGTGATCGAGCTGCTGCAGGCGGCCTTCGACACGCTGGTGGCCGGCGGTCACGACCCGGCCAACGCCTACTTCGAGTGCGTCCACGAGCTGCAACTGATCACCAGCCTGCTGCACCGCCACGGCCTGGCGGGCATGCGGGCGCGGATCTCGCCCACCGCGGCCTACGGCGGTCTGACCCGGGGCCCGCGCCTGATCGACGACGGCGCCCGGGCGCGCATGCAGCAGATCCTGGCCGAGATCGAGGATGGCCGCTTCGCCGCGGAGTTCCTCGCCGATCACGACCACCCCGAGCGCGGCGTCGCCGCCCGGCGCGCGGCCGAGGCCCGCACCCCGCTCGCCCGTGCCGGCGAGCATCTGCAACGGCGGCTGGCCGCCTTCGCGGGCGAGGCGCCTTCCCCATCCGGCGGTGGCGCGTCCGGTGACGACGCCCCGACGCCGCCACCCGAGGAGACCGGCCCATGAGCGCAGAGTTCCCCGACCGCACGCCCTCGCCCGCCGCGCCGCCGGCGGGGTCGCCGCCGGCCGACCGGTTCGTCGACGTCTTCACCCAGCCGCGCCGCGCCATGGACGGTGTGGCCGGACGGCCGCTATGGAGCCTGCCGTTCCTGGTGATCTTCCTGCTGATGACGCTCTACGCGGCGGCCAACGTGCAGCTGATCACCCTGGCCCAGCAGGAGAGCATGGGCGAGTTCATGCCGCCGGGCCAGGAGGAGCTGTTCGAGCAGCGGCTCGAGCGCTACCAGGACCCGTCGGTACCGCTACGGGTCTGGCAGGGCATCCAGACCGGCCTGGGCACCACCTTCATCGCCCTGCTGGTGCCAGCGGTGGTGCTCTTCGGCTTCTGCCGGCTGTCCGAGGGCACCGGCTCGTTCAAGGGCACCCTGGGCGTGGTCTTCTGGGCCGGGCTGATCATGTACGGCCTGAAGACCATCCTCGGCTGGATGGTGCTGGTGACCACGGGCAACGTGGCGCTCTCGTATCTGTCGTTGCAGTCGCTCATGCCGGGGCAGAACCCGCTGCACCCGCTCTTCGCCGCGGCCGGCCTGCTGGGCGACCCGTTCTTCTGGTGGATGCTCTGGGTGGTGGCCCTGGGCCTGGCCCGCGTCCACCGCATCGCCGAGCAGCGGGCGCTGGTGGTGGTCCTGGCCACCCACGGCCTGTTCTCCGTGGTCCTCATCGGCATCACCGCCCTGGCCCGCTGGGGCATGACGCGCCTGACCGGCTAGGCACGCGGGCGCCGGCCGGATCCGGCGCCACGCGGGAGGTTCCCCGACGTGAAGAAGTGGATCGTGCTGATCGTGGCCGTGCTGGTGGTGGCCGCCCTGGTGGTCGGCAGCATCATGCGCCGCGACACCTCCGAACGGGTGGACATCGAGACCGTCGAGCGGCGGGATCTGACCGCCGTGGTCCGCGCCTCGGGCACCATCGAGCCCAAGCGCAAGGTGGACGTCTCGGCCAACGCCATGGGGACGGTCACCCGCCTGACCGTGGAGGAGGGCCAGCGTGTCCAGCGTGGCGGCCTGCTCCTGGAGATCGACCCCACCGAGTACCGCTCGGCGGTCGAGGCGCTGGAGGCGTCGGTGCTCAGCCGCCAGGCCGACCTCCGCCTGGCCGAGGCCTCCCTGGACAAGGCCCGCCAGGATCACGAGCGCTCCGCCGAGCTCCATCGCGAGGGACTGGCCAGCGAGGAGCAGCTGCAGGCCACGCGCACCCAGCTGCGCGTGGAGGAGGCCCGGGTGGAGGCCGCCCGGCACGGCCTGCAGCAGACCCGCGCCAACCTGCAGAAGGCCCGGCACGACCTCACCAAGGTCACCATCTCCGCCCCCATGACCGGTCTGGTCACCCGGCTGAACGTGGAGGAGGGCGAGAACGCCATCATGGGCACGCTGAACAACCCGGGGACCGTGCTCTTGACCATCGCGGACATGGGCACCCTGGAGGCCGTGGTGGAGGTGGATGAGACCGAGGTGGTCCAGGCCGCACTGGGCCAGCCCGCCGTGGTGGAGATCGACGCCTTCCCCGGCCGCGAGTTCACCGGCACGGTCACCGAGATCGGCAACAGTCCCATCCGCTCCGGCGGCGGTCAGCAGGCCGTGGACTTCGAGGTCAAGATCACCCTGGACCAGGCCCCGGCGGCCATCCGCCCCGGCCTGACCGCCAAGGCCCGCATCACCGTGGCCGAGCGCACGGAGGCCGTGGCCGTCCCCCTGGGCGCGGTCACCGCCCGCGACTGGCCCCTGCGCGAGGACGACATCGCCGCCATGTCCGGTGGCGACGCCCGGGCCCGCGAGCAGGCCCTGGCCGACCTCGGCTTCACCGACGAGCCGCCGGGCGAGGACGTGGATCGCGAGGAGCGCGAGGGCGTGTTCGTGGTCCGCGGCGGCTTCGCCACCTTCGTGCCCGTGGAGCTGGGCATCGCCGGCGAGGACCACTTCGAGGTCACCGCGGGCCTGGAGCCCGGACAGCGCATCGTCGCCGGCCCGTTCCGCAGCCTCCGCGAGCTGAAGGACGGCGCGAAGGTGCGCGCGCGCGGTGGCGACGGGGACTCCGATGACGGGGATTCCGGCGACGGGGACGGCTAGGCCATGGCGCGGCCGCACCTGGTGGGCGTGGGCATCGCGCTGGGCAACCTGCGCAGCCACAAGCTGCGCACGTTCCTCACCCTGCTGGGCAACATCGTCGGGACCATGTCGGTGGTCGCGGTGGTCTCGCTCATCTTCGGCGCCGACCAGTACGCCCGCCGTGCGGTCCTGGACGAGGGCACCGACGTCTTCACCATCACCCGCGTCAATCCCGTCAGCTTCCTCACCGATTTCGACGCCTTCCTCGAGTCGCTCAACAACCCGGACCTGACCCTGGCCGATCGCGACTGGCTGGAGCGGCGGCTGACCCTGGCCCGCGCGGTGGGCGTCAGCGTGGAGGCCACCGCCGACCTGCGCGCCGCCGGCGCCACCTACCGCGACCTGGAGATCCGGGGCAAGACCGAGGACTACGCCATCCTCGAGGAACTGCCCCTGGCCCTGGGCCGGCACCTGACCCGCGCCGACGTGCGCACCAGCCGGCCGGTGGCGGTCCTGGGCTGGGACGTGGCGCGGGAGCTGTTCCCGCGCAGCCTCGACCCGGTGGGCAAGGAGTTCCGGCTGCGGGGTCGTCACTTCACCGTGGTGGGAGTGGTGGCGGACCGCGGCACCGTCCTGGGCAGCAACCGCAACCTGTTCGCCGTGGTCCCGGTCACGGCCTGGCAGAAGGTCTTCGGCTCGCGCCAGTCGGTGGACATCAAGATCGCCGTGGCGGACCTCGAGCGCTTCGAGGAGGCGAAGCAGGAGGCCGCCTTCCAGATGCGCATCCGGCACCGCCTGCGGCCCCTGGAGGACGACGACTTCGGCATCATGACCGCCGACCAGCTGCTGAACATCTGGAAGGGCATCGCCGGGGCCATCTACGCGGCCATGGTGCCGCTGGTGGGGATCAGCCTGGTGATCGGCGGCATCGTGCTGATGAACGTGATGCTGGTGTCGGTGACCGAGCGCACGCGGGAGGTGGGCGTGCGCAAGGCCCTGGGCGCCACGCGCCGCAACGTGGCCTGGCAGTTCCTGGCCGAGGCCATCACCCTGTCGCTCACCGGCGGGGTGATCGGCGTGCTGGTGGGCATGCTCATCGCCTGGGTGATCACCCTGGCCAGCGACCTGAACTTCGCCATCCCGCTGTGGTCGGTGGCCCTGGGGCTGGGCAGCACGCTGGTGATCGGGGCGTTCTTCGGCGCCTGGCCGGCCTGGAAGGCCGCCGGGCTGGATCCGGTGGAGGCGTTGCGCCATGAGTAGCGGCGTCCGCATGCCCGTGCGCGAGGCGGTGGTGCAGGCCATGCACACCGTGCGTGGACATCGCATGCGCAGCGGCCTGCTGATCCTGGGCGTGGCCATCGGCGTGGCCACCCTGCTGGCCATCGTGACCATCGTCAGTGGCCTGAGCGACCGCATCCGGCAGGACATCGTCTCCGCGAGCCGGCCTTACCTCTACGTGGCGCGCTACAGCGGCCTGGGCGGCGAGGACGTGGACTCGAAGCTGCGCCGCCGGCAGCTCGAGCCGGAACTGATCCCTCGCGTGGAGGGGGTGACGGGTGTCGAGCGGGTGGACTACATGATCCAGTCGCACACCGGCGGCGTCCTGCGCTACGGCGAGGAGCGCACCCAGTTCGTGCAGACCCTCGGAGCCAGCGAGAGCTTCGCCGTCATGTACAGCTACGACGTGGGCGACGGCCGCTTCTTCACCCGCCAGGAACTGGCCGCCCGCGAGCGGGTCTGCGTCCTGGGCTATGGCCCGGCGAACGATCTCTTCCCCGTCCTCGACCCCATCGGCCGCACCATCAACCTGCGGGGCCGGCCGTATCGCATCGTCGGGACCATGGCCGAGCGCAAGAGCATCATGGGCTCCATCGGCGAGAACTACGTGGTGGTGCCGTGGACCACCTACGAGAAGGACTTCCTGGACCGGGGCATGGAGGACCGCTCGCTGGCCGCGACCGTGGCCGACGGCCACGAGCTGGCGGACGTGCGCGAGAACCTGGTGGGCGCCCTGCGCGCCGGGCGCGGCCTGCGCCCCAGCCAGCCCAACGACTTCGACGTGATCACCAGCGAGACCTACGGCGACCTGGTGGACGGCATCACCGGCGCCATCGCCGTGGTGCTGACGGTCCTGGCCTCCATCGGCCTGATGGTGGGCGGTATCGGGGTGATGAACATCATGCTGATCTCGGTCACCGAGCGCACGAAGGAGATCGGCGTGCGCATGGCCGTGGGGTCGCGCCGGCGCGACGTGCTGGTGCAGGTGCTCATGGAGTCGGGCACGCTCACGCTCCTGGGCGGGGTGGTGGGCATCGCCCTGGGATACGCGCTCTCGTGGGCGACCACGAAGGTGCTCGCCTTCCCCTTCGCCATCGATCCGCTGACCACGGTGATCGCCGTGGTCTTCTCCGCGGGCATCGGCGTGGTCTGCGGCATCTATCCCGCCAACCGGGCGGCCAAGCTCGATCCGGTGGAGGCGTTGCGGTCGGAGTAGTCCCGGGCCGCGCGGTCTGGTAGGATCCGGGTCCGGGCGAGCGGCGGATTCCTGCGACCACCGGTCTGGCGCGATCAGCGGTTTCCGCGCCGACCGGCTTCCGGAGGGGCGACCATGGCCACCGATCACGACCCTGCTGTCCAGCGGCTCCGCACGGCCCTCGACCTGTTCGAGGCCGGCTGCGAGATGAAGCGCGCGGCACTGCGCCGCGAGCATCCGGGCCTGAGCCCGGAGGAGGAGGCGCGGCTGCTCGCGGCCTGGCTGCGGGACCGGCCGTTGCCCATGGAAGGCGTGCCGGGATTCCGGGTCCGGAGGGAGTGGCCGTGAGCCGGCTGGCGAATGCCCTGCAGGGCCTGCAGCGCGATCTCGAGCACCTCGGTGTCGACTGGGCGCTGGCGGGTGGGCTGGCCGTCTCCGTGCGGGCCGAGCCACGCTTCACGCGGGACATCGACGTCGCCATCGTGGCCGGCGATGATGAGGCTGCCGAGCGCATCGTCTTCTCCCTGCGCCAGCGCGGCTACGGCCTGGTCGCGACGGTCGAGCACACCGCGGCGGGACGCCTCGCCACGGCCCGGCTGATGCCACCGGGGGAGCCGGAGGAAGGGGTCGTCGTCGATCTGCTGATGGCCTCCAGTGGGGTCGAGACGGAGATCGTCGCCGGGGCGGAGGTGATGGAGGTCTTCCCGGGCGTGAGCGTGCCCGTGTGCCGGGCGGCCCACCTGGTCGTCCTGAAGATCCTGGCCCGCGACGATGACACGCGACCGCAGGACCGGATCGATCTGGTCGTCCTGGCAGCCCAGCTGGATGATCCCGCGTGGCGCGAGGCGGCCGAGCTCGCCGCCCTGGTCCGCGCCCGGGGGTATGACCGCGGCCGGGACCTGGAGGGAGCGCTCGTCCGGCTCCGGGCCTGAGCCGGCACGAGCCCACGACACCACGCGCAGGAGGTCGTCCCATGCGCTCGCTCATCGCTTTCGCCGCCGGCCGCCGCGGGCTCGCCATCGCGACCCTGGTGGTTCTTCTCTCGCTGAGCGCCTGCGCGCCCGGCCCCAATCCCCACACCGGCACGCCGGGGCCCGATGGCGACCTCGCGGGCTTCTGGCTGGGCCTCTGGCATGGCGCCATCGCCCTGTTCAGCTTCGTGGTCTCGCTCTTCCACGAGGGGGTGACCGTCTACGAGGTGCACAACAACGGCAACCTCTATAACCTGGGTTTCGTTCTCGGCCTGCTGTTCTTCTTCGGTGGCGGCAGTGGCGCCGGCCACGGCGCCCGCAAGCGCTGACCAGGCGCTGGCCGGGCGCTGACCGGCTGCTCGGCCCGTCGCCTCCGCCGCCGATCCTGCACCGGACCCCCGGGGGGCCCGGCCGCGGTGTTCCCGAACCCGAGACAGGAGATCGACCATGCTCCGTCCCTGCCACCCTCGTTCGCTGCCCACCATCTCGCCCGGCGCCATCGCGCCCGGCGCCACGTTCTCCGTGCTGGCGTACGCCGCCCTCGCCGTCCTCGCCGCCGCGGCGCTGGTCCCGGCCATCCCGGCTGTCGCCCAGGACACGGCCATGGGCTACCAGACGCCTCCGGACGTGCTGGCCCAGATGATCGACGCCCCGCCCACTCCCGGCGTGGCCCTCAGCCCGGATCAGGAGTGGCTGCTGCTGCTCGAGCAGCCGGGCCTGCCGCCCATCGAGGAGGTGGCCGCCCCGGAGATGCGCCTGGCCGGCCTGCGCATCAACCCGCGCACCAGCGGCCCCAGCCGCGAGCGCACCCTCGACGGCCTGACGCTGCAGCGCCTGCGCGACGGCGAGCAGGTGCCCATCACCGGCCTGCCCGCCGGCGCCCGCATCACCGGCGTGAGCTGGTCGCCCGACGGCGAGCGCATCGCCTGGGTGGCCCAGCTCGGCGACGACCTCACCCTCTGGTCCGCCGACCTCGACGACGGCCGCGCCCGCCGCGTCACCCCCGACGGCCTGCGCCTCAGCGGCGTCTATGGCCGGCCCTACGACTGGCTCGCCGACGGCGAGAGCTTCGTGATCCGCGCCATCCCCGCCGGCCGCGGCGAGCCGCCGGTGGCGTCGTACGTGCCCACCGGCCCGGTGGTCCAGGAGAACCTGGGCAAGAAGGCGCCCGCGCGCACGTTGCAGGACCTGCTGCAGAACCCGCACGACGAGGAGTTGTACGAGTACTACACGACGGCGCAATTGCATGTCATCACGATCGATGGAAAGATCGATACCATCGGCGATCCCGCCATCGTCCGGTCCATGGATCCCTCGCCCGATGGCCGCTACCTGATGGTCCAGAGCGTGCAGCGGCCCTACTCCTACTCCCTGCAGGAGAGCAGCTTCCCGCGCCGGATCGAGATCTGGGACCTGGAGCGGCGCACGCCGATCCACCTGGTGGCCGACCTGCCCCTGCAGGACGAGGTGCCCATGGCCTTCGGCTCGGTGCCCACCGGGCCGCGCTCGGTGCAGTGGCGCGGCGACGCCGCGGCGGAGCTGGTCTGGACCGAGGCCCTCGACGGCGGCGACGGCGGCGCCGAGGCCGAGTGGCGCGACCAGGTCCACACCCTGGCCGCCCCCTTCGACGAGGAGCCCGAGCCGCTCATCAAGCTCGCCCAGCGGTATGGCGGCATGATGTTCGGCCATGACGACCTCGCCCTCGTCGTCTCCTGGTGGTGGGCCACCCGCAACCTGCGGGTCTGGCACGTGGCGCCCGGCGACCGCGGCCAGGAGCCGCGGCTGGTACAGGAGCGGTCGTTCCAGGACCGGTACAGCGACCCGGGCCAGCCGGTGATGCACCGCAACCGGTGGGGTCGGCCGGTGATGCTGACCACGGGCGATGGCTTCACGCTCTTCATGCGCGGCGACGGCGCCTCTCCCGAGGGCGACCGCCCGTTCCTCGACCGCTGGAACCTGCGCACCGAGGAGAAGGAGCGGCTGTTCCGCTCGGAGGCGCCGTCCTTCGAGAATCCCGTGGACCTGCTGGACGAGCGTGGCCACCGTCTGCTGACCCGTCGCGAGTCGCAGACCGAGCCGCCCAACTACTTCGTGCGCGACCTGCGCGATGGCAGCCTCGACCAGAAGACCGCGTTTCCCGACCCCACGCCCCAGCTCGCCGGCATGACCAAGGAGCTGATCACCTACGAGCGCGCCGACGGCGTGCCCCTCAGCGGCACGCTCTACCTGCCGCCGGGCTACGACCAGGAGCGCGATGGCCCCCTGCCGGTCCTGATGTGGGCGTACCCCAACGAGTTCAAGAGCGCCCAGGACGCCGGCCAGGTCACCGACTCGCCCTACCGCTTCACTCGCGTGGGCTGGTGGTCGCCGGTGCTGTTCGTCACCCGCGGCTACGCGGTGCTGGATGATCCGACCATGCCCATCATCGGCGAGGGCGACGTCGAGCCCAACGACACCTTCGTCGCGCAGCTGGTCAGCAGCGCCCAGGCGGCGGTGGACGAGCTGGTCCGCCGCGGCGTGGGCGACCGCGAGCGCATGGCCATCGGCGGCCACAGCTACGGCGCCTTCATGACCGCCAACCTGCTCGCGCACAGCGATCTCTTCCGCACCGGCCTGCCGCGCTCGGGCGCCTACAACCGCACGCTCACGCCCTTCGGCTTCCAGGCCGAGGAACGTTCGCTCTGGGAGGCGCCCGAGGTCTACATGACCATGTCGCCGTTCATGCACGCCGACAAGATCGACGAGCCCATCCTGCTGGTGCACGGCGACGCCGACAACAACTCCGGCACCTACCCCATGCAGAGCGAACGCATGTACGACGCGCTCAAGGGCCACGGCGCGGTCGCTCGCCTGGTGATGCTGCCGGCCGAGAGCCACGGCTACCGCGCGCGGGAGTCCATCATGCACCTGCTGTGGGAGAGCGATCGCTGGCTCGAGCAGTACGTCAAGACCGCGGCGCCGCGGACGCTGAGCGCGGGGGAGACCGGGTCGTAGATCGCGAGAGCGCGGCGGGATCCTGGATCGCGGGGCGCGGCGACCACCGTCCCGGCGCCTCCGGGCCGTCACGCGACCAGCCGCTCTTGATCGATCATCAGAAATCTGCGGAGACTCTCCGCAGATTTCTGCCGGGAAATCAAGCCGGGAGCTGGTCGGGGTCACGCGTCAGCACGGTGACCGCGCGCCAGCGCAGCGGCCGCGCGCGGCCCCCTGACCGCGCGCGGCCCCCTGCTCGCGCGCGGCCCCCTGCTCGCGCATCAAGTCCGCCGGCTGTGGCGCGCGAACCGACTCGCCATGTCGCGCGGAGGATCCCCACACCGGTGCCCGGGGTGATCGCGCCGTGATCACCCCGCCGCCCGGTCTCCTGGAACACCGGCAGCGAGAACGGCGGCCCCGACGTGTGGACCGCCCACCTCGACGGCCTGCGGGGTCAACGCCACCGGGGGGCCCTGGAGATCACCCATGACGACAGCTGATGCGGCCCCTCCCGGCTGCACCGGCCGGGCCCGGAGTCGCGGCGCCAACCGGCCGTCGGCCCGCACGGGCCCTTCCCGGCCGTCACCAGATCTCCGATAAGAAGGTAGAGACGGTCCACGAAACGTGATAGAATCCGGCCGAACATGGCGGACGACTCTCGTGGACGACTCTCGTGGACGACCTCGCCGTGCCCGTGACTCCGGTCCTGGGGTCACAGGACCATCGCCCGGGGCCCGCTCCGGCGGACCCCGATTCCGAATCGAACAGGGGGTTCATGCATGAAGAAGCTACTGCTGATCCTGGGCGTCCTCGCGCTCACCACCGGCGCCCTCGCCGAGAAGCCGGTCATCGAGTCCGACGGCGTGGCCACGCCCCGCGTGGCCTGCGACCTGAACAACGTGGTCTACGACTGGAACTTCGCCGACGGCGACCAGGGCTTCACCACCATGATGTGCGACACCGAGGGTGAGCCGGTGTGGCAGCACGGCACCGACGCCACCTACGGCACCGTCTGGGGCACCGTCCTGGACGGAGAGTACCCCAGCAACGCGGGCGAGGCCCTCGTGTCACCCACGTTCATGGTCGACGCCACGACGCAGTTCGTGGAGGTCGTGCACTTCTACAGCATCGAGAACAACTACGACGGGGCCAACCTCACCGTCAACGGCGAGGTCGTCCCGCCGCTGGCCGGCTACGACGTCGAGGAGATCTCGTCGAGCACCGCCTTCTACGCGTGGTGCGTCGACGGCGAGCCGGGCCTGACCGGCACGGGCCTCACCGACTTCGTCACCTCCTGCTTCGATCTGAGCGCCTTCATCGGCGAGGAAGTGGCCCTGGAGTTCACCTTCGGGTCCGATTCCAGCGTCACCTACCCCGGCTGGTACCTGGCCAGCGTGCAGGTGGGCTCGCAGGTCGTCAGCACCGAGGCCAGCACCCTCAGCGACATCAAGGCCCTGTACGAGTAGGTTCCGATCCCGCGAGACGCCGTCTCGTGCACAGCCAGGCGGCCGGCACCCCGGGGGTGCCGGCCGCCGCTTTGTGCCGCCCAGTGGCGTCGGCGCCGTCCCGCCGCTATCGCGGCCACTCGCCCGCGATCACCGCCCCGTCCGGCACCACGGCCTGCGTGTCGGAATCGTTGCGCATGGTCACCTCGCCGCGCAGCACCACGCCGCGGCCGAAGCGGATGTCCCCGCGCACCTCCAGCCGCGAGCACGCCAGCAGCGATGGCGGGCCGGCGGGGAACCGCGCCTCGAGGTCGTCCACGAACCCGTAGTACGCCGGGTCGAGGTCGATGAAGGCGCGGCCGAGGGTGCGCTCGGGGCTGGGGATCACCTCGAACGCGTCGGTGAGCAGGTAGCTGTCCGAGCGGACGTCGAGCAGGTCGTTGGTCTTCTTGATGGGGGCGAAGCGCGCGGGCGGGATGCAGATGGCGCCGGCCCCCTCGAACACGCCGATGGCCGAGCCCATGGCGGTCTCGAGCTGGTAGACCGGCGTGGACTCGGGATCGCGCGGGTCGACGGTCTTGGCATTGCGGATCATGGGCAGGCCCAGGACGCCATCGCGCGCCCGCAGGAGCCGGTCCAGGGCCTCGAGGTCGAGCCAGAGGTTGTTGGTGTTGAAGAAGCGGTGGCGCGCGATGTCCTGGAACGCATCCGCGTCCGCGTCGGGGCACTGGGCCAGTTCGCGCAGGACCAGCTGGCCGTCGGGGCGCCGGGCGAGGTGGCCGCCCTTGCGATCGGCCGCGGTGCGGGGGGCCACCTCCATGAGGAACGGCATGGCGTGGCGGACCATGTGGCCGAGGATGGCCGGGTCGATCACCGCGCCCAGGTTGTCGGCATTGGAGACGAAGGCGTAGCGGTACCCGCGCTCCAGGAGGGTCGCGAGCATGCCGCTGGTGACCAGGGCGGTGTAGAGGTCGCCGTGGCCGGGCGGGCACCAGGCCAGGGCGGGGTCGTGCGCGCAGGTGGCCGGCTGCAGATCGTCGCGCCGGATCTTGGGGACCTTGTGCTGCAGGAAGTCGGGTGGCAGGTCGCCGGGCAGATCGTCGTGGGCGGCCAGGGCGGCCAGGCTGTCCTCGCGGGTGCTGAAGCTGTTCATGAGCACCAGGGGCACGCCGGCATGCC
The DNA here is from genome assembly GCA_964637835.1 of uncultured Fibrobacteraceae bacterium. Taxonomy (GTDB): domain Bacteria; phylum Krumholzibacteriota; class Krumholzibacteriia; order LZORAL124-64-63; family LZORAL124-64-63; genus Glo-17. The sequence goes on from CAZWYF010000002.1 coordinate 49,425, forward strand.
GGGCCTGGCCGGCGATGATGTCCAGGAACGTCAGGCCGTTCTTGACCTCGAGCAGCGACTTGGCCCGCGCCAGGCCCATGCTGGTGCCCAGGCCGCCGTTGAGCTTGAGCAGGATGGTGCGGTCGAGGACCTCGCGCCCGAGGTCGGCGAGGTCGTCACCGAGGTCGTCATGGTGCGGCACCTCGGTCACCGGCTCGATGCTGGACTCGGGCATCAGGCCCGTCTCGCCGGCGGCCAGCTGCTCGTGGTAGTGCGCGAAGTTGCGGATGACCACGTCGGGCAGGCCCTCGGCCTGCATGCGCTCGGCGAAGGGGGCGAACGGGTCGGTGGGTGGGGTCATGGGGGCGTGCTCCTCGCGGGCGGTCGGGGGCGATCGGGGGCGATCGGCGCGATTGTAGGTGATCCGGGCCGGGAAATCGAGCGCTGGCGGGCCGGCCCGGTCGCGCACACGACGGACGAGCCGCCCGGCTCGACGCCCGGCGGCCCGTCGGCATCATGAGGGTGGCGGGGACTACTTCAGCCCGTGCGCCTGCTCCTCGAACCAGGTCACGTCGCCGCTGGCGACGTCGTACATGGCGCCGATGACGATCAACTCGCCCTTCTCGACGAGGTCGGCCATGATCGGGCTGCGGTCGATGACGTTCTGGACGGTGAGGTGCACGTTCTTCGTGGCCACCTCGTGCACGAACGCCGCGTTCTTCGAGGTGCGCTCGCCCTGGTGGCCCGGCACCGCGTAGACCGCGGGCGCCACGTTGCTCAGGGTCTGCGTGAGGTTGCCCAGCTCGACGTTGTCGCAGGCGCCCTTGACCGCGCCGCACGCGGTGTGGCCGAGCACCACGACCACCTTGCTGCCGGCCACGGCGGTGGCGAACTCCATGCTGCCGAGGATGTCGGCGTTCACGAAGTTCCCGGCCACGCGCGCGGAGAAGATGTCGCCCACGCCCTGGTCGAACACCATCTCCGTCGGCACGCGCGAGTCGATGCACCCGAGCACCACGGCGAAGGGGTACTGGCCGGCGGCCGTGGCCTCGACCTGATCGCCGAGGTCGCGGGACATCATCTTGCCGGACGTGAAGCGCTGGTTGCCCTTCTCGAGCACCTCGAGCGCCTGGGCCGGGGTGAGCGCGGCCTGGGTCTGCGGGGTCTGCACCTCGGCCTGCTGGGCGAGACCGGTGCCGGCGCCGACGAGCAGGACGCCGAGGGTGAGGGCCACCAGGCCGCGGGCGTGGGGACGAAGCGATCGCTGCATGCCAGATCCTCCAGGTTCATCACCGGGACGAGGGCCCTGGATGGGCGTTCGCCCCGATCGTCTCGGTGCCGGGGCTGGGGGCCCCGTCCCCGGCTTCGTTTCTCGGATCGAAAATATGATATTAACGGTCCGGTTCGCGGCAACCCATATTCGTCGGGACCGGCGAGATGCACCGCACGGCGTGCTTCACGCGATCACCAGGCGCACCATCCCCACCGCGATCACCAGGAACAGCACGGTGAACAGGCCGCCGGCCCGCAGGTAGTCGCCGATGCGGTAGCCGCCGGGTGTCATGAACAGCGCGTTGACCTGATGGGTGGGCAGGAGGAAGGAGTTGGCCGTGCTGACGGCCACCAGCAGCGCGAGCGCACGCACCGAGAGGTCGAGCGACTGTCCCAGGGCCACCACCAGCGGCACCAGCAGCACCGTGGCGCCCACGTTGGACATCACCAGCGAGAACACCGTGGCCAGCAGCGCGAGGCCGCCCATGATGACCAGCGGCTGCCCGCCGTGGGGCAGGGTGAGCATGGCATCGGCCAGGTAGCGGGCCGCCCCGGTCTCCTCCATCGCCACGCCGAGCGGGATCAGTCCGGCGAGCAGGAAGAACGTCCGCCAGTCGACCGCGTCGTACGCCTCGTCCACGGGGACCACCCGCAGCAGGATCATGCCCACCGCGCCGGTGAGCAGGCTGACCGGCAGGTCCGCGCCGGCCAGCACCAGGGCCACGGCCGCCACGGCGCAGAGCACCGCGAGGGCCGGCCGCCCGCCGCCCGCCGTGCTCGGCGCCACCGGCGAGACGAGCACGAAGGCGTCCCCGTCGCCCATGGTCCGCAGGTTGCCCGCCGGCCCGTACGCCACCAGCGCGTCGCCCACCTGCAGGGGGACGTCCGAGAAGTCGGCGCGGCGCTGGTCATCGCCGCTGAGCAGCACGACCGGCTCCACGCCCCAGGTCCGGCGCAGGGCGACCTCCCGCAGGGAGCGACCCACCACCGATGAGCGCGGCGGCACGACCAGCTCGGCGAAGCACGCGTCGTCCGCACCGGGGGCCTGATCCTCGGCGATGGTCCGCAGCGCGTGGTCGTCCATGAAACGGGCGCAGGCCTGGTCGGGGCCGAGCAGGGTGAGGCGGTCTCCGGCCGCGAACCGCGTACGACGCCACGGCGCGAACATCACGTCCCCGCCCTGGCGCATGGCCAGCAGGTTGAGGCCGTAATCGCGCCACAGCCCGGCGGCCTCCACCGTGCGGTCCACCAGCGGGCTGCGCGGTGGCACCACGCAATGGCAGGTGTTCCGCGGCAGCTCCCACGTCTCCACGAGTTCCTGCTGCACCGAGGACGGCCCACGGCTCTCGCCGCCCTCGCCGCGCCGCCGCGGCAGCAGCGTGTCGCCGAGCACCAGGAAGTAGAGGATCCCGGCCGCCACCAGCGCCAGGCCGACGGGGGTGACGCTGAAGAGCCCGAACGGCTCCTCGCCCGACCGTTCCAGCAGGTCGTTGAGGATGATGAGCGGGCCGGAACCCACCAGCGTGAGCGTGCCGCCGAGGATGGCCACGAAGCCCACGGGCATGAGCAGCCGGCCGGCCGGGATGCCGGTCCGGCGGGCGATGCGCAGCAGGGTGGGGAGCATGAGCGCCGCCGAACCGACGTTCTGCATGAGGGCCGAGATCACCGCCGCCGCCACGGAGACCAGCGCCGTGATGCGCCGGGGGCTGGTGCCCGCCGCGCGCAGGATCGCCCGCGTGAGGCGCCGCATCACGCCGGCGCGGTCGAGCCCGTGGCTGAGGATCATGACCGCCAGCACGGCCACCACCGCGTCGCTGGCCAGCCCGGAGAAGGCCTGCTCGGGCGCGATGAGCCCCAGCCAGGGGAGTACCACCATGAGCGAGAGCGCGATGACGTCGATGCGCAGCGCCTCGGTCACCATGAGCACGATGACCAGGACCAGGACACCCAGCACCAGACCGATCTCGAGGGTCATCATCGCTCCCGGGACCGCCGGCCTACAGCCCGTTGCGTTCCAGCAGCCAGAGTCCCACGGCGATGGCCGCCACCGTGGGCGCGATCACCAGCCACGGCCGCGACGTGCCGACCACGTCGATGAGCGTGCGATCGCCGAAGTCTCCCACGTGCAGCACGTGCCGCTCGAGCCAGGGGAACGCCACGGCGTAGAGGCCGGCGCCGAGGGTGATGCCGACCACGCCGCCCACCAGGGCGTCGAGCGCCCCGTGGCCCACTGCGCCGACCGCCGTGCCCGGGCAGAAGCCGAGCAGGCCGAAGCCCAGGCCGAAGATCAGCGGCCCCGGCACGCTCGCGCCCAGCGACCCGGGCTTCTTGTGCAACGACACCCAGCCGGCCGCGCGCATGGCGTAGACCCCGACCATGCCGGTCGCGATGGCCGTGAAGATGATCTTGAGCACGGTGAAGTCCTGCAGCAGGAGCTGGCCGAGGATCACGTCGTAGTCGCAGACCTGGCCCTTCTGCAGCAAGAAGCCGAAGCAGAAGCCGAGGAGGAGGCCCACCACCAGACGAGTGCCCGACCGCTGCCGCGTGGTCTCGAACATCGCGCATCCTTCCGTTCAGGCCACGCCGTACAGGGCGAAGGCCACCACCATGCCGCCCACGAAGAAGCAGAACGCCGCCAGCCAGCTGCCGAGCACCAGCTGCATGGTCCCACTGATGCCATGCCCGCTGGTACAGCCGCGGCCCCAGCGTGCCCCGAAGCCCACGCACACCCCGCCGACCAGCGCGACCGCCAGCCGGGTCGCCACGCCGCCGCCGAACGTCTCCGCCCACATGGGCGGCACCCACTGCCACTGGATCGTGCCGGCCAGCCAGGCCGCCACCAACGCACCCAGGAACAGGCCGACCACCAGCACCCACTCCCAGTCGATGGCGGGCGGGTGCTTCCGGTAATACGGCCGCTGATCGACCCGGGGGCCGCGCAGGCGCCGCTCGATCATGCCCGCCGATCTGGCGAAGGCGGTGGACACGCCAAGGGGATGATCGGAGAGCAGGAACGCGAGCCACGAGAGCACCCCGATGCCGACCCCCACGGCGTAGGGCGACCAGACCGGATCCGTCAATGCCTGGATCAGAGCCTCCATGACCTCACCTCAATCCTGTGCGATGTGGCAGCCGATGTTCTGGCAGGCCTCCATGGAACCGAGCCCGGTCTCGACCCGTTCGAAACCGTGGCTCATGAGGATCGAGGCCGCGATGATCGCCCGGCGGCCGCTGCCGCAGAAGGTGATCACCGGCCGGTCGCGGTCCAGCTCGTCCAGGCGGTCGGGAAGCTCGCCGAGGAACACGTGCACGGCTCCCTCCAGATGGCCCTCGCGCCACTCGGAGGGCTTGCGCACGTCGAGCAGCGTGAGCGGCTCGTCCGAGCGGAGCCGCGCCACCATGGGACCAGCGTGGACGGCAGGGATCCGGTCGTACTTCCGACCGCTGACCTCCCAGGCGTGCAGGCCGCCACCCAGGTAGCCGGCCAGGCGATCGAAGCCCATGCGCACCAGGTGGAGCACGGCCTCGGGCACCTGGTCGCGGGCCTCGGGCACGAGCACGACGTCGCGGGCGTCGTCGAGCAGGAACCCCGCATACCCTGGCAGCATGTCCACCGGAATGGCCAGGCTGCCCGGGATGAACGCGCCGGCGAACGCCTCGGGGCTGCGCAGGTCCAGCACGACCGCACCCTCCTCGGCGGCCGCGGCCACGGCGTCCGGATCCAGGGGCGGCAGCGTGGGCAGGTACGGCAGCGGCGGCGCGCCATGCTGGTTGTACCGCTCCATGCGGGCGAAGTACGGGGGCTGCGTGTGCTCCTCGGCCACCTTGGCCGCGATGAACGCCTCCCGCGAACCGGACTGCAGGGCCGGGTTGTTGAGCCGTTCGTGACCGAGGGTGGAGAACTCGCGCGAGGCCATGCCGTCGCCGCACACCGAGCCGGCCCCGTGCGCGGGGTACAGGATGGTCTGGTCGCCCAGCGGCAGCAGCTTGCCGAAGATGCTGTCATGGAGCAGGCCGGCCACCTCGCGCGGCCGATCGGGATAGAAGTCGGTGCGCCCGACGTCCCCGACGAACAGCGCGTCGCCGGTGAACACGCCCACGGGCGTGTCGCCGGACGCGCGATCGCGGATCACGATGGAGATGCTCTCGTCGGTGTGGCCGGGAGTCTCGAGGACCTCGAGGCTCAGGTCGCCCACGTCGAACCGGTCGCCCCCGGCCACCGGCTCGCCATAGGCGAAGTCGAGCGCCTGGCCGTGATGGATGCTGGCGCCGGTGGCGCCGGCGAGGTCCCGGGAGCCGACGACGTAGTCCTCGTTGCGGTGGGTCTCGAAGATGTGCGTGATCCGCACGCCTTCGCGCGCGGCGATGTCCACGTACACGTACCAGTCGCGACGCGGGTCGATCACCACGGCCTCGTCACCGTCGCCGATGACGTAGGACAGGTGCGCGAGGCCGGGCGATTTGATCTTCTCCAGGAACATGACGACCTCCCAGGGCGGGGCGTGACCGGGCCGGCTCTTCTCCTTGATGACAAGGAATCACCAACCGCAGGATGCCGCAGGGTGGGGGCCGCGGCTCTCGCCCCTCGTTCTCGAAGGATCACCCGCTCCGTGGGTCGACCCGACGCGTCGATCTCCTGTGGCAGGGGCCGGATTCGCCGCCGCGGCGGCGCGGCGCCGCGCCCCGCGTGGCATGATGGCGCGGCGGGACGCCCGGGAACGAGGGCCATGAGAACGGGCGGTCCGGTCATGGGAGTCCCTGCGGGTCGATGCGGGTCTGGATCGGCCCGACCAGGTTCGATTCACCCGGCGGCGTCCATCCGTCCGAGTACGACGACGTGGTCCATTTCTCGGCGCTCGCGTCCGCGGTCGTGCCCAGCGAGCGGGCCGGAGCGGCCGCCGGCTTCCCGCCCCCGGCGTGGTGCCATCGGCGAAGATGAGTTAGTCTCGGCTGGGAATCTCGAGCCGGCGGCGATCACGCGGGGAGCGGACCCCGGGGAAAAGGACCGGGAGAACCAGCATGAGCGACATCCAGGCAGCCTGGCAGCGCCACTACGCGACGGTCCCCTCGACCCTGGCGTCGCTGCGGGACATCGAGACCGTGGTGTCGGTCTTCAACACGAACATCGACGCGGTCAAGACCATCACCCCGACGGACTTCGACCGGCTCGCCGCGGCCGCCGGCGGGCCGCCGCCCGGCGCCGAGGGTGCCCACGCCATCGCCTCGCCGCACGACCTTCTCCGCGGCTTCCTCGCCTGCTTCCGGGACGGCGTCGCGCAGGAGTGGCTGGTCACCGACGAGGCGACGTTCCGCTGGCTCGACCGCCACATCGACCACGACCGCCTGCAGATGGGCGGACAGGGCGGCATCATCGCCAACGTGATGGCCGTCTGCGGGGTGCGCAGCGTGCTCGCCCACGCGGCATCGCTGCCCGCGCCGCAGGCCGCGGTCTTCGTGGACCGGCCGAACCTGCTCTCGGCCGACGGCTCGGGCCGGCTGCGGCCTGCGCGCCAGATCGACCGTTCGGACGACATCCCGCTGATCCACTGGATCCTCGAGTTCCGCCGGGGCGACACCATCGAGGTGGGCGGCGAGGCGATCACCTGCCCGCGGTCCAACCGCTTCATCGCCACCTGGGACCCGCTGAACTTCGTGCTGGCCATCGACGAGGACTTCGTCACGGTCGTGGCCGGACACACCGGCCGCCTCGATCACTGCATGCTCTCCGGCTACCAGATGCTCTCCGAGACGCTGGCCACCGGCGAGACGGCCCGCGATCGGATCGTGGCCAGCAAGCAGGTGGTCGACCGGTGGCGCGCGGACCATCCGGGGCTCGTGGTGCACTTCGAGTTCGCCTCGACCCAGGACCGCGCCGTCCGCGCGCTGCTCCTCGAGGAGATGGGCGGCTGGGCCGACAGCATCGGCCTGAACGAGCAGGAGCTGGCCGACGTCCTGGAGGTGGCCGGGCAGATCGACCTCGCCGCGACGTGCCGGCGGTCGGCCGGCAGCGTCGACCTGTTCGAGGGACTCCGCCGGCTGTTCGAGCTGAGCGGGGTGCCGCGGATCCAGCTGCATTTCTTCGGGCTCTACGTCACCCTGCAGGCCAGGGGCTGGCGGCACACGCCGGAGCAGACGCGCAACGGCATGACCCTGGCCGCCACCGTCGCTGCATCCAAGGCCGGCACCGGCTCGATCGACACCGAGGAGAACCTCCTCTGGGCCCACGGACAGCCCGTCGGCGAGGTGCCTTCGCGGGAGATCGCGGCGCTCGCCGCGCACCTCGCCGCGCGGGATGGTGCGACCGATCTGCTGACCACCGGGATCCACCGCGGCGAGGACCTCGACGTCATCGCCGTGCCGACCATCATCGTCGAGAACCCGCGGACCCTGGTCGGGATGGGCGACACGATCAGCTCGCTATCGCTGGTGGGGGCGCGGTAGGGGCGCGCAGGAGGTCCAACCGGCCGCGCGTGCAATGGGGCGCGGCCGTGGCGATCACTGCGCGGCCGGCAAGACCTCCATGTACAGCGGTCCGCCTGGGCCGAGCGGCAGCCCGAGCAGCATCCAGGCCATCAGGAGCACGGTCCAGAACAGGGTGAAGATGACCGAGTAGGGCAGCATGGTCGAGATGATCGTGCCGATGCCATAGCGCTCGTCGTATTTCTGGGCGAAGGTCACGATCAGGGCGAAGTAGCTCATCATCGGGGTGATCAGGTTGGTGACCGAGTCGCCGATGCGGAAGGCGACCTGGGTCAGGGCCGGGTGGTAGCCCAGGAGCATGAACATCGGCACGAAGACCGGCGCCATGATCGCCCACTTGGCCGAGGCGCTGCCCATGAACATGTTGATGAAGCCGGCCAGGATCACGAAGGCCACGATCAGGGTCACACCGGTCAGGCCCACGTTGCGCAGGGTCTCGGCGCCGTGGATGGCCAGGATCAGGCCCAGGTTGCTGTAGCGGAAGAAGTAGACGAACTGGGCGGCGAAGAAGACCAGCACGATGTAGCCCGCCATGCCGCTCATCGATCTGGTGACGTGCTTGACCACGTCCTTGTCGCTGCGAACCGAGCCGGTGACCACGCCGAAGACCAGGCCCGGGATGAAGAAGATGGCGATGATGCCGGTGATCAGCCCATCGAAGAACGGCGAGTTCAAGAGCTGGCCGTCAGCGGGATTGCGCAGCAGGGCGCCGCTGGGGACCGCCGCCAGCGCCAGCAGGGCCACGGTCGCCAGGAGGGACAGGCCGGCCAGGCGCAGGCCGCGCCGCTCGAGCGGCGTGAGCTGGTCGATGGACAGCCGCTCGGCGCCGCCATGGTACGTGCCCAGGCGCGGCTCCACGATCTTCGCGGTCACCCAGGTCCCGACGATGGTCACCACGATCGCCGAGACGAACATGAAGTAGAAGTTCACCGCCGGGTTGACGATCATCTCCGGGTCGAGGATCTGGGCTGCGGAGGTGGACAGGCCGGCCAGGATCGGGTCGATCGAGCCGATCATGAAGTTGGCGCCGAAGCCTCCACTCACCCCGCAGAAGGCGGCGGCCAGGCCTGCCATGGGGTGCCGGCCGAGCGCGTGGAAGATCATCGCGCCCAGCGGGATCAGGACCACGTAGCCCGCCTCGGTGGCCAGCGACGAGACGATGCCCGCCAGGACGATCGCCCCGGTCACCAGCCGCGGCGGCGCGTTCAGCACCAGCGCCCGGATCATGATCGTCAAGAGGCCCGACCCCTCGGCCAGGCCGATACCCACCATCACCGCCAGCACGTAGCCGAGCGGTGGGAAGTTCACGAAGTTCTGCGTGATGTTGCTGTACGCCCAGCGCAAGCCGTCGCCGCTGAGCAGGCTGCGCACGGTGATGATCGACTCGTCGACCGGATGGATGGCCTGCAGGCCGAGCTTGGCGCTCGACCAGGACACGATCACCACGAGCAGGGCCAGCAATGCGAACAGGGTCGCCGGGTGCGGCAGCCGGTTGCCCACCAGCTCGATGGTGTCCAGGGAGCGGGAGAAGAGGTTCCCGGCGGCGCGGCCAGCGGACGTGACGATGGTCTTCATGCGACTCCTGGGGGTTGATGAGCGAGGAGAACCGACCACTACCAGATGGCCCACGCGGCTGCAACCCCCACCGCCGGCCGACACCGCCGGTCGTCACCGCCGGGGGCCACCGCCGGCCCCCACCGCCGGCCGACACCGCGCGCGGGCACCGCCGGCGGACAGCGATCATCCGGCCCGCGTTCAGCCGTCCCCGTCCTCCTCGAGGTACCGGAAACGGTCGCCCGTGGTCTCGACGATCAGCCGCAGCCACCATTCAGGGTACTCGGGGTGCTCGACGAGGGGATACTTGCCCCACTCGTTGGTCAGGAAGACACCGTCCTCTTCTTGCTTGATGTTGCCGTCGAGGAACTTGACCATGAGGAAGCGGAAGAGGTCCTGCCAGCGCTCGACCGTGTCCTGGGCGAGGTTCACCGAGGTCCGGGTCAGGAAATCGCGGGCCAGGTCGGGGTCGCGGTCATGCAGCTCGGTGGCGGTGCGGTCGATGGCCGGGACCATGGCGTGGTGCAGGGTCTCCAGTTCGGTCTGGACCTTGCGGATGTCGGGCAGGGTCAGGCTGTAACGCAGATAGGCGAGGTGGGCGACCTTGTTGAAGACCCAGAAGGCCGCGTCGTCGGAGTACTCCAGGATGTGGCCGTTGCCCTCGGCGAAGCTGGGGGGCACACGGGTCATCCCGGCGTACATCGGGACGTAGACCGTGCTGTTCATGTCGTCGACGCCGAACCAGAGGATCCCGCCGACGGGATCGGGGAGGCCGCTGCGGAGCTGCGCGATGAACGAGAAGGCGGTCTGCTGGGTGGCGGTGGTGCGTTCGTGGAAGTACTTCTCGCCATCCAGTTCCCAGGTCAAGGGGCGCCAGCGGTAGGGCTTGCCCCAGGGGCCGGCGCCGATGTCCTGCTGCATGTCCAGGTCGGTGTGCTGGAGGTGGTTGCGCTTGAAGGCGATCAGGTCGGTGACGCCGAGCTTGCGTTCGGGCTCGATGTAGAGGGGCATGCGGTTCTGCTGGTCGAAGCCCAGGGCGTACTCGCGGAACCGATCCATGGTGCTGTCGACCTGCTTGAACATGCTCCAGACGCGGGCCTCGCAGAAGCGGGCGGCGCCGAAGTCGAGCGGGGCGTAGACGTCCGAGAAGCTGAACTCCTCGTGAGGGCCGTCGAAGAAGCCCTGGGCGCGGGCGAAGTCGACGGTGTCGTGGGCGTAGACGGTCTCGACGCCCGGCTCGTGGATCCGGTCGAATTGGCGGCAGGTGATCGAGGTCACGCCGTCGGCCGCGGGGAAGGTCGTGATGCGGGCATGGTTGGCGTGGGCGGAGATGTAGCCGTCGGGGATGCGCCTGGCCACCCAGACGGCGCCCGTGTTGCCGGGGCCCTTGCCGATCATCTCCAGGACCCAGACCTCGCGCGGGTCGGCGATCGAGAAGGACTCGCCGCTGCTGTAGTACCCGTATTCTTCGACCAGCTCGCCCATCACGGCGATGGCGTCACGGGCGGTCGCCGCGCGCTGCAGGGCCAGGAACATGAGGCTGGCGTAGTCGATGCCGCCGGTGGTGTCGCGCAGGGCCTTGCGGCCGCCGAAGGTGGTCTCGCCGATGGCGACCTGCTTCTCGTTGAGGAAGCCGACCACCTGGTAGGTGCTCTCGGGATGCGGGACCCGGGCCAGCGGCTCGTGGCTGCCGCGGTCGCGTACCTGGAAGAACGAGCCGGGCTCGCGCGGGCCGCCGGGAAAGAAGTACAGCTCGCCGTAGCGGATGTGCGAGTCGGCGGCGTAGGTGATCATGGAGGACCCGTCGATCGAGGCGCCGGGGGTCACCAGGTAGCTGGTGCAGGCCAGGGCGGCGCCGGCGACCAGGCAGCCGATGATCACGATGGACAGCGTCAGGTTCTTGCGATGGATCATGCTGGCGACCTCCAGGTGGTCCTGATCGAGGAAAAGGGTCCGGATCTCATGAAAGCCAGGCCTCTCCTCGACGATGTGGCGCAGGCGTTGCTCGAGACAGGGCGGGTGCCGCGGGCTGCAGAAGGGAGCCCTCCAGCAGCGGACCCGGGCACCTCGAACGGGTGGCCCGGTCAACTGATGAAACACCTACCAGGTTCCTGATGGATACGAGAAGTTGTGAGTTGTGCCCCGAAGAATGTTGATGGGTCCAGGCCTCGCCCTGACCCGGCCCATGAACGACCTCCAACCCCCATCTCCAAGCTCCAGGACCCCTACGTTCTGCCCAGACCCGCCGGGCCGCCACCACCATCCAGGCGCCGGCACCTGGCACGGCGCCCAGTCCGGCACCGCCTGAGGGACCACACGCGCGAGCCGATCGCGTTCTCGAGGCGTCGTCAGCACTCGATCCGCCGGATGACGATCATGCTGGTGTGGCGGAACCACGCGAAGCTGCGGCGAAAGAATAGGTGTTGGCAGACGCCGGCGATGCTGAGAGGATCGACGGAACGGCCGCCGACGGAGGCGGCGATCCCCGGCCGGCGGTTGTTCGTGAAGCACACCCCGTTGCCCCGTCGTGGCGGGACTGATCCTGGCCGCGGGCGGAGACGCGGACGCTGGAGGTGAACCGCGAGCACGAGTCGAAGGATGCGCTCCAGGTGGGTAAGCGAAAGCCAGCCGGATCGTTCCGGCTCCCGGGAGACGTCGACATTCTTCGGGGCACCAGCCAGGCAACCTTCGGCCGCGGGCCGCGTATCGATACCTCTGCCCATGGTCCCCAGCCCAGACCTCCGGAGGCCTCGCCCCATGCTCCAGGTCCAGAACCTCACCAAGACGTTCGGCGAGATCCGCGCCGTCGACGGCGTCAGCTTCTCCGTCGAGGCGGGTCGCATCTTCGGCCTGCTCGGCCCCAACGGCGCCGGCAAGACCACCACCATCGCCATGATCTCCGGCCTGATGCCGCCCGCCTCGGGCAGCGTGCACGTCGACGGCCTCGACCTCGCCAGGCGGCCCGCGGACGTCAAGCGGCGACTGGGCGTGGTGCCCCAGGAGATCGCCCTCTACGAGGACCTCACCGCCCGGGAGAACCTGGACTTCTGGGGCGGCATCTACGGCCTGCGGGGCAAGGGGCTGTCCGCGCGGCGCGACGCGTTGCTCGACCTGGTGGGCCTGGCCGACCGCGCCCGCGAGCCGGTCCGCAACTACTCCGGCGGCATGAAGCGACGCCTGAACCTGGCCCTCGGCCTGGTGCACACGCCCACCCTCATCCTGCTCGACGAGCCCACCGTGGGCATCGACCCCCAGGCCCGGATCAACGTCCTGGACGTGGTGCGGGGGCTGGCCCGTGACGGCGCGGCCGTCCTCTACACCACCCACTATCTCGAGGAAGCCGAGTCGCTCTGCGACGAGCTGGCCATCATGGACCACGGCACCATCCACGCCCAGGGCACCGTCGAGTCGCTCAAGGCCGAGCTCGGCGAGGGCAGCGTGCTCACCCTGCAGGGCGCGTTCGGCCGGGAGGACGTGGCCGCCACGGTGGAGCGCAGCGGCGAGTTGCGGGTGCTCGAGCTGGACGATGGCCGGGCGCTGCTGAACGTGCCACGCGGCCGCGCCGGGGTGGGTGCCGCCCTCGAGACGCTCTACACCAGCGGCCTGCACCTGACCGACGTGACGGTCAAGGAGCCCAACCTCGAGGACCTGTTCCTCAAGCTCACCGGCCGCGAGTTGCGGGACTAGAGGAGGCGCCGACATGTTCTGGGCCTTGATCCGCAAGGACCTGGTGCGCCGCTGGCGCAGCCCCGCAAGCACCCTGGTGCTGCTGCTGTTCCCGTTCATGATGGCCGGCCTCATCGGCACGGTCAGTGGCGGTGGCGGCGGCGAGCCCGGGCTCACCCTGAAGGTCTTCCTGCTCGACCGCGAGGACGGCGTCCTGGGCGGCTTCCTGGCCGGCGCGAGCCAGCAGCGGGACGACGGCGCCAACCTCGAGATCGTCCCCGTCGGCGAGGAGGGATTCGCCCGCATGGAGAAGGGCGAGGCGTCGGCGATGCTGGTCATCCCCGAGCGGTTCTCCGACCGCCTGCTCGACGGCGAGGACGTGGCCCTCGGCCTGGTGCTCAACCCGGCCGAGAGCATCAAGCCCGAGATCGCCCGGCAGGGCGCCGAGGTCGTCGCCACCTACCTCGACGTGCTGGTGAAGTCGGCGGGCGACCGGCTCGGCCACCTGCGCGACCTGATCGACGCCGACGAGATGCCGCCACTGGTGGCGGTCACGGCCCTCACCGGGGAGATCTACGGCGAGATGGTGCGCGCCGAGCCGGTGCTCTTCCCTCCGGTGGTGCGCGTGGTCCGCGACAAGGAGGCCGGCGAGAAGAACGAGCAGGCCAGCGTCTTCGGCTACGTGCTGGTCATGGTCAGCGTGATGAGCGTGATCTTCGTGGCGATCCGCGCGGTGACCGACCTCTACGAGGACCAGCGCACCGGCATGCTGCGGCGGCAGCTCGCCACGCCCCTGTCCGTCGGCCGCCTGGTGGCCGCCAAGTGCGTGTTCGCCGCCCTGTTCGGCGTGGTGGTGATGGCCATCCTGCTGATGGCCGGCGCGTTCTTCGGCTGGTTCGGCAGCGGCGTACCGGTGGCCTCGGTGCTGCTGCACGCGGTGGCCTTCGCCATGGCGGCCGCCGGCCTGATCACCGTGGTGGTGGCGCTGGTGCGCACCGAGAAGCAGGCGGGCATCCTGAGCTGGGTCCTGGTCATGGTGATGAGCGCGCTCGGCGGCAGCATGTTCCCCCTGGAGATGATCCCCGGGGCGATCCAGCAGTTCAGCCGTTTCACCCTCAACTACTGGGCCATCGAGGGCTTCCTGGACCTGATGGTGCGCGGCCGCGGCGCCACCGCCGCCCTGCCGGCCACCGCCCTGCTCACGGGCGTCGGCCTGGTGTTGCTGGTCGTCGGCCAGCACCTGATGAGACGACGGCTGCGGGAGGCGTTGCGATGAGGAGCCTGTGGCACGTGGCCGCGCACGACCTGCGGCAGCACCTGTCCGAGCGCGCGAACATCTTCTTCCTGTTCCTGATGCCCCTGGGCTTCGTGTTCTTCTTCTCCCTGGTCAACAGCGGCGGCAGCGGCAGCGACGTCGCCGTGAGCCTGCCGGTGGTCGACCGCGACGGCGATTTCCTCGGCGAGGGCTTCATCGCCCAGCTCGCCGCCGAGCGGTTCCAGAGCCCGGTCTACACGGCCGCGGCCGCCGAGACCACCACGTTCGCCACACGCCACGTCGAGATCCCCGCGGACTTCACCGCGCGGGTGCTGGGCGCCGAGCGCACGGACATCACCCTGCGCGCCACCGCCGGCAGCAACACCGACTACGACCTGGCCGCCGGCGTGCGCCTGCACCTGGCCCAGGTGCGCTTCCTGGGCAACCTGTGGCGCTGGTCGAGCGAGCGTGGCGACCCGCCCCTCGGGCCGACCCTGTCGCCCGCCGCCGTCGACGCCGCCTCGCGGCAACGCTTCCTCGACCTGGTCGCCGAGCCCAGCCGCGTCACCGTGACGGCCGAGAATGCTGGCACGGGCCGACCGGTGCCGCGCGGCGCGCGCCAGAGCATCCCCGGCGTGCTGGTGATGTTCGTGGTGATGACCGTGCTGATCGGCGGCAGCGAGTCGCTGACCCGCGAGAAGCTCCAGGGCACGCTACGCCGCCTGGCCACCACGCCGTTGTCGGCGCGGCAGGTGCTGCTCGGCAAGACCCTCGGCCTGACGTTGCTGGGGATCACGCAGTCGGCGGTGCTGATCGTGGCCACCGAGGTGCTCGGCCGCCTCGGCGTGGCGGGTCTGGACTTCCTGTGGGCGCCGTTCCTGCTCGGCGTCCTGCCCGTGCTGCTGGCCTATTGCTTCTGCATCGCGGCCCTGGGCCTGTTGATCAGTGGCCTGCTGCGCACGCCGCAACAGGCCGAGAGCCTGGCCTGGCTCTTCGGGCTGGCGCTGTCGGCGCTCGGCGGCTCCTGGTGGCCGCTGGAGATCATGCCCGAGGGCATGCGGGTGGTGGGGCAGATCCTGCCCACGGGCTGGGCGATGACCGGGCTGCACAACGTGATCACGTACGGTCAGGGCCTGGCCGGCGCCGTGGCGCCGACGGTCATGCTGCTGCTCATCGGCGGGCTGTTCTGGCTGGTGGGGTCGCGGACCATGCGGGTCACGTGAGGAAAGCCGCCGCGCTGGCCCCGCCGCCCGGCCCACCTGGCGACCCCGGCGCGCGCGGTGCCACCCGGCTCCTGGCGCGGATCCGCGAATTCCCCCGTCGCGACTCCATGCCGGTGGGGCTAGATTGCCGTGACCGCCTCACGGCCGATCATCGACCCCATCTGGAGGACGACCACGGACCATGACGAGGAACCCACGCCGACGCCGGCTCCGGGCCGTCGCCAGGCCCACCCGGACGCTCCTGTTGCTGGCCCTCGCCCTGAGCCTGACCGCATGCGGCGGCGAGGGTGGCGGCGACGACGAGACCGCGACGAGCACCCCCGTCGTCATCGCCCTGAAGCCCCAGAAGGATCCTGACCGCATGCTCGAGGACCGCCGCCGGCTCGCCGCCTACCTGCAGGAGCAGCTCGGCCGCGAGGCCGACGTCGTGGTGCCGGCGAGCACGCAGGTCATCATCGAGGGCCTGCGCGGCGGGACCATCGACGTGGCGTACCTCTCGGCCACGAACATGGTCCGCAACCGCGACGCGGCGGAGATCCTGTTCGCCGAGGAGATCGCCGGGCGGACGCACTACGAGTCGTACTGGATCGCGCTGGCCGACGCGGACCTCGGCTCGGTCGCGGACCTGCGCGGCCAGCCGGTGGCGTTCGCCAGCCGCACGAGCACGTCGGGCTTCGTGGTGCCCCTCTGGCACCTGCGCGAGCGCGGCCTCATCGCGCCGGACGGCCATCCCGAGGACTTCTTCGGCGAGGGCAACGTGATCTTCGGTACCGGCTACGTGTCGGCGGTCGAGCGCGTGCTCGCCGGCGAGGCGGTGGCCGCCGCGGTGTCGAACTACGTGCTCGACCGTGGCGAGCATCTCGACCCGCAGACGCGCCAGCGGTTGCAGATCGTCGACCGCCAGGGACCGGTGCCGACGCACGTGCTCGTGGTCAGGGCGACGCTCCCGGCCGGCGAGCGCGCGGCGATCAGGGCCGCCCTCGCCGGGCTCAACGCGCCGGAACACCGCGCCGTCCGCGACGCGGTGTTCGTCGACCGCCTCGTCGCGGTCGATCCCGAGGCCCATCTCGGCGCGCTGCCCGAGGCGCTCGCCTTCGCCGAGCGCCTCGCTCGCTAGCGGCGGCGGTCATGGCAACGCCGGCGCTCACCCTCCGCGCCCACGGCCTCGCCGTCGGCCGCCCGTCGCAGGGCGCCCTCGTCCGGGACCTGGACTTCGCCGTCGCGCCCGGCGAGGTCCTGGCCGTGCTCGGCCCTTCGGGCTGCGGCAAGTCGACCCTGCTCGACACCCTCGACGGCACCCTCGGCGCGCTCGCCGGCGAGGTCCGTTACGAGGCGGACGGCGGCGCATACACGCCGCAGGCCGTCCGCACGCGCATCACGCGGGTGGCGCAGGACCTCCTGCTCGTGCTGCCGTCGACGCTCGAGCAGAACGTCCTGCTCGGCCGCCTGCCGCGCTACCGCTGGTGGCGGACGCTGCTCGGCTTCCCGCGCGCCGACCGCGAGGCGGCCCGGGCCCTGCTGGCCGAGGTCGGCCTCGGCGACCTCGCCTGGCGGCACGCCGCCGGGGTCTCGGGCGGCGAGCGCCAGCGCACGGCCGTCGCGCGGGCGCTCTTCGGCGCGCCGGCGGTGCTGCTGGCCGACGAGCCCACCGCCAACCTCGACCAGGACACCGCCGACCGCATCCTGCGCCTGCTCCGCGAGCACGCCCGCCACACCCCGGCCGCGGTCGTGGTCGTCCTGCACGACCGCGCGCTCGCCGACCGCTTCGCCGACGCCCACCTCGACCTCGACGCGGCACCGTGAGAGCGCCGACGCCCCGACCGCCCCGACCGCCCCGGCCACCCCGACCGCCCCGGCCGCCCTGGCACTCGCGCCTCGACCTCGTCTCGGTCACCGGCGTGGTCCTGCTCCTGCTCGTGATCGGGGCGCTGGCCACCATCGAGGGCCCGCGCCGCGAGGTCGACGTGGCCGGCAACCTGGTGCGCTTCCTCGGCGCCTTCGTGCCGCCCGACCTCTCCGCTCTCGGCCCCTCGCTGTCCGGCCTGCTGGAGACGGCCCAGATCGCCCTGATCGCCACGTTCATCGCGTCGCTCATCTCGATCCCCCTCGGTCTGGCCGGCGCCCGGAACCTCTCGCCGCGGCCGCTGGTGCTGGCGGTGCGGATGCTGCTCAACGGCGTACGGACGGTGCCGAGCCTGCTGTGGGCGCTGCTGGGCGTGGTGCTCGTCGGCACCAATCCCCTGGCGGGCGTGCTCGGCCTGGCGCTGTACTCGGTCGGCTACCTCGCGAAGTTCACCAGCGACGCCCTCGAGAGCATCGACGTGCAGGTGGCCCGGTCGCTGACCCGCGCCGGCGCCCCGCGCATCGCGGCCTTCCGTCACGGCGTCTGGCCGCAGGTGCGGGCGACGGCCTGGAGCCACATGCTCTGGATGCTCGAGTACAACGTGCGGTCGGCGTCGATCGTCGGCTACGTGGGCGCCGGGGGCATCGGCACCTGGCTCTACACCTACCAGGAGTTCGGGCAGTGGTCGCGCTTCGCCACCGTGCTGCTGGTGATCCTGGTGGTGGTGACGGTGCTCGACCTGGTGGGCGAGGCGATCCGCGCGCGGCTGGCCCGCCCCTGAGCCGACGCCGTCAGTCGCGCCCCGCCAGCATCAGCAGGAACGCGTACTCCAGCGCCGTCTCCCGGTACCGCTGGAACCGCCCGGACGCCCCGCCGTGGCCCGCCTCCATGTTCACCGAGAGCACCAGCAGGTTCTGGTCGGTCTTGCGGTCGCGCAGCCGCGCCACCCACTTGGCCGGCTCCCAGTACTGCACCTGGGAGTCATGCAGGCCGGTGGTCACCAGGGTGTGGGGATAGTCCTGGGCGGTGACCTGATCGTAGGGCGAGTAGGAGAGCATGGCGTCGTGGAAGACCTTCTCGTGAGGGTCGCCCCACTCGTCGTACTCGCCGGTGGTCAACGGGATGCTGTCGTCCAGCATGGTGGTGACCACGTCCACGAAGGGCACCTGCGCCACGACGCCGTCCCACAGGCCGGGCGCCAGGTTCATCACCGCGCCCATCAAGAGGCCGCCGGCGCTCCCGCCCATGGCGTAGAGCCGGTCCGGGTCGCTCCAGCCGGTGGCGACGAGGTGCTCGCCGCAGGCGATGAAATCGGTGAAGGTGTTGCGCTTCTGCAGCAGCTTGCCCTGTTCGTACCAGCGGCGGCCCAGCTCCTCGCCGCCGCGCACGTGGGCGATGGCGAAGACGAAGCCGCGGTCCAGCAGGCTGAGGCGCGAGCTGCGGAAGCCGGCGTCCATGGTGGCGCCGTAGGAGCCATAGCCGTAGAGCAGGCACGGGCTCTGGCCGCGCTCGAAGCGGTCCTTGCGCCAGACCAGGGAGATGGGCACCGCGGTGCCGTCCGCGGCGGTGGCGTGCAGGTACTGCGAGGCGTAGCGCTCGGGGTCGAAGTCGCCCAGGACGCGGTCGCGCTTGCGCAGCTCCTGCGCCGCGGTGCGCAGGTCGTGGTCGTAGACCGAGCGCGGGGTGGTCAGGGAGCTGTAGCCGTAGCGGACCGACGGCGCGTCCAGCTCCGGCGTGCCGATGATCCAGGCCGCATAGGTGGGGTCGGCGAAGGCGATCTCGCGGCCGGCGTCACCCGCGCCGCCCTCGCGGGGCAGCACCCGCAGGCGGGTCAGGCCCTCGCGCCGCTCGGCCACCACCAGGTGCTCGGCGAAGACCTCGAAGTCCTCCAGCAGGACGCCCTCGCGATGGGGCACCAGGGGCCGCCAGTGCGCCTTGCCGGTCCGGCCCTCGCCGCAGGTCACGAGCTGGAAGTCCACCGCGTCGAGGTTGGTGCGGATCACCCAGCGCTGGCCGTCGTGGTCGACGCTGTACTCCAGGCCCCGCTCGCGCGGCTGCAGCACGCGCCAGGCGCCGCCGGGCTGGTCGGCGGGCAGGACGCGCACCTCGTCGCTCACGGTCTGCCCGCTGTGGATGAGCAGGTAGTCCCGCGACCTGGTCTTGCTGACGTGGCAGGAGAAGGTCTCGTCGGTCTCCTCGAAGACCAGCACGTCGGTGTCGGGGTCGGTGCCCAGGGTGTGCTTCCAGATCTGGAACGACCGCAGCGTCTGCGGGTCCTGCCGCGCGTAGAAGAACGTGCGGCCGTCCTCGGCCCAGACGCCGTTGGCGGTCACGCCCGTGACCACGTCGGACAGGTCCTCGCCGGTGGCGAGGTCGCGGAAGCGCCGCTCGTGGACGCGCCGGCCCACGGTGTCGATGGCGTAGCTCACCAGGCGGTTGTCGCTGGCGACACTCACCCCGCGCAGGGCGAAGTAGGCCTCGCCCGCGCCCAGGACGTTGCCGTCGAGCATCACCTGCTCGGGGGCCTCCATGGTGCCCTCGCGGCGGCAGTGCAGGGCGTACTCGCCGCCCTCCACGTACCGGGTGTAGTACCACCAGCCGCGGGAGAACACCGGGACCGAGGCGTCGTCCTGCACCAGGCGGCCGGTGATCTCGGCGAACAGCTCCTCCTGCAGGGCCTCGGTGGGGGCCATGACGGCGTCGCGGTAGGCGTTCTCGGCGGCGAGGTAGGCGAGCACCTCGGGGTTCTCGCGCTCGCGCAGCCAGTAGTACTCGTCGACGCGCTCGTGGCCATGGGCCTCGAGGGTGACGGGGTCCTTCCTCGCCACCGGCGGCTCGGGGGCCGCGCCGGCCGGCTGGGTCGTCATCATGAGCATCACCGCCATCAGGATGATCCGGGTCATGGTGCCTCCTCGCGGCCCGCGCCGCGTGCGATCGAGCGATCGGGAAGGGGCAAAGGTAGGAGGTGGGCCGGGGGCGCGCCAGCGGACGCCGGACGCTGGCCGCATCGCCGCGGCGGGGCATGGGGATCGGCGCCGTGGCCCATCCGGAACGCCGCCACCGCGCCGCCCGGATTGCCGCCGCGGGCGGCCGCGTGTACCGTATCGCCCATGAACACGACGACCCTGCTGGCGAGGTCGCGCCTCGTCCTGCCGGTCGCCCTGCTGGTCCTGCTGGCCGCCTGTGGTGGCGGCGAGCAGTCCGGGCAGGACGCCGGACAGGACGCGGGCACGGCTGACGCCCCTGCCGCCGACGCGGACCAGTCCCCCGCCACCGGTGGCGACGCCGGCGACGGCGCCCCCACCGTGGCCGAGCCGGCCGGCACCACCACCATCGCCGGCGTCTCCTTCACCCCGCCATCGGCGTGGCAGGACCTCGGTTCCTCGGGCATGCGCCAGGCCCAGTACGAGCATCCGCCCGTGGGCGAGGACACCGAGCCCGCCGAGGTCAACGTCTTCTACTTCGGCCCGCAGTCCGGGGGTGGCGTCCAGGCCAACCTGGACCGCTGGATCGGGCAGATGACCCTGCCCGGCGGCGGCGACCCCGGCGCGGCGGCCGAGCGCAGCGAGCTGACCGTCGACGGGATGACCGCCCACGTGGTGGAGCTCGACGGCACCTACCAGGCCGGGGGCATGGGCGGCGGCGACGCCGGCCCGCGGCCCGGGTACCGGCTGGTGGGCGTGGTGCTCGAGGGCCCGCAGGGCAGCCTCTTCTTCAAGCTCACCGGGCCCGAGCAGACCGCCCGGGTGATGGAGGAGGGCCTGCTGGCCATGGTCCGCGGGGCGCACAAGGCCGGCTAGGCGCTGGTGGGGCGGCCTTCCATGGTCGTCCGGAAAGGGTCGACCATGGAGTACCCTCCCTGCCTGAAGTGCAACCAGGGGTTGATGCTGCCGCTGTCGGACTATGGCCGTGACGGGGCGGCCATCCGCTACAAGGCCTGGGTCTGCCACCACCCCGACTGCGGGCACACCATCCGCATCGACAACGGGGAGATCAGCATCGGCCGGCTCACCGGGTGACCGCCGGCCATGGCCTCAGCGGGGCTGGCGGCGATGCAGCCAGACCAGCAGGCTCGCCAGCAGGATGCTGCTGACCACCACCAGGATCACCTGCTCGCCGCCGCGCGCGGCGGGGGTCTCGGTGACCAGCTGGTCCCGCCAGCGCAGCAGCAGGCCCAGGGAGACGGCGTTGTGGACGCCGTGCGCCGCCATGGGCGCCAGCAACGACCCCGTCCAGTGGTACAGCAGGGCCAGCAACGCGCCCAGGCCCACCAGGCCGAACAGGCTCCAGGGCTCCCAGTGGGCCACGCCGAAGAACAGCGCGGTGATCACCACGCCACCCGGCACGCCCCAGCGGCGGCGCGCGAGGCGGAAGAGCAGGCCGCGGAAGAGCAGCTCCTCGGCCAGCGGCGCGCCCACGCTCACCGCCAGGAAGGCCAGCACCACGGCGCCCGGCCCGGTGGGCAGGTGCTGCTCCAGGAACTCGAGGTACTCGGGCGTGGGCGGATGCAGGCGGGACGACAGCTCCGCCAGCAGCCCCGCCGGGGCCCAGGCCAGCAGGCCCACCGCCGCCCCGATCAGCAGCGGCGCCGCGCCGCCGCGCATCTCGAAGGCGTCCCACAGCGGCTCGCCGTGCCACCAGGCCGCCGCCGCGCAGGGGAGCACCACCGCCAGCAGCGCCGCCCCGAGCACCGGGCCGAAGGCGTTGCCGGTGAGCTCGAAGAAGAGCACCTGCCAGAACAGGTGCGCGCCGAGCAGCAGCAGGGCGAAGCTCAGGAGCTGGCCGCCGGTCCAGGCTTCCCAGAGGCGGGGCCGGCGCGGGGGCTCGGGATCTCGGTACACGCGAACCTCCTGTACGCGTCGGGGGCCAGCCGCTAATATCGGCCCCGCGCGCACACCCGCAAGAAAGGGGACCGCCGTGAGCGGACGGGCCATCGAGGCGGTGATCTTCGACCTCGACAACACCCTCACCGATTTCATCCGGGCCAAGGACGACGCCATCCGCGCCGCCATCGACGCGATGATCGACGTGGGGCTGCCGCTGGGACCGGAAGCGGCGCACCGGCGCATCTACGAGATCTACCAGCGCGAGGGCATCGAGGACCAGCGCGTGTTCGACCGCTTCCTCGAGGCGGAGCAGGGCCGCGTCGACCCGCGCACGCTGGCCGCCGCGGTGATCTCCTACCGCCGCGCCCGCGACGGCTCGCTGGTGCTCTATCCCCACGCCAAGATGGTGCTCAACCAGCTCCTGCGCGGCGGCTACGGCCTGGCCGTGGTCAGCGACGCGCCGCGCTTCGAGGCCTGGCTGCGCCTGGTGCGCCTGGGCCTGCACCACCACTTCGACCACGTCTTCACCTACGAGGACACCGGCGTCCGCAAGCCCGATCCGGCACCCTTCCGGCTGGCGCTGCGCGAGCTCGGCGTGCGCCCCGAGCAGGCCGTGATGATCGGCGACTGGCCCACCCGCGACATCCGCGGCGCCAGCGACCTGGGCCTGCACACGGTCTGGGCCCGCTACGGCGACAAGGCGCCGCCCTACAAGGATCCCGCCGCGGCCGCCAGCGAGAGCGCCGCCGGCGCGGAGGCCGAGTTCATCATCGACGACCTCGCCCAGCTGCTCGACGTGCTCGGGCGGCTGAACGCGGCGGGGTCGTCCTGAGGCCAGAGGAGCCGCCATGCGCGTCTGCACCGCCACCCAGATGGCCGCCATCGATCACGAGACCATCCAGGCCGGCACGCCTGGCCTGGAGCTCATGGAACGGGCGGGCCGCGCCCTCTGCGACGCCCTCGACGGCGGCGGCTGGCTGCCGACAGACGCGCCGGTGGCCATCGTCTGCGGCAAGGGCAACAACGGCGGCGACGGCCTGGTCATGGCCCGGTTGCTGAGCGAGGCGGGCCTCGAGGTGCGTGTCCTGCAGCTCGCGCCCCGCGACCAGCTCTCCGACGACGCCCGCGCCAGCTGCGATCGCCTGCCGCGATCGGTCACCGTGATCGGCGGCGTGCGCGAGCGCTGGGCCGAGCAGGTGGCCGAGGTGGCCGCGGGCTGCGGCCTCGTGCTCGACGCGGTGTTCGGCACCGGCATCGAGCCGCCCCTGCGCGAGCCGTACGACCGGCTCTGCGCCGCCATCTCCGCCTGCGAGGCGCCGGTGGTGGCGGTGGACATCCCCTCGGGCGTCAGCGGCGACGACGGCCAGGCCGATCCCGACGCCGTGACCGCCGACGCCACCATCACCGTGGGCCTGCCCAAGCTGGGCCTGCTGCTGCCGCCGGGCCGCGACCACGTGGGCGAGCTGACGGTGGTGGACATCGGCTTCGATCCCGGGGTCTGCGCCCGCCACGCGCCGGACTGGCACCTGCTCACCCTGGCGCAGGCGCGCGGCATGGTGCCCGACCGCGCCAGCGACACCTACAAGACCGCCGTGGGCAGCCTGCTGGTGATCGCCGGCTCGGAGGCCTACGGGGGCGCCGTGCAGCTCACCGGACTGGGCGCCCTGCGCGCCGGGGTGGGCATGCTGCACCTGGCCGTGGCGCCGGCGCTGCTGACCAGCCTGCGCACGGCCCTGCCCGAGGCCATCGGCCACCCCTTGCCGGTGACCCCGGCGGGCACCCTGGCCGCGCCGCCGGACCGCGCCGCGCTCCTGGACGGCCGCGACGCGGTGGCCGTGGGCCCCGGTCTGGGGGACGACCCCGCCACCGACGCCTGGATCCTCGAGCTGGTCACCACCGCCGAGGTGCCCCTGGTGGTGGATGCCGACGGCCTGAACGCCTTCGCCCGCCAGGGCCGCACCCCCGCCTTCGCCACCGAGGACGTGGTGCTCACGCCCCATCCGGGGGAGCTGGCGCGGCTCACCGGCCTGGGCGTGGGGGAGGTGATGGCCCGGCGCCTGGAACTGGTGCCGGAGCTGGCGCGGCGCTGGGGCGCGGTGCTGCTGCTGAAGGGGTCGCCCACGGTGATCGGCCGGCCCGATGGCAGCCTCTGGTTCAATCCCGCCGGGGACGACGCCCTCGCCCGCGGTGGTGCCGGCGACGTGCTCACCGGCGTGATCGGCGCGCTGCTCGCGCAGGGCTGCACGGCGGCCGATGCCGCCCGTCTGGGAGCCCTGGTCCACGGCCTGGCCGGCCAGCAGGCCGCCGCGGGGCGTGGCCGCCGGGGTGTGCTGACGCGGGAGATCGCCGACGCGGTGGCCACGGTCCTCGACCTGCTGGATTGACGGTCCCGGGGCAGACGGCCGGGGCGCATCCGGCGACCGCGTCGGGATCGCGCGGCAGCGATTGGCGGTTGCACCCGCGGCCGCGAGCGCCTATCATTCCCGCCTTGCATCTGACGCATCTCGCGCCGGCACGCTCGTGTGCGCCCCGGCGCCCAGCTCGAGGAGAGGACCCATGTCCCGACGCTGCAAGCTGACCGGCAAGGGACCGCTGGTGGGCAACCACGTCTCGCACGCCCACAACAAGACCAAGCGGCGCCAGCTTCCCAACCTGCAGAGCAAGCGGATCTTCGTGTCCGAGCTCGGCCGCACCGTCCGCGTGAAGATGTCCACGCGCGCCATGCGCACCGTGGATCGCGACGGTCTGATGGCCTATCTGCGCAAGAACAACCTGCGCCTGAAGGACGTCACCTAGACGGGCGTCGCCCAGGACGTCCCGCCGCCAGCGCGGTCTCGTACCGGACGGGTCGCCCCCAGGGGCGACCCGTTTCTGCTGCCCGGCGCCGAGCGCACGGAAGCGCGGGCCGCCCTGGCGAGCGACCCGCGCCATCTCCTCCCCGGACGGACGGCTCGCCCGGCCGCTTGCCGGCGAGCGCCGGGCCGGTCAGTGGTCGCAGGCGTTGGGCCCGGCCTGCAGGTCGCCGGCGAGCCAGGCCTCGACCACGGTCTCCGGCGCCGCGGGGCTCGCCCCGACGATCACCTCCACGCCATGCTGCTGGAAGATGGCCTGGGCGCGGCTGCCCATGCCGCCGGCGATGACCAGATCGGCGCCGCGATCGGCCAGCCACGGCGGCAGCATGCCCGGCTGGTGCGGTGGCGGGGTGACGTCCTCGCGGGCGAGGATGGTCCCCTGCTCGCGATCGATATCCAGCAGGGCGAAGGCCTCGCAGTGGCCGAAGTGCTGGCAGAGCTGGCCGGCGGCCACGGGAACGGCGATGCGCATGGTGTTCTCCTTCACGGGTTCACGGGTCACGTGGTCACGGGATGACGCGGCTTCACGAGGCGACGCCTCGCGCGAGCAGCGGGGTCAGCTCCTGCCAGAGGGCGCGGATGTCCGCGGCCGCCGGGGTGCCGGTCTCGATGGCGGCGCGGGCCTGGATCTGGGCCCGGGTCACGCCGCGGTCGTAGCGGATGCGGCCCAGGGGGCGGGCGCCACGGTGGCGGGCGGCGGCCTCGATGCGGTCGGCCATGTCGGGCGCCAGGTCCCACTTGTTGACCACCACGCAGGCCGGCACGCCGAAGTGGCCGGCCAGCGACAGCACGCGATCCAGGTCGTGGGCGCCGGAGACGGTGGGCTCGGTCACCGCCAGCAGCAGGGAGGCGCCGGTCACCGTGGCGATCACCGGGCAGCCGATGCCCGGCGGCCCGTCCACGAGCACCAGGTCGCGGCCCTCGCGGCCAGCCAGCTCGCGCGCCTGCTGCCGCACCGTGGAGACCAGCTTGCCCGAGTTCTCCGCCGCCACGCCCAGGCGAGCGTGGACCATGGGGCCGCTGCGCGCGTCGGAGATCATCCACTCGCCGCAGTGGCGCGCGGGAAAGGCGATGGCCTGCTGCGGACAGAAGCGCACGCAGACGCCGCAGCCCTCGCAGGCCACCGGATCCACTCTGCGCACGGCGCCGGGGGCGTCGCGGCCCGGAGCGATGGCGTCGAACCGGCAGACCTCCGCACACAGCCCGCAACCGTCGCAGCGGCCGGGATCGATCACGGCCTCGTGGCCGCTGGTGAAGTCGTGCCGCTCGCGCACCTCGGGTGCGAGCAGCAGATGCAGGTCGGCGGCGTCCACGTCGCAGTCGGCGGTGACCGCATCGCCGGCCAGCAGGGCGAGCGAGGCGGTGACGCTGGTCTTGCCGGTGCCGCCCTTGCCGCTGATGACCACCAGTTCCTGCATCACGTATCCTCGCTTCCGGTGGGGCGGGTCGTGGCGACCGGCGTGGTCGTCCCCGTCGCGGCGGCCGTCGCGGCGGCGGTGAGGCCGTGGTCGTGCAGCCGCACCAGGCGGCGCCAGAGGTCCTCGAACCGCTCGCGATACTCCGGCAGCGCCTCGCTGGCCAGCTGGCCGCGGGCATAGGCCTCGGCCACGCGGCGGTCGTCCGGCAGCTCGGCGAGGATGGGCAGGCCGGCCTCGGCACAGAAGCCCTGGACGCGGCGGTCGCCGCTGCCGGCGCGGTTGACCACCACGCCGGCGGGCAGCCCGAGCGCGCGCACCATGTCCACCGCCAGCTTCAGGTCGTGCAGGCCGAAGGGCGTGGGCTCGGTCACCAGCACCACCAGGTCCACGCCGCGCAGGGTGGCCACCACCGGGCAGGAGGTGCCCGGCGGCGCATCCAGGATGGCCGGCACGCCGGGCCGCAGACGGCGGCGCACCGCCGCGATCACCGGCGGGGCGGTGGCCACGCCCACGTCCAGCCGGCCCTCGGACAGCGTGATGTCGCCGGCGATGTGCTCGCTCACCGTGCCGATGCGCCGCGGCACCTCGCTGATGGCGCCCCGGGGACATACGAGCGCGCAGCCGCCGCAGCCGTGGCAGAGGTCGGCGAACACCAGGGGCTCGGTGCCCAGGGCCACGATGGCGTGGTACTGGCAGATGCGGCCGCATTCGCCGCAGGCGTCGCACCGCTCGGCGTCCACCTCCGGGATCAGCAGGTTCACCGGCTCCTCGCCGGTGCGCTCGGCGTCGAGGAACAGGGCGCAGTTGGGCGCCTCCACGTCGCAATCCAGCAGCTGGACCGGACCGCCACGGGTCCAGGCCAGGTTGGCCGCCACGGTGGTCTTGCCGGTGCCGCCCTTGCCCGAGGCGATGGCCAGGATCACAGCCAGTGCCCCTCGACGTCGGCGGTGCTGGCGGCGGTGAGCTCGCCGTCGCGGTACCGGGCGAGCGCCTCGGCCACCGTCGCGGCGTCGGTGTTGTACACCGGGATGTTCACGGCGCTGAGCACGCGGAAGGCCTTGGGACCGCAGTGGCCGGTGATCAGGCCCTGGACGCCGGCGCGGGCCACCGTCTCGGCGGCCTGCACGCCGGCGCCCTGCGCGGCGGTGAGGTTCTGGGAGTTGTCCAGGAGCTCGAAGGTCTCCTGGTCGAGGTCGTAGACCAGGAAGCGCGCCGCGCGGCCGAACCGCGGGTCGAGGGGCGCGCCGAGGGTCTCGCCGGTGGTGGTCACGGCCAGCTTCACGTCTGGTTCTCCTGGTCGGGGTCCCGGGGCAGGCGGTCGAGCTGCTCGCGCACGGCGCCCAGCTCGGCCGTCAGGGCGTCGAGGCGACGGGTCAGTGCCTCGTGGGTGTCGCCGGGGGCCGGCGCGGGGATGTCCGCGGGGGCCCACCAGCCGGCGCCACGGCCCCAGCCGGCGCCGAATCCGCGTCCGCGTCCGCCACCCCGGCCGTGGCCCGGGCCTCGGCCGAGGCCACCGCCCCGGCCCAGGCCCTGCCCCGGTGCGGGGTGGGTGAAGCCGGGGGCATCGTATCCGCTGCAGTGGCCGAGGGCGCGCCCGGTGCGCGGGCCGCCGCCCATGGGTCCGGTCCTGTCTCCGCCTGGCATGTCGTTCTCCCTGGGTTCGGTTCCTGGGTCGTCTCGTGTCCACGTCTCTCGGTTCGCGTGGACGGATCTCATGGGGCATCCCGCCGCGGGGCGGTCACCCCTCGCGGGTCATGGCGGCGGCGCACTGCGGACAGGTCCGCTGCTGGCAGGGCTCGCCGCGACGATGGGCCTCGCGGTGCCCGCAGGACGGGCAGACGCAGTGGCCGCCGGTACCGCCGGCCAGCGGTCCGCCACCGCGGCCTGCGC
>CAZWYF010000002.1:77782-155070 GCA_964637835.1 uncultured Fibrobacteraceae bacterium
CAGACGCAGTGGCCGCCGGTACCGCCGGCCAGCGGTCCGCCACCGCGGCCTGCGCCTCCGGCGCCGGGACCCTGGCCGCGGCCCCCGCCCCGGCCGGCACCCATGCCGCCGCCCCGGCCGCCGCGGCCGGATCCGGGTCCGTTCATGGCATCTCCTCCTGAGCGTCGTCCGGCGCCGCGGCGGGCGCCCCGGCGGGCGCGGCCGCAGCAGCCGGGCATGGTGAAGCGATCCTGCCGGAGCGCGCCAGCGAGCCAGGCCTGCACCACGGCGGCCGTCTCCCCGGCCACGAAGGCCTCGACGGCCAGGCCGAGGGCCGCGACCTGCGCCTGCAGGGGCCGGGAGATGGCGCCGCAGACCAGGACGTCGACGCCCAGGTCGGCCAGGCGCCGGGCCCGGTCCAGCGGCGGCAGGTCGGCCGGCAGGCTCTCGTGGCGCTCGGCGGCGATGCGCCCCGCCTCCGCGTCGATCAGGCGCAGCTCGCGGCTGACGTCGAAGACCGGCGCGATGTGTTCATCCCAGGTGGCGAAGGCTGCTCGCATGGTCGCTCCCTCTCGGTCGCGGGTGACTCCCTGGCCATTCCTGCATCGATCGCGCCAGGATGGATCTGCGCCCGGCGAAGATCGCAACCTGCTGCGATGTCGTCGATTAGGGGAGATAGCGGGACGCGGCAGGCCGGTCGATAGGCGCGCCGCTGCGACACTGTCGTCCCCGGATCGTCGCGGAAGCGCGACGGTCTCAGGGCCGCGACCGGCCGTCCCGCCCGGGAATCGCGATGCCGAGGCGATCCATGCGGCGGTAGAGCGTGCTCTTGTGGATGCCCAGCGCGCGGGCCGCCGCGGTCCGGTTGCCCCCCGACCGCGTCAGGGCGGTGCGGATGGCCTGGGCGTCCAGGGCGTCCCGCGAGCGGCGCAGGTCCAGGGAGGCGACGCCCGCGGCGGCGGCGCCGGCGGTGAGCTGGTCGGGCAGGTGCTCGAGGCCGATGACCTCGCCCCGGCAGAGGACGTGGGCGCGCTCGATCACGTTCTCCAGCTCGCGCACGTTGCCGGGCCAGTCGTGGGCCAGCAGCAGGGAGAGGGCCTCGGGCGCCACCTCGGCCACGGCCTTGCCGTGCAGGCGGTTCAGCCGCGCCAGGAACTGTTCCACGAGCAGGGGGAGGTCGTCCTTGCGCTCGCGCAGGGGCGGCACGTCCACGCGGATGACGTGGATGCGGTAGTAGAGGTCCTCGCGGAACGTGCCGTCGGCCATGGCGGCGGCCAGGTCGCGGTTGGTGGCGGCGATCACCCGCACGTCGGCGCGCTCGGGGGTGCTGGAGCCCAGGGGCTCGTAGGTGCGTTCCTGCAGGACGCGCAGCAGCCGCACCTGCAGGGCGGGGCTCACCTCCCCGATCTCGTCGAGCAGGAGGGTGCCGCCGCGGGCGGCGGCGAAGCGGCCGGGGCGGTCGGAGTCGGCGCCGGTGAAGGCCCCGGCCCGGTAGCCGAACAGCTCGGATTCCAGCAGCGTGTCGGGCAGTGCGCCGCAATTGACCGCCACGAACGGCCCGTCCTTCCGGCCGCTCAGCGCGTGGATGGTGCGGGCGAGCAGCTCCTTGCCCGTGCCCGTCTCGCCGCAGACCAGCACCGTGCTCTCGCTCTCGGCGATGGCCGGCAGCACGGCGAAGACCCGCTGCATGGCCGCGCTCAGGCTGGTCAGCTCGCCCACCTGGTGCCGGCCCGCCAGCTGCTGGCGCAGGGTCTCCACCTCGCTCAGGTCGCGGAAGGTCTCCGCCCCGCCGCGCACCTCGCCACCAGGGCCGCGCAGCACCGCGGTGGACAGGCTGACGGGAATCCGCCGGCCCTCGGCATCCACGATGTAGCCCGAGCGGCCGATGATGGGCTGGCCGGTCTGCAGGGTCTCGCGCAGGGCGCAGGCGGCCTCGCACATGCTCGAGCGGAAGACCTCGAAGCAGCGGCGGCCGATGGCCTCGGCGCGCGGCACGCCGGTGATGGCCTCGGCGGCGCGGTTGAACGACGTGATGCGCCAGCGGTCGTCCACGGTGAAGACGCCGTCGGAGATGCTCTCGAGGATGGCGTCGGTGCTGGCGGGGACCACCCCGTCGCCGCCGCCCGGCTCGCTGCTCATGACCTCGCGCTCCCGTCGCAGGGGCCGGTCGGCGCGGCGCCGGCCGGCGGTGTGCCGGAAACATAGGCCGTGGCGGGCCGGTCGTCGACCATGGCGCGGCCCTTGCGGAACCGGCGGTTCGTTGCCAGGGTTTGGCGACCGCCGCGGCATCCGGCCCACGGCGCCCGGCGCGAGGCACGGGAGAGGTCATGAAGATCCTCGGCATCGAGACCAGCTGCGACGACACCTCCGTGGCCCTCTGGGACAGCGACCGCGGCGTGGCCGCCAACCTGCTCTCCAGCCAGGTGGACCTGCACGACCAGTTCGGCGGCGTGGTGCCCGAGCTGGCCAGCCGCGCCCACCTGGTCAACCTGCTGCCCCTGCTCGAACACCTGCTCCGGGAGCAGGGCCTGCGGCCGCGGGACCTGGACGGGGTGGCGGTGACCCGGGGACCGGGGCTGATCGGCGCCCTGCTGGTGGGCCTGAGCACGGCCAAGGCGCTGGCCCGGGCGGCCGACGTGCCGCTGGTGGGCGTCCACCACATCGAGGGCCACCTGCTGGCCAACGCCATCGGCGCCGATCTGGTCCTGCCCGCGGTGTTCCTCGTGGTCTCCGGGGGCCACACCGAGCTGATCCTCGCCCGCGAGGTGGGTCGTTACGAGCGCCTGGGCG
Organism: uncultured Fibrobacteraceae bacterium; assembly: GCA_964637835.1. Taxonomy (GTDB): domain Bacteria; phylum Krumholzibacteriota; class Krumholzibacteriia; order LZORAL124-64-63; family LZORAL124-64-63; genus Glo-17. The sequence continues at coordinate 80,552 of CAZWYF010000002.1, forward strand.
CCACCCTGGACGACGCCGCCGGCGAGGCGTTCGACAAGTGCGCCAAGCTGCTGGGCCTGCCCTACCCCGGCGGTCCCCACATCGACCGCCTGGCAGGCGACGGCGATCCCGACCGCTACCGGCTGCCGCGTCCCCTGGCCCGCGACCCGCGCCTGGTGTTCAGCTTCAGCGGCCTGAAGACCGCGGTGCGGCTGGCGGCCGAGGCGCTGCCGCGGCCCCTGCGCGACCAGGACGTGGCCGACCTCTGCCGTGGCGTCCAGGACGCCATCGTGGACGTGCTGGTCCGGCGGCTCTTCCAGGCCGCCGCGCAGGCCGGCACCCGGGCGGTCTACCTCGCCGGCGGGGTGGCCGCCAACGGCGGCCTGCGCGCGGCCGTGGCCGCGGAGGCGGCGCGCCGGGGGCTGCTGTTCACGCCCCCCGAGCGGGTCTACTGCACCGACAACGCGGCCATGATCGCCTACGCCGGCTGGGAGCACCTGCGCCACGGTCGTCACGACGGGCTGGATCTGGACAGCTTCGCCCGCGGCCCGGTGGCGTCGTGGCGCTGATCTGTGCCCTGGCTTTCCCATCCGCATCCCACGCTGCCTCATGACGGCACGCCCCTTGCTCGGGTGACCCCGGGACCGTCGTGTGCGGTCCTCGCATGGCATGATGCAACCGGGACGAGGACGGGACGATGGCCGAGCCGGCAAAAATCCTCATCGCGGACGACGAGCCGCATATCCGCCGGATCCTGGAGTTCCTGCTCGAACAGGCCGGATACCGGACGGTCTGCGTCGCCGATGGCGGGCAGGCCCTGGCGGCGGTCCAGACCGAGCGGCCGGACCTGCTGCTCCTGGACGTGATGATGCCGCACCTGGATGGTTTCGCGGTCCTCGAGCAGCTGCGGCAGGACCGCGAGACCCAGCGGCTGCCGGTGATCATGCTCACCGCCCGCGACGAGAGCCCCACCCGCGTGCGGGGCCTCAAGGGCGGCGCCAACGACTACGTGGCCAAGCCCTTCGACCACGAGGAGCTCCTCGTCCGCGTGGCCAACATGCTCGACAACGTCCGCGCCCAGCGGGAGGCCAACCCCCTGACCGGCCTGCCCGGCAACCTGGCCATCGAGCGCGAGCTGACCGACCGCCTCGCCGCCGGCGGGGACTTCGCGGTGATGTACCTGGACATCGACCGCTTCAAGAGTTTCAACGACCACTACGGCTACAGCCGGGGCGACCGGGCCATCAGCCTGCTGGCCCACGTGCTCTGCGAGGCCATCGCCGCGGTGGGCGCCCCCGAGGACTTCGTCGGCCACATCGGCGGCGACGACTTCGTCCTGGTCACCGGCAATGACCACGCCGAGGCCGTGGCGCGGGACGTGATCCAGCGCTTCGATACCGCGGTGGCCGACCTGCACGACGCCGACGACCTCGCCCGCGGCTACCTCGAGACCCGCACCCGCACCGGCGACGTGATCCAGGCGCCCCTGATCACCCTGACGGTGGCGCTGATCGTCGGCGTCCGCGGCCGCTACGCCCACGACGCGGCGATGAGCGACGCCCTGGCCGAGCTCAAGCGTCACGGCAAGCGCCAGGCGGGCTCCGTGGTGGTCCAGGAGCGTCGCGGCCTCGACGGGGCCGCCGGGACCGTCGACCTCGATCTCGCCCGCGACACCGAGACCTGATGCCCGGAGGGCCATGAACGAGCTGCCGCGCAATCCGCACCCTCCCGGACCGGCCGGACGGCTGATCACCGCGGCCGGCGCCCGCCTCGAAGGCCGCTGGGACGACCCGGCGGCCTGGCGCGTCGTGTGCGAGGAGGCCGCCGCCGCCTGGCAGGACCGCCCGTCCGTGCGCTGGGCGCTGGTCCTGCCCCGGCGGGACCTCACCCTGGCCGGGACCACGCCCGCCGGCGGGGCGGGGGTGCTCTGGCGACGCGGCCGCGGACCCGCGCGCTGGGCCGCGGGCGACGTTGCACCGGAGTTCTGGCAGCAGCTGACCGCCGGCGGGGGCCTGCTGGGCGGAGCCCCGGACCACGCCCCGGCCGGCCTCGGCCCCGACCTGGCCGACGAGCGGGCCACCGGCTGGCTGGCCCAGGGCGTTCCCGGCGGCCGCGACCACGGCCTGGCCGTGGTCCTCGGCCTGGACCGTCCGGCGCCGGCGGACCCGGCCGCCGACCCCCTGCTGCCCGACCTCCTGGCGGTCACCGCGCTGCTGACCCCCCTGCTGGGCCAGCAGCGGCGCCTGGCCGACCTGGGGACCGAGGCCGCCTCGCTGCGCAACGAGTGCGAGACCCTCTCGCGCCTGGGCGATCTGCGGGCCCGCCTGGCGGCGGTCACCGCCCACGAGCTCAAGACCCCGCTGACGTCCATCACCGCCTATGCCGAGGTGCTCGAGCAGCAGATCGAGGATCCCGGCTTCCAGCATACCGGCGAGTTCCTGCGGGTGATCCGCAGCGAGGCCGACCGCCTGCTGCGCCTGGTCGATCGCCTGCTCGATTCCTCGCGGCGCGGCCGCGGCCCGGCCCTCGGCGCCACCGAGCCGATCGCCGTCCCCGCGCTGGTGTCCGACGCGCTGCAGACCCTCGCGCCCCAGGCGGCCGCCCGCGATCTGCGGCTGGTCTCGCGCGTGCCGGAGGCGCTGCCGCCCCTCGCGGGCGATGCGGACCTGGTCCGCCAGGTGCTGCTCAATCTCCTGGGCAACGCCCTGAAGTTCACCCCGGCCGGCGGCCAGGTGGTGATCGCCGCGCGCGAGGACGCCGCCATGCTCCGGCTGGAGGTCAGCGACAGCGGGCCCGGCATCCCGCCGCACGAGCTACGCGCCATCTTCCAGAGCTTCTACCGCGCCCGGTCCACGAACGCCGCCGAGGGCGTGGGCCTGGGGCTGAGCATCGTCAAGGAGATCGTGGCCCTGCACGCCGGTCACCTCGACGTCCACAGCCGGCCCGGTCGCGGCGCCACCTTCGGGGTGTTGCTGCCCAAGGCCCAGACCCATCACGACGGCCCGACCCTGGTGGCCGGCGGCGGTGGCGACCCGGCGTTGCAGCGCCAGCTCGCCGCCCACACCCTGCGGCTGGTGGCCGAGCTGGCCAGCGCCCGCGGCGTGGCCATCCTGCTGCCCGAGGACACGGCCCCGGCCGCGCAGGTGGTGACCGCGGCCCTCGGACTGGACCCCGCCGTGGTGGCGACCCGTGTGGCGCCCGCCGCGCTCCGCCGGGTCGACGGTGCCCCGGAGGTCCGCCTGGTCCGCGGCGCCGACCTGCTGCCCGCCGCCCTGCCCGGAGGCGGCCATCCGGGCGACACCATGCTCGCCCCGCTGGAGGTCGCCGCGGCCGGCCCCGAGGGCGCCGCGCCGGCGGGGCATCTGCTGGTGACCCGCCGCCTGGGCGGGGGTGCATTCAGCGAGGACGACCTCATCCTCCTCGGCGTCCTGGCGGAGATCGTCGGCCGCGCCTGGAGCGAGGCCCTGCATCCGGAGGTCGACCGTCACGGCCGCGAGGGCGTCGCCGAGGCGCTGGCGGCCCTGTCCGGCCTGCGCCGCACGGGCGTGCCCACCGCCGATCCTCTGGCGCTGCGCCTGCTCTCGCGCACGGGGCGGCGGCTGGGACTGTCGTCCTTCGCCATCCGCCTGCTGCAGTACGCCGGCGCGCTGCACGACGCCGGCATGGTGCTCGTGGATCCGGACGTGGTGCTCAAGCCGGCCACCCTGGATCTCGACGAGCGCGACCACATCGACCGTCACCCGGAGCGTGGCCTGGACCTGCTCGGGCCGCTGGTGGCGATCCCCGAGCTCCAGGAGATCATCCGCCATCATCACGAGCGCGTGGACGGCCAGGGCTACCCCGAAGGGCGCCGCGGCGAGGCCATCCCCCTCGGCGCGCGCATCCTGGCCGTGGTGGATGCCTTCTTCGCCATGATCCGCTCGCGACCCTGGCGCGACGGGCGCCCGGTCGCCGCGGCGGTGGCCGAGATCCAGGGCAATGCAGGAACCCAGTTCGACCAGGCGGTGGTCGCGGCCTTCCTCGGCGTGCTGATCGAGGAAGGCCTGCTGACCGAACCGGCGACCCCGCCCGTGAGCGGCGTGCCGCGGAGGTAGATCGATGCACGAGCGCATCCTCATCGTGGACGACGAGGCCCCGGTGGCCAGCCTGCTCGAGCAGGCCCTGCGCCAGGAGGGCTACGAGGTGGCCCGCGCCGACGACGGCATGGACGCCATGAACCGCATCCAGGCCTTCGAGCCGGACGTGGTGATCATGGACGTGATGATGCCCCGCCTGGACGGCGTGCAGACCACGCGCCTGCTGCGACGCAACCGCAACTACCGCGACACCGTGATCATCGCCCTCTCCGCCCGGACCGACCAGCCCGCCCGCGACGCCATGCGCGAGGCCGGCGCCAACCTCTACATGCGCAAGCCGTTCACCATCGCGCGCCTGGTCGAGCACGTTCGCGAGCTGCTCGACGCGCGGCCGGTGGGTCGCTAGGAGATCATGGATCTGGCCGTCGGCATTCCCGCCCTGTCCCAGGCCCTGCCGCCGCTCCCGGGCGCGCTGCAGGTGGCGGCCGCCATGGCGGCCGCCGTCCTGGGACTGGTGCTGGCGCTGGTGGCCCAGCTGGCCTGGCGGCAGGCTGGCGCGGCGCCCTGGCGTCGGCTCCGCTTCTGCGGCCTGGCCCTGGTGGCGGCCGCGGTGCTGCGCGGTCTGGCCACCCAGGCCACGCCGGCCGCGGGGCCGTTGCTGGGGGCGGCGCTCTCGGTGCTGGACCTGGTGGTGCTGGCCCTGATCCTGGTGGCGACGTTGCAGGCGGGCCCCGCCGGCCGCGGGAGAGTCGTGCTGCTGGTCGCGCCCGCGCTGGCGACGCTGTTCCTCGGCCTGCTCGGCGGCGACCCGCAGGCCTCGCTCCTGGCGCGCAGCCTGCCGGCGGCCCTGGCGCACCTGGCCACCCTGGCGCTGGTGGTGGGCGTGGCGCAGGTGGAGTTCGACGCCCGCACCCGCCGCGCCTGGCGCGACGCCGAGGCCCGTGCCGACCAGCTCCTGTGCGAGCGGCAGGCCCTGCAGGGCCGCGTGGAGGCGGCCGAGGCGGCGAGCGCCGAGGCCGACGGCCGCGCGGCGCGCAGCGTGGAGCTCGCGCGCGACGCCGGCCGCCGGGCGCGCCTGCTCGAGCACCTGCTGGCCGGGACGGTGGAACTGTCGGCCCGCCGAGATCCCCGCGACCTGCTCCAGCACGCGGTGGAACTGGTGGGATTGCTCTTCGGATTCCAGCAGGTGGCGTTGCACCAGTGGTCGGAGTCCCTGGTCGCATTCGGCGTGCAGGCCACCACCGGCTGGTCGGAGGACGATGTCCAGCGCCTGGTGCACCAGCCCATCGACCGCGCCGGCTACGACCATCTGGTCCACCCGCGCTTCCGGGTCTCCGACAGCTTCCTCGTGCCGCCGCCGGCGGTCGCCTGGCCCCCCGGCGGCCCGGCCGACGAGGTGGCCTGGCCCGAGGGCCAGCGCCTCATCGTGCCGTTGACCGACGCCAGCGGCACCGTCCACGGCTTCCTCGACCTGCAGCATCCGGAGTCCGGCCGCGCTCCCGACCTGCTGCGCATCCGCTATCTCGAGCTCCTCGCCCGCCAGGTGGCCGCCCTGCTGGACGTGCAGGAGGTGCGCGAGCATCTGGCCACCTGCCGCGCCGAGCTGGCCCACGCCGCCGACCGCCTGCAGGCCCTGGGCGACCTGCGCAGCAACTTCGTGGCCAACGTCAGCCACGAGCTGCGCACGCCGCTCACGTCGATCATCGGCTACACCGAGATGCTCCGCGACCGCGGCGAGGACATGTCCCGCGAGGTCCGCGAGGAGTTCCTGGACGTGATCCTCGAGCAGGGCCAGCGCTTCAAGGAGATCGTCAACGACCTCCTCGATCTCGATCGCGCCGAGGAAGAGGCCGTGCGCATGGAGCGCACCGAGTGCGACCTCGCCGCCCTGACCCGCCGCCTGGCCGAGGACTGGCGCCAGCGGGCGGAGAAGCATGGTCGCCGGCTGACCGTCGAGGCCGGCCGCACCGCGATCCTGCTGGAGGCCGACCCGGTCCTCTGCCAGCAGCTCCTCGGCCACCTGGTGGATAACGCCCTGAAGTTCACGCCGCCCGACGGCCACATCGGCGTCCAGGTGACCGAGCAGGGCACCGCCGCCCGCATCGAGGTGGAGGACAGCGGCATCGGGATCCCGGAGGAGAAGCTGCACACCATCTTCGAGCAGTTCTACCAGGTGGACGGGTCCAGCACCCGCGAGGTGGGCGGCCAGGGCATCGGCCTGGCCATCTGCCAGGACATCGTCAGCTGGCACGACGGCCGCATCTGGGCCGAGAACCTGCCCGGGGGCGGGACGCGCTTCACCGTGCTGCTGCCGCGCCGGCCGCGCGTGGTGATGCCCGATCCGCCGGCCGCGGTGGATCCCGTGCTCCAGGAGCCGCGGCTGTTCCTGCAGCGATTGATCCACTGGGTGGGCGAGAACCTGGGCGTGCGCAACGCCGTGGTGCTCACCGTCGACCACGACGACGAGCACCTCACCGCCCTGGCGGCCACCGGCCTGCCCGCCGGACAGCTCCAGGAGCTGCGCCTGGCGCCGGGCGTGGGCCTGGCCGGACGGGTCTGGCAGGAGCGCCGCAGTTCGCTCGAGATGCCGCCGGCCGGCGACGTGCTCCTGGCCGGCGAGTCGCCCGCCCTCTGCGTACCCCTGATCCGGGACGACCGGGTGCTCGGGGTGGTGGCGGTACGCGACCGCGTCGACGGCCGGCCCCTCGGGGACGACGACCGCCTGCTGCTCGAGGCCATGGCGCCCCAGCTGGCCATGCTCCTGGCCCGCTTCGACGCCCATGACCACCTGCTGCGCGACTTCGCCGCGGTGCAGTCCTCGCTGCGCGTGACCACCCGCGTGGGCAGCCTGCCCCACGCCGACGTCGCGGGCGTCTGCCAGGCGATCTGTCTGGCCACCGCCCGGCGCCTGGGCCTGCCCGAGGCCGACGTCCGCCACCTGGCCTTCGCCCTGCAGTACTACGACGTGGGCCTGGGCAGCGTGCCGCCCTACCTCCTGGCCAAGACCGGCCCGCTCACCGATGGCGAGCGCGCGCAGCTCGAGCGCCACGTCCAGGTGGGCCTGGTGACCCTGGCGCCGCTGCAGCTGCCGCCCAAGGTGCGGCAGATCATCCTGCACCATCACGAGAACTACGACGGCTCCGGCTACCCCAAGGGGCTGGTCGGCGAGGCCATCCCTCTCGGCTCGCGCCTGATCGCCCTGGCCGACAGCCTGCGGGCCCTGCTGCAGCGCCGGCCCTGGCGGCCGGCGGTGCCCCTCTCGGAGGCCCTGGCGGAGATCCAGGCGCTGGCCGGCACCCGGTACTGCCCGCGACTGACCGCCGTCTTCCTGGAGGAGGCCGCCCGGCGCCGCGCCCTCATCGAGGACCTGCGCCAGCGCGCCGACGACGGCGAGGATCTCAAGCGGCCGGTGCCGCTGCACCCGGTGCAGCTGGTCCGCCACTGATCGGACTCAAGCGACGCTCCCGGACGCCGATCAGGGCGTCGAGAGGAGATCGCCCAGCGACCCCGCGCCCCGGAGGCGAACGACGTGCAGAAGATCCTGGTCTGCGATGACGATCCGCACATCCGCAACATCATCGACTTCGGCCTGGAGGCCGAGGGTTTCCAGGTGCTCGTGGGCGCCGACGGGCCGCAGGCCCTGACCCTGGCCCGCAGCGAGCATCCGGACCTGGTGATCCTCGACGTGATGATGCCGGGCTCGGACGGCCTCGAGGTCTGCCGGACCCTGAAGCAGGACCCGGCCACCAGCCAGATCCCCGTGCTGCTGCTCACCGCGCGCGCGGGCAAGGCCGATCGTGATCTCGGCCTGGCCGCCGGCGCCGACGACTACATCACCAAGCCGTTCAGCCCGCCGCGCCTGGTGGAGAAGGTGCAGAGCGTGCTCGGCGTCCGCCCCTGAACCCCCCGGCGGCGCCGGCCGCCGGGAGGCCACCGGCGTCGAACCGCGGCGCGACGCGACCCTGGCGGTCGTGCCGCGCCGCCGCTTGTCCGGCGCCCCGCCCGCCGCTACCATGCCCCGACCGAACCTCGCCGCCCCGTCCGCTCGACGGGGCGGCCGTCCCCGTCCCCGCGAGGTGGTCGTGGAGCGCCTGCTGGTCGACGTCGCCCTGCCCGTGCCCCTGACCGGCCCCTTCACCTACCGCTGGACCCCGGCGGTGGCGGGGGGCGTGCCGGAGGCCGGCGACCTGGTGCGGGCGCCCTTCGGGCGGCGGCGGGGCCTGATCGGGCTGGTGGAATCGGTGCGCGAGGATCCCGAGGCCGTCACCACGGTGGGCGGCACGCCGCTGCGCGATCTCGTGGCCGTGCTGCCGCCGGCGTACCGTCTGGACACGGCGCGCCGGGCCCTGGCCGCCTGGCTGGCCGGGTACTACGCGGTACCCCTCGGCGAGGTGGTCCCGCTGTTCCATCCCCCGAAGCCGGAGACCCGCGGCCGTCGGTCGCGCCTCGAGATCCCGGCCTTTCCCCTGCAGGAGTCGCCGGACGTGCCCGATCCCACGCCGGCCCAGGCCCGCGTGATCGCGGCGGCGGCGGAGCTGCTGGCCGCCGGGCGGTTCGGCTCGCTCCTGGTGCACGGGGTGACCGGCAGCGGCAAGACCGAGGTCTTCCTGCGCGTCATCGCCGACGCCCTGGACCGGGGGCGGGGCGCGCTCTACCTGTTGCCCGAGATCGCGCTGACGCCCCAGACCCTCGCGCGCATCGCCGCGCGCTTCGGCGACCGTGCGGCGGCCATCCACAGCGGCCTGTCCGCGGGGGAGCGCTGCCGGGTCCACGAGGCGGCCGCCGCGGGGGAGATCCAGGTGGTGGTGGGGCCCCGCTCGGCCCTCTTCGCGCCGGTGCGCGATCTGGGCGTGGTGGTGGTGGACGAGGAGCACGAGACCAGCTACAAGCAGGACGAGAAGCCCCGCTACCATGCGCGCGACGTGGCCCTGGTGAGGGGTCGTCAGGCCGGGGCGGTGGTGCTGCTGGGCTCGGCCACGCCGGACCTGACGAGCTGGTCGCGGGCGCGCGAGGGCAAGCACCAGCTGCACGTGCTGGCCGACCGGGTGGGCGGCGCCGACCTGCCGCGGATCGAGCTCATCGACCTGCGGGGCGAGGCGCCGCAGGACGGCTTCAGCGAGCCGCTGCTCGAGGCGGTGGCCGAGACGGTGGCCGCGGGCCGGCAGGTGATCCTCTACCACAACCGCCGGGGCTTCGCCCGCCAGCTGCAGTGCCGCGACTGCGGCGTGGTGGTGATGTGCCCCCACTGCGACATCGGCCTGACCTGGCACCTGCGTCCTCGCCGCCTGCTCTGCCACTACTGCGGCCACGCCCGCGAGGTGCCGGCGGCCTGTCCGGAGTGCCGGGCGGAGGCGTTCCTGCCCGCCGGCGGGGGGACCGAGAAGACCGAACTGGTGCTGCGGGCCACCCTGCCGGAGGCGACCATCCTGCGGCTCGATCACGACACCACCCGCCGGCGGGGCAGCCACGCCCGCATCCTCACGCAGTTCGCCGCCGGGAAGGCCCAGATCCTGGTGGGAACCCAGATGGTGGCCAAGGGGCACCACTTCCCCGGCGTGGCGCTGGTGGGAGTCCTGGCGGCCGACGATGGCCTCTCGCTGCCGGACTATCGCGCGGCCGAGCGGGTGTTCCAGCTGCTGACCCAGGTGGCCGGCCGGGCGGGACGCCGTGACGCGGGTCAGGTGCTGCTGCAGACCTGGCAGCCCGAGCACCCGGTGATCCTGGCCGCCGCCGACCATGACTACGCCGGCTTCGCCATGGCCGAGAGCGCGCACCGGCGGCGGGCGGGCTATCCGCCCTTCCAGCGCCTGATCCGGCTGGGTGTGACCGGTCCACGGCAGGCCGACACCGCGCGGGCGGCGGCCCAGCTCGCCGCCGCGGTCGAACGGCAGCTGGGTGGTCGCACGAAGGCGGGCGCCGGCGACGGCGGGCTGGAGGTCCTGGGCCCGGCACCCGCCGTCTTCGCCCGGCTGCAGGGGCGCTACCGCCAGCAACTCCTCCTGAAGGGGACCCTCGACCGGGGGCAGAAGGCCTGGCTCGCCCGCTGCGCGCAGGCGCTCCGGGAGGCGCACCGCGGCCTGGACGTGGCCCTCGACGTCGATCCGGCCGGACTGTTCTGATCCTGATTTCGCGGGGCCCGTAACCCGTTCTCGCGCGATGGGCTGCCATCACGAGGGGGCTTCCGGGGAACGGTTCGCAGCAGCGCCGGGCCACCGGTACGAAAATTGATCCACGGTTTCGTGAGGTTCACGATGTATGCTTGAGCGGTGCCCGCTGCCCGTTCCGCGGCGCGGCCGCGTGCAGCCTGCCTGCCACGCGCCGCCGCCCGTTTCCGTGCCGAGGAGGCCGACCATGACCCGCCGTCCGTCGCCGCGCGCCGCCGCGCGCCCGATCCTGCTGCTGCTGCTCGCCGCCAGCCTGCTGTCCCTGGCGGCCGCCACGGCCCTCGCCGAGCAGACCTACACGCGCGGCTTCGTCCCCCCGGAGAACTGGGAACGGATCCTCGAGGAGCGCCGCGTCCTCTACCCGCCGAACAAGGATCCGCTGCCCACCCACTGGGACTGGCGCGCCCACGAGGGCGTGACCCCGCCCAAGGACCAGGGCAGCTGCGGCTCCTGCTGGGCGTTCGCCGCCGCGGGCGAGATGGAGGCCAAGATCCGCATCGAGTACGGCAAGGTGCTGGACCTCTCCGAGCAGCAGATCATCTCCTGCAACCCGTACGGTTCCGGCTGCAACGGTGGCTGGGCCGGCTCGGCCTACTACGTCTTCATGCATCATGGCGGGGTCATGGAGCATTGCATGCCCTACGAGGGCAGCGACGACGTGCCCTGCGCCCAGGACGACTACCTCCAGTTCACCACCATGGATACCTGGCATTCCCTCGCCAACGACGTCCAGCAGATCAAGACCGCGGTCTACAACGACGGGCCGGTCTGCACCGCGGTGGACGCCAACGACGCCTGGGACGACTATGGCGGTGGCGTCATCGACGCCCAGGGCTACGGCACCAACCACCTGGTGCTCATCGTCGGCTGGGACGACCGCATGGGCGCCGATGGCGCCTGGATCGTGAAGAACTCCTGGGGCGCGGGCTGGGGCGAGGCGGGCTACTGCTACGTGGCCTACGGCGCCACCAGCATCGGCACCGGCGTCACCTCCCTGAGCTACACGCCGCCGCCGGTGGACGTGGGCGTCTCCTCGCCGCCAGCCGACGTCCAGGTCTTCGGCGACGCCCCCCTGACCATCACCTGGAACACCTCCGGCGAGCCGGTCGATCAGGTGGATCTCTACTACGGCACCGTGGGCAACTGCCCCTCCGAGCCCATCGCCCTGGGCCTGCCCAACACCGGCAGCTACGAGTGGGTGGTGCCCAACGTCACCACCGACCGCGCCACGGTGCTGGTCCTGCCCAGCGAGGGGACCGAGCAGGGGTTCGGCTTCAGCGAGGGCGAGTTCGCCATCCTCGGTCACCAGACGCGGTACGTCTCGCCCTCCGGCGGGGACATCCCGCCCTACGACGCCCCCGACCGGGCGGCGCGCTCCATCGTCGACGCCGTCCTCGCCGGCGCCGGCCGCGACACCATCATGATCGCCGCCGGCGACTACCTCGAGAGCTCCATCACGGTGAACTCGCCCGCGCATCTCATCGGCGGCTGGAGCGCCGATTTCGCCACCCACGATCCCGACCTGCACGTCACCCGCCTGCGCGGCGTCTACGGCACCTTGCGCTTCAGTTCCGCGGCCGGCGACTATTGCGGGGTCAGCGGCATCACCTTCCACGACTGCCAGGCGGCGGTGAGCACCACGCCGGTCAACGGCCGCCATGGCGCGGCCATCCTGGCCCTCGATGCCTCGCCCGTGATCACCGATTGCGTCTTCATCGGCAACCGGGCCGATCCCGGCATGAGCCTCGGCTGGGGCGGGGCGGTCCTGGCGCACGGCGGCTCGCCGGTGATCCGGGACTGCGAGTTCATCGGCAACATCGGCAGCCACGGCGGCGCCCTGGCGCTGTCGTCCTGCGACGGCGCGCTGGTGGAGGACTGCACCTTCCTGGCCAACAGCACCAGCGACAGCTCCACTGCGTACGTCGGCGGCGCCATCCACGTGTCCGGCGGCGAGGCCACCCTGCGCCGTGCCGAACTGCGGGCGGGCGGCTCGGGACGGGGCGGCGGTCTGGCGATCACCGGCGGCGCCCAGGTGGTGGCCGAGGACCTGGTCCTCGCCGACAACCGGGCTCTGGTGGCGGGCGCCGGCGTCCACGTGGACCAGGCGGCCAGTCTGCAGCTGATCCGCGGCGAGGTGGTGGCCAACGCCCTGCACACGGGCAGCGGCAACGGCGGCGGCCTGGCGGCCAGCGAGGCGACCCTGACCCTCGTGGGCGTCCAGTTCCGCGACAACACGGCGCCGGGAATCGGCGGCGGCATCTACGCCCAGGGCCTGGCCGGCGGCAGGCTGGAGAACTGCCTGCTCCGCGGCAACACGGGTCAGACCGGCGGCGGGGTCTTCGTGGCCGCGAGCGGGCCCTACCAGGTGCGCAACAACGTGGTGGTGGGCAACCTGGGCGGCGGCCTGTTCGCCGGCGGGCCGGAAATGGTGAGCGATTACAACCTGGCCCACGACAACGCGGGCGGCGATTTCCAGTCGGCCCCCGGGGAGCACGACCACGTGGCGGCGCCCGTCTTCGCCGACGCGGCCGGGGGCGACTTCGCGCCCGGCCTGCACTCGCCGCTCCTCGACAGCGGCGATCCGGCCACCGGCGAGGACTGGGACGGCGGGGCCGTGGACCGCGGGCCGTACGGCGGTCCGCTGGCCGTGCCCAGCGGACCGGGCCGCGTCACCGGGCTGGCGGGCTCGCAGCAGGATGGCGTGGTGAGCCTGAGCTGGGACGCGAGCCCCGACGCCGTCGCCTACGCCGTCTACCGCGACACCGCGGCGGTGTTCCTGCCCGGGCTGACCAGCCTCTGCGCCCTGGTCGACGCGCCCGCGACCTCCTGCGATGATGCGCCGCCCGCGGGGGCGGACTGGTACTACCTGGTCGGCGCGCTGGCGGCCGATGGCCGCGCCGGCGGCTTCAGTGCGCGATACGAGGCCGGTGGCACCAGCGTGCCGGTGGCGGACGGGGGCCTGCCGCGGGCCCTGGCCATCGGCAGCGTCGCGCCCAATCCCTTCAATCCGCGCACCGTGGTGCGGTTCGCGGTCCCGGACGCCGGGCCGGTGCGCCTGCAGGTCTACGACCTGCGGGGCCGTCTGGTGCGGACGCTCCATGCCGGGCGCCTGGAGGCCGGCAGCCACACCGTCGCCTGGGACGGCAGCGACGCGCGGGGGCGCGCCGCGGCGGCGGGCGTCTACTGCGTGCGCCTGGATGACGGGCAGCGCGCGGTGACGGTCAAGGCGGTGCTGGCCAAGTAGAAGCGCGACAGCGGCCTGCGAAACCCTACCCGGGGCGTCGTATATTGCGGCGCCCCTTTTACTTGTGTCGCTCCGGGCTGCTACCTACCTTTGCGCGGACCGAAAGCCTCCGCTACCGCACGACGCTCTCCGGATGCGCCGAAACTCCACAAGGAAGGTGACTGATGGCTGCTGAGATGGTCGAGATCCGCTGGCATGCGCGCGGCGGCCAGGGCGCCAAGACCGCGGCCATGTTCGTGGCCCAGGCCGTGCTCGTGAAGGGCAAGTACGGCCAGGGATTCCCCGAGTACGGGCCCGAGCGGCGCGGCGCGCCCATGCGCGGCTTCACCCGCATCGCCGATGCGCCCATCCGCCGGCACTGCGGCATCGAGAACCCCGGGATCGTGATCGTGCTCGACCCCACGCTGCTGGACTCCCCGGCGGCCGGCGTCACCGCCGGTACCGACAAGGACACGGTGTTCCTGATCAACACCACGCTCTCGCCCGCGGAGATCAAGAAGAAGCTGAACGTGCCGGGCGCCCAGATCTACACCGTGGACGCCACCCGCATCGCCCTCGAGGCGTTCGGCAAGCCCATTCCGAACATGCCCATGACCGGCGCGCTGATCGCGGCCCGGCCCATCCTCGAGCTGGATGAGCTGAAGGCGGCCATGCAGGAGAAGTTCAGCGAGAAGTTCTCCCAGGCCGTGGTCGACGGGAACCTGCGCGCGGTCGAGACCGCATACAACGAGGTGGTGAGCGAATGAGTTTCAAGCCTACCAGGGACCTCGCCGAGGCCGGGATCATCACCGAGGCCGGCAACGCCGCGGACTTCAAGACCGGCGACTGGCGCACCTACGTGCCGGAGTTCTACTCGGAGAACTGCATCCAGTGCATGTTCTGCTGGGTCTACTGCCCCGACGCCGCCATCAAGGTGGACCTCAGCGGCGAGAAGCCGCAGGTGGTCGGGATCGATCTGGAGCACTGCAAGGGCTGCGGCATCTGCGCCCACGAGTGCCCGCCCGCCAAGAAGGGCAAGGCCGCCCTGGTCATGGTCCGCGAAGAGAAGTAAGGAGGCGAGGACGATGAGCAAGATCGCACCGCAGGAACTCACTGCGCTGAGCGGGAACGAGGCCGTCGCCTATGCCTTCCGGCAGACGCGGCCCCACGTGGCCTCGGCCTTCCCCATCACGCCGCAGACCGAGATGATGCACAAGTACGCCGAGTTCGTGGCCAACGGCGAGGTGGACACCGAGATGATCCTCGTCGAGAGCGAGCACTCGGCCATGTCCGCCGCCGTCGGCTCGGCCGCCGCCGGCGCCCGCACGATCACCGCCACCAGCTCGGCCGGGTTCGCGCTGATGTGGGAGATCGTCTACATCGCCGCCTCGCTGCGGCTGCCCATCCAGATGGCCCTGGTCAACCGGGCGCTGTCGGGCAACATCAACATCCACTGCGACCACAGCGATTCCATGGGCGGCCGCGACGCCGGCTGGATCCACCACTTCTGCGAGAACGCGCAGGAGGCCTACGACAGCTCGCTGATCAACTTCCGTATCGGCGAGCACATGGACGTCCGCCTGCCGGCGATGGTGAACTACGACGGCTTCATCATCTCCCACAAGGAAGACGCCCTGCACATGCTGAGCGACGATGCGGCCTACGACTTCGTGGGCCCCTACAAGCACAAGTACACGCTGCTCGACCCGGCCAGCCCCATCACCGTGGGCCCGCTGGACCTGACCGACTACTACTTCGAGCACAAGTTCAGCCAGCTCGAGGCGTATCCCCGCGTCTTCGACGTGGCCCAGCAGGTCTTCGACGAGTACGCCGACCTCACCGGCCGCCGCTATGGCTTCTGGGAGAGCTACAAGCTCGACGATGCCGACCTGGTCATGGTGATCCTCGGTTCCAGCGCGGGCACCGCCAAGGACGTGATCGACGAGTACCGCGAGAAGGGCGTCAAGGTGGGCCTGCTGAAGCTGCGCATGTTCCGCCCCTTCCCGGCCGAGATGCTGCGCCCGGTGCTCGAGGGTCGCAAGGCCGTCGCCGTCCTGGACCGTTCGGCCAGCTTCGGTGGCTGGGGCGGGCCCGTGTTCAACGAGATCCGCAGCGCCCTCTACGGCACCAGCAACCCGTCGCCGGTGCACAACTGGATCTACGGCCTGGGTGGCCGCGACTTCGACCTCAAGCACGCGGCCGAGGTGATCGACGCGATGCAGAAGATCGCCGCCGGCAAGAAGGTCGACACCCTCAACCTGCTCGGCTGCCGGGCGTAGCGAAGGAGGACGACATGGCCACGAGCCTCAAGGACCTCGTCCAGAACGAAGACCTCCTCGTCGGAGGGCACCGCGCCTGCGCCGGCTGCATGGGGGCGACCATCCTGCGCCAGATCATGCTGGTCGCGGGCAAGAACACCGTGGTCGGCGGGGCCACCGGTTGCATGGAGGTGGTCACCACCATCTTCCCGTACACCGCCTGGAAGACCTCGTTCATCCACAGCGCGTTCGAGAACTCGGCGGCCACGGTCAGCGGCGTGGAGACCGCCTACCGTGCCCTCAAGAAGCGGGGCGATCTGCCGGAGGCGGCCGACCAGGCCGACGGCATGAACTTCATCGCCTTCGGCGGCGACGGCGGCACCTACGACATCGGCCTGCAGTCGCTGTCCGGGGCCTTCGAGCGCGGGCACGACATGGTGTACGTCTGCTACGACAACAACGCGTACATGAACACCGGCATCCAGCGCTCCAGCGCCACGCCGTTCGGCGCCCATACCTCCACCGCGCCCGCGGGCAAGGTGAAGCAGGGCAAGGAGCAGGAGCGCAAGGACCTGACCCGCATCATGGCCGCGCACAACATCCCGTACGTGGGCCAGACCACGCCCTTCCACTGGAAGGACATGGCCACCAAGGTGCAGAAGGCGCTGAGCTGCGACGGCCCGGCGTTCCTCAACATCCTGATGCCCTGCACCGTGGGCTGGGGCTTCGCGCCGGAGCTGGGCGCCGAGGTGGCCAAGCAGGCGGTGGAGACCAACTTCTGGCCGCTGTTCGAGATCGAGAACGGCAAGTACACCATCAACAAGAAGCCCAAGGACCCGACGCCCATCGTCGAGTGGCTCGAGCCGCAGGCGCGGTTCCGCCACCTCTTCAGGCCGGGCAACGAGCCCATGCTCGAGCACGCCCAGCAGTGGGTGGATGCGCAGTGGGAGAAGCTGCTGCGCGACGAGGCGGCCACGGCCGAACTCTAGGTCCGGCTGGCGCCCCAGGCGATCACGAGCCCCCGGATGGCCACCGCCCTCCGGGGGCTCGGCGCGTCCGGTGGCGGGGGTGGCCCGACCCCGCGGCCACGGCACGGCGCCGCCGCAGCGGGTGGGGTTGCACACAGCCGATCACCCCGCTAGAGTCCCAGCGATGAGGTCGTTCTTCTCTTCCCGAGCAAAGGCAGGCAGCCATGCCCCACCATGACCCCGTGAGCGCCCTGGTCCAGATCCGCCGCGAGTTCGGCGAGCACGGCGGCGTGGCGCCCTCCATCGAGCGCTCGAGCACCTTCACGGTGCTGGAGTCGGGCACCATGCCGGAGATCTTCGCCGGCCTCAAGGGCCCCGACCAGGGGGGCTGCTACCTGTACAGCCGGCACTTCAATCCCACGGTGGACGTCCTGGCCCGGTCGCTGGCGGCCCTCGAGGGCACCGAGTGGGCCATCGGCACCGCCAGCGGCATCGCGGCCATCGCCACCACGCTGCTGCAGCTCTGCCACCAGGGCGCGCACATCGTGGCCAGCCACACCATCTACGGGGGCACCCACGCCCTGCTCGCGGAGACCCTGCCGCAGATGGGGATCCAGACCACCTTCGTCGATCCCGACGACACCGAGGCCTTCCAGGCCGCCATCCGGCCGGAGACCCGGGTGCTCTACACCGAGGTGGTGGCCAATCCGACCCTGCGCGTCTCGGACATCCCGGCCCTGGCCCGGGTGGCGCGCGAGGCCAAGGTCAAGCTGGTGGTGGACAACACCTTCACGCCGGTGCTGGTCAGCCCCGCCGCCCTCGGCGCCGACGTGGTGGTCCACTCCCTGACCAAGTTCATCAACGGCGCCAGCGACGTGGTCGCTGGCGCGGTCTGCGCCAGCCGGGCCTTCATCGAGGAACTGATGGATCTGCACACGGGACGGATCATGCTGCTGGGGCCCACCATGGATCCGCGGACGGCCTATGACGTCTACCAGCGCCTGCCCCACCTGCCGCTGCGCATGCAGGAGCACGGGCGCCGGGCCCTGGCCATCGCGGTGCGGCTGCAGGAGCTGGGCGCGCCGGTGGGCTATCCGGGATTGCCGGACCATCCGGGCCACGGGCGGCTGAACGGCATGCTCAACGATCCCGACCTCGGCCATGGCGGCGTGATCACCCTCGATTGCGGGACCCGCGAGCGCGCGGAGGCCCTCATGGATCACCTGCAGCACCAGGAACGGTTCGGGTACATCGCCGTGTCGCTGGGCTACTTCGACACGCTGATGTCGTGCTCGGGGTCGTCCACCAGCTCGGAGATCTCCGCCGAGGAGCAGCAGCGCATGGGGCTGAGCCCGGGCCTGCTGCGGATCTCGGTGGGCATCACCGGGCGGCTGGAGGACCGTGTGGAGGAGATCACGCGGGCGGTGCGGGCCGTGGGCCTGGTGGCTTGACGGCCGGTCACGACGTCGTCACAACCCGGCTTGACGACGGTTGCGGGTTCGTTCTAATCTGCCGTCGTTGATACCGACAGTCAGCCACCCTGGTCGACCAGGCCGGCGCCGGCCGCTGGTCGAGGACCTGGAACCAAGGAGAAAGCGATGAAGAAGCTCGCGCTGCTCACGCTGGCCCTGCCCGTGCTCGGCCTGGTGTTCGCCTGCACCGACGCCGGGGATCCGTACATCCCGGAGGGCGGGAACGGCGGACCGACGACCGCGGACGTGACCGTCGAGGTCATGGACATGGTGGGCGACTGGGACAACCTGCACGTCAACGGGGAGCTGACCGGAGACTCGCCGGTGGCCATGACCCAGGACGGCATCATCTGGACCGCCACCATCACCGGCGTGGAGCCCGGCACCTACGCCTACGCCATCGTCCACGATGACGGCACCAAGGCCCTGGTGGAGGTGATCTCCGGCCTGAGCGTCACCGTCACCGAGGGCGGCGAGGTCACCGGCGACCAGGAACTCGACCTCGAGCCCGCCGCCGGCACCGGCTTCAACCTCGTGGTCATCAACCACAACCCGGCCTACGACAACATCAAGATCAAGGGCTCCTATGACGGCTGGGCCACCACCGAGCGCACCGGCATGAGCGAGGACGGCATGTACGTCTATCGCCACATCGAGGCCGGCCTCGACGCTGGGACCTACGAATGGGGCGTGATCCAGGACGATGGCAGCGACAACGGTATCTGGCTGCTGCCGGGAGACAACCTGCAGTTCGACGTGGCGGCCGACGGCTCGGTCAGCGGCACCACCACCTTCGAGATCCCCTCGCCGCAGCCGGTCACCACGCTGACGCTGAGCTGCGACATGAACGAATACGGTGGTGGCAGCTTCACCACCTGCCAGGTCCGCGGCAGCTTCAATGGCTGGTCCGATGCCCCCACCGCGCTGTCCGACGCGGACGAGGATGGCATCTGGACCGTGGAGCTCGAGGTCGAGCAGAACCAGACGATCGACTTCAAGTTCCTGCTCGACGGGGCCACCTACGAGTCGGTGCCTGCCGCGTGTGGCGTCGACGACGACTTCGGCGGCTACAACCGCCAGGTGGAGATCGCCACCGAGCCGGTGACCTACTCCACGCCGTGGGAAGGCTGCCCGGGCGACTGAGCTTCGATGCATCGATCGGAGAGGGCGGCCCCGGGCACGGGGTCGCCCTCTTTCGCACCAAGGCTATCATGTCCACAGAGACCCGACACCCGCGCCGCCACCACGGCCACGACCCGTCGCTGGAGGTTCTCCCATGCGCAAGCTCGGCTTGCTCCTCGGCGTCCTCGCCCTGATCCTGCCGGCCCTGCCGGCCCTGGCGCAGAGCGACGCCACGCTGACCATCCACTATTTCCGATTCGATGACGACTACCTCGGCTGGGGCCTGCACCTCTGGAACGCCGTCGAGGAGGACGGCGGCACCTTCATCATCGAGGGCCAGAGCTACGACTGGCAGAACCCCCTGCCGCCCACCGGTTCGGACGACTACGGCGTCTACTGGGAGGTGCCCATCGCCTACCCCGAGAACGAGCTGGGGTTCATCATCCACAACGGCGACGTCAAGGACCCCGGCCCGGACCAGTTCTGGAGCGACTACGAGGCGCACCCGGAGATCTGGATCCTCTCGGGCTACACCCAGATCTTCACCGAGCCGCCCAACCCGGACGTGCGCCTGATGTCGGCGACCAGCGATGGCGAGGACACCATCACCCTGACCCTCGGCCGCGACGCCGATCAACTCGACGCGTTCAGCGTCCTGAAGGACGGCACGCCGGTGACCGTGACTTCCCGCACCGTCACGACACCGCGCACGGTGCTGCTGGAGCTCGCCGAGCCCATCGACATCACCGTCCTCTACGAGGTGGCCGACTCGGTGGGCGAGAACCAGGTGGCCGTCCTGCACGAGTTCGACGACGCCGAGTGGGCCTACGACGGCGAGGACCTCGGCTTCACCTACTCGCCCACCGAGACCACCTTCAAGCTCTGGAGCCCGGTGGCCTCGGCCGCCACCGTCCACATCTACGACAGCCCGTTCCCGGTGGACGGCGAGCCGGTGGACAGCCACCAGCTCATCCGCTCGTTCACCGATCCGGGGGTCATGGAGGTCACCGTCGCGGGGGACCACAAGGACCGCTACTACCTCTACGAGATGTCCGTCTACGGCGAGACCTACCTCACGCCGGACCTGTACTCCATCGCCATGAGCGGCAACAGCCAGCGGTCGCAGATCATCGACCTGGACGAGACCGACCCCGCCGGCTGGGATCAGGACCAGTGGCCGGACTTCCCGGTGACCGACTCGGTGGTCTGGGAGGTCCACGTCCGCGACCTGACGGCCGCGCCGACCTGGAACGGCAGCGAGGACAACCGTCACCTGTTCCTGGGCGTGGTCGAGCCCGGCACCAGCCACGAGGGCGAGCCCACGGGCTTCGACCACATCCTGGATCTGGGCGTCAACACCGTGCAGATCCTGCCCATGTACGATTTCACCTCGGTCAACGAGTACGATCCCCAGAGCCGCAACTGGGGCTACGACCCCTACGCCTACAACGTCCCGGAGGGCAGCTACTCCTCCGATCCGGACGACGGCAAGGTGCGCATCCGCGAGATGAAGCAGATGATCCAGGCCTTCCACGAGGCCGGCATCAAGGTGGTCATGGACGTGGTCTACAACCACACCCACAACGTGGGCCCGCAGGGGTCGCTCTACGACGCCATGGTGCCCAGGTACTACTACCGCCTCGAGCCGGACGGCAGCTACAGCAACGGCTCGGGCGTGGGCAACGAGGTGGCCACCGAGAAGCTCATGGCTCGGAACTTCATCCTGCAGAGCGTGAAGTACTGGGTGCAGGAGTACCGCGTCGATGGCTTCCGCTTCGACCTGATGGGCCTGATCGATACCGACCTGATGGCCACCATCACCGAGGAGGTCAAGGCCATCAACCCGCACGCCATCATCTATGGCGAGCCCTGGGGCGGCTACGGCGCCGACATCCTCACCGGCAAGGGCGACCAGCGGGGCCTGGGCTTCGGCTGCTTCAACGACAACGTCCGCAACGCCATCCGCGGTTCCACCGATGGCACCGATCCCGGCTACGCCATGGGCATCGAGTCCGACCGGCCCGCCGTGCAGGATGGCCTCGAGGCCGCCATCGACGACTTCACCGACGGCCCCGAGGAGACCATCAACTACATCTCCGCCCACGACAACTACACCTGGTGGGACAAGCTGGACTGG
Source organism: uncultured Fibrobacteraceae bacterium (assembly GCA_964637835.1). Taxonomy (GTDB): domain Bacteria; phylum Krumholzibacteriota; class Krumholzibacteriia; order LZORAL124-64-63; family LZORAL124-64-63; genus Glo-17. The sequence continues at coordinate 101,951 of CAZWYF010000002.1, forward strand.
CGCTGGAATCCCACCCTGCCGCCGCCCGGGCACTCCGAGGAGACGCTGATCCGCATGAACCGCTTCGGCATCAGCATGGTGCTGCTCGGCCAGGGCATCCCCTTCATCCACGCCGGCAGCGAGTTCCTGCGCACCAAGCGCGTGGGCGATCCCGACGACCCGAGCAACGACGAGGAGTCCATCCGTAACAGCTACAACGCCGGCGACGACGTCAACCAGCTCGACTGGGCGCGCCGCGTGCAGTACGACGACGTGGTGGAATACTACCAGGGGCTGGTCGCCCTGCGCCTGGCCCGGCCGGAGTTCCGGCTGACCACGCAGGCGCAGATCGAGGCCAACCAGACCTTCCTGACCGGCCTCGACGGCGGCGCCATCGCCTACACCCTGGCCGACGTCACGCCGGACGACGACTGGGGCGAGATCCTGGTGATCCACAATCCGAGCGACCAGGAGGTCATGGTCCCGCTGCCGGCCGGCCAGTGGGCCGCGGTGGTGGACCCGCAGACCGCCGGCACGAGCGTGCTCGCGAGCCACGTCAGCCCGGCGGCCGATCCGCTGGACCTGCCGGCGCCGCCGCGGGGGACCATGGTGCTCTACCAGGAGGCCGCGCCGGATCTGCAGCTCAACCTCTTCCAGAACCCGGTGCTGGACCGGTACCTGACCGTCGCGGTCAATGCCCTGGACACCACCATCGTGCACGCCGACGTGGTGATCAACGGCGAGGACCTGCTCCTCGAGCAGATCACCCCGGGCAGCTGGCTGGGCCGCTACACGCTGAGCGAGTCCGGCGAGCTGGTGATCACCGTGGCGGCCGGCGATCTGGTGCTCACGCGGACGGTGTCGGCCTGGGATCTCAGCGGTGGCGCCAGCTTCACCTCCCGGGACGGCGTCCTGGCGGTGGACGTGCCCGCGGGCGCCCGGCCGGGCGGCTGGCTGGTGCTGGCCGACCGCGCGGGGCGGCCCGACCTGCCCCGTGGCACCTGGCTGCTGGGGGCGCCGCAGGCCCGCCTGCTCGCGCCCGCCGTCCTGCGGGCGCAGCCGCCGGAGCCTGGCCAGGTCTTCCAGCTCTTCCGTGACGGCGCCTGGTCCGCCCTGCCCACCACCGTGGCGGAGGATGGCACCCTCGAGGCGCACACGGCCGAGCTGGGCCTGATCCGCCTGGCGCCGGGGCAGGCCGTGCCGGTGGCCACGCGGCTGCTGGGCAACGCTCCCAATCCCTTCAACCCGCAGACCAGCATCCGCTTCGCGCTCGCCGCCGCCGACGCCGGCGACCGCGTGCGCCTGCGCGTCTACGACGTGCGCGGCAAGCTGGTCCGCACCCTGGTCGACGGCGCGCTGCCCGCGGGCGAGCACGCCATCGTCTGGGACGGTCGTGACGGCCAGGGCCGCGCCGCGGCCTCCGGCGTCTACCTCTATCGACTCGAGACCGGCCGGCAGGCGCTCAGCGGGCGCATGCTGATGCTGAAGTGAGGAGGTCGTCCATGAAGACGCTCCGGATCCTCTCGCTGCTGATCCTGCCGCTGCTGGTGCTCGCCGGCTGTGGCGACGACGACGACACCGACCCGCCCACGCCGCCCAGCGACCAGGAGGTTCTCGCGGCCGGCTGGGACGCCTACGAGCAGGACGACCTCGCCGACGCGGAGGCGCAGTTCCGCGAGCTGCTCGGCCGGGGCGCGCTGCTCGCCAGGGCGCACGACGGGCTGGGCTGGGTCTTCGCCGCGCAGAGCGCGGCCGACTCCGCGCAGACCCACTTCGTGGCCGCGGTGACGGCCAACGGTGGCGCCGACGGCGCCCTCGACGAGCAGGCGTATGCCGGGCAGGCCCTCGCTCTCGACGCCCTGGGCGACTGGAACGGCGTGCTCACCGCCGCCCTGGAGGTGCCCGAGGGCTGGACCTTCACCCATGATCCCACCATCGACCGCAACGACATCCACGTCCTGCAGGCGGTGGCCCACTACGCCCTCGGCGATTTCGGCGCCAGCCTGATCCAGGTCCAGATCTTCGACGCGAGCTTCGCACCCGATCTGCAGACCGTGGCGGGCCGCGCCGAACTGGCGGCCCGCATCGAGGCGTTGCTACTCTCGGTGTAGCCGCGTCGACCGTCGTGGACGGGGGGCCTGCGGGCCCCCCATCGCGCCTGGCCACCATCCGGAGGCTCCTTCATGCGCCGCGCCCCGCTCGCCGCCCTCGTCCTCGCGCTACTCTTGCTGCTGCCCGCCTGCTCGGACGACGACGACCCTCGCGGTCCCACCACGCCCGGCGGCGGCGGCGGCGAGATCGAGCAGCCCGGACCCACCTCCTGGTATCACGACAAGGTCTGGTACGAGGTCTTCGTGCGCAGCTTCCAGGACAGCGACGGCGACGGGATCGGCGACCTGCAGGGCCTGATCTCGCGGCTGGACTACCTCAACGACGGCGACCCGTCCACCGACACCGACCTCGGCGTGACCGGCCTCTGGCTCATGCCCATCGTCGAGTCGCCCAGCTACCACGGCTACGACGCCACGGACTACCGCACCGTCGAGCCCGATTACGGCACCAATGCCGACTTCCAGCAACTCATCGCGGCGGCCGAGGCGCGGGGCATGACGGTGATCGTCGACTACGTCATGAACCACTGCTCCACCCAGCATCCGTGGTTCCAGGCCTCGGCACAGGGCGATCCCGACTTCGCCGACTGGTTCCTCTGGCGCAGCGACAATCCGGGCTGGTCCCAGCCGTGGGGGGGCGGCAGCGTCTGGCACTCCGGCGCGCGCGGCTACTACTACGGCGTCTTCTGGGGTGGCATGCCCGATCTGAACTATACCCACGCGCCCGTGGTCGCCGAGATGCTCGACACCGCCGACTGGTGGCTGCAGGACATGGGCGCCCACGGCTTCCGACTCGACGCCGTGAAGTACCTCATCGAGGAGGGCAGCCGCCTGGAGGACACCGGCGCCACGCTGGCCTTCTGGGGGCGGTTCCGCGAGCACCTCGATCTCGTGGCCCCCGACGCCTTCGTGGTGGGCGAGGCCTGGGATCGCTCCACCGTCTCGGCCAGCTACGTGGATGCGGGCCTGCACACGGTCTTCGAGTTCGACCTCGCCGACGCCATGATCCGCGCGGCCAACCAGGGCGACGCGCGTCCGGTCAACACCCAGCTGGACGTGGTGCAGGCGTCGTACCCGTTCCTGACCCATGCCACCTTCCTGACCAACCACGACCAGCAGCGGGTCTTCTCCCAGCTCGACCAGGAGCCCGGCCGCAACCGGACCGCCGCCGCCCTGCTGCTCACCCTGCCGGGCGTGCCCTTCCTCTTCTATGGCGAGGAGGTGGGCATGATCAGCAGCTGGGTCCACGAGGACGTGCGCCGGCCCATGTCCTGGACCGGCGGCGCGGGGGCGGGCTTCACCACCGGCACGCCCTGGCAGGCGCCGGCGGCCAACCACGGGTCCTTCAACGTGCAGGCCATGCAGGCCGCCGAGGGCTCGCTCTGGCATCACTACCGCCGTCTGGTCCACGTGCGCAACGGTTCGCCCGCCCTGCGGCGCGGCACCTACCATCAGCTGGGCACCGGCACCAATCAGCTGCTGGCGTTCCTGCGCCACCACGAGGCGCAGGCGGTGGTGGTCCTGCACAACTTCTCCGGCGGCAGCCTGGCCGGCTGGAGCCTGAGCACCGCGGCCAGTCAGCTCGCGCCAGGAGCGTACGCGGCCACCGACCTGGAGACCGGCGAGGAGCTCGCCGGGCTCACCGTGGCGGACAACGGCGCCTTCGCCGACTGGTCGCCCGTGGGCTTCGTCACCGGCCGTGGCGTCCGGTTCGTCGAGCTCGCGCCGGTGCGGTGAGTCGGCGGGATGCGAGTCGGGTGCACATGAGCCCAGGTGGGATTTCCTGAACTCCGGTGAAGAGCCGGATCCCGCGTCGCCGCCGCTGCTTGCGGGAAATTCATAACCTTTTGACTTGTATGGTCTTGTGCGCGTCGACTTTGCGTGCATTTGACGCATGTCGAACCCTATCCGTAATCTTCCGCGCTACGGTTCCTGCGTCCTGGGAGGAGTCCTGGACGTGCGCTGGCTGCCGCGGCTCCGGTTCGCTCCTCCCGCCCCGAGAGACCCGCTTTCCCATGGGGAGAACGACATGCGGAACTTGCTGCGGACGTCCCTGGTGGTCCTGACCCTGATCGCGCTGGCCGCCGGCGCGCAGGCCCAGGTGCCCACCGCCAAGAACATCATCGTCTTCATCAGCGACGGCTGGGGCCAGTCCCAGCTCGACGCCACCGCCTACTGGAACGGTGAGCGCGCGAGCTACGAGAGCTGGGCCAGCACCCACATGAGCACCTACTCCTACGTCCGACCCTCCGACAACCCGCCCTACGGCGACGGCAGCTTCGAGGGCATCCACGGGTACGACCCCGCGCTGGCCTGGAGCGACTGGTGGTACCACCAGAACTTCGCCACCGACTCGGCCGCGGCCGGCACCGCCATGGCCACCGGCCAGAAGACCTACAACGGCGCCATCTGCTGGAGCGTCGATGATCAGCCCATCGAGAATTATTTCGAGTTCGCCGAGGCGGCCGGCAAGGCCACCGGTACGGTCACCAGCGTCCAGCTGAACCATGCCACGCCGGCGACTCACCGCGCCCACAATCCGGCTCGCGGCAACTACGCGGCCATCGCCCAGGAGATGATCGAGGACTCGGGACTGGACGTCATCATGGGCGCCGGTCATCCAAACTACGACCACGACGGCCAGTGGGATGCCGGTGATCCGACCGTCCCCGGCGACTGGCGGCACGTGGGTGGCCACGAGCTCTGGAACGAGCTCCTGGCCGGCACCGCCGGCGGCAGCGAGCCCTGGACCCTCATCGACCAGAAGGCCGACTTCGAGGCGCTGGCCGACGGCACCCTGGTCCTCGATCGCGTCGTCGGCGTGGCCCAGGTGGCCAGCACCCTGCAGCACAACCGCGCGGGCTATCCGGACGACAACGCGCCGGACGCCCCCTACACCGATCCCTTCGTGCCCAACGTGCCCACCCTGGCGACCATGACCGCCGGCGCGCTCAACGTCCTGGGCCAGGATCCCGACGGCTTCGTCGTGATGGTCGAGGGCGGCGCCGTGGACTGGTCCGGCCATGGCCGCGCCATGGAGCGCCTCATCGAGGAGCAGGACGATTTCAACGCGGCCGTCGAGGCGGCCATCGCCTGGGTCGAGGCCCACAGCAGCTGGGACGAGACCCTGATCATGGTCACCGGCGATCACGAGACCGGCGGCCTGTTCGGCCCCGGCGTCGACCCCGAGGACGAGAGCACCTGGTTCGCGCCCATCGTCGACAACGGTCCGGGCAACGTGCCAGGCTTCTATTACTACTCCGCCCCTGGTCAGGACTGGCAGAATCCCACCGGCTCCGCCGGCCACACCAACCTGCTGGTGCCCTTCTTCGTGCGCGGCGCCGGGGCCGAGGTCCTGCTCGGCCACGCCGACGAGGTCGACCCGGTGGTGGGCAGCTACATCGACAACACCGAGGTCGCCCTGACCTGCTTCGATCTGATCTCCGGGACCGTGCCGGTGGAGAACCCCGACCTGCCCGGCGACGAGGTGCCCGTGGTCGCGCGGAGCCTGGAGCAGAACTACCCCAACCCGTTCAATCCCCAGACCACCATCGCCTTCGACCTGCCCCGCAGCGAGGCCGTGCGCCTGGAGATCGTCGACATGCAGGGCCGCCACGTGCGCACCCTGGTGGACGGGACCCGTGGGGCCGGACACCACACGGTGGTCTGGGACGGAACCGACCGGACCGGCCGTCGCGTGGCCAGCGGCACCTACGTCTATCGCCTGAACACCGAGAGCCTGGTCCAGAGCAAGACCATGGCCCTGGTGAAGTAGCCACCATCTCCTCCCGGGGGAGGTCGCGGGGGCCCCGGCCACGGCCGGGGCCCCGCCGGAACCACGTCCCCCGGCATCCGCCCCCCTCGGCCCGGAGGTCCTTCGACATGGCTCGCCGCCTGGTTCCGTTCTCGACCGCCACCCTCCTCCTCCTGCTCTGGGGGCTCACCGCGCTCGGGGGGTGCGACCGGCACCGCGTGCCGTCGAGCGGCCACGGAGGCGGCGACACCTTCACCGGACAGGTGCTCTACCAGATCAACATCGCGGAATTCAGCACCGCCGGCACCCTCGATGGTGCCATCGCGCACCTGGACGGGCTCCAGGAGCTCGGCATCGAGATCCTCGTGCTCAATCCCATCCATCCGGCCGGCGGGCTGCCGGGAGACACCACCGCGGCCCACCCCTACGCCGTCCGTGACCACCTCGCCGTGGCGCCAGAGCTCGGCGACGTGGCGGCATTCGAGCGCTTCTGCGCTGCCGCGCATGCTCGTGGCCAGCGTGTCCTGCTCGACATGGTGCTCAACCATGGTTCCCTCGACCACGCCGAGATCCTGCAGCATCCGGAGTACTTCCTTCGCGACCAGGCCGGCCAGCCCACGCGCGAGGTCGCTGCCTGGCGGACCATCGCCGACTTCGATCACGACGATGCCGGCGCCCGCGCCTACCTCGAACGCGTCCTGCGCACCTGGGCGCAACGAGGAGCCGACGGTTTCCGGTGTCTGCACGCCGACCTCGTACCGGCCGGGTTCTGGAGGGACGCGCTCGCCGCCGCGAGGCGTGCGCGACCTGGCCTCCGCCTCATCGCCGATTCCCGGGATCCGGGGCACCTGGCGGTGGGCTTCGACGCCATCCTGCGTCCGCAGTACCTGGAGGCCTGCCGCTTCGCGATGATGGACGACTTCGCCCAGCGTGGGCTTCACGAGGACCTCTGGCTGGCGGCCGCGGACACCAGCATCGTCGAGCGGGGGGCAGCGATCCACTTCCTGGAGGACCGGTTCGGCGAGCGTGCGGCCAGGGCGTTCTCCTGGCCGCACGGCATCGGATACGTGGTGGCCATGTTGACCCTGCCGGGCCATCCCCAGCTCTACAGCGGGCAGGAGTGGGGGGCGACGCAGCCGCCGCGGTTGCACCGCCCGGTGCCCCTGGATCGCACCGCGCGCGATGCGCGCTGGGAGTCTCTCTATCGCGAGCTGCTGGGATTGCGGCATCGCAGCGACGCCGTGCGGCAGGGGGAGACCCGGCGCGTGCCCTGTGACGAGCAGGGGGTCCTGGTCTACCTCCGCGAGTCCCCGGAGGAGACGGTGCTGGTGGCCGTGAACCTGTCGGAGTTCCAGCCCACCGTGGCGCTGCCGGTAGCGGTGACCGGGAAACGGTGGCGAAGATGGTCGTCCGGGGCCTTCGCCGCCGATCCTGAGGAGATCCCGGCCGATCTGACCCTCGCGCCCCGCAGCTGGCGCGTGTGGCGGGAAGGACCCTGAGGTCCGACCGATCCCGAAGCGACGGCAGGCCGTCCGGCTCAGTCCAGCCGCAGGATCCGGTCGACGAACACCTGACTTCCCGCGCGGACCCGCAGGAGGTAGACCCCGGCGGGTGCGCGCCGGCCCCCGTCCTGGCGGCCGTCCCAGCGGAGGTCATGCACGCCGGCCGGCCACGATCCCCGCGACACGCGTGCCACGCGGCGACCGCGCAGGTCGAAGATGTCGGCCTGCACCAGCGCTGCGGCGGACAGCTCGAGACGCCAGTGGGCCGTCCCGGACGCCGGCGCCGGGCCCGCGCGCCGGAGTCGAGCCGCGGCGGCCGGCGTTCCCGCGGCCGTGGGCAACCCCACCCGCTCGGTGGCCAGCGGCGGCGCGGCGAGGTCGGTCAGGACCTGGGCGCCGGCGGCGGCATCGCCACGCAGGCGCCAGGCCAGCCAGCCCGTCACCAGGCGCCGCGTGAGGGCCTGCTGGCTCGCCGACGGCAACGTCGGCGGGCACCAGGACTCCCCACCCAGGCACGCCGGCGAGGGCTCGGCGAAACTGCAGTGTCCGCCGCCGAGCACCAGCGCCAGCGCGCGCGTGGACGAGCCGAGGGCGGTGAAGAGCGGCTGTTGATGCTCCGCTGGCGGCGTCACGCAGTCCAGCTCGCCGGCGAGGATGAGCGCCGGAGCCTGCACGTCCGGAGCCCGGCCGATCATGGAGGGACGGGGTCGTTCCTGGGGCGCGAGCAGGGCCAGAACGCCGGCCAGGGGGTCGTCCGCGGCGGCCACCACGGCGGCGCCCCCCCCGAGGCTGTGACCGACCAGGGCATGGGGGCCGGACGACCGGGCCGGCAGATCCGCCGGCAGGTCCGGATGCCCCTGGCGCAGGGCCGAGGCCAGGAACGTCATGTCCGCGGCGAGGGCGGCCTGGTCGCCGGGCAGACCCATCTCGGTGGTCGGCAGGGCCACCAGCCAGCCGGTCCCGGCCAGGGTGTCGGCCAGGGCGGCGTAATGCTCCCAGCCCGTGAGGGTGGCGTGGGCGAGCACCACCACCGGGCAGGGGGCCGTGGCGGCGGGATCGGCCACCAGGACCGCGGTCACCGGACGATCCGGTCGCTCGGGATCGTTCAGGCCCACCGGCCACTGGCGGGGCGAGGCCATCGCCACCGCGGAGAGGAGCACGGGGAGCAGCAGGCCGACCAGGGCGGCGGCATGATGATGGCGGCGATCAGCACTCATGGGCGGTCACGGCGCGGGGGCGTCGCGCCGGTGGACAGGATACCCGGAATCCCGGTCGCTGTCAGCAGGCCGGTTCCTGTCAGGAGGCCGGCGGGGTGGCGGGATCGAAGTCCGCGAGGTCGGCATCGATCTCGGCCAGGCGCCGCCGGGCCCACTCGTCCTCCCGGTGCCGGAGTCCCCGGGCCAGCAGGCCGAGGGCGACCGCCAGCAGCAGGGTGCTGGCCAGATCCAGCCAGGGGAGCGTCGCCGGCGGGAGCAGATGCAATTCGCGCAGCACCACCTTCAGGAGCAGCACCGCTGCCGCGGCCTGCAGGACGTGCCGGCGGAAGGGGGCCACCTGTCGGCGCGTCGCCAGCGCCAGCAGCGACAGCAGGACGGCCTTGGGGATCACCAGCTGCAGGTAGATCCAGGCACCCGGTCCGGAGCCGAGCAGCCCGGCCACCAGGCCGGCCAGCTGGGCGAGGAACACGGCCCCGGCGGCGACCGCCAGGGTGGTCAGCCAGGGACGCAGGCCCGAGAGGATCAGGCCCACGCCGCTGAGGGCCAGGCCCAGGCCCCAGATCGACCAGCCGGGATCGCCGCCGCCCTGCAGGCGGGCCAGCACCGGCGCGGTGGCGGTGGCCATGGCGCCGGCGAGCAGGACGGAACTGGGGCGCACCCCGGCGCGGATCCGTCGCCAGGCAGGGTCGTGATCACCGAGTGGCATGAGTGGCGGCTCCTGAACGGCCCCGCGGGACGGCACGAGGCGTCCGTTGTGGACGCGTGGCCTGGGGCGAGCTAAGTTTCCGCCCATGAAGATCGCGTTCATGGGCACTCACGGGGTGGGCAAGACCACCCTCTGCTTCGAGCTGGCCGCGGCGCTCAAGCGCCTGGATCTGAGCGTCGACCTGGTCAAGGAGGTGGCGCGACGCTGTCCGCTGCCCATCAACCAGGAGACCACCCGGGATGCCCAGCTCTGGATCCTGCACTCCCAGATCGCCGCCGAGCTGGACCATGCGGCCCGCTACGAGGTGATCGTCTGCGATCGGGCGGTGCTTGACAACTATGCCTACCTGGTCAACGCCGCGGGCCGGCACCCGCACCTCGAGGACCTGATCCGCGAGTGGCTGCGCAGCTACCACCTGCTGGTCAAGGTGCCGGTGATCGCACCGCCGAGCTACGATGGCACGCGTGACGTCTCCATCACCTTCCAGCTGGCCATCGACCGGATCATCGAGGACCTGCTGCAGGAGTACGGCGCGCCCTGCCTGCGCCTGCCCGCCGGCGACCGTTCCGGCTGGGTGTCGGCGGTCCTCGGCGCCCTGGATCTGCCCCCGCGCGCGCCCCAGCTGGACCTCTTCTGAGCCCCGGAACGCCCGGCGAACCCCCGGTTCTCCGTCGTTCTTGATATCGGACTTGCAACGTGGGATATCTGTGTCCATCTTGACGGTGCGCCCCGGCCCGGACCTTGCTCCAGCACGGAGGAACTTTCTCCTGCCGCGGGTTTTGCAAGGAGATGGACGTCGCCGCGGGCGGCGGTCCCGACAGTGACCCGGCGCGGCCGCCGCGGCCGCCGACCATAGATCGCAGACGGAGCATCCCTTGACGCTGATCCAGATCCCCCCCGTCGCCGACGGCCTCCGCGTCATGACGTTCAACCTGCTGGCGGCTTCCAAGAAGCGCCGTCGCTACCCGTGGGAACAGCGCCTGCAGGGCATCGTGGACGTGTTCGAGCAGCAGCGCCCCGACGTGGTGGGCACCCAGGAGGCCAACCTCGCGCAGCTCAACGACCTCCGCGAGCGCCTGCCGGATTACGACTACACCGGCGAGGCCAACCTGGGCCCCGGCCGGGCCGAGCACACCGACGCCTGGTACAACGCCATCTTCTACCGCCGCGACCGGATCCGGCGCCTGCCCACCCCGGGCGAGTCGTTCTGGCTGTCGCCGCGGCCGCTGGAGCCAGCCAGCCGCTTCGTGCTGGCCTCGCGGCCGCGCCTGGCGGTGTGGTCGTTCCTCGAGCATCGCCCCACGGGACGACCCCTGCTCTTCGGCACCACGCACCTGGAGGCCTTCCTGCCGGGGCATCGCCGCCATGGCGCGCTGCTGCTGCAGCAGTACATCCAGCGGAAGCTCGCCGAGATGGGCGAGGAGATGCCCGTCTTCCTCACCGGCGACTTCAACGCCGCGGCCAATACCCGGGAGATCCGGGCGCTGGCCGAGCAGACCGCCGACCGTGCGGGCCTGCTCGACGCCTGGAGCGCGGCCGGCGGGATCGAGGGCCGCCCCGGCGCCACCTTCCGGGGCCTGGGCCTGCGTGATCGTCTGGGCAATCTGCTTTTCGGCCCCCGCCGCATCGACTACGTGTTCTACCGTCCGCAGCTGGAGGTCCGCAGCGTCTCGCGGGTCGATTTCGATCGCCTGAGCACGCTGGGCGCGCCGCCGCCCTCGGACCACTTCCCCGTGATGGCCGAGTTCCGGCTCGCCAGCTGACGGCCTGTTCCGAGGGGGTTGCATCGGCGCCCCGGTCGGTTAGAATGGCACCAACCGCGGCCGGCCGTGGCCGCGAGTACGCTGAACGAAGGAGGGCATCCATGGAGACGACGCGGACCGAGCAGTTCGCAGGCTTGCTGCCCGAGGAGGTCCTCGCCCTTCCCAAGGTCGAGGTGCCCGTCGACGGCGTGACGGGCTTCGCCCTCAACGACGACGAGAAGCAGGTGGTCTTCTTCGTCTTCGAGGAAGGGGTCTCCTTCCCCGATCACGCGCACTGCGCCCAGCGCGGCACGGTCCTGAGCGGGGAGATGGTGATGGAACTCGACGGCCGGACCAACCTCTACCAGTCCGGCGACCATTATCACGTGCCCGAGAATACCCCGCATCGTACGGTCTTCTCGAAGCGGACCGTGCTGGTGGACCTCTCCGACGATCCTGCCCGGTATCCCGTGCGCCGCTGACCCGGCGCGCGACCGTCGTTCTCGCTGGCCGGCTCCGCCTGGGGCCGGCCTTCTCATGATCGGCCGCCCTCCCGCCGGCGTCTCGACGCGCGGCGCCGGCCGGATGGTCAGCGGGAGGCCGTCACGTCGGCGTGGGGGTGGCGACCGTGCGCCGACGTTGACGCGGCGCCCGGCGTTTGCCAGTGTTGCGGCGACCGCGGCCGGACGCGGGCCGCCGGGCGCGGCCGGTGGTGGCCGCCACCGCTCCCACGGAACCGTTTCCTCCGACCGAGGTCGTCCCATGCTCCCGCACGTCCCGGCACGTCTGCGGCACTCGCTGTACGTGCTCCGCGACCGGATCTCGCCGGACGAGACCACCATCATGGTGGCGATCGCGGTGGTGATCGGCGTGCTGGGCGGCTTCGGCGCCATCCTCTTCCGTCACCTGGTGGACTTCTTCCAGGGCTTCGCCATCGGGTCGGGCGAGCACACCGCGGAGCTGCTCCTCGGGCATCCCTGGTGGCGCAAGCTGCTCCTGCCGGTGGTGGGTGCGCTGATCGTGGGCCCGCTGGTCCACTACCTGGCCCGCGAGGCCCGGGGGCACGGCGTGCCCGAGGTGATCAATGCGGCCGTCTTCCGCAACGGCGTCATCCGCCCCATCGTCGCGGCGGTGAAGATCACCGCCAGCGCCGTGACCATCGGCTTCGGCGGCTCGGTGGGGCGCGAGGGGCCCATCGTGCAGATCGGCGCCGCGCTGGCCTCCTCGGTGGGACAGGTCCTGCACTTCTCCCCCCAGCGGTTGCGGACGCTCATCGGCTGCGGCGCGGCGGCCGGCATCGCCGCCACCTTCAACGCCCCCATCGCCGGCACGTTCTTCGCGCTGGAGATCCTGCTGCGCGACTTCGCCGTGGTCACCTTCAGCCCCATCGTGGTCGCCAGCGTGGTGGCCACCACGGTCAGCCGCCACTACCTCGGCGACACGCCCGCCTTCCCGGTCCCTGGCTTCCAGATGAACTCCCCGGTGGAACTGCCGCTGTACCTGCTCATGGGCCTGATCGTGGGCGCGGTGGCCGTGGTCTACGTGCGCACGCTCTACTTCACCGAGGAGCGCTTCGCGGCGCTGCGCTTCCCCGAGCCGCTCAAGCCGGTCCTGGGGGCCATTCCGCTGGGGCTGCTCTTCCTCTGGTTCCCGCAGGTCTACGGCGTGGGTTACGGCTCGATGGTCCATGCCCTGGAGGGGAACATGGAGCTGCAGCTGATGGCCCTGCTGGTGGTGGTCAAGCTGGTGGCGGTCTGCCTGACCCTGGGGTCGGGTTTCTCGGGCGGCATCTTCGCACCGGCGCTCTTCCTCGGCGGCATGACCGGCGGCGCCTGCGGGGCCCTGTTCGACCTGCTCTGGCCCGGCCTCGAGGTGCCGGTGGGCGCCTTCGCCATGGTGGGCATGGCGGCCATGGTGGGTGCGGCCACCGGCGGGCCGCTGACGGCCATCATCATCCTCTTCGAGATGACCGGCGAGTACCGGGTGATGCTGCCGCTCATGCTGGCGAGCGTCACCGCCACCCTCGGCTACCGGGCGGTCCTGCGCGACAGCATCTTCACGCTGAAGTTCACCCGCGAGGGCCGGAGCCTGGATCTCGGCCGCGAGAGCGCCATCCTGCGCCAGTACCACGTGGACGACGTCATGGACGCCAACCCGGTGACCGTGACCCGCGACACGCCCTACGAGCGCATCCTCGAGCTCTTCCTCGCGAGCAACGACGAGCACTACTACGTGGTCGACGCGGACGGCCATCTGGCCGGCCGCATCACCATCCATGACGTCAAGGACATCCTGCACGAGGAGAGCCTGGGCCAGGTGCTCATCGCCGCCGACCTCGCCGAGCCGGTTCCGGCGACCGTCCACCGTGCCGACACCCTCGAGGACTGCCTCCTGCGTCTCGGCGACCGCGACAGCAGCGATCTGCCCGTGCTCGCCTCTGGCGAGCGACCCGTCCTCGTGGGCGTCATCACCCGCCGGGCCATCTTCGAGGTCTACAACCGCGAGGTGCTGCACCAGGAGGACATGGGCATCAAGCTGGTCCACGGCGAGGCGCGCCTGCGCGACTGCGTGGACCTGCCCGAGGCCTACCGGGTCCAGGTGCTGATCCCGCCGAGCAGCTGGCTGGGCGTCACCCTGCGCGACCTCGAGCTGCGCCCGCGTCACGGCATCACCGTCCTGGCGGTCAAGCACCGGCGGCTGCTCGGCGGCAGCGAGAACGAGCTGCCCCGGCCGGATCGCCCCCTGGAACCCGGTGATCGGCTGATCATCGTCGGCCGCGCCGACGATCTCGAGCGCCTGCTCGAGGACACTCGCCGCGGCGGTGGCTGGCCGCCGGCGGCGGCGGCGGACTGAGCCCGACCGGCGCGTGCGCAGCGGGCGCTTCGTTGTTACCGTGCCTGCCAGCGTCCGCCGGGCCGGTCCGGCGGCGGAACCGGGACGGGACCCTTGAGCGCAGCCGGCTACCACTGCCATGAGCGTCCGCAGATGCGCCGCTACGTGCCCGCCGGCGCGCGCGCGCTGCTGGACGTCGGCTGCGGCGACGGCGCCTTCGCCGCCGGCCTGAGGGCCGATCGCGAGGGGCCGGGCGACCCGCTGGAGATCTGGGGCCTGGAGCTGGATCCCGACGCGGCGCAGCGCGCCCGGCAGCACCTGCAGCGCGTGCTCGTGGGGCCGGCCCAGACCACGGTCACCGCGCTGCCCGCCGCCCACTTCGACTGCGTGGTGCTCAACGACGTGCTCGAGCACATGGCCTGGCCGGAGGAATTCCTGCGGTCTTTGCACCGGGTCCTGCGCCCGGGCGCCTGCCTGGTGGCCAGCATCCCCAACGTCCGCTACTTCCCCAACCTCTGGGGCCTGCTGGTCCGGTCCGACTGGGAATACCGCGACGAGGGCATCCTCGATCGCACGCACCTGCGCTTCTTCACCCGCGACAGCATGCGCGGCCTCTTCGTCCGCAGCGGCTTCCGGCTCCAGCGGCAGGAGGGGATCAATCCCACCGGGTCCTGGCGCTTCCGGGTCGCCAACCTCCTCAGCCTCGGGCGCCTGGCCGACACCCGCTTCCTGCAGTACGCCTGCGTGGCCGAGCCCTCGCCGGAGCACCGCTCGTGAGCGCGACACCCGACATCCTGACCATCGACGTGGAGGAGTGGTTCCACGGGCACAATTACCTGACGCAGGTGCCGCCGGACGCCTGGGACCGGCAGGAGGAACGGGTGGTGGCCAACACCGATCGGGTCCTCGACCTCCTCGCGCGCCACGGGGTCCGGGCCACCTTCTTCGTGCTCGGCTGGACGGCGTCGCGGCATCCGGACCTGGTCCGTCGCATCGCCGCGGCCGGCCACGAGATCGGCTGCCACTCCTTCGGCCACCCCGTGGTCTGCGAGCAGGATGAGACCGCCTTCCTCGCCGACCTCGACCGGGCCCTCGCCGCCCTGGCCGACTGCGGGGTCACGCCGGCCGGCTACCGGGCGCCGAGCTTCACCATCACGCCGCCGGTCCACCACTACCTGCATCACCTGCAGGCGCGCGGCTTCGCCTACGACTGCTCCCTCTTTCCGGTGCGCCACCCCCGTTACGGCCAGCCCGACTCGCCACGCTACCCGTTCCTGCTGGCCCCCGCGGGCGCGGGGGGCCGTCTCGCCGATCCCGACCGCACCCTCGCCGTGGTCCCCATGCCCACCTGGCGCGTCCTGGGCGTCAACGTGCCCTTCAGCGGCGGCGGCTACCTGCGCCTGTTGCCTCGCTGGGCCTACCGGCTGGTCCGCGCCGGCGCCAGCCGTCAGGGTCTGCCCTGCATCATCTACCTGCACCCCTGGGAGTTCGATACCTACCGCCCCGTCACCGGCCAGAGCCGCCTGCAGCGGTGGCGCAGCCAGGGTGGCCAGGACACGGTGATCGCCAAGCTGGACGACCTCCTGCGCCGGGGTCGGTTCATCACCCTCGGCGAGTACGTGACGTCCCTGCGCCGCGGCGGCCTGCCCGTCCGGGAGCTGCCCCTCGGGCCCGCCGCGGTCGTCGCGGGCGCCTGATCGACCTCTCGTCCAGATTTCTTTGCAACCTTCCCGGTGCGATCCGTATCTTCAGATACCCCCCGCGTTGACCATGAACTCCCTGACCGCTTCAGGAGGGACATCATGGCGCGCAAGCTCTTGATCGGATGGACCCTGGCGACCCTCGCGCTGGCCGGTGCCGCGGTTGCCGACGACGGAATCATGCCGGACCAGTTGCTGGACCGGCTCACGGCCCGCTCCATGGCCCATCAGGGCCAGGTGGCCGCCACGACCGACCTGGCCAGGGCGTCGGGCGACACCATCTACCTGCTCGGTGGCCCCGACCGCCTCGACGGCCGCTTCGAGGACGCCAACGGCCAGCCGGACTGGCACGACTGGATCACGGTGGACTTCACCGACGCCGGCATGGACAATGCCTGGCACGTCCAGGACCAGTACGTCCTCTCGGGCAGCCACTCCATGATCTGCGCCGCGGACATCCCCCAGCCCGATGGCTCGGTCTGGGGCTACGGCAACAACTGGCGCATGACCCTGCTGCAGTCCCACACCGTGGACGACCCCTCCCAGACCAGCACCCTGCGCATCACCGGTACCCTGCGCGTGGACACCGAGCCGCAGTACGACTACGTCTACCTCCAGGTCCAGAAGGCGGGTACCTGGGTGGACATCGACGCCGAGGCCGTCTGGGACGGCGTCCAGGACGTCGGCTTCGACTTCTCCACCAGCTTCCGAGCCGGCGATTACTCCGGCTCGGGCGACGATGAGATCCGCATCCGCTTCTACTTCGCGTCCGACAGCATGGCCTCCGATCAGGACGGGGATTACGACTCCGACGGCGCCTGCCTGCTGGACGACATCACCGTGGCGATCGACGGCGCGGTGGTCGCCTTCGACGATTTCGAGGACGGCACCAGCGGCAACTGGGTCGGCGAGGTGCTGCCGGGCGCCGGCGATTTCGCGGCGCTCTACGGCAATCTCCAGGACCTCGATCCCTGCCGGAGCAACAGCTCCATCCAGGTGGCGTTCGTCGATAACGGCATCGTGGTCCCCGGTACCGGTGGCACGCCGTGCATCACCTGGTGCTACGGCCCCGAGGGCTACATCGTCAACAACACCGGCGGCCTGCTCGGCCCCGAGAACCACGTGGAGAACGGCATCGTCTCGCCACCGCTGCGGTGGCAGGAAGGCCATGACGCGGCCGAGTTGGCGCTGAGCCTCTTCGTGCACGAGCCCATGCACTCGACCTCCGGCGGCACCATGTTCATCTGGTGGGTGCGCAGCACCACCGCCGACGACCCGGCCATGCTCGAGCATGCCGAGTGGACCAGCAACTACACCCTCTGGTACGGCTCGCCCATCTACGTCAACCATGCGGCGGATCTGACCAGCCATCTCGAGCCCGGCCGCAAGTGGTTCCAGGTGCGGCTGGAGGTCTGGGAGGCCGGCTGGATCTTCGGCGTCGAGGGTTCCGACGGTACGCCGCACCCCTACCTCGACAACGTGCGGATCCGCAGCTATCCCTCGGGCGGCCCCGCCATCTCGCACAACGAGCTCTTCCTGGCCCAGTCCAGCTTCCCCGAGCACGGCGACATCGACTTCGGCAACCTCGGGGGCAACTCCATCCGTTTCGACGCCGCGCGCAACATCAGTCCCACCGCCCACCTGCGGAACGACCCCGGCGACTCCCTCTGGGTGGACGTGGTCCCGGTGCGCGAGGGCTCGACGCTGCCCCAGCTCCCGCAGATGGTGGTGCGCATGAAGGCCAACCCGCTGTTCGACGACGTGCGGGCGCTACCGCCAGGCTTCAGCCAGGACGGCGAGGTCATCACCGGCACGGTGGTCGGCGACTCGACCTACAACGGCAACACCGGCGAGCTGGTGGCCGACCGCTACAACTTCGACCTGCCGGACACCGGCTTCTTCTACCCCGGCGACGTGATCCACTACTACTTCGAGGCCTGGGACGACCGGAACGGCGACATCGGCCACACCATGCTCCCGGCCGACACCACCGGCTTCGCCAGCTTCGCGCACGACCTCGGCTACCCCAGCGACTTCATCTGCCGGGGCCTGCCCACGCTGTTCAGCGATGCCCCCGGCGATCAGCCGAAGATCCTGCTGTGGAACGACTTCGCGGACTACGGCGGCGAGAACGAGTGGTACCATGCGCTGTCCGGCGCTGGCCTCGTCGAGGGCGTGGACTACGACATCTACTACACCATCTCGCCGGACGCGGGCGAGGGGAACGGCCTCGGCGGCCGCGCCACCAGCGCCGTGCTCGACGGCTACGACATCCTGCTCTACACCAGCGGCACGCTGTTCGTCTACACGCTGGGCGACGGCGATTTCGCGACCGATCCCTCCCAGGACATCCAGTTGCTCAACGCCTGGTTCGCCCGCGGGGGCAAGAAGGCGTTGTTCACCGGCGACGATCTGGTGAACGACCTGATGGACGGCGGTTCGCTCGGCCAGGCGCTCGTCAACAACTACCTGGGCGTCCAGTTCTTCGACAACTCGCTCGTCGACTACATCGGCCGCCAGACCGCGCCCACGGTGCGCACCTACTCCGGCAACGGCTTCCTGCCCAGCGTGGGCACCTGGATCGCGTATGGCGGCTGCCTCGGCATCAACACCTTCGACGCGGTGCAGACGGTGGGTTCGGCGCAGAGCCTCGCCGAGTTCACCGACGCCAACGGCAACGGCGGCGTGTACCCCTACACCGCCGCGGTCTACAACTACAACGAGACCACCGACACCGAGGTGATCTACCTGCCCTACGACTTCATGTTCGTCTACAATGCGCCCGGCTACGTGCCGCCCGGGGGCCTGGAGGGGCTGCCCGCCCGTGCGGTCATGCTGCGCGACATCCTCAATGCCTTCGGCCAGCAGCTCGACGGCCCCATCGGCGTGGAGGACACGCCGGCCGTGCAGGCCGTGGATGTCATGGCCTATCCCAATCCCTTCAACCCGCAGACCACCCTGGCGCTCAGCCTGCCGCGCGCCGGTCACGTGAGCGTGAAGATCTTCAACGTGCGGGGCGAACTGGTCCGCACGTTGCAGGACGGAGCGCTGACCGCTGGCCGACACGAGCTGCGCTGGGACGGCCGCGACACCGACGGGTCGCGGCAGGCCTCCGGCGTCTACTTCGCCGAGACCCGCGCCCTCGGACAGACCGAGGTCACGCGCATGGCCATGATCAAGTAACGTCCGCCAGCGGACGCCGTCCCCCGAGGGCCCCGGGTCGTCGCGACCCGGGGCCCGGTTCATGGAGCGGGCCGGGGCGCCCGGCGAGGCTGGCGAGCCGGGCGAGGCTGGCGAGCCGGGCGGCGATGACCATGGCGGGGGGCCGAGGTCGGCCGGCACGGAAGACCTGGCGGGAGGAGATCCGGGGGGAAGAGATCCGGTGGGGGGTGTTCCGTCGGTGGTGAGCCAGGCTGGCGCCTGGAGGAGGTCGAGTCTCGTGGCCGCGAGGGTCGATCCGTCCTCCGAGGCGCTTCACCCGGTCGCAGAAGCGATCCGTTCTGTTCTGATTGTTCGCCACCCGGGACGTTGCAAGCGGAGTGCCCGTTGCGAGTCGCCGTTCAATATTCTCAAGTCGTTCAAATACAATGACATGTGGCTGCACCGGCCGCCACCTCGCGCCGCGGGGACGCGGGGGTGTCAACGCCGTTGATACCCCCGGGGCTGAGCTTGTAACCTGCAGTGATATAATAACATGTGCGATAAACAAAGTTTCTGCCCGGAGGCCGCCCGCTGGAACCCGTTGCGAGAACGCTGATTCCAGGGCCGGCACGGCGACGGGGCCCCCCGGGGGGCCCCGTCCGCTCGCTGTCCGCTCGTTCCCTGGGATCCGGCCGCGGGGGAAAAGCCGGTGGCGGTCGCGGATCCGGCTTGTGTTACACTCGCCGGCCGTGTTTGTTCCAGCCGGTCTTCCGTCGCCCGTCCTCCGGGGAGATGCTGCCGTGTCCGAGCTCCGCCATGACGTCCTGCACCAGACCTGGGTGGTCCTGGCTCCCGGCCGGGGCGACCGCCCGCGGGACGTCCAGCTGCGGACCGAGCCGGCCGCCGCCGGTCCCTGCCCGTTCTGCCCCGGGCAGGAGGCGCAGACGCCTGCCGAGGTCCTGGCCACCGGCCGGCCAGACGGCGTGCCGGCCGACCACCCGCCCTGGCGGGTGCGCGTGTTTCCCAACCGCTACCCGGCGGTGACCGGGGCGGCGGGCCGGCACGAGGTGGTGGTGCTCTCGCCCGACCACGAGCGCGGCCTGGCCGACCTCACCGGCGAGGAGGCGGCCGAGGTCCTCGCCGCGGTGCGGACGCGGATGGCGGAGCTGGAGAGACGGCCGGACCTGGCGGCGGTGACCTTCTTCCTCAACTCGGGGGCCGGCGCCGGCGCCAGCCTCAGCCATCCGCACGGGCAATTGCTGGCCACGCCGGCGGTGCCGGCGGTGCTGCGTGCCGAGCTGGGCGCCCTGGCCGCCTGGCGCCGGGACCGGGGGGAATGCCTGCTCTGCGCCGCGCCGGCAGCCGCCGACGTGGTGGCGGCCGGGCCGCTGGCCCTGGCGTTCGCCCCCCGGGCGAGCCGCTTCGCCTGGGAGACCCTGCTGATGCCGCGACGCCACGAGGCGCGCTTCACCGCCGCCACCGACGCGGAGCTCGGCGCGGTGGCCAGCCTGCTGGTCCAGCTGGCGGCCGCGCTGCGCGTCGCGGCCGGTGATCCCGCTTACAATCTGGTCTTGCACACCGCCCCGCCCGGGAGCGAGGATTTCCACTGGCACCTGGAGCTGATGCCGCGGCTGGCGCCGCTGGCCGGCTTCGAGGCGGGCACGGGGTTCTTCATCAACCCGGTGGATCCGTCCCGGGCCGCCGCCGCCCTGCGGGCCCAGCTACCCGCGACCCCAGCGAGGACCGACCCATGAGGATCCTGATGATCACCGCGGAGATGGCGCCGCTGGTGAAGATCGGCGGCCTGGCCGACGTCACCGGGGCGCTGCCGGCCGCCCTGGCCGCCCACGGCCACGAGGTGCGGGTGGTGCTGCCGCTCTACGGCCATCTCGATCGCCGGGCGCAGGACCTGCAACCGCGCCCGGAGACCGGGCCGTTGCCCCTGCGCGTGGGGCAGGCCGTGCACACGGTACGCTTCTGGTCCTGGCCGGCGGCCCCGGCGGGGGTCCAGGTGGACCTGGTGGAGTGCCGGGACCTGTTCGGTCGTCCCGGGGTCTATGCCGATCCCGCAGGCGCGGTGTTCGGCGACACGCTCGAGCGGGCCAGCTGCCTCTGCGCCGCGGCCCTGGCCCTGCCCGAGCTGCTCGACTGGCCGGTGGACGTGGTCCACGCCCACGACGTGCACGCCGCGCTGGCCCCCCACTACCGCGCCCACTGGTACGCCGGCCGCGAGCTGCCCGGCCCGGCGGCCACCATGCTGACCATCCACAACCTGGCCCACCAGCAGCTCGAGCCGGCGGGCGCCATCGTCCGCGTGGGGCTGCCCCGCGAGCTGGCCGAGTATCCCGGTCCCTTCGAGTTCCACGGCCACTGCAACCTGCTGAAGGCCGGCATCCTGGCCGCCGACCACGTCAACACCGTCAGCCCCACCTACGCGCGGGAGGTGGTGGCCGACGCCACCGCCGGCTGTGGCCTGCACGGCGTGCTCGCCGCGCGCGGCGAGGCCTTCGACGGCATCGTCAACGGTGTGGACACCCGCACCTGGGACCCCTCGCGCGACCGCCACCTGCCGGCGCGCTACCACGCCCAGGACCTGGTGGGCAAGTCCGTCTGCCGGTCGCGACTGCTCCGTGACGCCGGCCTGGAGGAGGATCAGCGCCCGCTGCTGGGCGTGGTCAGCCGCCTGGTGCCGCAGAAGGGCATCGACCTGGTGTGCGACCTGCTGGATCGCCTGGTGGACGGGGGCTTCTCCCTGCTGGTCCTGGGGACGGGCGACGCGCCCCTGCACGAGCAGCTCGCCGCCGCGGCGGCCCGGCATCCGGGGCGGGTGGCCTTCCGTCCGGAGTTCAGCGAGTCGTGGGCCCATCGCATCTACGCCGGCAGCGACCTCTTCCTCATGCCCAGCCGCTTCGAGCCCTGCGGCCTGGGCCAGCTCTACGCCCTGCGCTACGGGACCTTGCCCGTGGTGCGCCGCACCGGCGGCCTGGCCGACACCATCGCCGACGTCGACACCGCCGGTGGCACCGGCTTCGTGTTCGACGAGCCCACGCCCGACGCCCTCTGGCAGGCCCTGGTGCGCGCCCGCGCCACCCGGGAGGACACCGTCCGCTGGCGCGCCATGCAGCGCCGCGGCATGCAGCGCGACGTCTCCTGGGAGATCAGCGCCGCCGCCTACGCCGCGCGCTACCGCCGGCTGGTCCCCGTCGCCGCGGAGGTGGCGCCATGAATGATCCCGTGACCCTCGATGAGCTCGCCCACCGCAGCCTGGCCGCCACCCAGACGCCCCTGCTGGTGGTGGACGCCCGCTGGCGCGTGCTCCTGGCCAGCACCGGCGCCGGCCGTCTCTACGCCGAGGAGCCGGCGGACCTGGTGGGCCGATCCCTGGAGGAGCTGGTCACCAGCACCGACCCGTTCGCAGGGTGCGACGACCCCGGCTGTCCCGACCGCGGGTGCGTCCGGCAGCTGGACCTGTGCGTGGGCGACGCCACCGTGGCCGCCGAGCTGCAGTGCGAGGCCTTCCGCGACGGCCAGGGACGGCTCCATCGCCTCCTGCTGATCCACGACGCCAGCGAGCTGGCCGCCCGCGACGCCATGCGTGCCGCCCGCCTGGCCAAGCTCAACCTGCTGAACCAGGTCTCGGAGGCCCTGTACGGCGCGCAGCTCTCCTTGCCCCAGGTGCTCGAGTCGGTGCTCATCGCCATGACCGCCGGCCAGGGCCTGCGCTTCAACCGCGCCTTCCTGCTGCTGGTGGACGAGCGCACCCGTTGCTTGCGCGGGGAGATCGCCATCGGCCCGAGCAGCCGCGAGGAGGCCGAGCGCATCTGGCGCGACCTGGCCGATCAGCCCACCGACCTCTACGAGATGATGACCAGCTACGACCTCTCCCTCCGGGAGACCGACGTGGCGGTCAACAACATCGTCCGGCAGCTCTCCGTCTCCCTGGACGAGGGCCAGCACGTGCTCATCCGCGCGCTGCACGGTCGCCGCACGGTCCTGGTCACCGAGACCGACGACGGTCCGGGCACCGCCGACGTCCGTCGCTGGCTCGGCGTGGGCCGCTTCGCCGTGGCGCCCCTGGCCACCCGCCGCGGCGCCATCGGCGTGCTCATCGCCGACAATGCCATCAGCGGGCTGGAGATCACGGAGATGGACCTGGAGTTCCTCCAGCTCTTCGCCAACCAGTCGGCCAACGCCATCGAGTCCTCCCGGCTGACCGAGGAGCTGGCGCGCAAGGTCCTGGACCTGCGCAAGGCCCAGCAGAAGCAGAAGGAGGACCAGCAGACCCTGCTGCGCATGGAGCGCCTGTCGGTCATGGGCGAGACCTCGGCCATCGTGGCCCACGAGCTGCGCAATCCCCTGGTGGCCATCGGCGGTTTCGCCCGGGCGCTGCTGCGCAGCCTGGAGGAGGACGACGCCAACCGGCAATACGCCCAGATCATCTCCGAGGAGGTGGCGCGCCTCGAGCGCATCATCCACGACCTCCTCGACTTCATCCGGCCCCAGAAGATGATGCGTCGCAGCGTGGCTCCGGATACCATCGTGCAAGAAGTGGCACGAAAGATGCAGCCGACCCTGGACCACGGGTCGGTGGCACTGCACCTCGACCTGCGGGCCGGGCCGGCGGAGGTCCACTGCCATCCCGGCGAGATCCAGCAGGTACTGCAGAACCTGGTGTTGAACGCCGTCCAGGCCCAGCCGGACGGCGGGCGCATCCGCCTGGCGAGCCGGTCGCTCGAGGGCGGCGTGCTCATCCAGGTGGCGGATGACGGACCGGGGCTGGCCAGGGACGTGGCGGACAAGATGTTCTCGCCGTTCTTCACCACCAAGTCCGCGGGCTCGGGTCTGGGACTGACCATCTGCGCCCAGATCATCAAGGCCCACGGCGGGGTGCTGCGGGGCGAGAACCTCGCCGACGGCGGCGCCAGCTTCAGCTTCATCCTGCCGCGACCAAAGCTGGAACCCGACCAGGGCGAGTAGAGTTTTCCTGGAACCGCAGCCGGCCATTTGCTAGCCTGCGAGTGGAGATCCTGGAACCCGCACGAAGGAGGGTGTTCCATGGCCAAGGTCCTCATCGTCGACGACGAACCGCATCTGCGCCTGCTCTACGAGACGGAACTCCGTCGAGCCGGCTACGAGACCATGACCGCGAGCAATGCCGAGCAGGGACTCGAGTACGTCCAGACCATGCAGCCGGATCTGGTGATCCTGGACATCCGCATGGCGGGGATGGATGGAATTGAGGCCTTGCAAAGGATCCTGGATATGGATAATACCATACCGGTGATCCTGAACACCGCCTACTCGAGCTATCGCGAGAACTACCTCACCTGGTCGGCCGACGCGTACATCACCAAGTCGTCGGATACCACGGCCCTGCTCGAGAAGGTCAAGGAACTGCTGCACGCGAAGACGGTCGAGAACTGAGCCCGGGTTCCGGCCTCGCGTGGATGGCGAGCCCGCGGGCGCCGGGAGCATGGCCGGTGGATATTCTCGAACGCATACGTCGCACGCTGACCATCGTCCTGGCCGGCGGGCAGGGCGAACGCCTGTACCCGCTGACCAAGGACCGTTCCAAGCCCTCGGTCCCCTTCGGCGGGAACTACCGCATCATCGATTTCACCCTGTCCAACTGCTTCAACTCGGGCCTGCGGCGCATCTACGTGCTGACCCAGTACAAGAGCTACAGCCTGGACAAGCACCTGCAGCGCGGCTGGAACATCTTCAACTACGAGGCGGACGAGTTCCTCTACCGTATCCCCCCGCAGCATCGCGTGGGCACCAAGTGGTACGAGGGCACCGCCGACGCCATCTACCACAACATCTATCTGCTGGAGAAGGACAAGCCGGAGCACGTCCTGGTCCTCTCGGGCGACCACGTCTACAAGATGGACTACGGGGACTTCATGACCTTCCACCTCGGCCACGGCGCGCCCTTCTCCCTGTGCGCGGCGGTGGTTCCCCGCGAGGGCGCCCATCACTTCGGCATCCTCGAGGTGGACGAGGACTGGCGGGTGATCGGCTACGAGGAGAAGCCGCCCAACCCCAAGACCATCCCCGGCGATCCCGAGCACTGCCTGGTCAACATGGGTGTCTACCTGGTGGACACCGAGTGCCTGGTCAAGGAGCTCTGCCACGACTCGCGGCGTACCGACAGCCACCACGATTTCGGCAAGAACATCATCCCGCGGCTGGTCCAGCACGGCGAGGTCTTCGCCTACCCGTTCCGTGACGCCGGGAGTCGCGAACCCCTCTACTGGCGCGACATCGGGACCCTGGACAGCTTCTATGCGGCCGCCATGGACCTGCTCTCGCGCCGGCCGCCCCTGGACCTCTACGACCGCGACTGGCCGTTCCGGGCCTGGCAGCCGCCGGTCCCCCCGGCCAAGTCGGTGCACAGCTTCAACGAGGACGAGCCGCAACCCGGCATCCTGGCCAACTCCATCATCGGCGGCGGCTCGATCATCTCCGGCGCCCGCGTCGAGAAGTCCATCCTGCACCGCGGCGTGAAGGTGAACTCCTACGCCAAGGTCTCCGGGAGCATCCTCATGGACGGCGTGCAGGTGGGCCGTTACGCCGACCTGCACCGGGTGATCTGCGACAAGGACGTGGTGATCCCCGAGGGGCTGGTGATCGGCCGCGACCTGGAGCAGGACCGCGAGCTGTTCACCGTCACCCAGGACGGTATCGTGGTGATCCCCAAGGAGATGGACCTCTCCGGCCTCGGCGGCGGTTGACCGCGGGCCCCGGCGGGATCACATTGTCCAGCGATCATCGTCCAGCATCCGGGGCAGCCAGGCGGCTGCCCCGCCCGGACCCCCGCGATCCCGAGGCCCCATGACCGATCGACAGAATCCCCGCGACCGCGCTGGCCAGGGCGCCGACGAGTTCGACCTCACGGCGTCCGAGGTGGAGATCGCCCTGATCTGCCTGCGCTTCTTCCGTGGCGACTGGGACATGTACCTGGACTACCTCCAGGGTTCACGCGTCACGCCCGAACAGCGTCGCCGCGACCTGCCGCTGGTCGAATCCCTCCGCGACCGCGACCGCCGGACCGAGTTCCTCACCGCCTTCCTCGAGGACGAGGTGGTGGCCCTGGCCCAGCGGCTCGGCTTCGACCAGCTCCTGAGGATCTGGGAGCACGCCCTCGAGCTCGACCCCGAGTCCGAGCCGTTTCCCGAGTTCCACGGCGAGGGCGCGGCCGAGGACGACGGGGGGGACGATGCGCCGACGACGTTGCACTGAGGCGGTGGGGTGAGGGGCCATGGTGGCGAAGGTCCTCGCGAAGGGTGGGCCTGGACGGCCCACCCTTCTGCTGCGGAGTTTCGCCATCAGGACGGAGCGACCCTACCCCCCAGGCGAGCGCCGGGAGCCGGATCAGAGGACGTAGAACTCCGGCCGGCGATCGGCGAGGAGGTGATTGCGCGGCGTGATCCGGTGGTCGCAGAGGGCGAGGTCGAGCTCGGCGACGGCGGCCTCGGGACGATCCTCGCTGCCGAGGACCAGGCGCTCGGCGGTGGGCGCGCAGATGGTGCTGCGACCGATGAAGTCCAGGGCCTCGGCGGTGCGGTGCTCGCGGCCGACGCGATTGGCGGTCAGGGTGAAGACGCGGTTCTCCAGGGCGCGGATGCGCATGGCGTCCGGGCAGTGGGGCAGCACCAGGTTCGAGGGGTGGGCGACCACGCGGGCACCGCGGCGGCCCAGGGTGCCGGCGGCCTCGGGGAACTGCCAGTCGAAGCAGATCATCAGGCCCACGGTGGTGCCGCAGGCCGCGAACACGGGCAGGCCCAGGTCGCCCGGGTCGAAGACCAGCTTCTCGTCCCAGAACAGGTGGAGCTTGCGGTAACGGTCGATGCGGCCATCGGGCTGGACCAGGACGGCGCTGTTGTAGAGGCGCTGGCCGTGGGCCTCGGCCAGGCCGGCCACCAGGGTGGTGCCGGTGCGCGCGGCGTGGTCGCGGAGCGCCGCGCAGCTGGGGCCATCGGGGATGGGCTCGGCCAGTCGCTTCAGTTCCTCGCGATCGCGGAACTGGTAGCCGGTGGCGCAGAGCTCCGGCAGGACGGCCAGGTCGCAATGGTCGGGCACCAGGGCGAGGGCGGCCGCCAGGTTGGCGGCGGGCTCGCCGAAGACGGGGTCGGTCTGGATCACGGCGGCACGCAGGACGGTCATGGCATCTCCTCCGGACAGGTCAGGGCCAGCAGGCGGTCCCAGCACCGCTCGGCGTCGAGGACGGCCTCGGCGCGGCGTCGGCCCGCCGCTCCCAGTCTGGTCGCCAGCTCGTGGTCGGACAAGAGCGCGCTCAGGGCGGCGGCCAGCTCGTCCGGCCGGTCCGGGGGCACCAGCAGGCCGGTCTTTCCGCCGGCGATCACCTCCGGCAAGCTGCTCGTGTCTGCCGCCACCACCGGCAGGCCGCAGGCCGAGGCCTCGGCGGCTGCCAGACCGTAACCCTCGGCTCGCGAGGGCAGTACGGCCACGCGGCAGCCGGCCCAGAAGCCGGGCACGTCCTCCACGAATCCCCTCAGCTCGACGCTCCGGGGACTCGCGAGGCCGGCACGCCAGCGCTCCAGGATCGGGCGCAGGGGACCCTCGCCCGCCAGGCGCAGCACGGGGCCCGCCACCGTGGCCGCCGCGCCCGGCGGCGAGGCTCCCGGCGGCGAGGCTCCCGGCGCGGCGGTGGCGATGATCTGCTCCCAGGCGGCCATGAGCGCCTCGAGCCCCTTGCGAGCGATGAGCTGGCCCACGTACCCCACCACCGGCGGCCGGGCGGCCAGCTCCGGCCCCTGGGGGCGGAACCGTCGCGTGTCCACGCCCTTCATCAGCAGCTGGACGCGGGCGGGGTCCAGCCAGGGGACGCTCGCGAGCACCGTCCGCCGCGTGGCCTCGCTGCCCACGAGCACCCCGGTGGCCGCGTGGTGGAAGTACCACCGGTAGTGGCTCCTGTCCTTGAGCGGGAAGTCGCTCTCGCGGCTGGCCAGGCGCACCGGCACGCCGGCCCAGCGTCCGGCCAGGCCGGCCGCCTTGACGTCCTTGGTCAGGTTGCAGACCAGGGCGGTCACGCCCTGGCGCCGGAAATGCCACCAGAGCCGGGCCAGGGTCCAGGGGGCGCCGTCGCAACGGATGGGGATGGCGGCGGCGGGGACACCGGCCGCGCGGGCGCGCGCCAGCAGCGCGCTGCCGGGCCGGGCCACCAGGCTCGCACGCACGGCGCGCCGCTGCAGGGCCCGGGCGGCATCCAGGAACCAGAGCTCCGCTCCACCCAGCTCGCGCAGGGAGTTGACCAGGCAGACGTGTGGCGGCCGGCGGGCAGGGCGGGGCATTCCGGGCTACTCACCTTTTGTTTTTGATAAAGGCGTGCGGGCGTGCTTACTTTAGCCCCGATCGGCAGTCGGGGAAAGGCGCGGCCCAGGCATCAGCTGCCGCGACCCGCTCCCTTCCGGACCCAACCCCGGTGGAGGTTCCCGTTGGCTACCCAGGATCTGGTCGTCAGGATCGGCGGCGAGGGTGGCGAGGGCGTCATTTCCTGTGGCGAAATCCTGTCGAAGGCGGTGGCGCGTGGAGGTCTCAACATCCACGCGTTTCGCACGTTTCCGGCGGAGATTCGCGGTGGTCTGGCCATGTTCCAGCTGCGTGGCAGCGATGGACCGGCCCGGTCGCTCAAGCAGTCGGTGGACGTTCTCTGCGCCATCAACCACAACGCATACGACGCCTATGTCAGCAACATCAGGGAAGACGGGTTCCTGGTCTACGACCCCGCCTTCGTCAAGCTGGACGACCGCCTCGGCAGCCGGCTGCGGCTCGAACTGCCCCTCGACGCGATCTCCAGGGAGGTCACCGAGTCGAGCCGCTCGAAGAACATGGTGGCCATGGGCGCCTTGCTCTTCGTCTTCGGCACACCGCTGGACTACGGCAAGACGCTGATCAAGGACCACTTCGGCAAGAAGGGCGACGCGGTGGTGCGGAGCAACCACGCCGCCGTGGAAGCGGGCTACCGCTTCGCCGAGCAGAACCTGGCCCAGTTGCAGAAGCCGTTCGAGCGGCAGCCCGAACGCGACCACATCCTGGTCTCGGGCAACGAGGCCGTGGCCCTCGGCGCCATCGCGGCCAAGGTGGACTTCGTGCCCGGTTATCCCATCACGCCGGCCACACCCATCTTCGAGTTCCTCTGCCGCGAGTTGCCCCGCTTCGGCGGCAGAGCGGTGCAGTTCGAGGACGAGATCGCCTCGCTCGCCGCCGGCATCGGCGCCAGCTTCGCCGGCGAGCGCGTGCTGACGGCCACGAGCGGGCCGGGCCTGTCGCTGATGAGCGAGACGCTGAACCTCGCGGCCATGACCGAGTGCCCCATCACCATCGTCAACGTGATGCGTGGCGGCCCGAGCACCGGCCTGCCCACCAAGACCGAGCAGTCGGATCTGAAGTTCGCCATCTACGGCACCAGTGGCGAGTCGCCGCGGTGCATCATGG
Source organism: uncultured Fibrobacteraceae bacterium (assembly GCA_964637835.1). GTDB lineage: Bacteria > Krumholzibacteriota > Krumholzibacteriia > LZORAL124-64-63 > LZORAL124-64-63 > Glo-17. The sequence continues at coordinate 131,093 of CAZWYF010000002.1, forward strand.
CGCCGCTGGACATCTACGACTGCTTCTGGCAGACGGTCCGCGCGGTGCGCATCGCCGAGAAGTACCAGATCCCGGTGATCCTGCTGACGGACCAGGCCCTGGCCTACACCAGCCAGAACATCCCCACCCCGGACCTCTCGGGTGTGGAGCTGGGTGAGCGCCTGGTGCCCGGACCGGAGGCCACGCGAGAGAACTTCAAGCGCTACGCCATCACCGACACGGGCATCAGCCCCATGCCGGTACCCGGCGTGCACGATCTGCCGTACATGTGCACCGGCCTGGAGCACACCGAGACCGGCGCGCCCAACTACACGCCGCAGAACCACGAGGCCATGACCGAGAAGCGCTTCCGCAAGCTGAAGGCCCTCGGCAAGCGCATCGTGCAGCAGACGCAGGTGGAGGAGGACGAGTCGGAGGGCACCGAGGTGGGCGTGATCGGCTGGGGCAGCACCTACGGCGCCATCTGCGAGGCCCTCGAGCAGATCGAGGCCGACACCGGCGTCCGGGTGGCGCACCTGCACCCGCGCATCCTCTCGCCGCTCAACGAGTGGCGCATCCGCCAGTTCCTCGGCCCGCTGCGCAAGCTGATCGTGCCCGAGGAGAACTACACCGGTCAGTACGCGCACTTCCTCAAGGGCAAGTTCGGCATCAAGCCCATCGAGATCCACAAGGCGCATGGCGTGCCGTTCACCTCCGAGGAACTCTACGCCGCCATCCGGGAGGAGCTGTGATGAGCGACACCGCCACGGTCCTGAAGGTCGCCGACTACAAGAGCGATCTGAAGCCCATCTGGTGTTCCGGCTGCGGGGATTACGGCGTGATCTCGCCGTTCTATCAGGCCCTGGCCGAGCAGCAGGCCGACCCCAAGAGCACGGTCATCGTCTCGGGCATCGGCTGCTCCGGCCGGTTCCCGTACTTCTGCAACACCTATGGCTTCCATGGCGTGCACGGCCGTGCGCTGCCCACCGCCGCCGGCGTGAAGATCTCGCGGCCCGAGCTGACGGTGGTGGCGGTGGGTGGCGACGGCGACGGCCTGGGCATCGGCGGCGGACACGTGCCGCACGTCTGCCGCAAGAACGTCGACATGACCTACATCCTCATCGACAACTCGATCTACGGCCTGACCAAGGGCCAGTCGAGCCCCACCTCGCCCCTGGACATGAAGTCCAAGACGGCGCCCTACGCGTACATCGAGGATCCGCTCAACCCGCTGCTGATGTTCCTCGCCTACAACGCGAGCTTCGTGGCGCGCGGCTACAGCGGCAAGCCCAAGCACCTGAAGCAGCTCTTCGTGGACGCCATGCAGCACAAGGGCTTCTCGGTCCTGCACATCTTCTCGCCGTGCGTGTCGATGAACAAGCAGGTCACGTTCAAGACCATGAGCGAGATCGTCAAGCCGCTGCCCGAGGACTGGGACCCCGGCAACCGGCTGGAGGCCATGAGGATGGCCCTCGACACCAGCACGTTCTGGACGGGGCTGGTCTACAAGGAGGAGCGGGACACCATCCACGAGCGGCTCGACGGGATCGTCGAGCGGGTGGGCCAGTACGACGGCCTGGGCGACCTGCTGGCCGAGTTCAAGTAGACGGCACGCGTCGCCAGCGAGCGGATCGACCCCATCGCGAAGGGGCCCCGTCCGGATGGACGGGGCCCCGTTTGCGAGGATGGGGCGCGATCGCGCCCCATCGGCGGGAAGCGATCAGTCGAACAGGCTGCGGACCTGGCTGAGCGTGGTGGTCTCCACCGGCACGCCGCCGAACGTCGCCTTGAACTGCAGGACCGCGGTGCGGCCCCAGTCCGCGTCGGGATCCCAGGCGCCTTCGTACCAGGCCCAGGTGTCCACGCCGTTGGCGGTGATCTGGCCGCCGATGCCCGGGTTCTCGTACCCGAAGTAGAACGTCGCGTCGGCGGGGATCATGATGTCCGCGGCGGTGACGTCGACGTAGCTGTAGGTGGTGGGCGGGAACTCGTCCGGGTCGCTGCTCGCCGGCGTCCACTGGCCGTTGAAGGTCTCGGTGCCCACCGGGCCGGGCAGGGTCTCGGAGATCCACACGTACCAGTCCACGGGGCCGGGGCCGCCGCAGGGCCAGCCGAACTCGATGAGGGTGATATCCTGGCCGGTGTCGTTGGTCCAGGCGGTGATGAAGTAGGGGCCCCAGCCGTCGGCCGAGCCGCCGGTGGTGGCCGGCCCGTCGATGGTGCCGGTGGTGTTCCACTCCACGTCGGCGCGGGTGCCGCTGTTGCCCTGGGCGGGGTTGTCCTGCACGGGCAGGGTCTGCCCGTCCTTGCCGCAGACGCCGTCGGCGGCCAGGACGCCGGACGTCATGAGGGCGAGGATGCCGATGATGGTCAATAGCTTCTTCATGAGTTATTACCCCCGGGTTCTCGGGTGAATGCCCACGGCGGTCGGCGATGGTCGCCGCGTTGCTCCCCTAGCATAGCAGATCGGCCAGGGTCCTGAGAAGGGTCTTGATGGAAAAATCTCAATTGCCGGGATCTCGCCGTGGCTGGCCCCCCGGGGGGGCCACGTACTATCTTCGCAGAGGCCATCTGTCCCCGGAGGAACCCCGTTGCCCGCACACAAGCCCGTCCGCCTCGATGCTCGCATCCCCTGGTTCGGCGAGGTGCGCCACCTGCTGTCACCCATGGCGGGGGTCACCGACCGGCCTTTCCGCGCCATCTGCCGCGATCTGGGGGCGGACATGGGCTTCTGCGAGTTCACCTCCGCCTCGGGCCTCTATCACGAGAACGAGCAGACCTGGCGCCTGATCGACACCGAGGGCGAACCCGGGCGCGTGGGCATCCAGATCTTCGGCAGCGACCCCGACCACATGGCGGCCGCCGCCGAGATGCTGCGGCCGCGGCGCCTGGACGTGCTGGACATCAACTTCGGCTGCCCGGCCAAGAAGGTGGTCAAGAAGTGCGGCGGCAGCGCCCTGCTGGCCGACGTGCCCCTGCTCGCGGAGATCACCCGGCGGGTGGTCGCGGCGGCAGCGCCGGTGCCCGTGTCGGCCAAGTTCCGCACCGGCTGGGACCACGACAGCGTCAACTACGCCGAGGTGGGCGCCATGCTCCAGGAACTGGGCTGTGTCTGGGTGACGCTCCATGGCCGCACCCGCGCCCAGAAGTACACCGGCCGGGCCGACTGGGACACCATCGCCCGCCTGGTGGAACTGCTGGCGATCCCGGTGATCGGCAACGGCGACGTGGTCGATGGCGCGAGCTACCGGGACCTGGTGCGCCACACCCGTTGCCACGGCGTCATGGTGGCCCGCGGCGCCATCGGCAACCCCTGGATCTTCGGCGAGATGGCCGCCGTCGATCGCGGCGTGGCCTGGCAGCCGCCGGCGTTCGCGGAGATGTGCGCCACCATCGCCCGGCACGTGCGCCTGGAGGTGGCCCAGCGTGGCGAACGCTCCGGCTGCCTGGTGGTGCGCAAGCACATCGCTCGCTGCTTCCGGGGCTACCCGGGCGCAGCGCAGCTGCGCAAGCGGCTCTATGCGGAGGAGACCTCGGCCGCCATGATCGCCATCCTGGACGAGGCCGCCGCGGCCGGCGATCCGCGGCACGTTCGCGGTGTCGCGCCAGCGATCGCCGGCGCGCAGGAGCAGGAACGGAAGGACGTGGCGTCATGACGGACTCGCGCCGTGGTCTCGACAGCCGGCGGCTCCTCGCCGTCGCGGCCGCCACGGTCCTGCTCGGCCTGGCCGGTTGCAGCAAGCAGGTCCCGGCACCGGGGCCGCGCACCGGGGCGCCACCGGCCGGCGAGCAGGTGATCGCGCACACCGTCCGCACCGGCGAGGATCTGCAGCGCATCGCCGATCTCTACTATGGCGATCCCGACCGCGCCGATCGCATCGCCGCGGACAATGGCCTGCAACGACCGGTGGATCTGCTGGCCGGCTCGGTCCTGCAGCTGACGTTCGCGGCCGACGAGTACGCCACCGCCCGGCGGCGCGCCGCCGCCCTGGGTCCCTACAACCGCGGCGTGGCCGCCCTGGATGGCGGCGACCTCGCCGAGGCCGAGCGTCAGTTCCGGCTGGCCCTGCGGACGGCCCCCGACCTGACCGACGCGCGCTACAACCTGGCGCTGGTGCTCCTGGATCGCGGGCAGACCGACGTCGCCGCCGACTCCCTCGCCGTTCTCGCCAGCGAGCGGCCCGCAGATCCGGACATCGGCTTCGCCCTGGGCAATGCCCGCTTCCACCAGACCCGCTACCGGGAGGCCGCCACCGCGTTCGCCGGCGTGCTCGCGCGCCATCCCGGCCATCGCCGCGCCGCCTTCGGCCACGCCCGCGCGCTGCAGGAGGCCGGCGAGCAGGCGGCGGCCATCTCCGCCTGGCAGACCTACCTGCGCCTCGATCCCGACAGCGGCTGGGCCGCGCAGGCCCGGCGGCACCTCGGCGAGCTCACCGGTGGCTGAGCGGCTGCATCTGCACGACCTCAGCCTGGAGCGGGACGGGCCGCAGGGCCCGCTGCTGGTGCTGCGCAACCTGGACCTGGAGCTGGACCTCGCCGGCGGCGAGCGCCTGGCCCTGATCGGCGGTAACGGCGCGGGCAAGTCGTCCCTGCTGCGGCACCTGGCCACCCCCGGCGTGCTGCCCGGGGTGCGCGCCGGGCTGGTCTTCCAGGATCCCGATGAGCAGCTCATCGCCGCCACCGTGGCCGAGGAACTGGGCCTCGGCCGGCCCGATCCGGTCACCGGGGACCACCTCGCCGCCTGCGGCCTCGCCGGCCGCGAGGGCGAGGATCCGCGGCTGCTCTCGGCGGGACAGAAGCAACGCCTGCAGGTGGCCACCGTGCTCGGCGGCCGCCCCGATCTGCTCCTGCTCGACGAGCCCACCAGCCTGCAGGACGCCGACCAGGCCGCCTGGCTGCGCCAGCAGCTCGACGCGCGTCCGGAGGCGATGATCTGGGCCACCCAGCAGGCAGAGGAGGTGGCGCTCTGCCACCGCGCCGTGGTGCTCGACCGGGGCCAGCCGGTGGCGAGCGGCCCGGTGCCGGAACTGCTCGCGCGCCCGGACGTGCAGGCCTTGCTCGCGCCGGACTACGGGCCGCCGGCGGCCGCGCCGGTGGCGACCGCGGCTGCCGGGCCGGCCGCGCCCGCCGCCGCGCCTGCGCCCGCGCCCCTGGCCACCGTCGACGACCTGCGCCTCGGCTTCCGCGACGGCGGCGCCCTCCACCTCGCGCGGTGGCGCCTGGCCCCCGGCGACCGCGTGGGCGTGGTGGGGCCCAACGGCTGCGGCAAGAGCACCCTGCTGGCCGTCCTGGCCGGCCTGCGCCGCCCCGATGCCGGCACCGTCACCCTGGCCGGCCGCCGCCTCTACGGGCGCGGCCGTCGCGATCTCGACCACGGTCTCTGCGCCCTGGCTCCCCAGCTGCCCGAGTACCTGCTCACCCGCGATACCGTGGCCGCCGAGATCGCCCTCGACCCCGGCCTCGCCGGCCAGGATCCGGCCGCGGTTCTGGCCACCGCCGGCCTGGAGCCCGACCTGCTCGGCTGCCATCCGTACGACCTCTCCGGCGGCCAGCGCCGGCGCCTGGCCCTGGCCCTGGCCCTGGCCAGCGGTCGTCCCCTGCTGCTGCTGGACGAGCCCACCGCGGCCCTGGACGCCGCCGGCCGGGCGCAGGTGGCCCGCCAGATCGTGGCCAGTCCCCGCGATGGCGCCCTGGTGATCGCGTCCCACGATCGCCCCTTCCTCGCCGCCTGCGGCTGCGGCCTGCTGGATCTCTCCGGGGGGGCGGCGGCGGGTCCGGCAGGGGGCCCGGCGGCGGCCTTGCACGGCGCCTGACGGCCTGCTATCTTCCCCGGCGTCCACGGTCCTTTTTAACGCGGTCCCGCGAGGCCCGAAGAGGAGGCGGCCGATCCCACGACGGACCCCTGCGCCCCCGGCGCCCGGGCCCGTTTTTTTTGCCCGCTTCCCAGCCCAGGCAGGAGAATCATGAGTTTCACCGAGAAGGCCGTCATCATGAACGGGGCCGAGGTCACCCGGGCGATCAAGCGCATGGCCCACGAGGTGCTCGAGGCCAATCACGGGACCAGCGACCTGGTGGTCCTGGGGATCCAGCGCCGCGGCGTGCCGCTCGCCGGCCTGCTGCGCGACGCCATCCAGTCGGTGGAGGGCGTGGAGCTGCCCATGGGCGCCATCGACATCACCTTCTACCGGGACGACCTCTCCAGGCTCGGGCCCTCGCCCAGGGTGGCCACCACCGAGATGCCCCTGGACGTCACCGACAAGGTGGTGATCCTGGTGGACGACGTCCTCTACACCGGCCGCACCGTGCGCGCGGCGCTGGACGTGATCATGGACTGGGGTCGTCCCCGGGCCATCCAGCTGGTGGTGCTGGTCGATCGCGGTCATCGCGAGTTGCCCATCCGTCCGGACTACGTGGGCAAGAACGTCCCCACCAGCCAGAAGGAGGTCATCAAGGTGAAGGTGGCCGACATCGACGGGAAGCAGGAAGTGGTGGTGGGGGAGGTGGGCGCCTGATGAGCCTCAAGCGCAAGGACGTGCTGGGCCTCGAGGAGATGTCCGCCGAGGAGATCCTCATGGTGCTCGACATCGCCGAGCGGTTCCGCGCCGTCTTCGACCGCCCGGTCCGCTCGGTGCCCATCATGCGCGGCCGCACCGTGGTGAACTTCTTCCACGAGCCCAGCACCCGCACCCGCATCAGCTTCGAGCTGGCGGAGAAGCGGCTCTCGGCGGACATCGTCAACTTCTCGGTGGCCACCAGCAGCTTCAGCAAGGGCGAGACCCTGCGCGACACCGCGGAGAACCTGCAGGCCATGAAGATCGACATGCTGGTGGTGCGCCACCGGAGCAGCGGTTCGGCCCATTACCTGGCCCGGGTGCTGCAGTGCCCGGTGATCAACGCGGGCGACGGCTGCCACGAGCACCCCACCCAGGGTCTGCTGGACATCATGACCATGCGCCAGCGCCTGGGCGACCTGCGCGGCAAGCAGGTCACCATCATCGGGGACATCGCCCACAGCCGCGTGGCCCGCTCCAACATCTGGGGTCTGAGCAAGCTGGGCGCCGAGGTCACCGTCTGCGGCCCGCCCACCATGGTGCCGGGCAACATCGCGCGCATGGGTGTGAACGTGGAGTACGACCTGCAGCGCGCCGTGGCGCAGGCGGACGTGCTGAACATCCTGCGCATCCAGCTCGAGCGCCACGCCAGCCAGGGCTTCCCCAGCAATCGCGAGTACCACCGTCGTTACGGGGTGACCGAGGACGTCGTGCGGGGACTGAAGCCCGAGGCGTTCATCATGCACCCGGGGCCCATGAACCGGAACGTGGAGATCGCCAGCGAGGTGGCCGACGGCCCGCGCCAGGTGATCCTCGACCAGGTGGCCAACGGCGTGGCGGTGCGCATGGCCCTGATCTACCTGCTGTCCGGCGGCGACCCGGGTGCGCTGGCGGCCGGCGACGCGGCCTGAACCCCCGAAAGGACCCGACATGCAGTGGAGCTGGCAGCGCATCCCGGCGGAGTATCTGATCACCGGCGTCAAGCTGGTGCGCGGCGGCAAGGTGGCCGGCCGCAAGGGCTTCATCCACGTCAAGAAGGGCCGCATCGAGGCCCTGGGCGTGGGCAAGCCCACCGCCGAGGGCCTCGCGGTCCTGGACGCCGACGGCCTGCTCCTGGCGCCCGGGTTCATCGACACCCACGTGCACTTCCGCGAGCCGGGCCAGGAAGAGAAGGAGACCGTGGCCACTGGCAGCCGGGCCGCCGCGTGCGGCGGGTTCACCACCGTGGTGACCATGCCCAACACCGATCCCACCATCGACAACGCCGGCATGGTGCGCTACCTGGTCGACCGCGCCGCCGAGGCCGGCCTCTGCCGCGTCCTGCCCACCGGCGCCATCTCGGTGGGGCGGCAGGGCGAGGCCATGGCCGAGCTGGGCGCCATGGTGGACGCCGGCGCGGTGGCCTTCACCGACGACGGCTCGCCGGTGCTCAGCGGCAAGCTCATGAGCAACGCCCTGAAGTACGCCGGTGTGCTGGGCGTGCCCATCATGACCCATGCCGAGGACCCCGGCATCGCCGGCGACGGCTGCATGCACGGCGGCTACTGGTCCACCCGCCTGGGCCTGACGGGGATCCCGCGGGCGAGCGAGGACAGCGCCACGTTCCGGGACATCGAGCTGGCCCGCGCGGCCGGCGCCCACCTGCACATCTGCCATGTCTCCACGCGGGGCGCGGTGGAGATCATCCGGCGAGCCAGGGCCGAGGGCGTCAAGGTGACCGCGGAGGCCACGCCGCATCACTTCGCGCTGGATCACAGCCGCTGCCGCGACTACTCCCCGTCCTTCAAGATGAATCCTCCCCTGCGCGAGCCGGACGATGTGGCGGCCGTGGCCGACGGCCTGGCCGACGGGACCATCGACGGCATCGCCACCGACCACGCGCCCCATACGGCCACCGAGAAGGAGCTGCAGTTCGACCAGGCGCCCTTCGGCGTGATCGGCCTGGAGACGGCGTTCGCCGCCGGGGTGACCTACCTGGTGGAGACCGGCAAGCTCGACCTGGGCACCCTGGTGCAGTGCCTGAGCGAGCGGCCGGCCGACGTGCTGGGCCTGCCCCTCGGCCGCCTGGAGGAGGGGCGGGAGGCGGACTTCGTGCTCCTCGACCCGCAGGCCGAGTGGGTGGTGGACCGGTCGCACCTGCGCTCTCGCAGCCACAACTCCTGCTTCCTCGGCGAGACCCTCAAGGGGCGCGTGACGGCCACCTTCCTGCGCGGCCGCGCCACCTGGCACCACGAGGAGAGTTGACCCGGCCGCGGCGAGCGCCTAGCCTCGCGGCGGAGCGGGAACCACGGTTGCCGCTCCGGGTTCAACCCCCGCACCAAGGACGCTGCAGGAACCCCCTGATCCTGTGGGCGGAAAGGCAGCGCGCGTGATCAGCTCGGAGCTCCGCAACCGCGACCGCCGGTCGGATCGGCGCTCCGGCCGCCGTCTGGTGGCCGCAGGCCTGGGGTTGCTCTGCGCCCTGGCGCTGGCCTCCGGCTGCGCCCGGTACAATACCTTCTACAACGCCGAGCGGGCGTTCGATGACGCCGAGCAGGTGCGCGAGGACAAGCAGCGCGCCGGTGAGGACGTCACCCAGGCCAGCGCTGCTCAGCGGCAGGATTACCAGACGGCCATCAAGAAGGCCCAGAAGGTCCTGGACAACTACCCCGGCCACGGCCTGACCGATGACGCCCTCTTCCTGCAGGGCAAGGCCTACCACCGCCTCTCCAGCTACCGCATGTCCATCCGCAAGCTGGACCTGCTCTATACCAACTTCCCGCAGACGGCGTTCCTGGAGGAGACCTACTACCTGCAGGCGGTCAATTACCTGATGCTCGGCAACGCCGGCCGCAGCCAGGACTACCTCGACCGCCTCGAGCGCCAGTTCCCCGACAGCCGGTTCCAGTCCGAGGCCCTGCGGGCCAGCGGCGACAACGCCTACGCCATGGAGGACTGGGAGGACGCGGCCACCGCGTACCGGGCATTCCTCGCGCGCTATCCCGAGGCCGAGGACTGGGACGTCAGCACCCTGCGCCTGGGGGAGGCGCTCTTCGAGCTGGACCGGTACGCGGAAGCGGCCACCGCCGTGCAGCGGGTGATCGAGGAGTCCGACCAGACCGACCGCGTGTTCCGGGCGCGGCTGCTGCAGGCCCGCGGCCTGGCCCGCGCGGGCGAGCACGACCGTGCCGACGGGTTGCTGGCCGCGCTGGCCGATGAGGCCGCCATCTACCAGTCCGAGGGCCTGGTGGCCGTGGCCGAGGCGGAGAACCTGGTGGCCGCCGGCGACCTCGGCGCGGCCATCACGCTGCTCGAGGGCCTGCCCGACGACCAGATCTCCACCGAGGTCAAGCCCCGGCGGGCCGACATCCTCGGCCGGTCCTACGTCACGGTGGGCGAGCTGGATACCGAGAACCTGGAGCAGGCCCGCGACAACCTGCAGCAGGCCGTCTCCGGTGCGCGCTGGCTCGAGGATCCCGAGGACACGCGACTGCTCCTGCAAACCATCAAGGATTACCTCGCCGCGGCCGGCCGGCTGCCCGATGCCCGTCCCGATCGTGCGGCCAGCCTGCGCTTGCTGCAGGCCAACGCCCTGCTCTTCGGCTTCGAGCGGCCCCGGCGGGCCCTGGACCTCTTCGCCGACGTGGCGGCCGACACGGCGGCCGATTCCACGGTGGCGGCCCGGGCGCTCTACGGCGCCATGCTCGTCCACGACGCCTATCTCGACCAGCCCGATTCCGCCGCCGTGTACGCCGAGCAGCTGGACCAGCGGTATCCCGAGTCGCCGCAGGCCTACGAGGTTCGCAGCGGCACCGGGGCCGACCTGCTCGCCTTCCTCCTCGAGCAGGAGGCGGAGCTGGCCGCCCTCGCCCGCGCCGAGGCCGACACCGTGGCCGAGGACACGGACCTGGTCGTGCCGGCCGCGCTGGGCGAGGCGCCGCTGCGGCGGCGCCTGGTCTACCTGCAGCGCCGGGCCAACCTGGTGTACCCGCCGCCGCCGGCCGCGGTGGCGGCCCAGGAGGTCCGCCTGGCCGAGGAACGCGCGGCCGCCGCCGCCGCGGCGGCCGTGGCGGTGCCTTTGCCCGGCGAGGCGCTCGCCGAGACGCTCAGCTTCGCCGCGCCGCCCGGGGGAGGGCCCGAGGCCGGTGCGCTGGCTCCCGCCGATGCCGATACGGTCGGATCGGGCGCGCCGGCGCCGGCGGACGCCGCGGCGCCGGATACCGCGCTGACCGGCGCCGGCGCCGACACGGTGCTCACCGGCGCCGCCGCGGACACCGCGCTCACCGGCGCCGCCGCCGACACGGCGCTCACCGGCGCCGCCGCCGACACGGCGCTCACCGGCGCCGCCGCCGACACCGTCGCGGCCGAACCCGAGCCGCCGCCCGAGGAACCCGAAGAGGAGAAGCCGCGCAGTTGGGACTTCTAGAACCGACCACCTGGGATCTGGCCGGCGTCGTCACCGCCAACGCGGCGGTCTCGCGGGGGCTGATCCGCCTGGACGTGGAATTGCCGCGCGTCGTGCCCTTCGCCCCGGGCCAGTTCGCCATGCTCAACCTCGCCGGCGCCGGCCGGCTGGTCTTCCGGCGTCCCTTCAGCATCCTGGCCGCCTCGGGAACGGAGATGTCGTTCCTCTACCGGGTGGTCGGACGGGGCACGGCGTTGCTGGCCGGCGCGCGGCCCGGTGATCGCCTGGACTGCCTGGCCCCGCTGGGGCGGGGATTCGACGCGCCGGGCCCCGGGTCGCCGCCTGCCCTGGTGCTGGCCGGCGGCGTGGGCTTGCCGCCGCTGCACGCCTGGTGGGAGCGGTTCGGTCGGCCGGACGACCTGATCTGCTTCGGCGGCCGCGACGGGGCCGACGTGCCCTGGAGCCTGCTGCCGGATCGGTGGCGCGTGAGCGTGGACGTGGGGCGCGAGGTGCCGGCGGGCCGGGAGGCGTTCACGGGCCTGGTCACGGATCTGGCCCGGCGCGAGCTGGACGCCGGCGGCGCGGCCGGGCCGCGGCTGGTGCTCGCCTGCGGCCCCACGCCGCTGCTGCGGGCGGCGGCCGCGCTGGCGGCCGCTCGCGACTGGCCCTGCCAGGTGTCGCTGGAGGAGCACATGGGCTGTGGCTACGGCGTGTGCAAGGGCTGCGTGGTGCCGGTGCGCATCACCGAGACGCCGGGCTGGCGCAACGCCACCAGCTGCACCGAGGGCCCGGTCTTCGATGCCGCCGACCTGGACTGGGCGCGCCTCGGCGCGCACCACGCGGCGGGAGGTGCCCCGTGATCCTGCCCACCTGGTGGACCACCGATCCCTGCGCCCCGGTGACCGTGGGGCCGCGGGAGCTGCCTGGCCGCATCTGGACCGCGTCCGGCTGCTTCGCCTATGGCCTGACCGGCCACGACATCGCCGCCGCCGATGGCGCCACGCCCTACGCGGGGATCGGCGCGGTGGTCACCAAGACCGTCACCCCGCAGCCGCGTGCGGGCAATCCCATGCCCCGCCTGGTGGAACTGCCGTGCGGCGCCATCAACTCCATCGGCCTGGAGAACGTGGGCTTCGCCGCCTTCCTCGCCGAGACCCTCCCCGCGCTGGCGGAGAAGGGCGTGCCCACGGTGGTCAGCCTGGCCGCCACGCGTCCGGAGGAGTTCGGCCCCATGGTCCGGCAGCTGCACGACGTGGGGCATCGCTTCGCATGCTGGCACGGCGTGGAGCTGAACCTGAGCTGCCCCAACGTGGCCGAGGGAGGGCATGATTTCGGCAGCGATCCGTCCACCGTCGCGGCCTGCGTCTCGGCGGCCCGGCGGCACCTGCCCGACCGCGCGCTCATCGCCAAGCTGACCCCCAACGTGGCGCGGCTCGCGCCGCTGGCTGCGGCCGCCGCCGATGCGGGCTGCGACGCCATCGCGGCCATCAACACCGTGCTCGGCCTGGACGTGGACCTGGCCACCGGCCAGCCGGTGCTGCCGCGGCGCTTCGGCGGCTACTCCGGCCCCGGCATCCAGCCCATCGCCCTGGCCAAGGTGGACGAGGTGGTCCGCGAGGTGGGCGTGCCGGTGGTGGGGATCGGCGGCATCGACACCGCGGCCGACGCGCTGAAGTTCTTCGCCCTCGGCTGCGTGGCCGTGCAGGTGGGCACCGCGCAGATGCGCGATCCCTTCGCCGCCGCGCACATCGCGCGGGACCTGCGGCCCGCGACGCGGGTCACGCCGCGCGACGCCGCGACCCCCGGCGGGGCGGCCACGACCAGCAGGACCCCCGGTGGGACGGCCACCAGGGGGGCGGGGGACTAGCGGTCGTTCTCGTCGAACTCGGGGAATTCCTTGAGGACGGCCACGTCGGGGTCTTCCTCCACCTCTTCCTCGTCCGCGTCTCCGGGCAGGCCCTCGGGGAACTCGGCCTCGAGCAGGCCGATGAGCGTCTGGCCGCTCTGCAGGATGGCCTCGGCCAGCTCCGCGCCCAGGGCGGCGGCCTGCTCGGCCGGGCCCTCGCGCTGCTGGATCTCCGCGGCCGCGGCGTCCGAGGTGCCCACCGCGCCGGTCACCGTCAGGCGGGTGCCATCGCACCGGGCGAGGACGCCCACCGGCAGCTCGAGGTCGCTGGCGAAACGCTGCAGGAAGGCGTGCTCGGCCTCCATCTCCCGCTGGGTCGGTGAGCTGTGGACGGGGGCGAGCAGGTCGCGGACCTCGGCGTCGTCCGTGCGGCCGAGCACCACCAGGATGCCCTGTCCGCCACTGGGCAGCGCCAGTTCCGGATTGAAGATCTCCGCCACCACGCCCTGCAGGCCCAGGTGCTCGGCCACCGCCGCCGGCGCCACCAGGCCATCCAGCTCCGCCCGCCGCAGCAGCGACTCCAGGGCGGCCTGCACGCCGCCGCGCAGGAGCTGGAAATCCAGTTCCGGCCACAGCGCCTGCATCTGCGTGCGCGAACGGAGGTTGAGCACCCCGATGGCCGAGCCGGCGGGCATGTCGTCGATGATGACGTTCTGGCGGGTCAGGAAGGCGTCGAAGGGCGTATCGCGGGCGGGGATCGCCACCTGGGCCAGGCCCTCGCGAAGGGGCAGGACCAGGTCCTGGGCGCGGATCACCGCCAGGCGGAACTCGCCGGCCAGGAGCTGCTCCTCGAGGAACTCCACCTCCGCGGCGCTGGCCGCGAAGAACGACTCGTCCTGCAGATCCGGCGGCGGCACGGGCGAGGGCACCACCTGCATGCGGCAGACCAGGCGGGGACTCGCCTCCTGCAGCCGGTCGAGGACCACCTTGGTCTGATCCTTGGCGAGCTGCGTGTTGAGGCATCCGAAACTGAGGACCTTGCCCGTCACCTTGAGCCTCCCGGCGCCCGGGGGGCGCCATCATCGGATGCATGGATGCGGCCGTCGTGCCGTCGTCAGCCGGCGGCCTCTTCCTGTCGCTCGAGGAACTCGCCCACCATGGTCCCGATGCGCTCGGCCGTGGCGAACGGCATGGCGGCATGGATGGGCAGGGTCAGGATCTCGCGCCCGGCCACCTCGGAGGCCTCGAGGCTGCCAGCGATCCGACAGTACTCCATGAGCGGATGGTGGTGCAAGGGGGGGTCGTAGTAGACGCCGGTGTCGATGCCCTCGCTGTCCAGGCGGTGCTGCAGCCGATCGCGGGCCTTGCTGCGCACCCAGTACTGGTGGTAGGTGACCTTGGTGCCGGGGTCGAGATCCTCCACCGCCAGGCGGTTGGACCCGGGGATCCGCGCATCGTAGATGGCGGCCACCCGGTCGCGGTCGCGCTGCTCGTCTTCGAAGCGGGAGAGGCGGTGACGGATCACCATGGCCTGGATCTCGTCCAGGCGACTGTTCCAGCCGCAGTAGAGGTTCTTGTTGATCCAGAGCGCCTTGTGGCCGCGGAGCTGGCGGATGCGGTCGGCGTCCTCCTGCTGCTGGCAGAAGATCAGGCCGCCGTCGCCGATGCCTGGCAGGTTCTTGGTGGGATAGAAGCTCAGCGTGCTCATGCGGCCGATGCTGCCGCAGGGCCGGCCCTTGTAGAGCGTGCCCCAGGCCTGGGCCATGTCCACCACCACCTGCAGGTCGTGCCGGTGGGCGATGTCTATGATGGCATCCATGTCCGCCGGGGCGCCGAAGATGTGCACCGGCAGGATGGCGCGCGTCCGGGGCGTGATGGCGGCCTCGATGGCGGCAGGGTCGATGTTCAGGTCGTCCGGCTTGATGTCCACCAGGACCGGCCGCGCATGCAGCATGATCACGGCCTCGATGGTGGCCTCGAAGGTGTACGGGGTGGTGATCACCTCGGTGCCGGGCCGCACGCCCGCCATGGCCAGCGCCAGGTACAGGGCTTCCGAACCGCTGGCCACGCCCACGGCGTCCGCAACGCCGCACTGGTCGGCCATCTCGCGCTCGAGCGTCTTCACCTCGTGGCCCAGGATGTACTGGCCGGACATGAGGATGCGTTCGAAGTCGGCGAGGATCTGCTCCTTGACCGGGAGCATGGGCGTCACCAGATCGTAGCGCGAGATGCGCGACTGCTTGGGGTCAGACATGAGATCCTTTCGGGCCGGGAGTCAGGACTCCTGGCCGGGCTGCGGGCGGCCGAAGCTGCGGTAGCTGAAGCCGAAGGGCGTCACGTGGTCGTGCGAGTAGACGTTGCGGCAGTCGAGGAACCGGCGGCCGGACATCACCTCGCCGAGGTGGTTGAAATCGAGCTGCCGATACTGGTTCCACTCGGTCACCAGCACGGCCAGGTCCGCGCCCTCGCAGGCCTCGTAGGCGTTGCGGCAGTATGTCAGGTCGGGGTAGGCCTGGCGGAAGTTGTCCATGGCCACGGGGTCGTGGACGCGCAGGGTGGCGCCGGCGTCGGCGAACATGCTCACCAGCTGGCGGCTGCCCGCGCAGCGGATGTCGTCGGTGTTGGGCTTGAAGGCCAGGCCGAGCAGGGCGACGGTCTTGCCGGAGAGGTCGGGCATCATCTCGCGGGCCTTGCTCACCGCCCGGGCGGGCAGCCCGGAATTCACCGCGATGGCGGACTCCACGATGGACATGCGCTCGCCGTGCTCGCGGGCGATGTGGCAGATGGCGTGGGTGTCCTTGGGGAAGCAGCTGCCGCCGTAGCCCAGACCCGCGTGCAGGAACTTGCCGCCGATGCGGCCGTCCAGGCCCATGGCCTTGGCCACCTGGGAGACGTCGGCGCCCACCCGGTCGGCCAGCGTGGCGATCTCGTTGATGAAGCTGATCTTCACGGCGAGGAAGCTGTTGCTGGCGTACTTGATCAGCTCGGCGGTCTCGATGCGCGGGCAATGCACGATGGGCGTGTCGAGCAGGTACAGCGGCCGGTAGATGCCGCGCATGAGTTCCTCCGCCCGCTCGCTCTCGGTGCCGATGACCACGCGGTCGGGGCGCATGAAGTCCTCGATGCTCGAGCCCTCGCGCAGGAACTCCGGGTTGCTGGCCATGTCGAAGGGCACGGGCTGGGGCTGGGCGTCGGTGATCACCTGCTGGAGCTTGCGCGCCGTTCCCACCGGCACCGTGCTCTTGGTGACGATCACCTTGTAGCTCTCGAGCCGCTCGCCGATCTGCTTGCCCACCTCCCAGATGTACGTGAGGTCCGCCTCGCCGCTGCCCTCGGCCTGGGGTGTCTGCACCGCGATGAACACGACGTCGGCCTCGCGCATGCCGGCGGCCAGGTCGGTGGTGAACGAGAGGTGCCCCTCCTGGACGTTCTTGGCCACGAGGCGGTCGAGCCCCGGCTCGTAGAAGGGCATCTCGCCCCGCTCGATGGCGGCGATGCGCTCGGGCAGGATGTCGACGCAGGTGACGCGATGGCCGAAGTCTGCCATGCAGGCGCCGGATACCAGACCGACGTAGCCGGTGCCGATCATGCAGATGCGGATCATGTCGTCTCTCCTCCGGGTCGAGCCAGGGACGCCCTGGCGTCCTCCAGGAGGTCGCCGAGGGTCTCGGTCATGGTCAGGCGCGGACGCCAGCCGGTGGCGTCGCGCAACGCGGCCGGGTCGCCGATCAGCCGGGGCACGTCCACCGGCCGCAGGCGGGAGGGATCGGTGGTCACCTCGATCCGCGCGGTGGACAACCCCAGAAGTATCTCCAGTCCCCCGGCGATCGTCAACGCCGAGCCGGAGCAGACGTTGTAGACCCGCCCCGGCCGACCCCGTTCCAGCAGCAGGGCGTAGGCCCGGACCACGTCGCGGACGTCGAGGAAATCCCGGCAGGCGGCCAGGTTGCCGGTGCGCAGGATCGGCTCCTGTCGGCCCGCCTCGATGGCGGCGATCTGGTGGGCGAAGGCCGGGAAGACGAACCGGCGGTCCTGGCCCGGGCCGGTGTGGTTGAAGGCCCGGACCGCGAGGGCGGGCAACCCGAAGGCCTGATGATACTGGATGGTCAGCTGCGTGGCGGCCGCCTTGCTCGTGGCATAGGGGGAGAGGGGCAGCAGGGGGTCGCCCTCGCGGCAGGGTCGGTCCGGGCGGGCCGCGGCGCCGTATTCCTCGGCCGATCCCACCACCAGCAGCCGGGGCACCGGCCGGCCGGCACGATCGAGCCGTCGCAGGGCCTCGAGCACCTCGACGGTACCGCCCAGGTTGGCGGCCACCGTCCCGGCGGGATCGGCGAAGCTGGCGCCGGCGGAGCTCTGGCCGGCCAGGTGACAGATCGCGGTGAAGGCCTCGGCGGACAGCAGGTCGGCCAGGGCGGCGCCACCGTCGGCAGGGCTGGCGCCGAGTTCGCGTCGCCAGCGGACCAGCGGCTCGTCGGTCGTCCCGTCATCGGCGCGCGGGCGGTCGAGCCCGGCGGCGTCGATACCCGCCGCGGCGAGGGCCGCGGCCAGGTGGCGGCCGACGAAGCCGCCGGCGCCGGTGATCAGGATCCTGGGGGAGGTCATCGGCAGGATCGCCTCCGTGGCAGCTCAGCCGTTCAGCAGCCGCAGGTATTCCTTGTAGATGCAGCGGTCCATGACCACGGGGATGCCGGCGTCCCTGGCCCGGGCGGCCGCCTCCGCATGTTCCACGCCTTCCTGCATCCAGATCATGCCGTCGCGGCGGCTGACGGCGGCCTCGACGATGGGCGCGACGACCTCGCTCCGCCGGAAGATGTCCACCACGTCCACGCGCCCCGGGACGTCCTCCAGGCTGGGGTAGACCGGCACGCCGAGGATCTGCTCGTGCGCCGGATTGACGCCGACGACCTCGAGGCCGCGGCCGAGGAGCCAGCGGGAGATCCCGTGGCTGGCCCGTTCTTCCCGCGGGCTGATACCCACCACGGCCACACGCTGCATGTCGCGGAGGATCTGCGAGAGCTGGGTGTCGTTCATCTCGGCCTCCCGGGGCTGGGCTCGATCTTGCAGGAACCTGGCGACCTGGCCGGACGCCATGGCGGCGGCCGGGCAGGAAGAACGACCGCCAGCGGGCCCCTGGGGCCGCGATGGCGGTGGGCGGCGAACCGCCGCGGCGGCGAGATCCTGCCGTCGCCGCGGGCAGAAACTGCCGCTGCGGCCACGGGACCGGGCCAATGTAACCGGTTCGCGGCGGCCATGTCCAGGGTTCCCCGGGCCGTCGTCGACGGCGGCCGGGACAGCGAGCGAGGCGAGAGCGTGGGCGAATTGCTGGCGGTGATCACGGTGGGCTGCGATGGGCGGCCGGCAGGGGCGGTGCGGCAGACCCTGGGTGGGACCTCGTTGCTGGAACGGGCGGTGGCCCGTGTGGCGGAGGTGTCCCCGGACCAGGTGGCCGTCTCGCTTCCCGATCCGGCGCTGGCGCAGGCGGCCCGCGAGGCCGGGGTGCCGGCCCTGGTCCGGGACGACGCGGGTGAACGCCTCGAGGACGCCGTCGATCACGCCCTGGCCGCCCATCCGGAACACGCCCGTGTCCTGACGATCGATCCGCTGCTGCCGTTGATCCGGCCAGGCCGGCTGGCGGCCGCCCTGACGCTGGCCACCCGTGAGAGCGCCGATTGCGTGTTCAGCTGCCATCGCGAGTCGGCCCTGCTCTGGCAGCGTTCGCCCATGGGTCTGGTTCCCTACTTCGATCCCGCCCGCCGGCCCGACCTGGGGGACATCGCCGACGACGTCCCGTGGCTCCGGGAGGATGGCGGCTTCTACCTGCTCAGCGTGGACGCCTTCCGGCGGGCGGGCACGCGGCACACCGGCCGCATCGCTCCTCTGGAGACCGACGCGGCCGAGGCGGTGCTGGCGGCCGACGCGGCCGGCCTCGCCGTCTGCCGGGCCCTGATCGCGGAGGCGTCCCGCGCGGCGGCCGCCGCGGCGGCCGCCGGCTGATCCACTCCTGGCCGCCCCTGGCCGCCCCTGGCCGCCACCGGTCGCGACCGGTCGCCATGCGGTCGCCAGCGGTCGCCAGCGGTCGCCAGCGGTCGCCACACCTCGGCTTTGCCCTTCCTGCCGCTGCGGTGCATGATATAGTGGACCGACCCACCTAGGACGCCCGCCCCGGAGGTCTTCATGGGCCCCTTCGCCATGCTCATCCTGCTCGGCGCTGCCCTGGCGCTGTTCACCGCCACCATGATCCGCCGCCTCGACGTGATGCGCGCCGCGCAGCCGGACAACCGGCTCGACCATCCGGGACAGCGCCTGCGCTCCCTCCTCGCGGTGGGCTTCGGCCAGCGCAAGCTGCTCTACGAGAAGGGTCCCGGCTGGATGCACGCCATCATCTTCGCCGGCTTCCTGGTGGTGGCCTTCCGGACCCTGACGCTGATCATCCGCGGGTTCGACGCCGACTGGCGCATCCCCGTGCTCAACGAGATCTACCTGCCCATCCACAACCTGCTCGAGCTGCTGGTGCTCGGGGCGGTGGTCTATGGCCTGGGCCGGCGGCTGTTCACGCGTCCTGAGCGCCTGAAGTTCAGCGGCGAGGCCGTGCTGATCCTGATCTGGATCGGCCTGCTGATGCTCACCGATCTGCTGGGCGACGCGGCCAGGTTCGCCCTGCCCGGCGAGCACGTGGAGCAGGGCTGGGCCTGGGTCTCCACCCTGCTGGTCCCGCTGTTCGCGGGCGCGAGCGAGGGGACGCTCCACTTCTGGCACGGCCTGAACTTCTGGCTCCACGTGGGCCTGGTGCTGGCGTTCCTGAACTACCTGCCGCACGGCAAGCACTTCCACGTGCTGACCGCCCTGCCCGCGGTCTACACCGAGCGGCTGACGCCCCCGGGCAAGCTCGAGAAGCTGGACCTGGAGAAGCTCATGGAGGAGGGCGCCGAGAGCTTCGGCGTGGGCAAGGTGGAGGACTTCAGCTGGCGCCGGATCCTCGACATGTACACCTGCACCGAGTGCGGCCGTTGCAACACCGGCTGCCCCACCTACACCACCGGCAAGCCCCTGCATCCCCGCGAGCTGATCTGCGACGAGCGCGACCACGTGTACGCCATCTCCGACCAGCTCGCCGCCATGGGTCGTCTGAAGAGCAAGGGCAATCACGCGGAGGTCAAGGCGCTGGCCGGATCCATCGAGCGGCCCACCCTGCCGGGCGGGATCATCGAGGAGGAGGTGCTCTGGGGCTGCACCACCTGCGGCTACTGCATGGCGCACTGTCCGGTGCAGATCGACCACGTGCCCAACATCATCGACCAGCGCCGGTACCTGGCCATGACAGAGGCCCGGATGCCGGCCACGCTGCAGAACGCCATGCGGGGTCTGGAGACCAACAGCAATCCCTGGAACGTGAGCGCCCAGGCCCGCGAGGACTGGTGCGAGGGACTCGAGGTGCCGGTGCTGCGGGAGAAGGGGGCGGCGGAGTGGCTCCTCTTCGTCGGTTGCGCCGGCAGCTTCGATGCGCGCAACCAGCAGGTCCAGCGCGCGCTGGTGCAGTGCCTGCGGGCCGCGGGCGTGGACTTCGCCATCCTCGGCACCGAGGAGGGCTGCTGTGGCGACGTCACGCGGCGGGCCGGCAACGAGTACCTCTTCCAGATGCAGGCCCAGCAGAACATCCAGGTCCTGCAGAAGTACGGCGTGCAGAAGGTGGTCACCGCCTGCCCGCACGGCTTCAACACCATCAGGAACGAGTATCCCGACTTCGGCCTCGAGGGCGTGGAGGTCTGGCACCACAGCCAGCTGCTGCGCGATCTCCTGCGCCAGGGACGCCTGCGCGTGGCGGACGCCGCCGAGCACGAGATCACCTTCCACGACAGCTGCTACATGGGACGGCACAACGGCGAGTACGCGGCGCCCCGCGAGGTGCTCGGCGCCATCGGCGGCCTCCGTCAGGTGGAGATGCCGCGCTCGCGGCGGGAGGGCTTCTGCTGCGGCGCCGGTGGCGCGCGCATGTTCATGGAGGAGGACCTCGGCACGCGCATCAATCACCACCGGATCGAGGAGGCGGCGGCCACCGGCGCCGGCGAGGTCTGCGCCAGCTGCCCGTTCTGCCTGACCATGCTCGAGGACGCCGTGAAGGAGACCGAGCGCCAGGACCAGCTCGTCGTCCGCGACATCGCCGAGGTGATCGCGGCCAACCTGCAACCGGCCGACCCCACCGGCTGATCGGCGCCGATCCGCGGGCGCTTCCGGGCGGCCGTTTCCAAGGGGGAGCGGCCGCCGTCGTTTGCCAAGTCACACGATTTGAGTAAGTTGTGTCGACTGAACGGCCCGCCATCGTCTCCCGGCGGGCCCGGTCTGGAATCGGAGGAGGTCTCGGTCATGGCCGAAGGTGGTCGTCTGCTCATCGTGTCCAATCGGTTGCCGCTGGTGATGCAGCGTCAGGAATCCGGGTGGCAGGTGCGGCCCGGTTCGGGTGGACTGGTCACGGCCCTGGCGCCCGTGCTGCGTGATCGCGGTGGCGTCTGGGTCGGGTGGCCGGGAACCACCGATCCGCCGGACGCGGACCTGCGAGGAGCCATCTCCGGCGCCGTGGGGCAGCTCGGTTACGACCTGGTGCCCGTGTTCATGGACGCGGAGGAGAAGGAGCAGTTCTATCGCGTCTTCGCCAACGAGGTGCTCTGGCCGCTCTTCCACGACATGACCTCGCGCTGTCGCTTCGAGCCCGAGGCCTGGAACGTCTATTCCCGCATCAACGCCCGCTTCGCCGACACCGTCGCCGGCACCGTGCGCGAGAACGACTTCGTCTGGATCCACGACTACCACCTGATCCGTGCGGCGCGCGAGCTCCGCGAACGTGGCGTCCAGGAGCGCCTGGCGTTCTTCCTGCACATCCCCTTCCCGCCGGCCGACGTGTTCCTCAAGCTGCCCTGGCGCCGGCAGATCATCGAGGACCTGCTGGAGTTCGACCTGGTGGGTTTCCAGACCCAGCGCGACCGGCGCCACTTCGCGCGCTGCGTGAGCATCATGATGGGCGACGAGGTCTCCGTCCGCACCGCGGGCGGACGCACGGTGATCCGGCGCCGCGATCGCGATCGCCGGGTCCTGGCCGGCGCCTTCCCCATCAGCATCGACTACCGCGGTTTCGCCCGCGATGCCGCGGCCGAGACCGTGGCCGAGCGCGCCTGGTACCTGCACGAGAACTATCCGGAGCGGCAGATCATCCTGGGCGTCGATCGCCTCGACTACACCAAGGGGATCCCGGAGAAGCTCCGCGCCTTCGCTCATCTGCTGCGCGCGCATCCCGAGCTGTGCGAGAAGGTCTCGCTGGTGCAGGTGGTGGTGCCCAGCCGCTGGGAGATCCCGCATTACGACCGCCTCAAGCAGGAGATCGAGCGGCTCAGCGCCCGCATCAACGGCGAGTTCTCGCGACCTGGCTGGATCCCCGTGCACTACCTCTACCGCAGCCTCGAGCGGGAGGAACTGCTGGCGTATTATCGCACCGCCGAGCTGCTCATCGCCTCGCCCTGGAAGGATGGCATGAACCTGGTGGCCAAGGAGTACTGCGCCTGCCAGGTGGACCGCCAGGGCGTGCTGCTGCTCAGCGAGTTCGCCGGCGCGGCGGCGCAGATGCATCGCCAGGCGGTGCTGTTCAATCCCCACGACATCGTCGGCATGGCCGAGGCCATCCGACAGGCGCTGGCCATGCCGCAGGAGGAGCGCGCCCGCCGCATGGCCACGCTGCGGCGCGGCGTCCGCAAGCAGGACGTGTTCTGGTGGGTGGATACCTTCCTGCAGACCGCCCTGGAGCGTCGTCTGGCGGACTTCCCCACCGTGGACGAGTACTATCCCGGCACCGAGGATCTTGCGGCCGAGGCCGGGAACGCGTAATACGTCGGGATGCCGCCGCCGGCGCGGCGCCCACCCCAGCGAAAGCGAGACGCCAGCATGACCCGTGAGCGACCGGTCGACCTCACCCCGCGCCTGGAGCGGATCTTCGCCCGCGGACGGGAGTTCCTGGGCTGCGAGGTGCCCATCATGTGCGGCGCCATGACCTGGATCAGCGAGGCCAACCTGGTCTCGCGCATGAGCAACCTCGGCGCCTTCGGCAGCCTGGCCGCCGGCAACATGCCGCCGGATCTGTTCGAGGCCGAGGTGCGGAAGACCCAGGAGCTGACCGACCGGCCGTTCGCCGCCAACCTGATCACCATCGCGCCCAATTACCTCGCCCACCTGGAGATCCTCTGCCAGGCGGGGCTCAGCCACATCGTGTTCGCCGGCTCCATCCCCCGCCGCACCGAGGTGCAGAAGGCCAGGGCGAGTGGCGCGAAGGTGATGTGCTTCGCGTCGAATCCCAGCATCGCTCGCCGCATGATCGACTATGGCGCCGATGGTCTGATCCTCGAGGGCGCCGAGGCGGGTGGGCACATCGGCCACGTCTCGACGGCCGTCCTGCTACAGGACGTGCTCTTCGAGTATGCCGATCGCGTGCCCGTCTTCGTCGCCGGCGGCATCGCCCACGGGGCCATGGTGGGGCACCTCGGCCTCATGGGAGCCGCGGGCGCCCAGATGGGGACCCGCTTCGTGGTGGCCGAGGAATGCCAGGCGCATCGGCGCTTCAAGGACGTCTTCATCAAGGCCCGCTCCCGCGAGGCCATCGCCACGCCCCAGTACAGCAGCAAGCTGCCGGTGGTGGCCGTCCGTGCGCTGAACAACCCGGCCATGGACCAGTTCGGCAAGCTGCAGCTCGAGCTGCTCGCGCGCCTCGAGCGCGGCGAGATCAACCGCCAGGACGCCCAGTACGAGGTGGAGAAATACTGGGTGGGCAGCCTGCGCGAGGGTGCCGTGGAGGGCAACGTGGAGCGCGGCTCGCTCATGGCGGGGCAGTCGGTGGGCCTGATCCGCAGGATCCAGCCCCTGCGCGAGATCCTCGAGGAACTGGTCCGCGACGCCGATCTCGCCGTGGCCGGCGCCCTGCAACGCATCGAGGGCGGCGCGGCCTCCAGCGCCGTCTGATCCGGTACGCTTCTTGATCTCCCCTGGGCGAACCCGCTCGTGGCGTGCACAACGCCCGTCCAGCCTCGCTCCGGGGAGCCGCTCCATGCGCACCGTCTGCCGTTGCCTCGCCTTTTCCGCCCTGCCCGTGGCCTGCGCCCTGGCCTGCGCCCTGGCCGGCGCCCTGGTCTGCGCCCTGGCCGCCGGCCCGAGCCTGGCCGCGCCCGACCATTCCCTGGGCGCG
>CAZWYF010000002.1:155170-163311 GCA_964637835.1 uncultured Fibrobacteraceae bacterium
GCGCCCTGGCCGCCGGCCCGAGCCTGGCCGCGCCCGACCATTCCCTGGGCGCGCAGGCCGCCACCAACTACCTCCGCGCCGCGGCCGTCCCCCTGCAGGCCGGCGAGCTGCCGGAGGCGGCACGCATCCTCGAGGAGGGCCTGGACCGCTCGCCCGGCTCGCCGGAGATGCTCACCATGCTCGCCGAGGTCTACCGGGGGCTCGGTCGTCTCAACGACGCCGCCACGGCCGCCGAGGAGGCCCTGACCATGGAGCCCAGCTACGCGCCCGCGCACCTGCAGCTCGGCGACGTCTACCTCGAGCTCGGCTGGCTGGAATCCGCTGCCGAACGCTACCAGGCCGCCCTGGACGCCGACGACCAGGCCCCGGCCGCCCGCGAGCGGCTGGTGCGGTGCCTGGTGGCCGCCGGCCGCCTGCGCGAGGCCGAGCAGCGCTGCCGGGAGTTCCTCGCCGCGGAGGAGTCCGCACGCCTGTACGTGGCCCTGGCCGCGACGCTCGACGGCCAGCAGCAGGCTCAGGCGGCCCTGGCCAGCCTCGACCGCGCCCTGGCCATGGAGCCCCGCTGTGCCGACGCCCACGCCGACCGCGCGGGGCTGCTCTGTCGCCTGGGGGAGTACCCCGAGGCCGTGGCCGCTTCCCGCGCCGCCCTGGCCATCGATGACGACCACGCCGCCGCGCACCGCTGGCTGGCGGTGGCCAGCGCCCAGCGGGAGGACTACATGGGCGCCTACAGCCACGCCGTGAAGGCCGAGCAGGCGGGCATGGACATGTCGGACGTCTGGTCGCTGTTGCAGCAGCGGTGAGCTGCGACGTCGCCGTCAGCTCTTGCGAATCTCCTGGACGGCCTCGGTCAGGGTGGGCAGGACCTCGAAGAGGTCGCCCGCGATCCCGTAGTCGGCCACCTTGAAGATAGGCGCGTTGGCGTCCTTGTTGATCGCCACGATGCACTTGCTCGAGCTCATGCCCGCCAGGTGCTGGATGGCGCCGGAGATGCCGCAGGCCACGTAGAGGTTGGGCGAGACCGTCTTGCCGGTCTGACCCACCTGGTGGCTGTAATCGACCCAGCCGGCGTCCACGATGGCGCGGCTCGCCCCGGCGGCCGCCCCGAAGGCGTCGGCCAGCTTCTCGACCAGGACGTAGTTCTCCGGGCCCTTCAGGCCGCGGCCGCCGGAGACCACGATCTCCGCCTCGGTGAGCGACACGGCGCCGGCGGCGGCGGTCTCCTCGGCGGTGACCCGGGCCCCGGCCGCGCTGCCGTCCAGCGACGGGCTGAAGCTCGCGGTCTCGGCCGCGCCCCCGACCTCGGTGAGCGGGAAGGCGTTGGGCCGGATGCCGACGATGGCCAGGTCCGACCGCGGCGCCACGTCGGCGTAGCACTTGCCGGCGAACACGGGGCGTCGGGCCACCAGGCCGTCCTCCCAGCGCAGCTCCACGGCGTCGCTGATGCAGGCGGCCTGCAGGCGGGCCGCCAGGCGCGGGGCCAGGTCCTTGCCCATGGCGGTGGCGCCGACCAGCAGGACGTCGGGCTTCTGCTCCTGGACGAAGGCCGCCAGGGCCTGCGTCCACAGCTCGCTGTCGTACTTCTCGAACTCGGGCGCCTCGGCGGTGAAGACCTTGTGGGCGCCGTACTTGCCGGCCTGGGCGTCGACGTCGCAGCGGCCGGCGTGCAGGTGCACGCCCCAGACCTCGCCCCCCTGGGCCTCGACCAGGCTGCGGGCGGCGGCCAGCGACTGCCAGGCCACGGTCTTGATCTGGCCGGCGCGCTGCTCGATGAACACGGCGATATTGGGCATGGCGTTCCTCCTGGGCGGCCGGTCAGATGACCTTGGCGTCCTCGTGCAGGGCGCGCGCCAGCTCGCGAGCGGCGGCGGCCGGGTCCTCGGCTTCGATCATCTTGCACTCGCCCCGCGGCGGCGGCGGCGCGTACTGCTTGACCTCGGTGAGCGCCTGCGGGGCCTCCAGACCCAGGCCGGCGCAGTCCAGCACCTCGACCGGCTTCATGCCGGCCTTCATGATGTTGGGCAGGCTGGGCAGGCGGGGCTCGTTCAGGCCCTTGCCGCAGGTCAGGGCGCAGGGCGTGGAGCTCTGCACCACCTCGACGCCGCCCTCGATCTCGCGGTGGGCGGTGAGCTGGCCGTCCGCGAGCTCCAGCTTGCCGATGTAGCCGACGTGGGGGATGCCCAGCAGCTCGGCGCACATCACGCCCACCTGGCTGGCGTCGTCGTCGATGGCCTTGATGCCGAAGAGCACCAGATCATACGACTCGCGCTTCAGCGCGGCCGCCAGCGCCTGGGCGGTGGCGAAGGGATCGCCGCTGCCGAGGGCGGGGTCGTCGATGACGACGGCCTTGTCGCAGCCCACGGCCAGGCAGTCCTTCTTGAGCATCTCGCGCACGCCGGATCCGGGGCCGACGGTCACCACGGTGACCTCGCCCTCGCCGAGGCGTTCCTTGATCTGGACGGCCTCTTCCACGGCGAACTGGTCGTAGGGGTTGATGACCATGGTGAAGTTCGAGCGATCGAGCTCGGGCACCGGCCCGGACAGGTTGATCCGGGTCTCGGAATCGGGCACCTGCTTGACGCAGACCGCGATCTTCATGGCTCCTCCTTGGGTCGAGCGCAGGGATCGAGGGGGCGGTGGAAACCAGCGGCGCCCCGGGCGGGGCGCCGCGAACCGTTCAGCGGGCATGATAGAGCCGCCCTGCGGTGGCGTCAATTCCGGCGCCGCGGGGGTGCCGCGGGCGGCCCGATCACTTGACCAGGGCGATGCGCAGCACGTCGGCGCCCTGCGCGGCGCGCAGGCGCACCAGGTAGACGCCGGCGGCTGCGGGCTGGCCGGCCTGGTCGCGGCCGTCCCAGGCCAGGCGGTGCTCGCCGGCGGCCAGGTCGCCGTCGTGGAGCACGGCCACGCGCCGCCCCCGTGGGTCGAAGACCTCCACCCGCGCCGGACCGCCCCGCGCCAGGGACAGCGCCACCTCGGTGCGCGGGTTGAAGGGGTTGGGCGCCGCCCCGATGAGCCGCGCGCCGGTGGCGCGCACCACGTCGGGCGCGCTGGTGGGCACCGGCTGCAGGCCGGTCTGGATCAGCGAGTAGGCCTGGGTGCCGGTGAGCGGCCCGGCGTGGCCGACGGTGACGCGGTAGAGGCCGGCGCCGGCGCCGGTGGCATCCACCTGCTCCACGTTGTCGCGGAAGTTCACGCCGGTGGTGGCCGCCAGGGCGGGGTTGGCCGGGTCGAGCACCCAGGGCAGGAACACCGTCGCGTCCTCCACCCGCTCGATGCGCAGCTCGAGGTCGTTGACCAGCACGGGGTCGGTGGGGTCGAGCGACCAGGCGGGCGGGTCGCCGGCGGGGTCGGTCCAGGCCACGGTGACCTTCAGCTTGCCGCTGCCGGCGTGGTACATGAGGTACTCATCGGTGGCGCCGGCGGTGAGCACGGCCTCGGTGATCCGGGCGCCGCCGTCGGCGTGGTCGGCCACCAGCAGGGCGGCTGCGGCGGTGTTCAGCAGACCCCAGCCGAACATGTAGTCCGGGCCCCAGCCCGGACCCGACTCGCTGGCGGTGTGCAGGGCCACGGCCTTCAGGGTGCTGGCCAGGGGCGCTGCACCCTGCAGGGCCTTGTACTGCTGCAGGATCAGGTTCAACGACCCCGTGACGCTGGGCGCCGACATGCTGGTGCCCGAGAAGCTGCCGTACTCGTCGTCCGCGCCGGCGAGGGGGCTGTAGAGGGTCACGCCGTTGGCCACCAGGTCGGGCTTGATGCGGCCGTCGTCGGTGGGGCCCCAGCCGGTGAACGCGCTGGCCTGCACGTCCGCGGGCAGGCTCCAGCCGCCGGGCACGTCGTGCACCGCGCCCACGGTGAGGACGTTCTTGGAGTTGCCGCGATAGGGGATGGTGTCGAAGCCGTCGTCGCCGCCATCGGGATCGCGCGCGGTGGTGGACCAGACCCAGTCGCCGACGGCCTGGTCCCAGATGTAATGGCCCGCGCCGGCTCCAGGGCCGGCATCGTCGCGGTCGTTCCCCGCGCTCTTGACGATCAGGTACCCGGGCGCCGCATGGGCGATGGCGTCCCAGTCGGCGCTGCCGGCGGAGTAGAACCCGAAGCCCGGATCCTCCGTCTCGCTGATCGCCGGGGTGCCGAACCAGTACCAGGCGTCCTCGCCGCCGGCGCCGTGGTGCCAGCCGGCCGCCCAGCCGTAGCTGTGGTTGCTCAGGCGCAGGCCCGCCGCGGCGGCCGCCGCCATCTCCGCCTCGTCCTGGTCCCAGAAGTAGGAATCCACCCGCCCGGCCAACGACATCCCGCGCGCGGCCGGATCGATCCCCGCCGCGATCATGGTGCCGGCCACGTGGGTGGCGTGGTCGATCACGTTGGTCTGCCCGTCGGCGATGGTCACGCGGCCGCCGAACTCCTGGTGCGTGATGCGCACCACCCCGCCGTCCCAGAGCGCCATCTCCCCGGCCGGCCCGTCGCCCGCCAGTTCCAGGCCGGTCCAGCCGCCGGGCCACACCGCGTCGGTGCTCACCGACGCCGCGGCGGCCACGTTGTGGGTGACCAGCACCAGGGGACGACCCCGCTCGCCGAGACCCACCAGGTCCACGCCCGGTGTCGCCAGCAGGCGGGCCATGGGGCCATGGTCCCGGGCGTGCAGCGCGGCCCAGGCCGCGCCGCGTTGCGCCGCCCACTCCGCGCGGGCGGTGGCGGCGAGGTGGTCCAGGCGCCCGGTGTCGGTGGTCGGCCGCTGGTCCGCGGGCCCGGCGGCCAGCGCGACGACCGTCAGGCCGACCGAGAGGCCGGCCGTCAGCCAGACCGACAGGCCGGCCGACAGGGCCACGGCGTGCGGGAGCTTGCGAGCAGGCATGAGGGCCTCCTGTCGGGCGGCGGTCGGGCGGCGGTCAGGACGCGGTCCGGTCCGGTCCGGGTTGCGGGACATCCTGGCACGCCTGAGCCGCGGGCTGGTGGCGGGATCATGCTCCAAGATACGGAATCTCGAATTCGGAGGCAATCGCTCCCCGGGGGCCGCAGCCGGGCTCTCCGGCCGCGGCGCCCGCCGCCTGCGAGCTTGAGCGGGATCCCCCGCGGGGCTATCTTCGCCACCTGATTCCCGGACCCCACCCCCGGACCGCACCCCCGGAGCGACCTGCCCATGCCTCCTGACCGGCCCGACCGTGACCGCGAGCTCGTGCGCGACCTGCGCCGCGCGGCCGGCCGCGAGGCGGTCCTCGACGACCTCGCCACCTGCACCGTCTACGCGCGCGACGCCTCCCTGCTGCGTGGTGGCCGGCCGGCGTGCGTGGTGCTGCCGGGGACCCCGGAGGCCCTGCGTCGGGCGGTGGCGGTCTGCGCCCGGCACGCGCGGCCGTTCGTGGTGCGCGGCGGCGGCACCGGACTCTCCGGCGGGGCGGTGCCGGACCCGGGCTCGGTGGTGATCGGCACCAGCCGGCTGACCCGCCTCGGGCCGGTGGATCCCGAGCGACGCCGCATCCATGCCGAGCCGGGCGTGCTCAACGCGGTGGTGGACCGCGCGGCCGCGGCGGCAGATCTGCGCTTCGCCCCCGACCCCAGCAGCCAGGCCGCGGCCACCATCGGGGGCAACATCGCCGAGAACGCCGGCGGCCCTCGCTGCCTGAAGGTGGGGGTCACCGCCCAGCACGTGCGCCGCCTGGACTGGGTGGACGCCGAGGGGCGGGCCTGGATCACCGGCCGCGGCGGCGTGCTCGACCGCGGCGTGGGCCTGCGCGGCCTGCTCTGCGGTGCCGAGGGGACCCTGGGCGTGGTCACCGGCGCGGACCTCGAACTCATCGCCGCGCCGGAGGCCACCCGGACGCTGCTCGCGTCCTTTTCCCGGCTGGACCAGGCCACCACGGCGGTGGTCCAGCTGGTGCGCGCCGGCGTCATGCCGGAGGCCTGCGAGATCATCGACCGGGTCATGCTCGAGGCCGTGGAAGCGGCGTTCCACTGCGGCTTCCCGGCCGCGGCCGACGCGGTGATGATCGTCGAGGTGGCGGGCGCCGGGGGCGCGGCGGCCGAGGATGCGCAGCGGGCCGCCACGGTGCTCGAGGCCGCCGGCGCGACCGCGGTCTCCCTGGCGGCCGACGCGTCCGCGCGGGAGCGCCTCTGGGCTGGCCGCAAGCAGGCCTTCGGCGCCGTGGGCCGGCTCGCGCCAGCGTACGTGTCGGTGGACGTGGTCGTGCCGCTGGCGCAGCTGACCACCCTGGTGCGCGACGTGCAGGCCATCACCGCCGAGCACGGCGTCCGGGCCGCCACCGCCTTCCACGCCGGCGACGGCAACCTCCATCCGGGCATCCCCTACGACCCCGCCGACCCGGACGCCGCCGCCCGCGCCCACCGCGCCGCCGCGGCCATCGCCCGGCGCGCCCAGGCCCTGGGTGGCAGCTGCACCGGCGAACACGGCGTGGGCCTGGAGAAGCGCGACCTGGCCGGCGAGCAGCTCGATCCCGTGGCCCTGCGCCTCATGCGCGGCCTGAAGCATCTCTGCGACCCCGCCGGCCTCTGCAATCCGGGCAAGGCGCTGCCGCGGCCGGAGGCGCCGGGGCGGGCGCCCCGGCCCGTGCCCACCGACGTGGCCTGCGACCCGCAGAGCCTGACGGTGACCGCGCCGGCGGACACCCCGCTGGCCCGGCTGCAGGCGATGGCCATGGCGGCAGGGCTCTGGATCCCCGTGGGCGGCGCCACGCCCGGACGCGCCGACGGGCCAGGCCTCGCCGGTGGCGTGACGGTGGGCGAGATGGTGGCCGCCGGCGCACCGGTGCCGCCGCTGCTCGGGACCATGCGCGCCGCCGACGCGGTGCTCGAGCTGTGGGCGCGCACGGGCGACGGCGAGGTGCTCCATGCGGGAGCGCCGGTGCTCAAGAACGTGGTGGGGTACGACCTGGTCCGCCTGCTGGCCGGCAGCGGCGACATGCTGGCGCGGCCCCTGGCGGTGACCCTGCAGCTGAAACCGGTGCCGCCCGCCGTGGTCTGCTGGAGCTGGCCGGACGTGCCCCGGGCCCTGACCGGCGAGGGTCGGCAGGACCTCCTGCGGGTGCTGCGCCGGCATCCCCGGCCAGCGCTGGCGGTGCGCGAGCGGAGCGAGTCGGGACCGTCGCTCTGGGTGCTCGCGTCCGGCCGCGATCGCGACTGGGATCTGGGACGCCTGCAGCTGGACCTGGACGCCTGGAGCGAGGACCACGGCCTGCCGCAACCGCGGGCCGCCCGCCATCCCGGCACCGCCCTGGCCGAGCGCACCCTCCTGGCCGGCCTGCCGGCCTGGGCGCTCGGGGCGCCGGACTGGACGCTCCTGTCGCCCCGCGAGGGACGACCGGACTGGCCGCGGCCCCGCTGCCTGGTCTGGATCAACCGGCCGGAGATGCTCTGGGTCCCCGAGGCCCTCGAGGAGGAGCCCGTGGGCTGGCTGGCCGACACCGTCTACCGCGGCGCCCGGCTCACCCTGCCCCCGGCGCCGCCGGCGGGGGTGCCCCTGCACGTGCTGGCCGGCATCAAGCGCCTGTTCGATCCCGAGGGCGCGCTGGGCTGTCCGGACTGGCTGGCGGACGTGCTGCTGGAGGCGCCGGCATGAGCGAGAGGCCGGCACCGGTGTCCCTGGAGAGCCTGCTGCGCCGCTGCGTGGAGTGCGGCCTCTGCCTGCCGCACTGCGCCACCTACCTGGCCACGGGCAACGAGGCCCAGTCGCCCCGGGGCCGGCTCCTGCTCCTCGGAGCGGTGGCCGCCGGCGAGTTGCCGGCCGACCATCCCGACGTGGTCGCGGCCTGCGATCGTTGCCTGGGATGCCTGGCCTGCACCACGGTCTGCCCCAGCGGCATCGAGGCCGAGCTCATCGCCCGCGTCCAGGCCGCGGGCCGGCCGGCCCAGCGCCGGGCCGGCCACGCCCGTCCGGCGCCGTCGATCCTGCTGGAACGCGCGGCCCTGCTGCGGGTCCTGCGGCTGCTGGCCACCGCGGCCCGGGCGGCCCTGCGCCACGGGCTCGGCCGGCGCTGGCGCCGCCGCCTGGCCCAGGCGCCGCCACCATTGCCGGTCCTCGCGCGTCTGCTCGGCGCCCTGCCCGGCGACCCGGGCGACGACCGCCGGCTCGTGCGCTTGCTCGACGGGATCGTGGTGCCGCGCGGCGGCGCCGCCACGCCCACCGG
>CAZWYF010000002.1:163411-172442 GCA_964637835.1 uncultured Fibrobacteraceae bacterium
CCGCCTCCGCCGCCGCCTCCGCCACCGTGCTGGCGGTGGCCTGGTTCCGGGGCTGCGCCGACGCCGCCCTGCTGCCCCGGACGGCCGATCGACTGCGCCGCCTGCTCACCGGGCTCGGCTGCCGCCTCATCGATCCGGCTGGCCAGGACTGCTGCGGCGCCCAGGCCGCGCACGACCATCGCTCGCGGCGGGCGGCCAGCCTGCAGGCCCGCAACCTGGCGGCCCTCGCGCCGGATCCCCCGCCGGCGGACGACCCGCTGGTGGACCACGTGGTGGTGGCCGCCGCCGGCTGTGGCCACCACCTGCGATCCTACCCGTCCCGCCTGGCCGACCGGGTGATCGACGCCACGGTGCTGCTCGCGCGCCTGGTGGACCGGCCACTCGGCCCGGTGCCCCTGCGGGTGGCGCTGCACGATCCCTGCCATGCCCGTCACGGTCAGGGCATCGTGACGGAGCCGCGGGAGCTCCTGCGCCGCATCCCGCAGCTGGAACTGATCGAGCCGGAGGAGGCGGAGGTCTGCTGCGGCGCCGCCGGGACCTACGCCCTGCGGCATGGCGAGCTGAGCACGGCCATGGGCCGTCGCAAGGCCGGCGTCCTGGGGGCCACCGGCTGCGACCTGGTGGTCACCACCAACGTCGGCTGCCTCGGGCAACTCGCCCACGCCCTCGCCCAGCGCGAGCGGCCGGTGCCGGTCCTGCCCCTCAGCGATCTGGTCTGGTATGCCTGGCGCCGCCGTGGCGCCGGAAAGGAGCCCCTCCGATGATCGATCGTCCCCGCTTCCGGGTGCTCGCCTCGATCCTGGCGGTCCTGGCCGGGACCGGCATCGCCAGCGCCGTCGGCCGCCCGGACACCCCCGGTACCGCCAGCGCCACCGACGCCGCCCGGCGACTGGCCGTCTTCCAGGCGGCCGGTCCCGGCGATCCCGAACCGTCGCTGCTGGCGGCCATCGACGCGGCCGTGCGACGATCCGTGGTCCTGGGCCTGCCCGCCGAGGGCTGGACCACGCTGATGGCGGGCCCGGCCGCGCCGGGCTGCACCGGCCGTTGCGCCGTGGCCCGGGCCGCCGAGTACGGCGCCCGGCTCGGCCTGGCCGTCCGCGTCGCCTGGCAGGGGGAGGAGAACCTGCTGCGCCTGCGGGTCTACGCCGCACCGGAGGGCGTGGTGCTGGCCGAGCGCGCGGCGGCCGCCCGCGAGCCGCAGGTGCTGGTGGACCTGGCCGGGATCGTGGCGGACGACCTCGCCCGGGCGCTGACCGGCGAGGCGCCCGCCCGTGTCACCGAGCCGCGGCGCGACCCGGACGCCGACCGCGTGGCGGCCGCAGAAGCGCTCACGGCCCTGCGTGCCCTGGCGGGCCGCAACACGGTGGGCATGCAACTGCACCTGGTGGAGCCGGGCCGCCCGTTCCACGAGCCGCCGCCCGATCAGGCCTACATCCAGGCCCGGCCGCTGCCGGAACCCGCCATGCCGTACCTGCTGGCGACCACGGAGGTGACGCGGGCGCAGTGGGAGGTCGTCATGGCCGAGCGCGCCCCCGGTCCGCCAGCGGCCGCGGACACGCCCGTGGTGGGTGTCAACTGGATGGACGCCGTCCGCTTCTGCAATGCCCTGAGCCGGTGCGAGGGCCTGGAGCCCGCCTACGACATCGGTCGCGGGACGGCCACCTGGCGGGCCGACGCCGACGGCTACCGCCTGCCCACCGACGCGGAGTGGGAGTATGCCTGCCGGGCGGGCTCGCTGACCATGTTCACGACCGGTGGCCGCTCCGACGACCTCGCCCGCACCGCCTGGTACGCCCGCAACTCGGACGGCCGGCCGCGGGAGGTGGGCGGCAAGCAGGCCAACGCCTGGGGCTTCTTCGACATGCACGGGAACGTCTGGGAGTGGATCTGGGATGCCTACGCCACCCTGCCGGATCTCAGCCCGGACAACGTGGAGTCGCCGGGCCTGGGGCCCGACCGCACCATCCGCGGCGGCAGCTGGTATACCGGCCCCATCGCCTGCCGGACCACGAACTTCTGCCGCATCGATCCGGTGTTCCGCAGCCAGGACCTGGGCCTGCGAGTGGCCCGCACGCCGCGAGCCGACCCCCGCTGAGGGTGTCGCCCGCGGCGACCTCGCCGGCGCTCCCGCCGGCGATCCCGCCGGCGGGCACCTGCCAGCGATCCCGTCGGCGATCCCGTCGGCGGGCACCTGCCAGCGATCCCGTCGGCGATCCCGTCGGCGGGCACCTGCCAGCGATCCCGCCGGCGGGCATCTACCGCCGGGCACCTGCCGCCGGGCCGGCTGTCTCTTGCGGACTGTTCCTCGGCGAAGATCCTTGACTGTTCGTTCATCATCCTTTAATTCGGATACATGAATATAGATGCCGTCAGCCCCGCGCCGCTGCTCCAGGCGGTGAGCGACGAGACCCGCTTGCGGCTGCTGCGCGTCCTGCACCGCGAGGAGCTCAACGTGCAGGAGCTGGTGCGCGTGCTCGAGTTGCGGCAGCCGACGGTCTCGCGCCACCTGGCCGTCCTGCGGGAGGCGGGGTGGGTCCGGCAACGCCGCGAGGGGACCTGGAGCTGGTACCGCGCCACCGGCGCCGGGGAGTTCCCCGGTGATCCCGAGCTGCGGCGCGCCATCCTCGCGGCGGCCGACGCCATGGGCCCGGCCGCCACGGATGATGCTCGCCTGGCGGAGGCCGTCGCCGCGCGCGAGGCCCGCGGACAGGAGTTCTTCGCCGGGGTGGCCGACCACTGGGACCGCATCCGCGCCCAGTACGAGCATCCGGACCTGCACGCCGGCGTGCTCGCGGGCCTGGTCCCGCGCGGCCTGCGCGTGGCCGACGTGGGCACCGGCACCGGCGCCCTGCTCCCGCTGCTGGCCACGGCCGCCGACGAGGTGATCGCCTTCGACGCCAGCGCGGCCATGCTCCGCCGCGCGCGGCGGCTCTGCCGCGACGCCCAGCTGCACAACGTGCGTTGCGAGCGCGCCGACGTCACCGCCCTGCCGGTGGCCGACGGCGAGCTGGACGCCGTGACCTGCTCCATGGTCCTGCATCACGTGGCCCGGCCGGCGGTGGCCATCGCCGAGCTGGCGCGGGTGATCCGGCCTGGCGGCCAGGTGGTGCTCCTGGAGTTCACGCGCCACAACCTGACCTGGATGCGAGAGGAGCTGGCGCACCAGTGGCTGGGCTTCGACCGCGATCAGCTGGCCGGCTGGCTCGCCGCCGCGGGCCTGGCGCCGCGGCGCTGGCTGGTGCGGCGGCGCACCCGCACCGACCCCGACCTCGCGCCGGCGGCATCCGGCCGCGAGGGCTTCACCTGGCCGGACGTCATGCTGGTGGTGGCCGAACGCCCCGCCGCACCGGCCCCCGAGTGACCGTGGCCGGCGGCCGCCGGCCTGCACCCGCGCCCGTACCGGGCGCCGAACCGAAGGAGAGAGACGGATGACCGATACCCACAGCACCGGCGACGGCTACAAGGTCCGCGATATCGGCCAGGCCTCGCGCGGGCGCATGAAGATCGACTGGGCCGAGTCCCGTATGCCCGTGATGATGCAGCTGCGCGAGGAGCACAGCAAGCTGCAGAGCCTCAAGGGCATGCGCATCGCCGGCTGCCTGCACGTGACCAAGGAGACTGCCGTCCTGATCGAGACGCTGCGGGCCGCCGGCGCGGAGATCAGCTGGTCCGGCTGCAACCCGCTGTCGACCCAGGACGACGTGGCCGCCGCCCTCGCCGACAACGGCATCAGCATCTACGCCTGGCACGGCATGAGCGTCGAGGAGTTCTACTGGTGCATCGACCGCACCCTGGACTTCGAACCCACCCTGACCCTCGACGACGGCGCGGACCTCATCTTCCGGGTCCACGACGCCCACACCAACCTCATCGACACCATCCTCGGCGGCACCGAGGAGACCACCACCGGCGTCAAGCGCCTGCGCGCCATGGCCGAGGCGGGCGCGCTGAAGTACCCGGTCATCGCGGTCAACGACGCCGAGACCAAGTGGGACTTCGACAACGTCTTCGGCACCGGTCAGAGCAGCATCGACGGCATCCTGCGCGCGACCAGCGTCCTGCTGGCCGGCAAGAACTTCGTGGTGGCCGGCTTCGGGCACTGCGGCACCGGCTGCGCCATGCGCGCCGAGGGCATGGGCGCCAACGTGATCTGCACCGAGATCAAGCCCACCGCGGCGCTGAAGGCCACCCTGCACGGCTACCAGGTGATGAAGATGGAGGAGGCCGCCCGCGTGGGCGACGTGTTCATCACCGCCACCGGCTGCAAGGACGTGATCACCGGCAAGCACTTCGAGGTGATGCGGGACGGCGCCATCGTCTGCAACACCGGCCACTACGATTGCGAGATCAACCTGCAGGACCTCGAGGCCATGGCCACCAGCAAGCGCGAGCTGCGTGACAGTTGCGAGGAGTACACCCTGGAGGATGGGCGGCGCATCTACGTCCTGGCCCAGGGCCGCCTGGTGAACCTGGCGGCCGCCGAGGGGCATCCCAGCGAGGTCATGGACATGAGCTTCGCCAACCAGTTCCTCTCCATGGTGCGCATGGCTCGCGAGGGCAAGGACCTCACCGTGGCCGTGCACGACATCCCCGAGGACCAGGATCAGGAGATCGCGAAGATCAAGCTGGCCACCGTCAACGCCACGCTGGACGAGCTGACCCCCGACCAGCTGGCCTACCTGAACGACTACGCCGCCGGCACGTAGCCCGGCCCGCGGTCGCTACCAGGGCGCAAGAAGACGCCGCCCCCGTCAGCGGGGGCGGCGTCTTCTGACCGCCAGCGGCGGCACGCGGAACCGGGCTCAGAACCAGTAGATGCCACCGAGGCTCAGACGGAAGACATGCTGGTTGGTCCACTGCTCGGTGACATCGCTCCAGCGCGCCTCGTCCTGGGTGAGCGTGTAGGCCCACATCCACTCGAACTCCAGGCCGAACCGCTCGCTCAGGCTGTACTCGGTCCCGAGGCCGCCGCCGAAGGTCCAGTCCGTGCCCTCCAAGGGCTCCTCGGCGATGGCCAGGGGATCGCTCCCGCGCCCGGAACGCGTCAGCGTCCAGTCGGTCCGGCCGGCCAGCAGCGACAGGAAAGGATTGAACTTGCTGTCCGGCAGCAGGTTCTGGCCGAGGAAAGCCACCAGGGAGAACTCGAACCCGTCCATGGTCAACTCGCTGTCCGTGGTGATCGGGTGCGACAGGGTATTGCCCTGGGGCCCGTCCACGGGGTCGAAGAGCGACAGGTTCTTCTCGTTGGTGTCGAAGCCCAGGCCACCGCGTACGTACCGCGCCTGGATCGCGAGGTAGTCGACCACGTGATACCGCATGCCCAGGTCGAAGGCCCCCTGTCCGGTGGTGATGTCGTTGATGTTGCGGACCTTCTCCTTCAGCACGTACAGCGGCTGCCAGTAGGAGAGCCGCGCGCTGGCGGCGAACTTGCCCGGATGCTTGACGGGCAGGGGCTCGCGGTCGGTGGCGAACTCGTCGAGCACGGACTCCGGTCCAGGGCTGGTGCGCTCGAAGGTCAGCGGCTGGCTGCGGCCGCCGATGGACATGCTGCCGCGGATGCGGTCGTTCTCCTCGTCGTAGCGGCCCCAGAAGCTGCTCATGAAGGGGGCGCCCTCGAAACGGAAGTTGTAGGAGACGGTGTTCTGGCGGTCGCTGACCGCCAGGTCGCGCAACTCGACGGTCTCGTCCACGCTGGTGTCGCTGAGGGTGCCGCGGTACTCGTCGCCGTCGGGCAGGATCTCCATCTGGATCTCCCGCGCCTCGTCGTCATCGTCCGGCTGCGCCGCCCAGGCGCCCACCAGGGGCCGCTCCGGGATGAAGGACATGCCCTCGGCGCCGGACTTCTGCACCACGCGGTCGAACTCCAGCGGCATGTCCCGCGATCCCATTCCCGGCATGGTGGCCGAGACGGTGCCCTTCAAGC
Organism: uncultured Fibrobacteraceae bacterium; assembly: GCA_964637835.1. GTDB lineage: Bacteria > Krumholzibacteriota > Krumholzibacteriia > LZORAL124-64-63 > LZORAL124-64-63 > Glo-17. Next base: position 169,335 of record CAZWYF010000002.1, read on the forward strand.
GGTCGTCCACGGGATTGAGGCGGAGCCGATAATCGGCGCGGACGGTGATGTCCTGATCGGGGATCTCGGTGGTGGTGCGGAAGCTCACCTTGCCGTCCTCGACGTCGACGGCCTGCAACTCGGTGATCTCGTCGGGCTGGGTGCTCGAGCGCAATGTCCCGAGCCAGCGGCCGGTGGCGTCCTGCTCCAGGTTCAGGACCAGCACGGCCTTGCCGCGCATGCTGTCCACCTCGGTGCGCCACTTGCCGGCCACGCCGTCCTGGGCGAGGGTGGGCCCGGCCGCCACGAGCAAGGCGACAGCGACCAGCAGCACGCTGAACCTGATTCCGGGGCGCATACCCACGTTCATTCGCGTTCACTCCTCGTCGGGCTTCGCGGGGGTGCCTGGACTGCGGATCGCAGGAACCGTCGCGCTGGCGATCGTCCGGATCGGCGGATCCGGGGGAGGCTCCCGGCTGGGGCGCCCGGAAACTCGAATGGAATATATGGGTTGGAAAATGCCTTGTCCAATCTTTGGGTTGTGCCGCGGAGAGTGTGTCCGCGATGCAGATGCAGTGGGTTGCAGGTGCGACTCGGCACGCTCGGCGGAACGTTCTAGGGTGCCCGCGTGGTCTGTTTCGGACGGTTGCGGCCGAGGGCCGGCGTGATCACCTCCCCTTTCAGGTACTGCTTCCAGCTCGTCGGTAGATCCACGTGTGCGGGAAAGACTCGCTGCCCGAGGACCTCCTCGATGGTCCACCGGTGATCGGTCACCCCGGTGAGCATCGCCGCCGTCTCGGAACAGTTCTTCTCCCAGCGCCGCTTCACCAGGTTCTTCCAGACCGCGAACACCGCGAACCGCTCCGCCGACGCCTGCCGCCGCTTCGACCAGGCGATGGTCTCCCGCTTGTGGTTCGCGCTGCTGTGCCGGATGAACGTGTCCAGGGAATTGATCTCGAACAGCTCATTGGTGCGGTCGCGCTTGCGCTTCGAACTGGTCTGGCGGTGATCGATCGCGCAGGATACCCGGCGCATGGCCCGCGGATAGGCCTTGTGCTCGTCGCTGCGGACGATCGCCTCGCTGGATCCCGCGAGCGCCACCTCGAGCACCTCCTGGGCGGCTTTCTCCACCGCCTTCGGGTCGGGCCTGCCGAACTTCCGTTCGAGTTCCTCGCGACGCTTCTTCTGGTGCGCAGTCATCTTGCCCGATCGGCGCAGCGGGGCGTCGTTCCAGTGGATGAGGAAGCTGGTGTCGGGGTCGACGGCCACGAGGTGCTCGAACTTGTAGTACTGGCTGAGTTCGAAGCTCTCGAGGCCATCGATCGCGATGTCGCCGAAGGGTGACGCACGGGCCATGAGGTGTCGATGCAGGAGCAGGCAGTGGCGTCCGAGGCGGGCGAGCTGGTGGTCGACGGTGGAGGGGGCGCAGTCGAGGTCCCTGGCAGCCTGGCGATTGGCCATGCAGCCGACGGTGTCGGAGAGGATCCTGGGCAAGAGGTCGGGGCGCTTGAGGTAGTAGGTAGTGCTGAAGGTCTGGCTGGAGAAGGACTTGCCGCAGTGCAGGCAGAGGTAGCGGCGGATACGGTGGGGTCGTGCTTTGCGCTGGTAGAAGCCGTAATGGCGGTAGCACCACTGCTCTGGCTGGGCGTGGTGGTGCTTGCAACGGTGGTTGGGGCAGTGTGGTGGCTGCCACTCGGCTGCGTGGGTGCGGTCGAGGAACATGCCCGGTCACGGCAAGGTGTGGGCCCGCTACACTCTGCGCGGCACAACCGAGGGATTGAATTTGGGAGTTATTGTCCGTATACTGAGGCACCCACGACGTGGCGCGAGCGTCCGTCGTGGTCGTTTCGATGCGGGTTCTCCCGGCTTCCTGGCTAGTCGTCGGGGGAGAATCGAGGTTGGTCCGGGGAAGCCGGGGATGAGTCGCCCCCGGGGGAACTGGGCCCGCTTCGCCCGCATCGATATTTTTTGTCCGGGATCCGGTGGTCGTCGCCGTTGCCTGGCCGCCCGCAGTCTGGAAGGATCTGCTCATGAGCCGCCCCAGCCGTGATCTCCTTCATGCGCTGCCCAAGACGGACCTGCACGTGCACCTCGATGGCTCCCTGCGCCCGGAGACCGTCCTGGAGCTGGCGCGGGAGCGCGATCTGCTGCCCGAGCTGCGGACCGTGGAGGATGTGCTGGGCGTCTGCCGGGCGCCCGAGACGTGCGCCAGCCTCGAGGAGTACCTGCAGGTCTTCGACGTCACCCTCACCGTGATGCAGGACGAGGCCGCGCTGGAGCGGATCGCCCGCGAGCTGGCCGAGGACGCGCACCGGGAGAACGTGCGGTGGCTGGAGGTCCGCTACGCGCCCATCCTGCACCAGCAGCAGGGGCTGTCGCTGGATGCGGTGGTGGCGGCGGTGCAGCGGGGGCTGGATGCCGCGCGGCGGCGCTACGGGATCCCGAGCGGGCAGATCATCTGCGGGATCCGGCACCTGGATCCCGCCGGCAGCGTCGATCTGGCACGCCTGGCGGCGCGCTGGCGGGGGCGCGGGGTGGTGGGGTTCGATCTGGCCGGCGCCGAGGCCGACCATCCGGCCCGGGCGCATCTCGAGGCCTTCGATATCGTGCGGGCGGCCAACGTGGCGGTGACCGTGCATGCGGGGGAGGCCTTCGGCCCGGCTTCCATCCACCAGGCCCTGCATTACGCGGGTGCCAGCCGGCTGGGGCACGGGACGCGCCTGATCGAGGATCCCGAGCTCATGGCCTGGGTGGGCGACTTCCGCATCGCGGTGGAGGTCTGCCTGGCGAGCAACGTGCAGACCGGGGCGGTGAGCAGCCTGCGCGAGCATCCCATCGGCCGGTACCTCGGCGAGGGACTGCGCGTGACCCTGAACACCGACAACCGGCTGGTGTCGGGCACCACGGTCACCGACGAGTACGCCCTGGCCGTGGAGGCCTTCGATCTCGAACTGGACGACGTCCTCGGCCTGGTGCTCAATGGGTGCAAGGCCTCCTTCCTGCCCCTGGCCCGCAAGCGGCTGCTGGTGGAGCAGGTGCTGGCCGAGTTCGCCGCCCTCGGGGCGCGATTCACCGGCGAGATCGCGCGACGGCGCCGGGTCCTGATCTGACCTGGCCTGATCTGACCTG
>CAZWYF010000002.1:172542-175162 GCA_964637835.1 uncultured Fibrobacteraceae bacterium
TCGGGCCGGATCGGATCGGGCCGGACAGGACCGGACCGGCGGGCGCGGCGGCTGGCGAGCGGAGTGGGAGCATGACCAGCGAGCGTGTCGACTGGAACTGGTGCGAGGCCATGCTGCCGCGGGTCTCGCGCACCTTCGCGCTCTGCATCCGCTTCCTGCCACCGGACGTCCAGCGCCCGGTGCTGCTCAGCTACCTGCTCTGCCGGGTGGCCGACACGGTGGAGGATGCTCCGGAACTGGCCGTGGCGACCAAGCAGGCGCTGCTGGACCGTTTCGCCGCGGCGCTCACCGACCCGGCCGTGGACCTCGTGCCCCTCGCGGCAGCCTTCGCGGGCCGGCATGACGCCGACGCGCGGCTGTGCCGCGGGGTGGTCGGCGTGGTGGCGCGCCTGCATGAGCTCGCCCTGCCGGTGCAGGCGGCCATGGTGCCCTGGGTGCGTGAGATGTGCGCGGGGATGGCGGAGTTCGCGGCGCGCGAACCCCGGCTGCAGCCCGCCGGGCCGCCGCTGCGGGTCCTGGAGACCGAGGCCGATCTCGAGCGCTACTGCTACTACGTGGCCGGAACCGTGGGGCACCTGCTGACCGGGGTGTTCGTCGCCTGCCGGCCGCGCATCGGCCGCGAGCATGCCGCGCGGCTGGACGCGCTGGCGGAGGACTTCGGCGCCGGTCTGCAGCTGGTCAACATCCTGGCCGACGTGGCGCGCGACCGGCAGCGCGGCGTCAGCTTCGTGCCCGAGGCGGTCTGCCAGGCCGAGGGGCTGGCGGTGGCCGACCTGCTGGAGCCGTCGGCCCATCCCCGGGCCCGGGCCGCCCTGGGCCGGCTCGGCGTCCTGGCCCGGCGGCGCCTGCGCCATGCACGCGAGTACTGCCAGCTCCTGCCGCGCACGGAATACCAGCTGCGGCTCTTCTGCGTCGTTCCCTATTACCTGGCGCTGCGCACGCTACGCGCCCTGGATCAGGACGCGGTCTACCCGGCGGCGGACCAGCGGGTGAAGGTGGGGCGGTCGGCGGTCTACCGCACGGTGGTGGCCGCGCGGGTCTGCGCGGCGAGCAATCACCTGCTGCGGGCCTACGCCTGGCGGCTCGACGGCACCGCCTGAGCCGGCCAGCGCCCGCGCGCGGCGTAGGCCATGATCCCGAAGCTCACCGCCACGTTGAGCGAGCCCTTCTGGCCGTGCATGGGAATGGCCACGCGGGCCTCGCAGGCGGCCAGCACCTCGGGACGCACGCCCTCCACCTCGTGGCCCACCACGAAGCACAGCGGATAGCGGAACGCGAAGGCGTCGAAGGGGGTGGCGTCCTCGGTCCGCTCGAGGGCCACCACCTGGACGCCCCGCGCGGCGACGGCGCGCACCGCCTCGGCGCTGTCGCGCCAGTAGTCCCAGGGCACGGTGGCGCTGGCGCCGAGGGCGGTCTTCTCGATATCCGGCCGTGGCGGCGTGGCGGTCATGCCGCAGAGGTAGAGGCCGGCGAGGCCGGCGGCGTCGGCGGTGCGGAACATGGAGCCCACGTTCCAGGCGCTGCGCACGTTGTCGAGCAGGGCGTAGACGGGGCAGCGGGCCAGGGGCATGGCCGGTCCTTCCGCGGCGAGCGAACCGTGCCTAAACCGGCCGGCCCGGGGGCCGATACCGGGGTGAGTCTCGGGTCCTAGCACAAAGGAATTCCTCGTCTTCATGAAACGCAAGACCGTCAGTCTCTGCATGATCGCGCGCGACGAGGAGGCCGTCATCGGCAAGGCCATCAAGTCGGCGCTGGCGCTGGTGGACGAGATCGTGGTGGTGGACACCGGGTCGCAGGACAACACGCGCATCATCGCCGAGGGGTATGGCGCGCGGGTGGTGGACCTGGTCTGGCACGACGATTTCGCCGCCGCCCGCAACGTCGCCCTGGCCGCGGCGAGCTGCGACTGGATCCTGGTGCTCGACTGCGACGAGCAGCTGCAGAGCGTCCGGCCGGTGGAGTTCCAGCGCCTGCTGGCCGACCCCGGCGTGGTGGGCTACCGCATCGGCGTGGTGGACGGACGGGCGGCCGAGACGGGACGACCCCGCCCGGCGCTGCGCCTGTTCCGCAGCCACCCGGATGTCCGTTACCGTTACCCCGTGCACGAGCAGGTACTGCCCAGCGTGGTCTCGCTGGCCGGGGGCGACGGCCTGGTGGTCACCGACGCGCCCCTGCTGGTGATCCACGATCCCGGCAGTCCGGAGCAGCGCTCGCGCAAGCGGGACCGCAACCTGCGCCTGCTGCGGCAGGCGAGCGTGGACTTCCCGCAGGAGCCGTTCTTCGAGTACCAGATCGGCAGCGAGACCCTGCAGCGCCTCGATGGTCAGGTGTTGCCGGTGGCCGGCCTGCGTGCGAGCCTCCAGCACCTCGAGTCGGCCTGGCGCAAGGTGGCGGCGTTGCCGCCGGAGATGCGCCGGCTGGTCACCTACGGGCGCGATCTGGCCGCCGACCTGGCCGCCGCGCTGGTGGCGGCCGGCGAGGCCGCCGAGGCCCAGCAGGTGCTGGCGGCGGCCCGGCGGGACTGGGGCGATGCGGCGAACCTGGCCGTCCAGGCCGCGCGGGCCGGCGTCCTCGAGCTGATGGCCGCGTGCGAGCCCACCCCCGCGTGCGAGCCCACCCC
>CAZWYF010000002.1:175262-181716 GCA_964637835.1 uncultured Fibrobacteraceae bacterium
CCGCGTGCGAGCCCACCCCCGCGTGCGAGCCCACCCCGCGCGAACGCCTGGCGCAGCGCGTGCGCGGGGAGCTGGAGTCGCTCGCCGCCCATGCCGCGTCCGCGCCCGAGCCGCTGCGCCGCGTCGCCATGCTCGTGGGATCGGTCTGCCGCGGCCAGCTGGCCCTGGCCGAGAAGGACGTCACCGCGGCCGCGGAGGCCTTCGAGCAGGCCCTCAATCTCGATCCCGACCACTCGCCCGCGTGGGTGGGCCTGGCCGAGTGCGCACGGGTGGCGGGCGACCGCAAGCGGGCGCTGCGCCTCTACCTGCGGGCCGTCACCGCCGGGGAGTGGAACGTGCACGCCTGGGAGCGGGGCGGCAGCCTCATGGAGGAGCTGGGGTTCCACGACAATGCCGCCAGCTGGCGAGCCCGGGTCCAGGAGCTCTTCCCCGACCGCCCCGGGGCCGCGGCGCCGCCGGAGCCGGCGGGGGCCGCCGGCCGCTAGATCCGGTCGGGATCCGGCAGCTGCTCGCGCAGCCGCCGGGCATCTGCGAGGGCGGGAAAGTCCGGGTCCGCGCGATCCAGCATCCGCTCGAGCGAGTCGAGCAGCCGCCGGGACTCGCTGGCGTTGCCGGCCACGGCCTCGATGCTCCCTGCCACCAGCACGCCTTCCGCCAGACGGGGATTGACCGCGAGCGCCTCGCCCACCTGCACGCGGGCGCGGTCGAGCGCGCCGCTGGCGATGAGGTTGTAGGCCAGGTGCACGCGGTCATAGAGCCGGTGGTGCGGCGGCCAGTCCTCCTGGAGGGCGAGGACCCGGGCGAACCGGTCGGCGGCGGCCTGGTGCTCGCCCGCCATCTCGTCGATCACCGCCCGGAAGCGCAGGAGGCGGGCGTCGGCGCGGGTGGTCGCGGCGGGGTTCTCGCCATACCACGGTTCGGCGGTCAGCGCGGTGGCGAGCGAATCGAGCACCGCGGTGCCGGCGGCGAGGTCGCCGCGGGCGAGTTGCAGCTGCAGCTCCGCCCAGCCGGCCAGCTCCGGGGCGGGGGCGTTCGCCAGGTACCGTGCGGCGCGCGTCGCCGCCTCCTCGTACAGGCGCAGGTTGAAGAGCAGACCGATGGTGCCGGTGGCGATGCTGTGCACGTGCTCGGTGCCGGCGATCTCGGCGAGCACCTGATCGCTCACCGACAGGGCGCGGTCCACCTCGCCGCGCATGAGGAAGACCTCGCTCAGGTTCACCAGCGAGTAGTAGAAGCTCGGGTCCTTGGCCAGCGCGGTGCGGTACTCCGCCTCGGCCTCCTCGTAGCGGCCGACGGTGCTCAGCACGTCACCCAGGGAGTCGTGGGGGTTGGCCAGGTCCGGCGCCACGAAGGCGTACCGGCGCATGGCCGCCTCGGCCTCGTCGTAGCGGCCCTGATTGAGGAAGAGGTAGCCGAGGAAGTTGTAGGCGGCGGCGTAGTTGGGATTGATCTCCAGGATGTGCTGCCAGACCTGCTCGGCGCTGGCGAGGTCGCCGGCGCGGTCATGCTCGATCGCCTCGGCCACCAGCACCACCAGCTCGGAGGGGGCCAGTTCCCGGGCCACGCCGAGCAGCGAATCCCGCGCCGTGCGGTAGCGCGAGTCCCGGAGGTCCGACAGCCGCAGCTGCAGGAGCACACGGGCACGGTCGTCGGCGAGGGCGGCGGCGAGGCTGTCGGCGATCTGCACGTGACGTCGGCCGCGCTCGCTGATACCCATGCGGTAGGACAGCTCGCCGAGGGCGGCATGGGCGGGGGCGAGGTCCGGGTCGGCGGCCAGGGCGGCGCGCAACTGCTTCTCGGCGCGGTCGTACCGGACGGCCTGGAGCATGGCGTCGCCCTGCTCGTAGGCCTGCCAGGCGGCGCGGTCGTCGGTGTAGGGGGTGGCCGGGTTGCGATGGCGGACCACCAGGCCCACGGCGATCAGGACCGCGGCGGCCAGCATGACCAGGGGTGCCAGGCGCTTCATGAGGCCTCCTCGCCCGCGCCCCGCTGCGAGCCGGCGCGCGCGGCGGCGGCCGGGGAGGCCGCGTCGCGGGCCGGCGCCAGCTTGAGCGCCACCAGGGTGATGTCGTCATCCGCCTCGTGGCGGCCGCGGAATCGCTGGAGCTCCTGATCGATGCACGGCAGCAGCTCGCCCACGTCCAGCTCGCCGTGCTCGCGGAGGAAGACGCAGAGCCGCTCCAGGCCGTACTCGTCCTCGTCGTCGGGACTGCGGGTCTCGGTCAGGCCGTCGGTGTACATGAGCAGCAGGTCGCCGTCGTCCAGCGCCACCTCCTCCTCGCCGTAGGTCCCGAAGTCGAAGGCGCCCAGGGGCAGGCCGCCCTCCTCGAGGCGCCGCAGGCTGCCGTCGCGCCGCATCAGGACCGGGGCGTCGTGGCCGCCGGAACTGTAGACCAGGGTGCGGGCCACCGGATCGAGGAAGGCCAGGAACACGGTGGCGAAGTGCATGGAGTCGGTGGCGGCGTGCAACTGGCGGTTGACGCGGGTGAGGATCTCCGCCGGCGAGTCGTAGATGTCGCTCTGGGCGCGCAGCGAGGCCTGGAGGTTGGAGGCCAGCAGGGAGGCGGGCATGCCCTTGCCGCTGACGTCGGCGATGATCAGCACCAGCTTGCCGTCCTGCCGCGGGATCATGTCGTAGTAGTCGCCGGAGACGGCCTTGCTCGAGAGGTTGACCGCGTCGATCTGCAGGCCCTCGTAGCTGGGGATCCTGGCCGGCAGCAGGCGGCTCTGGATGGCGCGCGCCAGGCGCATCTCCTCCTCGAGCTTCTGCTTGGCCACCTCCTCCTCGTAGAGCCGCGTGTTCTCCAGCTGCATGGCGGTCTGGCCGGCGACGATGGTCAAGAGCTGGATCTCGTGCAGGGCGTAAGGCTCGCCGCCGGGCTTGGCCGGCAGGGCCACCAGGCCGATCACGCGGCCGGAGACCGCCAGCGGCACCAGCAGGTTCACACCGCCGCGGGCCAGTGCGGACACCTCCCGCCGTCGTGTGGCCAGCTCCAGCTGCTCCCGCGTGACGGCCTGCTGCTCCACGAAGCCGCGGCCCTCGGCGGGGTCGATCCAGAAGGGCTCCAGGCGCTGTTCGATCACGCGGAGGGTGGCCGTCAGTTCCAGTTGACGGGGTGCGCGGACAGCCGCCGGCAGGCCGGTGGAGCCGATGGTGGCGTCGTCCTCGCCGGCAGGCCAGGCGCGCTCCCAGACCACCTCGCTGCTCGCGTGGCGCGGGATGTAGAACCAGAGGCCCGGCGCCTCGAGCGCGTCGCGCAGTCCGCGGCCCACCTTCTCCAGCAAGAGCTGGCGCTGGATCAGGCCGGGGATCTCGCGGCCGAACTGCTCGAGCAGGACGGCGAGGTTGGCCCGCGAGCGGTAGAGCCGGTTCTCCAGTTCCCGCTGCATCCGGGTCCGGACCGGCCACAGCGCCCCCGCCACGCCCAGGGTCACCCCCACGGCGATCAGGGGGTTGGGCGAACCGATGAGCGTGACCAGCTGGCTGCCCAGCCAGAACACCGCGCTGCCCCAGGCCAGCAGCAGCAGGCCGCTGAGCACGGCGTACAGGAGGTTGCGCCGGACCAGGAACTCGATCTGCAGCACCTGGTAGCGCGCCACGCAGTAGCCGAAGCTCACCGGGATGGCCACCAGGGGCAGCACGCCGAGGACCGCCAGCTCGCTACGCGCGACGATCTCCTCGAGTCCGATCTTGATCACCAGGAACGGCACCACGCCCACGAGCGTGCCCCAGGTCAGGATGCGCACCCGCTCGCGCAGCAGCGGGTCGCGATAGCTGAAGTAGCTGTGCATCAGGGCGGCGAGGCCGGCCAGGTAGTAGACGCCCAGCACGATCCAGGTCACCGCGTCGATGCGCGCTCCCTGGTCGCCGAAGAACTGGTCCAGGGTGAAGCGCAGGTAGAACATGGCTGGCAGCAGGTACAGCAGCGGCGAGAGCCAGGGATGGCGGGCGATGGTCTGCTTCTTCTCCGGGAACACGAGGAAGAACTGCAGGAAGAACGCGGGCAGCAGGAAGCGCGCGAAGGCGCCGCCGTTGCGGGTGATGATGTCGCCCCAGAAGTAGCTCGAGCGCTCGAGGTTGGTCATGAAGTAGACCGCGAACGTCAAGCAGAGCAGGAAGAAGAGCCGGGCGGGACGGTCGTTGTGGCTCTTGAGGAAGACCAGGAAGCCGATCACCAGGTAGACGGCGGCCAGGACCACGTTCACCGCGTAGGTGCGGTCGGCGGCGCGGAATCCCGAGAGCGGCACCGGTACCACCAGTCGACGGCCGTCGCGGGCGATGAGGTAGGGGACCGTGGTGCCCGGTTCCTGGCGCCCCAGCACCTCGGCGGCCGCCCGCGGCGAGGTGACCACGCGGTTGGCGATGCCCTCGATGGTGTCGCCCTGGCGCAGCGGCGTGGCCGGCGCACCCGGCGTGCCCGGACGGCCGGACACGTCGAGCACGGTGAGCTGGGGACGACCGAGCAGCCAGACGGTGCCGTCGTTGGGCCGCACCTTGGTGGCGTCCACCGCCGCGAACACGCAGAACGCCACGGCGATCACGCCCAGGCCCAGGAACACCGGGCGCGAGAACGCCAGCCGGGCGAGGCGGTGCAGCGGGGTGGGCGTGGCCGTGGCCGGTGGCATGTCCAGTCCGTTCGCGAACAGTGACGGGAGTCCGGACCGAGGCTGCGGCGGGATCCCAGGCAGCAGATTAGTGGTCGACCCGTCCATGATCAATCCCCGGGCAGCGAGCTGCGTCCTCCGTTAGACGCACCGGCGCCCGGCAGGGTTGCATGCCGGGCGCCCGTCGCGGGAGGAAGTCGGAGTTTCCTGGTCTTCTCCTAAAGATCCGCCAGGCGCAGGGTTGCGTAGCCCTGCACGCCGTGGGCGAGCCAGGCGGGGTGCTCCGCGCCGAGCTCCGCGCGCAGCGCCAGGGCGGCCTGGCGCTGCGCCGCGCCCACGCAGAGACCATCGGCCATGGCGCCGTAGAATCCCGCCGCGAACCTTCGCGCCGGGCGGCTGAACACCGGAGCGGACGTGCCCACGAACGTGGAGGCGCCCGCGGCGAGGAAGCGCCGGCCCAGCCAGGCCAGGCTGCACCAGCTGTTGGAGAAGACCAGGGGCGGCAGGCAGCCGTCGCGGCCGAGGTGCTCCGGCGCCACCGGGCCGTCTTCCAGCAGCCAGCCGGCGCCGCCGGTCGCGCCATGGGTTCCGGCGGTGCGGCCCACGCCCACCGGCGCGCCGCGCCGGGCGAAGGACTCGAGCGCCTGATCGAGGGCCACCTCCACCGGGTCGACCCCCAGGACCTCGCCCTCGAGGCCCACGAGATCGTCCACGGCCTGGGCGTGGTCCTCCTGGCCGGCGGCGGCCATCAGGCCCGCGAGCCACCGGTTCTCTCCCGCACCCGAGACCTCGGGCGGCTGGCTGGTGGGGGCGGCGAAGTGCAGGGCCTGGTAGAGCATGGCGCGCGCGGCGAGCAGTCCGGGACTCACGGCGCCGGGGATGCGCAGGCGCGCCGGGCCGGCCGGGCCGGTCTCCAGCGCGGCGTCGATGCCCTCGGCCTCGCGGAACATCAGGCGGCGGATCTCCTCGCGGCCGTGGCCGGCGACGAAGAGGATCTCCGGGTCCGTGCGGGGCTCGTCGCTGGCCTCGGTCCCCGCGCCGCTGGCGAAGAGCGCGTCGCTGTGGCGCTGCATCCACAGGCGCGGCGGATCGAGTTCGGGGACCCGCGACCCGTGGGGGGCGGCGGCGAGCGCATGGTTTTCGAGCAGGAACGTCATGCCATTGTGCAGCCAGTGCCAGGGCAGGCCCAGCCAGGGCTCCGGGGCCACCACGTGGTAACCCAGGACGGGCGTGTCGCCGGTGGCCGGCGACGGCGTCTCGGCGCCGGGGCGATCGGCATCCGGACGGAAGGCCCCGGCGTCGGCCGCCGTGACCGCCTGGAAGAGCGACCAGCCCACCGCCTGGCAATGCTGCGCGATACGTGGCGCATCGAGGCCGTGCTGCTCCTGCAGCGCGGGCAGCGCGGCCAGCAGATCCTGCGCCTCGGCGATCAGGCGGTCGGTGGGCGGGCACTCGCCCGGCTGGGGCAGGGGGATGTCGATCCAGCGCATGGATGCCTCCGGTGCGATGCGGGTCCGCGCGACCCTCGGGAACGGGCCGGTCGGGACCATGCACGTGGCGTGCCGGACGCAGGAGGCGCAGGGGATGGCGGCGGGGAGGGAATGGCCGGTGGCAGGGAAAAAAATACCGCCTGCCGGCGGTGCGTGGTGCCCAGGGGGAGACTCGAACTCCCACGAGGTTTCCCCCACTACGACCTGAACGTAGCGCGTCTACCAATTCCGCCACCTGGGCACCATATTCGCGATGTCGTCGCGACGATCACGCCGCGGCGGGGACGAAACTTAGCCCGCCCCCGCAGGGGTGTCAACCGCCGAATCGCACTTTTGCGCCCCGCCCGGGAACCGCCCGG
>CAZWYF010000002.1:181816-187709 GCA_964637835.1 uncultured Fibrobacteraceae bacterium
GCAGGGGTGTCAACCGCCGAATCGCACTTTTGCGCCCCGCCCGGGAACCGCCCGGGAACCGCCCGGCGGGACCCGGACTTGAGGGTGGGCCGGGCGCGTGCTAGCTTGCGAGCCGATACCCGGCGAACCGAGGAGCGGATGAACGCCAGCAAGTCCCCCGGTGGCATCAAGGTCATCGCCCAGAACCGCAAGGCTCGCCACGAGTACGAGATCCTCCAGACCCTGGAGGCGGGCATCGTGCTGCTCGGCTCGGAGGTCAAGGCACTGCGCAACGGCCGCGTGAACCTGGGCGACAGCTACGGCGAGATCAAGCGCGGCGAGGTGTGGCTGCAGAAGATGCACGTCGGCCCGTACGAGATGGCCAACCGCCAGAACCACGAGCCCTTCCGCCCGCGCAAGCTCTTGCTCAACCGGCGGGAGATCCGTAAGCTGGCGCCCCGGCTCGAGGAGGGGGGACGCACCCTGGTGCCGCTGAAGGTCTACTTCAAGCACGGACTGGTGAAGGTGGAACTGGCGCTCGCCCGCGGCAAGAAGCTGTACGACAAGCGCGACGACAAGGCCCGGCGCGATGCCGAGCGCCAGATCGCGCGCATCACCGGCCGCCGGGGCTGAGGCCGGCAGGGCAAGGAGCAGCATGGCCGGAACGCAGGGAATGCACGGGCGCCGCCGGGCGCGGCCGTGGCGGCGGTGGCCGGTGATGCTGGCCCTGGCGCTGGCAGCGCTGGGAACCATGACGCCCGCTCCGGGGGCCCACGCCCAGGATGCCGCGTCCCCGGCCGACCCCCTCGCCTGGCGCCGCGTGGACCCGGCGGCGGCCGATCTCTCGCTCACCGTCGAGGATCGCACCAGCGGCCGCAGCCGCGCCATCGGCGGCCGCCGCCTGCTGGCCGGCTCCCGGGAGGTCTATCTGCGCTCGGCGGTGGTGGCGGACGTGCTGCAGGCCAGCCGCCTGTGGCAGGCCGTCTCCCGGCAGCTGACCCTGCAGGTGGCGGGCGCCAGCTTCCGCTGCACCGAGGGCAGCCGGCTGGTGACCCTCGAGGATCGCGAGGCCCTGCTCCCGGTGCCGGTGCTCTACCATGAGGGCGATCTCTGGCTGCCCATGCTGCTGGTCACGCGGATCGTGGCCCCCGAGGCGGGCCTGGCCCTGCGCTGGGATGCGGACGAGCTGCGCCTGGCCGTGGGGCAGGCCCAGGTCAACCTCACCGACCTGCGGGTCTCCGAGCTCACCCGCGCCACCAGCGTACACCTGACCGCCCGGGAGCCGCTCAGCTTCCGGGCCAGCAGCCCCGAGCCCGGCCTCATCGAGCTGAAGGTCTACGGCGCCCAGGCCGATCTGGGCCGCGTCCGTCTGGACGCCCCCCGCGGCCTGGTGCTCGGCGCCCGCACCCGGCAGGCCGCCGACCACGCCGTGGTCTCCGTCCGCGTCTCCGACCTGGTCTCCCGTTACCGCACCTACACGCTGGAGGAGGGCCGGGAGATCGTCCTGGTGGTGGAGGAGGAACAGGTCGCGGCGCTGCCGGAGCCGGTGCCCCGCGGCCGGGCCGACCTCGCCTTCTCCGAGCGCCCGGTGGACGTCACGCGCCGCCTGGAGATCCGCACCGTGGTGGTCGATCCCGGCCATGGCGGGGGCGACCCCGGTGTCGCCGGCGTGGGCGGCCTGCTGGAGAAGGACATCAACCTGGCGGTGGGCCGGGAACTGGCCGGCTACCTGCGCCGGCAGGGCCTCGAGGTGGTGCTCACCCGCGAGGACGACACCCACCTCGGCCTGGCTGAACGCGCGGAGATCGCCAACGCCGCCGGCGGGGACATCTTCGTCTCGTTGCACTGCAACGGCTGGTTCAACGAGGGCGCCCACGGCCTGGAGACCTACTTCCTGTCGCCGGCCAAGTCGGACTGGAGCAAGAGCGTCGAGACCGTGGAGAACCGCGGCCATCCCGAACACCAGGAGCCCCAGGACGTGGAGTTCATCGTCTGGGACCTGGTGCAGAATCGGTACATCTCCGCCAGCAGCGACCTGGCCGAGGTGATCCAGGCCGGCGTCTGCGCCGACATCGATCTGCCCGATCGTGGCGTGCGCCAGGCCGGCTTCCGCGTGCTGGTGGGCGCCTGGATGCCGGCGGTGCTGGTGGAGATGGGCTTCCTCACCCATCCGCAGGAGGCGCGCCGACTGGCCAGCACCAGCTACCAGCGCACGCTGGCCCGCGCCCTCGGCGACGCCATCCTCGCCTATCGCGATCAGACCGCTCACGCCGTGGCCCAGGAAGCCGCGGCCGCCGGCGCCGACGGGACGGGTCAGCGATGAACGACAGCCCCCGCCGCCCGCCCAGCACCGACGCCTCGCGCCGCCGCCGGGGCCGACGCACGGGCGCCCTGCGCTGGCCCTTCTGGCTGGGCCTGCTGCTGCTCGCCGGCGGCAGCGCCTGGTTCCTCTGGAACCTGGGCCGCCAGCCGGCCGCCGAGATGGATGCCGTCGAGACGCCTGCCGCGACCGTGGCGGAGGCCCCGGCCGCCGGCGACCGGGCCGTGATCCTGATCTTCCCGGAGTGGGACGCCGCCGGCTACGTCACCGAGCGCCGCCGCGTGCCCAGCCGCGGGCGCGCGGAGGAGGACCTGCTGGCCATCATGCAGGAGCTCTGCAACGGGCCCGAGCGCAGCGGGGCGGTCAACGGCCTGCCCGAACGCACGGAGATCCTGGGGGCGTTCCTGGACCGCGAGGGTCGCCAGGCGGTGCTCGACTTCAGCCGCGAGCTGGTGGTGCGGCATCCCGGCGGCAGCGCCGCGGAGTCGGCCACCCTCACCTCCATCCTGCGCACCGTGGCGCTGAACTTCCCCGACGTGGAGGTCTGCCGCATCCTGGTGGGCGGGGAGCAGGCCGAGACCATCGCCGGCCACATCTCCCTGGATCGCGCCTTCGACCTGCGGAGGTGGCTCTAGTGGGGGCCGACCTCGCCGCCCGCCCCATCGGGGTCTTCGACTCCGGCCTCGGCGGCCTGACGGTGCTACGGGCCCTGCACGCGCGCCTGCCGGCGGAGGATCTGGTCTACTTCGGCGACACCGCCCGCGTGCCCTACGGCACCAAGGGCGCGGCCACCGTCCGCGCCTTCGCCTGGCAGGACGCGGCCTTCCTCGCCTCCCGCGACATCAAGCTGCTGGTGGTCGCCTGCAACACGGCGAGCGCCTTCGCCCTCGAGGATCTTGCGGCCCGCCTGAGCATCCCGGTGCTGGGCGTGATCCAGCCCGGCGTGGACGCGGCGCTGGCCGTCACCGGTGGCGGTCCGGTGGGCGTGATCGGAACCCGCGGCACCATCGCCTCGGGGCGCTATCAGGCGGGCCTCGGCACGGTGCTGGCGCCGCAGCTGGTGCTGGCGCGTCCGTGCCCGCTCTTCGTCTCGCTGGTGGAGGAGGGCCTCACCGATCATCCGCTCACCGAGCTGGCGGTGGCCGAGTATCTCGCCGAGCTGCGCGATGCGGGCGTCGACACGCTGATCCTCGGCTGCACCCACTACCCGCTGCTGCGTCCGGCCATCGCCCGCTTCATGGGTCCGCAGGTGCGGCTGGTGGACTCGGCCGAGACCCTGGCCGGCGCGGCGGCGAGCCTGCTGGCCACCACCGGCCTGCTCCGGGAGCCGGACCGTGCCGGCCGGCTCGATTTCTTCCTCAGCGATCTGCCATGGACCTTCAAGGAGATCGGGGCCCGCTTCCTGGGCCAGCCGATCACGGAGGTCAGCACCGTCCATCTCGACCAGCTGGAAAGCCTGGGCCGCGGCGCCGCGAGCCCGGAAGGGGAGCATCGATGACCGACCGGAGCGAGGGCCGGGTCGCCGCGCAGCTGCGCGCCACCCGCATCACCCGCGACTACCTGCCCCATGCCGAGGGGTCGTGCCTGATCGAGATGGGCAACACCCGCGTGGTCTGCACCGCGAGCATCGCCCACGGCGTGCCCCGCTGGCTCAAGGGCGCGGGGCAGGGCTGGGTGACCGCCGAGTACGGCATGCTGCCGCGGAGCACCGAGGACCGCATGCGCCGCGAGGCCGCGGGCAACGGCCAGGGCGGCCGGACCATGGAGATCCAGCGCCTCATCGGCCGGGCGCTGCGCACGGTCACCGACCTGCATGCCCTCGGCGAGCTCACCGTCACCCTGGACTGCGACGTGATCCGCGCCGACGGCGGCACGCGCTGCGCCGCCATCAACGGCGCGGCGGTGGCCCTGTACGACGCCCTGGACCGCCTGCGGCTACGCAAGCACCCCATGCGCACCCTGGTGGGCGCCATCAGCCTGGGCGTGGTGGACGGGGAGATCCTCATGGATCTCGACTACCGGGAGGACTCCCGGGCGGAGACCGACATGAACGTGGTGATGGCCGAGGGCGGCGGGCTCATCGAGGTGCAGGGCACCGCCGAACGCGCCCCCTTCGATCGCGAGCAGCTCGAGCGCATGCTCGACCTCGCCGGGGCGGCCATCGGCAAGCTCAACCAGCTCCAGCGACAGGTGCTGTCCACCTGAGGAGGTTCGACGTCATGCCTGCTGCGTCGCGCACCGTGGTCCTGGCCAGCCGCAACCAGGACAAGCTCCGCGAGCTGCGCCGGCTCTGCGAGGGCCGGCCCTTCACCGTCACCTCGATCCTCGACCACCCGGGCCTGCCCGAGGTGATCGAGGACGGCACCAGCGCCCTGGGCAACGCCACGCGCAAGGCCCTGGTGGCGGCGGCCTACACCGGTGAGATCGCCGTGGCCGACGACACCACCCTGCAGGTCTTCAACCTGGGCGACATGCCCGACATATTCGCCTCGCGCTTCGCCGGCCCCGACGCCAGCTACGAGGACAACACCCGCCTGCTGCTGGAGCTCATGGCGGGGGTGGCCGAGGACGATCGCGACGCCCGCTTCGAGACCAGCATGGTGTGGATCGATCCGCAGCCCCCGGCGGGCCTGACCGCCGCCGCGGCCGCCCCGGCGGCCACCCGCTGGCTGCACGACCCCTTCCAGCGCTCCATCCGGCTGGCCGCGGACGAGGACCAGGACGGCTACTGGGACGAGCTGGTCGACCGCAAGCGCATCTGGGCCGACTACCACGGCTGGGCGCGCACCCTGCCGCCGGGCTGGGGCGCCGATCGCGAGCGCCTGCTGACCATCGTCGACCGGCTCGTGCAACCCTACCTGCACGGCGGCCGGCCCACCGATGCGCCGGCCGGCGCGATCCGCATGCCCGACACGCGCCTGTGGACGGCCACCGGCCCGGACGACCGCGAGCCCTCGGCCACGCTGGTCGCGCCCGCCGGCCTGCCCGCCGACGCGCCCGGCCGCGGGCGATGCGCGCCGGTCTGGTTCGAGCTCAGCACCAGCGGCCGCCTGCTCGGCCAGCTCACCCGGCAGCCCCTGGGCACCGGCGGCTTCGGCTACGATCCCGTCTTCCAGCCCCAGGGCAGCGACCGGACCCTCGCCGAGATGTCGCCCGAGGAGAAGGAGGCCATCAGCCACCGGGGGCGGGCCATGCGGCGCCTGCTGGAGGCCGTCGGGCGCGTCTAC
The DNA here is from genome assembly GCA_964637835.1 of uncultured Fibrobacteraceae bacterium. GTDB lineage: Bacteria > Krumholzibacteriota > Krumholzibacteriia > LZORAL124-64-63 > LZORAL124-64-63 > Glo-17. The sequence goes on from CAZWYF010000002.1 coordinate 187,343, forward strand.
GACCAGCGCTGATCGCGGCGCCGGCGGCGTCGCCGGCCGGCGGCGATCGCCCACCGACGCCACCGCGCGTTGACACCGGCGCGGCGGTCGCCTATCAATTCGGTTCGCTCGCGGCCCGGAAGCCCCGTCGGGGCCTGCCAGATGGTCGCGGGCACGCAGCTTGCCCGGTCGGGGCGTGGCGCAGTCCGGTAGCGCAACGGCTTTGGGAGCCGTGGGTCGCAGGTTCAAATCCTGTCGCCCCGACCAGCTCTTGACATCGGCGGGGTTCCTCGCCATCATTCCGACTCGCTCGGCGGTCGATCCGGACCTGGTGCGCCCGTAGCTCAGCTGGATAGAGCAGTGGACTTCTAATCCACAGGTCGCAGGT
>CAZWYF010000003.1:0-5697 GCA_964637835.1 uncultured Fibrobacteraceae bacterium
GACCGTTCCGGCTCCCAGGGGATGTCAACATTCTTCGGGGCACAACTAGGGGATTGACTGCATGGTCTCGAGGAAGACGTCGGCCTCATGCCAGCCCGTCAGCGTCTTCCCGTGCAGGATCCGCCCCGTGCTGTCGATGAACGCCACCGTGGGCAGTCCCGGCACCTTGAACATCTCCTTCACCGCCGTCATGTCCGCATCGTCGGAGTCGGTGGCGTCCACCTTGATGGTGATGAAGCGCATGCTCTCGGCCGCCACGGCGGGCTCGACCCAGACCACCTTGTCCAGCTTGCGGCAGTAGGCGCACCAGGTGGCCCAGAAGTCGATCATGATGGGCCGGCCGGTCTGCTGGGCCTCGGCGATCTTGCTCTCCAGGAAGCCCGAGACGTTCTCGCCGGTGGCGATCACCTCCCACTGGACCTTATCCGGCACCGGAGCGGCGGCGACGGCCGTGCCGGCCGGGGCGCTGCCACCGGCGGCCACCTGCACGGGCATGGCGGCCGGCTGGACCGCGGGCGGGGGCAGCAGGCCCGGCAGCGCCGCGCGGCCGAGGAGCCAGACGCCGGCCAGGAGAGCCAGGACGCCCAGGCCCTTGCGGGTCCGCACCCACCAGTGGCTGTCCGCCTCGAGCCGATCGAACGCGCCCAGGAACACGGCCACCACGATGGTCACCGCTCCGAGCAGCGGCCAGAACACCGCCTCCGGCAGCACCAGGGGCGGGCGGACGAAGAAGAACGCCATGTAGAGCAGGAGCAGGCCCATGCCCCGCTTGACGGTCTCCATCCAGCCGCCGGCCTGCGGGATGCTGCTCATCAGCGAGGGGAAGGTGCCCACGGCCACGAGCAGGGCGCTGAGGCCGAGGCCGAAGAGGAAGAGCGACCAGAAGCCCAGGACGACGTTGCTGGTCGAGCCCACCCAGATCAGCAGCGCCCCGAGGAATGGCCCCACGCAGGGCGAGGCCACCAGGCCGGCGACCATGCCGGCCAGGAACGCGCCCACCAGGCCGGTGCGCTGGCCGCCGGCCCCCTGCAGGCGGTTGCGCAGGAAGGCGGGGGCCTCCAGTTCGTAGGCGCCGAACATGGCGAAGCTCAGACCGGCCATCAGCAGCGCGATGGGGATGAGCACCACCGGACTCTGCAGGAAGGCGGTGATCCCGCTGAAGACCGTGGCGGCGACCACGCCGATGATGCCGTAGATCAGGGCCAGCCCCAGGCCGTAGGTGAGCGCCAGGATGAAGCCCTTGGCCACGCTCTTGCCCTGGGTCTGCGCGCCGATCACCGCCAGGGTGATGGGGATCATGGGGTAGATGCACGGCGTGGCGCTCATGAGCACGCCGAACAGGAACACCAGTGCGAAGAAGAGCAGTTCGCCACGGTGGGCGATGAAGTAGGTGATGCGCTCGGCGGTCCAGTCGTTGCCGAACTCGACGCCCACCGGTCCCTGCCAGGTGCTCTGACCGGCGGGACTGTCCACTGCCAGCTCGAGGGTGTATTCGCCGGGATGGGCGGTCTTGAGCGAGGGCGCCGAGAACACGAAGCGTCCGGGGGCATCACCGGCCCGCAACGGGTAGGGGTCGTCGAGCAACGGGGTCTGCGGTCCGTCCAGGACCGCTGGCGTCACCGTGATGGCGGCGGGGTCGCTGCCGGCCGCGGCGGGCAGGACCAGCACGAACTCGAGATCCTTGCCGATCTCCACCGGATCGGCGGGCATTTCCACCTGGAGTTCCTGGGCCGCGGTGGCCGCGGCCAGTAGCAGCGCGGCCACCAGCAGGGCGGCGACGCGCGCGTGGTGATCTTGCGCGGGCATGCACAACCTCTCGTTCAGCTGCGGTGGGAACCGGCGCGAATCGGCCGGCTGACTGTTTCCAATCTTCCAAGATACTTATATCATGGGCGTATGCTAGAAGATCCTGAATTCTCGCTGCCCCGGTAGCATCACGAAAGGACGACCGGTGACCAAGCACATGCGATTCCCCTTCATCCTGCTGCTCGCGGTGATCCTGGCCGCTTTCTCCGGCTGTGGCGACGGTGGCGACGACGCGACCGCCGGCGACGGCGCCACCGCTGGCGAGAGCACGGGCGCCGAGGCGGCCGCCGCCGGGGGCGGCGAGTTCGGCATCGGCAAGCCGGCGCCCGATTTCACGCTCACCGACATCCACGGCGAGTCCGTCCGGCTCTCCGACCATCGCGGCAAGGCCGTGGTGGTGGACTTCTGGGCCACGTGGTGTGGGCCCTGCCGCCGCGTGATGCCCACGCTCGAGGCGCTCTCTCGCGATTACGGCGACCAGCTCGCCGTCCTGGCCGTCTCCCTGGACCAGGAGCCGGCCAAGGTGGTGCCGCCGTTCGCGGAGCAGCACGGCCTCACCTTCCCGCTGCTCGCCGACCCGGAGGGCATGCGTGTGGCGCAGGAGTGGGGTGGCATCCGCAGCATCCCCACGTCGTTCCTGGTGGCGCCCGACGGCACGGTCGTCAAGCAGTGGGTGGGTGCCCATGGCCGCGACGTCTACGAGAGCGAGATCAAGAAGGTGCTGGGCGCGGCTTCCTAGGCTCCTGCGCGGAGCCCGGGCGCCCCGGCGATGGTCAGGACAGCGGGGCCGTTCCGACGACGGGGCGGCCCCGTCTTCCGCGACGCGGTGCGGGCCGGGGCTGGGGCGGTGGGGACGTGGTCGGTGGGGATGTGGTCGATGGCGATGTGGGTCGGTGGCGATGCGGGTCGGCGTGGTGTGCAGCGGCGGGGAGAAAGAAGTCGTCCCTGGCCGCGGTGTCGAACCTTCGACCAGGGACGGTAGATGACTGGGAGCATTACTTGCGCAGCCACCAGAAGAGATCGATGAGTGCAAGTCCGAGGATGATCACGTCGGGACTCATGTCTCTTCCCCCTTTCCCGGTCTGGAGGTTCTTGGCGTCGATGACTCTACTTTCGGCCGGGCGGGAGAGGGCTTGAGGTTCGCGGCGTCGGGCCCCGGTGGGGTGTCCGGCTTGGGGTGCCCGGGCCGCGAGGATCTCGCCGTACCGCCGGCGGCATCCGCCACGTCGCAAGAACGGGACCAGGGTGTGAAGATTTCCCGTAACTACTGGTATTGCAGGACGATGACCGTGCGATCATCGGAGGCGGCCGGCCCCCCGAACCGGCTCACCTGCGCAAAAACCTCGCGGCAGAGCGCCGGTGGCGCCCCGTCGCCCGCGGCGGCGACCATGGCCTGGACGCGCTCGATCTCGAAGAACTCCGACCCGTCGGGACTGGTCTGCTCGGTGATGCCGTCGGTGAAGCCCACGATGAGATCGCCGGGCTCGAGGCGCACCGTGCCGCGCCGATAGGGGACGCCCGCCTGGATGCCGAGGATGGGGCCGCCACGCTGCAGCGTCTCCTGACGGCCGCCGAGTCGCTGGAGCAGCGGTGGCTCCATGCCGGCGTTGCAGTAGGTGAGCACGCCACTCGGCAGATCGACCACCCCGTAGAAGAAACAGACGAACCGACCGGGAGACAGCACCTCGCCGATGCGCCGATCGAGCTCGGCGATCACCTCCTCGGGCGCCGCGCCGGTGCGCGCGAGCTCGCGGAAGGTCACCCGCAGCGTGGTCATGAGCAGCGCGGCGGGAATGCCCTTGCCGGCCACGTCGGCGATGCAGAATCCCACCTGCTGATCCGGCTGCAGCACGAAGTAGTCGTAGTAGTCGCCCCCGACCTGGCGGCATGGTTCGTTGCGGCCCATCAGGCGCAGGCGCGGCGCCACCAGCTCCCCGGTGGGGAGCAGCTGCGCCTGGATGTCCCGCGCCACCGCCAGCTCGGTCTCCAGCTGTCGTCGGCGCAGGCCATCCTCCATGAGCTGCAGGCTGTGCAGCACGGGGGCGGTCTGCAGTGCGAGCGTGGCCAGGTTCGCCAGATCCTCCTGGGAGTAGAGGGCGCCGGAGGTCTTGGGCCCGAAGGCCAGCGCGCCCAGCAGGCGATTGCCCGAGATCAGGGGCACCAGGAGCTGGATGCCCGGCGGTGCCGGGGTCTGTCCGTCGGGGCAGCCGCCGGGACGACAGATCCAGTCCTCGAACTCCTCGGTGAAGACGGGTCGGCGCAGGACGGCGAGGAAGCGGACCAGCGGGCCGTCGGTGGCCAGGTCGGGCGCGGCCGGGGCCGGTTCAGGCCGGTGGCCGACCTCGGGCAGGTCGGGCTCGTCTCCGCCCTCGGGGTCGCGCAGGTAGAGCGACAGGCGCCGCGGCCGGTAGAGGTGGTGCAGACGATCGAGGAGCATGGCGTGGGCATCGGCGGCCTCCACGGTCCCGGCGAGGTCGCGGCCCAGGGAGGCGGTGGCCTCGCGGTTGGCGCGGCGCGAGGGATAGAAGGCCGCGTCCACCCAGCTCTGGACGTGCCGGCGTAGCGGCAGCACGGCCAGGCTGCAGGCCGCGATGAGCACCACCAGCAGCGGCAGGGCGGATACCTGGTAGAAGCGCGCGAGCAACGTCCCCAGGATTCCCACGCCTGCGAAGTAGGCCGCGAGGATCAGCACGGTCAGCAGGCCGTAGATGAGGCTGGCACGCACCACGAAGGCGGTGTCGAGGGCGCCGTAGCGCATGATCGCCACGCCGAAGCTCACGGGCACCAGGAGCAGGGAGAACCCGAGGTACTCCCAGTGCGGGAAGGCGGACAGCGCCCCCGCCCCCACGGCCGCGGTGACCAGGAAGGGGACCACACCGAGGATCACGCCGAGCAGGATCAGCCGCAGCTTGGTGTGCAGGATGGGCCGATCGCGGCGCAGGACCTTGCGCGCGAAGACGACCAGCCCGGCCAGGAAGAAGCCGAGGAAGTGGATCGCCGCCGCCGCCTCCAGCGAGGTGGCGGTGAACGAGCCCTCCGCGACGCCGGCCAGCCGTGCGAGGAACGTCACGATGATCAGGGCCGTCGCCGGCAGGAAGAGCAGGCGGCCGCCCCGGCCGGCGGTGACCGGGCCGGTGGCCGGGCCGGTGGCCGGGAACATGAGGAAGAAGCGCAGGAAGTAGACCGGCCACAGATACTGCAGCACCTCGCGGAGCATCTGCTTGACCTGCTGGTAGGCGTGGGAGGGCAGGTCGGGCACGTCGCAGAGGAAGAACGCGAAGATCACGCAGAGCCAGAAGAAGTTGCGGGCCACGGCGTCGTGTCGGCGGGCGAAAACCCAGGTGCCGATCATCAGGAAGGCCAGCCCGGCCAGCCAGATGCTCAGGCCGTACACCATGTGCGCGTGGCTCGGTGGCTGCGGGGCGACCGCGACGGTCGACCGCTGGTCGCCTCGCTGCACGGTGAGATGGCGAGGAGCGAGGTCGTAGCGTCCGGCCCGGGCAGTGTGCCAGTCGATCATGTCGACCAGGGGCTCGCCGTCCAGGGCGACCACCCGGTCGCCCGGCTGCAGCCCCGTCGCCGCGGCGGGACCGCCGGGATCCACGGCGCGGATCTCCAGGCGATGGACCGCCAGCCCGAGGTCGGGCTTCTGCAGGATGTGGATGGTCACCGGCAGGGCGGCCAGCAGGAGCAGCGGCGCCACCACGGAGATCCCCACCCGGCGCACCAGGCGCTGGAACACCGATTCGGCGGTGGGGGTGCTGCGAGCCACGGGACATCCTTCCGCGCGCAGGTTCACCGCGAGCGTAGCACGCCCCTCGTTTCCGGGAAATCCGTAAAGTCGCCGCTTGCCGAGTCGCCGCTTGCCGAGTCGCCACCTGTCGAGTCGCC
>CAZWYF010000003.1:5797-75204 GCA_964637835.1 uncultured Fibrobacteraceae bacterium
CGAGTCGCCACCTGTCGAGTCGCCGCTCACGGTCGGCGGTCTGCTACTGGCAACCCCGCTCGAACGCGCCCACGAGCTCCTCGCCGCCCGGCCGTCCGCCGGGCAGGCAGGGCGATCCCGTGCGCAGGTCGTATCGCCCACGGGCGCGGTCGCAGAAACGGGGATCGGCAGAGAAGTTGCCATGCCGACCGGCCTGACCGGCCAGCGCGGTGGCCCAGTCGCCGCCGGGATGGCCGAAGAGGTTGCTCTGGGTGATCACCGGGCGGCCGTCGTCATGGATGGCCAGCGCCGCGGCGTGGTTGAAGGCCACGATGGTGCGGTCGATGAGCGGCGTGGCGCCCCGGACCAGCAGCCCGCCGCCGGCTTCACCGGCGACGTTGTCGACCAGGGTGCAGGAGACCAGCCGGGGCGAGCCCCCCCGGACGGCCAGAGCGCCCCCGCCCAGGCCGCCGTGATTCGCCACCACGAGGCAGCTGCGCAGCTCGGGGGCGGCGTCGCCCACCCAGACCCCGCCGCCGCTGCCACCGGCGCCGTTGTCGCGGATGGTCACGCCGTCGACCACGAGGCCCGACCCCCGGAGCACGGCCAGGCCGCCACCGGCGAGGGCCTGGTTGCGCTCGAGGGTCCCGCGCTGGACGCGCCCGGCGGCGTCGGTGTCCCACGCGATGGCGCCACCCTGGAGCAGCGCGGTGTTGCCGGTGAAGACGCAGTCCTCGAGGACGGGCGCGGCCATGCCCTCGCAGAAGAGCCCACCGCCGCGACGGGCCTCGCTGTCCTCGATGTTGCAGCGCGACAGGCGCGGTGCGGCGTCGCGGCAGAGGATGGCGCCGCCGTCGCCGTCGCTCCGGCCGCCGCGCAGCGTCAGGCCCACCACCGAGGCGCTGGCCTCACCACCCTCGAAGACCAGCACGCGCCCACGCCCCTCCGCGTCGATGGTCACGCAGTCGGGCTGCAGGGTGCCGCTCCAGAGGCTCACGCCGGGGCGCACGACGATGTCGTGCTCGCGATAGGTGCCGCAGCCCACGAGGATGATGTCGCCGGGAGCGGTGGTGGCCATGGCAGCCGTGATGGTGGCGTGATCGCCGGGCACGGCGATGGTGCGCGCGGCGGTGGGGTCCGGCACCAGGCCGGCGGCCAGCAGCATCAGCCCGCCGAGGAGGGCCAGCCGCCGGGGAGCGGGCCGGGAACGCGGTCGTCGATGGTGGTGACGATCGAGGCTTGTCATGCTGGTCTCCATCCCTCGCTGGGTACTTCTCATCGGCACCATCGTTACTCTTCCGGGGCGCTTCCGCCAAGGGAAATCCGCGCCCGCGGCGCCCGGGCGCGCCCAGCCGCCTGTTGAAGTCGGCCGGGGGCGGTGTTAACTTGCTGCCGGACGTCAGGCGGCCCCAGCGGCCGCTTTCAGTGTTGTCCCCGTCAACCGGCCGCCATCGACCCCCCGGCGCCGCGGATCGCGTGCAGCGGTCCGCCGAGGAGCGTGTCCCGTGAGCGACATCAGGCAGCTGGCGCAGTATGCGCCGCAGGGCATCGAGCAGAAGTGGTACCAGCGCTGGGAAGAGGCCGGTGTGTTCGCCCCCGAGACGGGGGGGAGCGAGGAGCCGCCGTTCGTCATCACCCTGCCGCCGCCCAACGTCACCGGCATCCTGCACATGGGCCACTGCCTGGGCAACTCCATCCAGGATACCCTGATCCGCTACCACCGCATGCTCGGTCGGCCGGCGCTCTGGGTTCCCGGGACCGACCATGCCAGCATCGCCACCGAGCAGGTGGTCACGCGTCAGATGCGCGAGGAAGGGCTCGACAAGCGGGCCGCCGGCCGCGAGGCCTTCCTCGAGCGCGCCTGGGCCTGGAAGGAGCAGACCCATGGCCGCATCACCGCCCAGCTGCGGCGCCTGGGCTGCTCGCTGGACTGGCCGCGCGAGGCCTTCACCATGGACGAGGCCCGCAATCGCGCCGTGACCGAGGCGTTCGTGCGGCTGCACGAGAAGGGCGCCATCTTCCGCGACCTCTACCTGGTCAACTGGTGCCCGCACTGCCTGACCGCCATCAGCGACGACGAGGTGGAGTACCGGGAGCTGCAGGGCTCCATGTGGCACATCCGCTATCCGCTGACCGATGGCAGCGGGCATGTCACCGTGGCCACCACGCGCCCGGAGACCATGTTCGGCGACACCGCCGTGGCCGTCCATCCCGACGATCCGGAGCGCAAGCATCTCATCGGCCAGATGGTGCGCCTGCCCCTCGCCGGCCGCGAGATCCCCATCGTGGGCGACCATCACGCCGACCCGGAGAAGGGCACGGGCTTCGTGAAGATCACCCCGGCCCACGACCCCAACGACTTCCTGGTGGGCAAGCGCCACGACCTGCCCCAGCTCGTCTGCATGGATCCGCACGGCGTGATGAACGAGCAGGCTGGCGACCTCGCCGGACTCGACCGCACCGAGGCGCGCCGGCAGACCGTGGCCGCGCTCGAACGCGAGGGTCACCTGGGCGAGGTCAAGAAGCACGTCCACCAGGTGGGGCATCACGACCGCTGCGGTACCATCATCGAACCTTACCTCAGCAAGCAGTGGTTCCTGCGCATGGACGACCTCGCCCGGCCCGCCGTCGAGGCCGTGGAGAACGGCGAGGTCGTCCTCTTCCCCGAGCGCTGGGTGGGCGTCTATCACAACTGGATGCGCAACATCCGCGACTGGTGCATCAGCCGGCAGCTCTGGTGGGGCCACCGCATCCCCGTGTGGTACTGCCAGGATTGCCAGGCCGACGTGGTGGCGCGCGAGGAGCCCACCGCCTGTCCGCGATGCGGCTCGGCCCGCCTGGAGCAGGACCCCGACGTGCTCGACACCTGGTTCAGCAGCTGGCTGTGGACCTTCTCGCCGCTGGGCTGGCCGGATCGGACCGCGGACCTCGAGCGCTTCCATCCCACGAGCGTGCTGGTGACCGCCGCGGACATCATCTTCTTCTGGGTCGCGCGCATGATCATGGCCAGCTACGAGTTCCTGGACGAGCGGCCCTTCGGCGAGGTGCTCTTCCACGGCATCGTCCGTGACGAGCAGGGCCGCAAGATGAGCAAGTCGCTGGGCAACAGTCCCGATCCCATCGACCTCATCGACAGCTACGGGGCCGACGCCCTGCGCTGCTCGCTGGTGATGCTCACGCCCACGGGCCAGGACATCTTCTTCAGCGAGTCGTCGCTGGAGGTGGGCCGCAACTTCTGCAACAAGATCTTCCAGGCCACCAGGCTGGTCCTGGGCGCCTGGGACGAGGCCGGCCTCGCGGCGCCCGCGCCGGCGGCGGCGCCCGCCGTCGGGCGGCTGGACCTCGCCGCGGATCGCCAGTGGGAGACGGCGCCGGCCGCCGCCTTCGCCTCGCTCTGGCGTGACACGTTCGGGGCGGAGCTGCCCGGGATGCTGGAGGATGACGACCTCCGGCTCGAGGACCGCTGGCTGCTCGGTCGGCTGGCCGCCACGGCCGCCGACGTGAACGAGCACTACCACCGCCGCCGCCTCAACGATGCCGCCTACGGCGCGTTCAACTTCTTCCGTCACGAGTTCTGCGACTGGTACCTCGAGGCCATCAAGCCGCGCCTGCGCGCCCGCAGCGAGCATGACGCCGCGCTGCTGGTGGCCATCCTCGGCCTGGCGCACAGCTACAAGCTCCTGCATCCGGTGATGCCGTTCATCACCGAGGAGCTGTGGGAGAACCTGCCGCCGGCGACAGGCTTCGTGACCACCTCGTCGTACCCCACGGCCACCGGCGGCCCGGTGTTCGTCGCCGAGCAGGCCGCCTTCGCCGAGGTCATGGAACTGACGGGCATGTTGCGGAACCTGCGCAGCGAGCTGGGTGTGCAGCCAGGCAAGCGCGGCCGGGCCGTCCTGCGGACCGCGGACGCGGCACGCGCCGCGGCGGTCGGCGCCCTGGCTGACGGCGTCGCGCTGCTGGCGAAGCTGGAGGAGGTGGCCGTGGTGGTGGGCGGGGCGGACCCGCAGCCTGCCGGCGCGGGCGTGGTGGGCGACGTGGAGGTCTTCCTGCCCATGGCCGGGCTGGTGGACCTCGGTCGCGAACGCGAACGCATCGAGAAGGAACTGGGCAAGGTCGAGGGGTGGTTGAAGGGCTGTCGCGCCAAGCTGGCCAACGAGAAGTTCGTCCAGGGCGCGCCCGCCGAGGTGGTGCAGAAGCAGAGGGAACTGCTGGCGGAGAACGAGGCCAGGGCCGAGAAGCTGCGCGAGCGGCTGGCCGGCCTGGAGGCCTGACCCCGCCACGGGAGGCAAACCATGGCCGAGGACTTTCCCACCCGGACCCCGGGTGAGATCCTGCGCGGTGCCCGCGAGAGGCGAGAGGCCGATCTGGCCGCTGCCCACGAGGGCACCAAGATCCCCATCCGCATGCTCGAGGCGCTCGAGCGCGACGAGTACCACAAGCTCTCCGGGCCGCTCTACGTCAAGAGCTTCCTGCGGAACTACGCGGGCTGGCTCGGCCTCGACGCCGAGGAGGTGCTCCGCGTCTACGAGGTGGCCACCGGCCGGCCGGAGACCACGCCTGGCGGCGAGGAGATGGTCTGGACCGAGGACACGGTCGCCGTCACCCGGGTGGGCGGCGGCTGGCAGCGGCCGGCGCTGTGGATCGGCGGCGCCGTGGCCCTGGTGGTGGTCCTGGTCATCGTCGCGGGGTTGCTGCGCGGAGGCGACGACGGGGCGGCTGCCGATGCGGTCCCGGCCGCACTGCCGGTGGCTGGCGCGGCCGCCGACTCCGTGCCCGGCGCGCCCGCGGACACGGCCGCTGGCACCCCGGCGCCCGGGAGCGCGGCGCTGCCGCCTGCGCCCCGCGGCGATCCGGGCCTGCGCTTCGAGGGGGGCGCCACCTTCCCCCTGGTCCTGCGCCTGGTGGTGCCCGAGCCGGTGAACTGCACCGTCCGGCGGGATGGCCAGGCCGCGGCGGTGCCGGTGATCTGGCCGGACGACCCCACCCCGCCGCCGGCCTACAACGTGCGCCATGGCGTGGCCCACGCCGTGCGGGGCGGCTATGCCGTCTACTGGGGCGCGGCGGACAACTTCACGCTCACCCTGGACCGGCTCGAGGGCGCCGAGGTGACCCTCAACGGCACGCCGCAGCCGGTGAACCGCTGGCGGCCGGGCGAGCCCGTGGTGCTCGATGGCTTCGCGCCCGGGGGCGGGGGCTAGCGTGAGCCTCTTCCAGCTCCATGCGCCGTTCGCGCCCACGGGCGACCAGCCCGAGGCCATCCGTCAGCTCAACGCGGAGATCCGACGCGGCACGCCCTGCCAGACCCTGCTGGGGGTGACCGGGTCGGGCAAGACCTTCACCATGGCCAACGTCATCGCCGAGCTCGAGCGGCCCGCCCTGGTCTTCAGCCACAACAAGACCCTCGCGGCGCAGCTCTACGGCGAGCTGAAGGGGTTCTTCCCGCAGAACGCGGTGGAGTACTTCATCAGCTACTACGACTACTACCAGCCCGAGGCCTTCATCCCCCAGACCGGGACCTACATCGAGAAGGACACCTCCATCAACGACGAGATCGAGCGCCTGCGGCTACGGGCCACCAGCTCCCTGCTCGCCCGCCGCGACGTGGTGGTGGTCTGCTCGGTCTCGGCCATCTACGGCCTGGGCAATCCGCGGACCTTCCGCGAGGGCATCATCGAGGTCCGCACCGGGGAGCGGCGCGAGCGCGACGATCTGCTGGTCCAGCTCGTGGACGCCGCCTATCAGCGCAACGACGTCGCACCGGATTACGGCACCTTCCGCGTCCGGGGCGACGTGGTGGAGATCCGCGCCGCTCACGAGGAGCGCACGCTGCGCGTGGAGTTCTTCGACGACGAGATCGACCGCCTCGCCTGGATCGATCATCTCTCCGGACGCACCCTGGAAGAGGTCAGGACGGCGGCCATCTTCCCGGCCAGCCAGTTCATCACCGACCGCTCGCGGTCCCAGGGCATCGTCGACGCCATCGGCCGCGATCTCGAGGAGCGCCTGTCCGAGTTCGACGCCGCCGGCAAGCAGCTCGAGGCCCAGCGCCTGGCCAGCCGTACCCGCTACGACATGGAGATGATCCTGCAGATCGGCCACTGCCCGGGCGTGGAGAACTACTCCCGCTACTTCGACGACCGCCGCCCCGGCGAGCGCCCGGCCTGCCTGCTGGACTACTTCCCCGAGGACTTCCTGCTGATCATCGACGAGTCCCACGCCACCATCCCGCAGATCGGCGCCATGTACAACGGCGACCGCTCCCGGAAGAAGCAGCTGGTGGAGCACGGCTTCCGCCTGCCCAGCGCCCTGGACAACCGGCCCCTGCTGTTCGAGGAGTTCGAGCGCCTCATGCCCGCGACCATCTTCGTGTCGGCCACGCCGGGCGACTGGGAGCTGGCGAAGTCCGGTGGCGTGTTCGTCGAGCAGGTGATCCGTCCCACCGGCCTGGTGGATCCGCCCATCACGGTCCTGCCCGTGGACACGCAGGTCGATGACCTCATGGCCCGCTGCCACGAGGTGGCCCGCCGCGGCGAGCGCGCCCTGGTCACCACCTTGACCAAGAAGATGGCCGAGGATCTCACCGAGTACCTCGGCCAGGCCGGCCTGCGCGTCTCGTACCTGCACAGCGACATCTCCGCCCTGGATCGCATCGAGATCCTGCGCAACCTGCGCCTCGGCGAGAGCGACGTCCTGGTGGGAGTCAACCTCCTGCGCGAGGGCCTGGACCTGCCGGAGGTCTCCCTGGTGGCCATCCTGGACGCCGACCGCGAGGGTTTCCTGCGCAGCGAGCGCTCGCTCATCCAGACCGCCGGCCGCGCCGCGCGCAACGTCCACGGCGAGGTGATCATGTACGCCGACCGCCTCACCGACTCCATGCGCCGCGCCATCAGCGAGACCGAACGCCGCCGCGAGAAGCAGCTCGCCTACAACCAGGAACACGGCATCACGCCGCGCACCATCCTCAAGAGCCGCGAGGAGATCCTCCAGCAGACGCTGGCGGCGGGCGATCGCAGCCTGGCGCCGCCCGAACCGGAGAAGCCGTGGGAGCTGGTCCTCCGGGACGACCTCTCCCCGCGCGAGATGATCGAGCACCTCGCGGCCGAGATGCAGCGGGCGGCGGCGGACCTGAAGTTCGAGCGCGCGGCCCAGATCCGCGACCGCATCGAGGACCTCAAGGCCCAGTGGGGCGTGGGCGTGACCGGCGGGACGGCGAGCCGCGCGGGCGGCGGCGGCCCGGAGGAGGACCGACCATGACCGTCATCATCGATCCCGATCGCCACGGCCTGCCCACTGGCGGCTGGCTCGACACCCTGCTGGACCAGGCGCTGGCCGAGGACATCGGCCCTGGCGACGCCACGACCCGCATCACCGTGTCGCCCGACCAGCGCGCCACCGCGCGCCTGGTGGCGCGCGAGCCGGGCGTCGTGGCGGGTCTGCCCCTGCTGCCGCGGCTGCTGGAGCGGCTGGACCCCGCCGTGACCGTGGTCTTCGCCCGTGCCGACGGCGAGGTCGTCACCCCCGGCGACACCGTCGCCACCCTCGCTGGCCCGGCCGCCGCCCTGCTCACCGGCGAGCGGACCCTCCTGAACTTCCTGCAGCAGCTCTCGGGCATCGCCTCGCTCACCGCCCGCTACGTGGCGGCCGCCGGTCCGGACTGCCAGGTGCTGGACACCCGCAAGACGGTGCCCGGCTGGCGCGCCCTGGCCAAGTACGCGGTGCGCTGTGGCGGCGGCCGCAACCACCGCCTGGGCCTGTACGACCGCATCATGCTCAAGGACAACCACTGGACGGCCGGCGGCGCCCGCATCACCGACCTCGTGGCCCGTGCCCGGCGCGATCATCCGGACCTGGCCGTCGAGGTGGAGGTGGACGATCTCGATCAGCTCGATCGGGTCCTGCCGCTGGCCGTGGAGTGGATCCTGCTGGACAACTTCACGCCGGCGCTGGCGACCGAGGCCGTGGCCCGGCGCGACGCCGCGGGCGTGGCCACGCTCCTGGAGGCCAGTGGCAACCTGGATCTCGACACCATCGCCACCTTCGCCGCCGCCGGCGTGGATGCCTGCTCGGTGGGCCGGCTCACGCACTCCGCCCCGGCCCTGGACCTGGGCCTGGATTTCCAGCCGGAGGTGTGAGGTGATCCTGGTGGACGTGGGCAATACCGACACCGTCGTCGCGCGACTGGCCGGCGGGATCGCTGGCGAGGGACTGCCGGCGGGCGCCCCGCAGTTCCTGCTCCGTGAGCCGACGCCCGATACCGGATCGGCGCGGGAGGAGCTGGCCGTCCGGATCCTCGCCGCGCGGACGGCCGCGGAGACGGTGGCGGTCTGCTCGGTGGTGCCGGCGGTGACGGGGACCCTGACGGGTGCCGCTCCCGACGTCGTCGCCGTGGATCACACCTGGGATTTCCCGTTCGGGGTGGCCGTCGACGAGCCGGCCAGCGTGGGCGCGGACCGCTGGTGCAACGTGGCCGCCGCGACGGCCGCGGGCCACGGTCAGGCGCTCGTCGTGGATGCCGGCACGGCCACGACCATCGACGTGCTGGCGGACGGCGCCTTCGTGGGCGGTCTCATCGCGCCCGGCATGGCCTTCGCCGCGCGGCAACTGCAGACCCGGGCGGCCCGCCTCCAGGAGGTCCCGTTCGCTCCCTGCCCGCTCGTGCCCGGACGGGACACGGCGGCGGCGCTGCAGGCTGGCGCCTACCACGTGGGGGTCCACGGGGTGGTGGGCGTGGTGCAGGCCCTGCTCGCCACCCGTCCCGACGCCCGGGTGGTGCTCACCGGCGGCCTGGGGGGCTACCTCGTCCGCCCCGGCTGGAAACACGACCCCGCCTGGACCCTGCGCGGGTTGAGCGTCCTGCTGCGCCGGCGTCGGCCGGATGCCCGCTGACCCGCCAGGGTCGCCGGCGCAGGGGCGAGTCTCAGGGCGCCTGCACGGCGACGTTGTCCACGTAGAACGTGCCGGCGCCGTCGTTCCAGGAGGCGAAGCTCACGTGGCTCAGGGCCGCGGGTGGCCCGCCGGACACCGCGAACGCCTGCAGCGGGGCGCTCGGCGGGGCATCGTCCAGCCGCACCGTGTAGGTGCGGGCCGGCACGTCCACGTCCACCGTCACGGTGTACCACGTCATCAGGCGCAGGTCGGTGGCCAGGACGGTGACCTGGTCCCAGTTCCGGTCGCCCTCCCGGGCGAAGAGCTCGATGCGGCCCTCGCGGTCGGTGTTGCGGAAACCCAGGAACACGAAGCGCTCCTTGCCCGTGGAACTCGGTCCGCGCTTGCGGTCGCTGCTGTCGCCCAGGAAGCAGAAGCCCGAGCGGTCGTACTCCGGGCGGATCTGCTTGATGCAGATGTCGTAGCGGAGGGTGAAGCGGCCGGCCTGCGGCTCGGCGAGGCGCTGGGACAGGTAGGTGTTCTTCTCCGGGTGCCCCTTGATCATGGCCTTGCGCGTGGCGTTGCCGGCGATCTCGCGGGTGGAGAACTTGAGCAGCTTGCGGGCGGACTTGCTCTGGCGACGGCTCTCGTGCCAGTCCTGTCCCTCGTCGTCGCGGCGCAGCTGGTCGCCATGGCGGGTGGCCTCGAAGTCCCCGTCGCGCAGGAGGTCGGTGCCGGGGTCGGCGGCGACCGCGGCCCGGGGCAGCGGCAGGACGAGCAGGGCGAGCAGGATGGTCGGGCCGAGCAGGACCACCGAACGGGTCGGTCGGCGGACGGTGGCGGGCACGGCCACCGGATCACGGGGGCGGCGGCCACGAAGGCAGACGGTCATGACGTCCTCCGGATCGAGAAGGGGGTCCGGACGTCGGTGAGGCGCCCGGCAGGCCCACGAGCATACCGCGCCGTCGCTGCGGCCACAACGATCAAGGCGCTGCGGTCAAGGCGTTGCGATCGCGGCGGCACTGCTCTGCTCAGGACGGCAGCAAGGAGACCAGGACGTTGCGCAGGTCGCTCAGGCGGAACGGCTTGAGCACGATGGCGTCCGGACGTTCCTCGCTGAACCCCTCGGTGAGGTCACGCTCGTGGTAGCCCGTGATGATCACCACCCGGCAGTCGGGATCCAGTTCCCGCAGCGCGTGCAGGACGCCCACGCCATCGAGGCCGGGCATCATCAGGTCCAGCAGGACGCAGTCGATCTCCGCCCGGCGCTCGCGGTAGCGCTTCAGCCCGCTGTGGCCGTCCTCGGCGAGGATGGGCACCAGTCCCAGGCCGCGCAGCATCTTCTCGCCGACGTGACGGACACGTTCGTCGTCGTCGATGAGCAGCACGCCGGTGCCGGGAGCGAAGGCCCGCATGGCGGGCCGCGTCTCGGTGGTCGCCGGTCGCGGCGCCTCCAGCTCGATGGGCGGCAGCAGGACGGTGATCGTGGTGCCCGCGTCCGGCGCACTGTCCACGACGATGGTGCCGCCATGGCTGCGCACGATCCCCAGGACCACGGCCATGCCCAGGCCGCGGCCGGTGAACTTGGTCGAGAAGAAGGGGTCGAAGATGCGCTCGCAGGTCTCTCCGTCCATGCCGTGGCCGTGGTCGATCACCTCGAGCACCGTCAGCAGGCCGGGATCGAGGTCGTGGGGGATCACGCCGCCAGCCAGCAGGTCGGCGTCCACGTGGCGCCGGCCGTGGCGGATCTCCACCACGCCGGTCCCGTCGGGATAGGACTCCGCCGCGTTGGTCACCAGGTTGGTGATCAGCTGGCGGAACTGGCCGCCATCGCCGTGGACCCACGCGGGCTTGCCCTCGCGACGCCGGACCAGCTGGATCCGCGGCCCCACCGAGACCTGCAGGATGGTCAGCAGCTCGTCGAGGAGCGCTTGCAGGTCGTGGGCCTCGGGCGCGAGCTTGCCCTGGCCGGCGTAGGCCAGCAGCTGGCGGCAGACGTCGGCCGCGTGGCCGGCCGCCTTGAGGGTCAACTCGATGTGTTCTCGCGCGGTGTTCTCGGCCGGCAGATCCCAGAGCGCCAGGTCGCAATGCCCCACCACCGACATGAGCATGTTGTTGAAGTCGTGGGCGATGCCGCCGGCGAAGAGCCCGAAGCTCTCCAGCTTCTGGGCGTGGCGGAGCTGATCCTCCAGGCGCTGGTTGCGGGCCTCCGCCTCGCGCTCGGCGGTGATGTCGACCACCGAGGCGAGCAGCTCGGCGGGAGCGTCCTTGTCGGTGACCACCGCGCCGGTGTCCGGGGCGGACCTTCGCGCCATCAGCCGCACCACCCGCTGCTGGTCCGGATCGCCCAGCAGGCGCAACTCGAGCACCTTGCCGCGCGGATCGCGGAAGAGGGCGGCGAAGCGGGCCAGCAGCACCGGCCGGTCCTCCGGATGCACGAGGTCGGCGAAGGGCTTGCTCAGCAGCGCCGGCGCCTCCTGGTCCAGCATGGCGCAGAAGGTGCGGTTGATCTGCAGCACGCGGCCGTCGGCGTCGACCGTCACGAAACCCACCGGCGCCTGATCGAAGAGATTGAAGTAGCGGTTGCGGGCCGCTTGCAGCTCCTGCTGCGAGCGCAGGAGCTCCTCGTTCTGCAACTGGAGCTCCACCTGATGGACCTGCAGCTCGTGGATCAGGCGCTCCGGGTCTCCGTCCGGTGCGGTGGCCGGCAGGCCCTGCTCCAGCCGGTTCTCCGCCCGGCGACGCAGTTCGGCCTCGTGATCGGGTCGCCGTTCATCCGGTGGGGGCGTCATCGTGGCGTCCTCGACTGGGGTGAGGGGCATCGGGATGCTCGGGCAGCAGATCGCCACCGGGCACGCGGGTCCGTGGCGCCACGATGGTCACCAGGCGGTGGCGGTCGATCCGGTAGGCGAAGAGGTGGCACTGACGCTGCCCATCGTTGCAGGCGCAGTCCATGTGGGCCGGTTCACCGGTGCGGACGACATCGCGCCCACGACTCCGCCAGGTGAACAGGTTGCAGCCGCTGGGCTCGGGGATGTCCGCCACCGCCCGACCCACGAGCTGGGATCGGCTCAGGCCGGTGATCTGCTCGAAGGCCGGGTTGACGTCCAGGCACACGAAATCGCCGCCATCCGCACCACCATCCTCGCCCATCAGCTCGTAGAGGGCGACGCCACTGGGGACGCTCTCGACCAGCAGACGATAGTTGGCGTCCGAATCATCGCGGGCGAACTCGGCGCGCTTGAGCCGGGAGATGTCCACGAAGGTGATCACCACGCCGGAGACCTCGTCCGGGGAGACCTGATAGGGCAGTAGCTGGACCAGGTACCAGACGCCGTCCTCGCTGCGCACCTCCTCGCGCACCGATTCCCCGCTGGCCACCACGGTCCGCAGGTTGGCCAGCAGGTCGAAGTCCTGCAGCCGGTGCGTCACCTCGGACAGCGGGCGGCCCACGTCGCCCGGACGGAGGTTGAGCACCGTGGTGACCTGGGGCGTGAACTTGCGCACGTCCAGATTCTCGTCCAGGAAGAGCGTGCCGATCCGGGTGGCGGAGAGGAGATTGTCGAGGTCGTTGGTGATCTCGGTGAGCTCGGCGATCTTCTTCTGGTATTCGGCGTTGACGGTGAAGAGCTCCTCGTTCACCGACTGCAGCTCCTCGTTGGTGCTCTGGAGCTCCTCGTTGCTGGCCATGAGCTCCTCGTTGGTGGCCTGGAGCTCCTCGTTGGAGGTCTCGAGCTCCTCGATGGTGGCCTGCAGGTTCTCCCGGGAGAACTGCAACTCCTGCTCGAGGTCCAGGATCCGCTGCTGGGCCTCGCGATCGAGGTCGTAGGATTCGACGGCGGTCTCGGTCGGCGGCGTGGCGGGCTTCTGGGGCAGCAGGAACACCGCCACCAGCGGCTCGTAGTGTCGCCCGGTGTTGAGGGGACGGATACGCAGGGCGTAGGTCTGCACCTCGTCGCGCACGTGGACGCGGACGTTGTTGTAGACCACCTCCTCGCGGCGCTGCAGGCCGCGCTGAAGCGCGGTGGAGAGGGGGATGGCCAGGTCCGGATGGGCCATCTTGACCACGTCGTTGGCGATCTTCCCCGACGGCAGGCGGAACAGATCTCCCGCCTCGCCGAGGGTGTGCAGGATCTCCTGCTGCTGGTTGACGATCAGGGTCAGCGGCAGGTACTCGCCGGCCGCCTCGGCCAGCACCTTCTCGATGAGGCGAGGAGGGCCCTCGAGACGCTCGCTGTCGCTGCGCCAGCCATCGCGTTCGAGCGCACGCCGGGCGGCGTCGAAGGGGGGCATCTCCAGGCGCGGCAGCGGCACCAGCGTCTTGCCCCGCGAGCGGTAGATCTTGGCCTGGGCGTCGAGGGTCTCGAAGTGGCTGTCGAGGTCACCGATGGTCTCGCTGTTGCCGAGCATCAGGACGCCGCCGCTGTTCAGCGAGAAGTTGAACTTCTCGAGCACCTTGCGCTGCAGCTGGGCTTGCAGGTAGATGAGGAGATTGCGGCAGCTGACCAGGTCGATGCGCGTGAACGGGGGGTCCTTGATGAGGTTGTGGCGGGCGAAGACCACCATCTCGCGCAGGTTGCGGTTGACCTTGAAGCCGTCGGACTGGCGGACGAAGTAGCGTGCCAGCAGATCGCGTGAGAGATCCGCGGCGCTGCTCTCGGGGAAGATGCCGTTGCCGGCGGAGTAGAGGGCTTCACCGTCGACGTCGGTGGCGAAGATCTTCACGGTGGTGCGCAGGCCGAGGTCGCGCTCGATCTCCCGCACCAGGATGGCCAGGGTGTAGGCCTCCTCGCCGGTGGAGCAGCCGGCCACCCAGAAGCGGATCTCGCGGCCCGCGGCGCCACGCAGCAGTTCCGGCAGGTAGCGATCGCGAAGGGCGGCGAAGGCCTCGGGGTTGCGGAAGAAGTTGGTCACGCCGATGAGCAGATCGCGGTGCAGCGAGTCCACTTCCTTGGGGACGCTCTCGAGGAAGCGCACGTAGTCGTCCGGATCCTCGATCTGGTTGATGGTCATGCGGCGCTGCACCCGGCGGATCACGGTGGATGGCTTGTAGTAGGTGAAGTCCAGCTTCTTGTCCTGGCGCAGGCGGGCGAGCACCCGTGGCAGCCACTCGCCGGCCTCCGGCGCCGGGACCGCCACCGCCTGCGAGCGCGTGGCGAAGGGGTGCTTGCCGTAGTTGCCGAGGGTCCGGGCCATGTCCCGCGGATCGAGCACGAAGTCGGCGACGCCGGTGCCGATGGCGCTGTTGGGCATGCCGTCGAACTTGGCGGTGGCCGGGTCCTGGACCATGACCAGGCCGCCTGCTTCCTTGATGGCCCGGATGCCATGGACGCCGTCACTGCCAGTTCCCGAGAGGATGATTCCCACCGCGCGGTCCTCCTGGTCCTCGGCCAGCGAGCGCAGGAAGATGTCGATGGGCAGGTTGATCCCGTGGCCCTGCTGCTCCTGGAGCAGGATCCGACCGTGGAAGATGGTCAGGTTGCGCTTGGGGGGGATCAGGTAGATCGTATCGGCGGCGATGAGTTCGTTGTTCTCGGCCCGCTTGACGCGCATGCGTGTCCGCTTGGAGAGCAGTTCCACCATGAGGCTCTTGTGGTCCGGGCTGAGGTGCTGGACCACGATGAAGGCCATGCCGGTGTCGGTGCGGATCTCGGCGAACAGGTGCTCGATGGCCTCGAGTCCGCCCGCGGAGGCCCCGACGCCCACGTAGTGGGTGGGTTGCTCGAAACGACCGCTGGTGGTGGTGGTGTCGTCGTTCGCCGTCACGCGTGCCTCCCTTGGGAGCTGAAATCTTGAGCCCAATGATAAGGTTGACCTGGCCTCCGGCAACGGGTCGTCTGCGCATCATGCAACATCGCGAACGGTTCGCGCTACCCCGGATGAACGCGCGGTGAGCGCGGCGCCGCCGCCGGTCCTGCTGGATCTCGGCAACGTGCTGGTGCGTGTGCACTTCGAGCGCTTCCTGGATCGCATGCAGGCGCTCTCCGGCCAGCCCGCCGCGACCATCGCCACCCGCTGGGTGCACGGCCCGCGGAAGGTGCTCTACGAGAGCGGCCGGATCCCGAGCCGTCGCTTCTTCGCCACCATGGCCCGCGACCTGGACCTGCCGCCCGGGCGCCGCCACCAGCTGGTCGCCGCCTGGGCCGACATCTTCACGCCCATGCCAGGCGCCGCTGCGGCCGTGGCCGATCTCGCCGCGCGTGGACCCGTCTGGCTGCTCAGCGACACCAACGCCATCCATCATTGCTGGTGCCGCCGCCACTGGCCATGGCTCGGGCTCTGCTCGCGTCAGGTGGTCTCCTGGCGGCGCGGGTGCCTGAAGGCCGCTCCGGGGGCCTTCGCCGAGCTGGTCGCGGGCATGGCCCACCCGCCCGGGGCCGTGGTCTTCCTGGACGACCTCCCCGCCAACGTGGACGCCGCCCGCGCGGCCGGCCTGGATGCCCGCCTGTTCACTGGCTGGCCCGCAGCGCGGCGCGCGCTCGGCCTGGCGCCGGCGTCGCGCTAGCGGGTCCGGTGCGTCATGCCCGGGAAGGCCCCGGCCGCGGGGACCCGCGTCGCGCCGTCAGCGCTTCTGCTGGTTGCGCCGCACGGTGCGGATCACCAGCCGGCGCGGCAACAGGCGCAGCGCCCCGTGCATGAGCAGCTTCATGCGCCAGCCGTGGACCACCAGGTCGCGGCCGGCGAGGAGGCTGCGGTAGCCGTACTCGGCCACCTCGCGGCTGTCCGGCAGCTTGCCGGTGAAGCCGGGGGATCCCTCGAGATCGGCCGCGGCGGCGAACTCCGATGCCGTGGCGCCGGGGCAGAGGACGGTCACCGTCACGCCGGTGCCGCGGACCTCCTCGGCCAGGGCCTGGCTGAAGCTGTTGACGAAGGCCTTGGTCGCGAAGTAGACCGCCTGCAGCGGACCGGGCACCATCCCGGCGGTGGAACCGACGTTGAGGATGCTCCCGCGGCCGGCGTCGAGCATCCGCGGCAGCAGCAGGCCGGTCAGCTCCATCAGCGTGGTGACGTTCAGCCGCACCATGCGCGCATTGCGGGCGAGGTCCTGCCTCGCGAAGGCGCCGTAGCTGCCGAAGCCGGCGTTGTTGACCAGGATCTCGGGGGCGAGGCCGGCGCGGTCGAGGTCGGCGACCAGGGCGGCGGCCGCACCCGGCTCGGAGAGATCGCGGGCCAGGGCGTAGACGGTCACGCCGTGCTCAGCTCGCAGTTCGTCCGCGAGCTGGTCCAGGCGGTCCTCGCGGCGAGCGACCAGGATCAGGTCGCCGCCGTGCTCGGCGTGCACGCGCGCCAGTTCGCGGCCGATGCCGCTGGAGGCGCCGGTGATCACGGCGAGTCGGCTCATGGGTCTCCTCCTAGATCATGCGGATCAGCCAGTTGCGGCTGCGGCGCTTGACGCCGGCGAACCAGATGGCCAGCGGCGCCATCACCGCCAGCAGGCCCAGCCACACCAGCAGGCTCTCGGCCGGTCCGCCACTGCGATAGGGCAGCAGCTCGAGGCGACGGAAGACCAGGGCCAGGATCGGGATGTGGACGCAGTAATAGAACAGCGGCACCTTTCCCACCACCGCCAGTGGCCGCAACAGGCGCCAGCGGTGATCGATCCAGGAGAAGAGTCCGACCATGAAGATCACGGCGCCGGCGAACCAGAACTGGTGGGTCAGGCTCGGCGGGTACTTCTGGACCAGGAAGAAGCCGTAGGTGAACCAGCCCTCGTGGGGGAAGAGGTTGGCATGGGGGTGGCCCCAGTCGCGCAGGCCCCAGGCGATGACGACCAGCCCCAGGCCGATGGCCATGGACTTGAAGGCGCGCTCGTCCGGGCGGCGGCGGTCGGTCCAGGCGGTGAACCAGAAGTGGGCCATCACCGACCCCACGCAGGCCAGGCTGAACCAGGGCAGCAGGGGATACTTGTTGAAGTCGCCGGCGTCGACCAGCAGCTGCATGACGTAGGCCCAGGGGCCGTCGTGGTCGTAGGGGATGCGCAGCAGCAGCGGGTGGACCAGGAAACCGGCCAGGGCCACCAGGGCCCGCTGCCACCACTGCCAGTGGGCCATGAGGGCCACCAGGATCATGCTCAGGCCGATGGTGGCGATGATGCCCAGGTGATCGAGGCGCAGCCGGGCGAACCCGCCCCAGGCGGCATTGACCCAGAGCAATTGCACGGCCACCAGGAAGAGTCCCCGCTGGACGAAATCCCACACCGCGCGCCCGTGCGAGATGCCCCGCTTGCGCCGGCGGAGATAGGCCCAGCCGACCATGGCGCCACTCATCATCAGGAATCCCGGGGCGCAGAGGTAGCCCATGTACCGGATGGCGAACTGGGCGTGGTCGGGGAAGAAGGGGTCGATGGGGTCGAAGGCCAGCCAGATCCCGTTCATGTAGTACTGGGCGTGGCCGAGGGCCATCATCACGCCCACCAGGCCGCGGAACTCGTCGATGAAGGTGAAGCGCAGGCCGCGCGTGGGCAGGGCGTCGCCGCCGGCCACGGCGGCGGCGGCGCGTCGGGTGCGCGCATCCGGCGCGTCGTCCGTTCCGCCACCGTCGCCGGTCGCGGCAGCGGCCGGGTCGCCATTGCCGCCGGAATCGCCGCGCGACCGGTCCGGACGGCGGTGGGGGCGGCTCTTCTGGGACGGTCGTCGGGTGGCCATGGCGTCCTCGGGTCGCTCTGGGTCAGCGGCTGAAGTCCGTGCGCACCGGGCGCAGGCCCACGGTGTCGTCGGCGCTGTCGGGCGGCAGGGCGCCGCGGGCGGCGCTGCGGCAGTCCTGGGCGGCGCCGAACCAGCTGCCGCCGCGGCTGAGGCGGCGCGCGCCGTCTGGCGGGCCCTCGGGGTCGAGGGCGGGGGTCGCGTCGTGCAGCGCGTACCAGTCCCAGCACCACTCGCGAACGTTGCCGCAGACGTCGAACAGGCCCCCGCCGTTGGCCGCCTTCTGGCTCACCGGCTGCGGGGCGACGGGGCCGTTGCCGCAGTACCACCCCACGGCATCGAGCGCGGGATCGAGGCGGCAATTCATCTCCACCAGTTCGCCGCCCGGGACGGCAGTCTCGCTGCCCCCGCGGCCGATGTACTCCCACTCCGCCTCCGTGGGCAGTCGCCAGCCGTCGGCCGCGCGATTCCAGGTCACGGCCTCGCCGGCGAGGTCGTAGGCGGGCGTCAGGCCTTCGGCCACCGACCGGGCGTTGCAGTACTCCAGGGCCTGGCGCCAGGTGACGCCGTGGACCGGCAGGTCGGCGCCGGGATGGGTGGACGGGTTGCTGCCCGCGGGCATCACCGCTTCCCACTGGGCCTGGGTGACCTCCGTGGTCGCGGCGATCAGCGGATGGCTCAGGGCCACGGGACGCCGGACCTCGTCCGGCTCGCGGCCGGCCTCCTGGGCGGGGCTGCCCATCACGAAGGCCACCGCGCCCACCAGCGGACCGTCCGCCGCGGCGGTCTCCTCGGTGGGGACGCCCACGGCGCCGAAGCGGAAGGCGTGGGTGTGGGCACCGCGGGGCAGCGTGGTCTGGTGACGCCAGACGCCCTCGCCCTGGTCGGTCATGGTGCGGGCCTCGCCGTCGACGAGCACCTCGGTCACGGTCAACGGACCGTCCCAGAGCACCTCCACGGTGAAGGTGTAGGTGTCCTGGTCGGTGCCCGCGGCGATGTCCACCTGGCCGTCCCGCAGGACGATGCCGCCGGCGGTGGTGGCGGTGGCGGGGTTGGAGACCGGCGACATGGCGCCCGTCTCGTCGAGGATGCGGACGGCGAAGTGGTACGCGGTGCTGGGCTCGAGGCCGCCGACGGTGAAGACCTGGGGCTCGCCAGCAGCGGCCACCGCGGTCAGGGTGCCGGCCAGGTCGGCCACCTGCCAGCTGGCCTCGTCGGTGATGGGGGCGTCGGCGACGGCGACCACCGCCTGGTCCGCCTGGCCGAGGAGCTGGTCGTCGCCGGTCATGGTCCAGGTCAGCTCCACCTCGGTGGTGCCGGCGGCCTCGGCGACCAGATCGGTGACCGGGGCGGGGGCGGTGTGGTCGGCGAAGGGGGCGTGTCCGGTGAGCACGAGCAGGCCGTCGTCCTCGTCCACCACCACGCAGGCGCCCTCGTCCGTCAGGGCGAGGTCGGTGGCGTAGCTGGTGGCCGTCGAGCCCAGGTAGATGGGCCGATCGGGGCGGCTGACGTCCAGGAAGTGGACGCCGCCGCCGTTGGCGGCCAGGGCGCAGAGGCCGTCACGCACCGCGATGGCCACGCTGAATCCGGAGAGGTCGTACTGGGCCACCTTCACCGGGGTGGCGCCCTGATCGATGGCGAAGACGGCCAGGCCCTCGGTGCCGTCGGCCACGAAGGCGTGATCGCCCGCGACGGCCACGGCGCGGGCGTTGCCGGGGGTGTCGGCCCAGGCCGCGAGGTTGACCGCGTCGAGGTCGAGGATGCGCAGGTCCAGCACCGCGAGGCCCATCTCGTTGTCGGCGCAGTAGCCCCAGCCATCGCGGACGACCAGACCGTAGGCGGCGCCCTGGGTGCCCACGAACACGCCGTTGTAGGCCAGGATGCCCGGGTCGTCGGGGACGGACTCGAAGATGCGGACGCCCTTCCAGTCCTCCGCCAGGTAGACCACGTAGGGGGCCGAGGGGTCGGCCGGCTGATCCACGTAGATGGTCCGGCCCACCACCGCGGTGGTGCCGGTCTGGAAGTCGATGGGCGCGGCGGGGTCGGTCACGTCGTAGCTGGTGACGCCCTCGGTGCCCTCGACCACGTGGGCGATGTCCCGCATCACGCCGCCGTTGAACGTGCGGACCACCTGGACGTCGTCGGCGTACTTGGTGGTGTTGATGGTGGACAGCAGTCGCGGGGCGGCGGGGTCGGAGAGGTCCACCACGTGCAGGCCGGCCTCGCCGGCGGCGACCAGCGCCGTGTTGCCGATCACGGCCACGCCCTCGTTGACCGACGGCAGCGCCAGGCGCCCGCGCACGTCGTATCCGGAACCGGGGGCCTCGTAGAGGTCCTGCTTGCCGCAGCCGCCCAGCAGCAGGGCAGGCAGGGCGAGCAGCAGGAGCAGGGCGGAGGGACGCCGCGAGGTGGTGGGACGCGAGATCAGCGCACGGGGGGTCATGGCCACTCCTCTAGAAGTCGTAGATCAGACTCAGCTCGTAGCGGTGCTGGATGTACTCCTTGTCCAGCGTGATGTCGCCATACCAGGACGAGTCGATCGCCCGCTCGGAGTACACGAAGGTGAAGTCGAGTTCCAGGTCGCGGGTGAGCTCCCGGGACGCCGAGAGGAAGATCTTGGTCCACTTGTCGCGGCGGCCGCGCTGGTAGGGGGCCACGAAGATGTCCTTCTCGGTGGTGTAGTAGTAGTCCATGAAGAGGTAGACGGCGCCCACCTCCTCGCAGACGGGCTGCAGCCACGGCGTCTGCAGGTCCAGGCCCAGGCGGTAGAGGTCGCGCTCGTAGCCGGGATCGCCGTCGTCGCTGGTCTCGGCGGTCTCGCCGACGGTGTCGTGGCCGCGGCCCGCGGCGTCCTCGTAGGAGTAGTCCAGGCTCACGCGTAGGTCGCGATCGAAGAAGCGGTAGGCCACCTGGCCGCGGACCTCCCAGGCCTCGATGTCGTTCTCCATGAACGGCTTGTTGTAGTAGCGGCGGTTGGTCTCGGCGAGCACGAAGTAGCTGAGCTCGCCCATGTAGTGGCGCCAGGTGGCGGTGGCCACATTGCGCGTGAAGCGGAACTCGCGGGATTCGGCGTCCAGGTCCGGGTCCGTGTAGGGCGGCCGGTCGCCGAGCTGGCGGATGTACTGCTCCGGCGCGTACTGGTATCTCAGCTCCAGGCTCTTGCCGCCGCCGAAGTACTGGCGCGCCGAGAAGTCCAGATCGGTGTTGGTCTTGATGGGGTTCTGGACGTACATCCAGCGCTTGACCTTGAACCGGAAACGCGTCTTGCCCCAGTCCAGCAGATGACGCTCGGCGGCCAGATCCAGCTGCGGGGCGATGATCAGGTCGTCGTAGGTCTTGATCCGGTAGTCGTCCGGGTCGACGTCGTCCCGCGGCCAGCCCAGCCAGGGATCGATGTTCTCGTCATGCTGGGTGAGGATGTTGTCGTCGTAGATCATCTCCAGGGTGAAGGAGTTGCGATAGCGCCAGGGGTTCTCGCGCTGCGCGGCCGCCTCGGCGGCGCTGGTCCCCGGCTGGGGCGGGCCGTCGTAGTACAGCACGGCGGTGAGGATGCCGCCCTCGGGCACCTCGCCGCTCAGGCGCAGGTTCCAGCGGCCCTCCGGCACGTACACCTCGAAGCGGCGGCCGCCGCTGGGCAGGCCCGCACGGCCGTCGTCCCAGGTGCTGCTCGGGCTGGGCGTGAAGTCCAGGGGGATGCGGACGGTGCGCTCGCCGAGGCCGGCGATGCGGACCAGGCCGGGCTTGGCGCCGTCCTCGCCGGGGGCGAAACCGGCGCGGGCGTAGCCGTAGAACGTGCCCGGGCCGATGAGCGGCACCACCACGGCGCCCTCGCTGATCAGCAGGTAGTCCTTGCCGCCGACCGGCACCACGGTGGCCTCGCTGCTGGGCTCGGGGCCATACGCCGCACGCGCCGGCGTGAACGCGAGCAGGGCGAGGGCCAGCAGGCCGAGGCCGACCGCGTTCACCAGGAGTCGATGGGGGGCGAGGCACGGGTGCAAGGTCACGGTCGGCTCTCCTAGCGCTCGAGGTCGCGCCGGGGCAGGTCCACGGTCACCGCCACGCCGCAGGCCTCGGGCCGGAGGCAGTGGATGGCGACGAGGTGGCTGCCCCGCGGGACGGAGATGGTGAACTCGCGCCGGCTTCCCGGCAGGATGTCCGGCCGGTCCACGTAGACGGCGGAGCTGAGCCGGGTGGCGTCGAAGTGGAAGGTGCGCCAGATCTCGCGGTCGCAGCGCACCTCCAGCGTGTAGTTCTGGCTGCCGTTCATGCGGTGATCGAAGTCCAGCCGTGTGCGCACACGCAGGGTGGTGGGGCCATGGACCGGCAACTCGAGGGGCTGGTCGGCGGTGAGTGCGTAATAGGTGGAGCGGCTGCCGCTGGCGAACTCCAGCTCGCGGATCTCGGCGTAGCTCTCCGGCGCCAGGGACATCCAGCGGTCGCGCGTGCGCCTGACCCGGCGGAAGAGCCGGACGGCCACCTCGCCCGCCCCGGCGGTGCCGCAGCCGATGGTCACCTGGTGCCGGCCCGCCGGGATCTCGACGTAGCCCTTGCGCAGGGCACTGACCTCGCCCGCGCCCCGGCAGCGCGACACGGTCGCCAGCGGTTCGCCCGTGAAGGTCTTGCTCAGGACCTCGCGGCCGTCCACGGCCACGGTCACGGTGTAGGGTTGCCGGCGATCCTCGTCGGCGGTGAAGAGGTAGCGCGCGATGAGCTTCAGCCGCCGCGGACCATGGATGGTGGCGGTGGCCGTCTCACCGGGAACGAGCTCGGTGTACGTGAATCGCCGGCTGTCCACCACGAGGCAGAGGTCGTCCCCGCCGTCGAGGTCGCGGACCGAGACCCAGGACGTGCGGGCGGCCGCGGGCAGGGCGCCCAGCAGTGCGCCCAGCAGGGCGATCAGGACCAGCAGGTGGGCACCGGTCGCGGCACGGTTCATGGCAGCTCCCTGGTGGGTGCCGTGAGGGTCGGTCGGCGCGGCAGGCGGTCGAAGAGTCCCCGGCGCACCTCCGGGGCCAGCACCAGCACGCACAGGCCGCAGTAGAGGATCAGCACGGCCAGCACGAGGGGCAGCCGGTACATGGTGCGCACGAAGACCTCGCCCTCGCCGGGCTGGGGGAGATAATCCGGGGCGATGGGCAGGCCGGCCTCGCGCGCGAGCTGCTGCACACGCAGCAGGTGGATGATGGGCACGCCCTTCTCCGCGAAGAGGATCATGGCGCCCTTGCGGGACCAGTTGTGCGGCGGCAGGGTCAGGCTCAGGCCGGACGGCAGGGCGGGCTTGTTGTTGCCGCTGCCGAGCGCGGCCACGCCGCCGCCCACGTTCACGAAGCACCGGTAGGAACGACCGCGGCCGGCCTCGGCGTAGAAGGCCATGCGCTGGACGATGGCGTCCTCGATGCTGCGGCTTTCGAGCAGGGGGACGTCGTTGCGCGCGGCCGCGGCCACGATGAGGGCGCGGCCCTCGGGGCTCAGGCCGCGGCCCATGTCGTCGGCGCCGCCGTGGCTGGCGAGCTGGCTGCGGGTGGTGAAGACGCCCGCCTCGAAGAGCACGGTCTCCATGTCCAGCCAGGTGAAGCCAGGGTCGTTGGCGCCCCACATGGAGGCGCCCACCGAGGTGACCACCACCGGCCGCAGGCGCATGGCCTCCATGGCCGCGAAGAGGGCGATGTTCAGGCCGGGGAAGGAGCCGGAGACGGCCACGGCCACCGGGTCGCCGGCCTGCAGGCCAGCGGCCCGGAAGTCGCGGACCAGCACGGCCGCCCAGTTGGGGTTCAGGGCCGTGAGCTTGGACTCGAGATTGCCGTGGGCGTTGGTGATCTGGCTGAACTCCGGTCCGATCAGGCCGGTGGCCGCGGGGTCGTTGAGCAGATCCACCTCGGCATCGTGCAGGCGGCGGTGCTCGCGCAGCACGCGGAAGGCCTCGGCAGCCCGCTCGGCGGCGGCGAGCTTCAGCTCGTAATCGCCCTGTCGGCGCGGCGCGCGCGTGCCATCGAGCAGCGCCTGCAGCAGCAGCGCGAGCACGGCCAGGCCCAGCAGGACCCACTTGCGACGGTTATCCAAGCGCCAGCTCAAGCAGGCTGCCTCCGTGTGCGGCCACCAGGGCCAGGCGGACGATGAATGCGGCCATGAACATGGTGCAGAGGGTCTCGACCACGCCCTGCCGCATCATCCAGTAGGCGATCAGGCCGGGGATGATGTAGCCCACCGCCTGCAGGAGCGAGGCGTCCAGGCCCAGGGCCAGCGCGTCGTTGAACACCAGCAGGTACCGGGTCAGGTACCCGAAGAGGAAGCCCGCCAGCACGCAGAAGACCATGGTCCGCCGGCCGTAGAGCAGGATGTGACGTCCCAGCAGGCTGACGAACCCGTACGTGACCAGGGCGGCCAGGACCGTGCCCAGGATGCGCAGGGGCTGGTCCAGGAACAGGGCGATGTAGCCGGGGACCACCAGGCCGCCGGCCGCCACGCCGAGGATCTCGGTGAACACCAGGCTGACCACCAGCCCCAGCCCGATCGCCTGGTAGAGCATCACCCCACCTCCACTGGCGCCCGCTCGCGCAGCAGCGCCAGCAGGTCCGTGCCGATGCCCTTGATGTTGCCGATGCCCACCACCAGCCCTCCCGGCGGGGTCAGCTCCACGAGCTTCGCCCACAGTTCGCCGGCGGGCCGGCCGCCGAGGTCGTCCACGCGGTCCATCGGCAGGCCGCGGCGACGCAGCATGCCGGCGATGGTGCGGCACTCCTCGCCGATGAGCACGTAGCGGCCGGCGCGGAGCTCGCGGCCGAAGAGGGGGACCAGGTCCTTGGCACGGTGCATGCGATCGGCGCGGTTGTTGAAGACCAGGACCACCTGATCGGCGCGGTCGGCCAGGTCCAGGCGATCCCAGATGCGCACGTAGCTCTGCGGATCGTTGGCGGCGAAGCCGTTGACGAAGGCCACGCTGCGGCCGTCCTGCACCAGGTGCTGGATGGTCATCGCGCCCACGTCGGGGCGGACGTCGTACATGGCGTTCAGGGCCTGCTCGCGCGGCACGCCCACCGTCTGGCAGACCGCCAGGGCGAGGGAGACGTTCTCGGGAAACTCCACGTAGCGGAAGCGGGCCATCTCCGCGGCGCTGACGCCGTCGGCGCTGGCGACGGTGCAGCGCGAGCCGAGGTCCCGGGCACGCCCGGCGAGGAAGCTCGCGAAGGCGTCCTCGGCGTGGAAGAGATGCGACCGGCGTGGCACCGTGCCGGCCAGGGAACTGGCGGCGTCGGCGAGGGTGGGGCCCATGACGTCGAGGTGGTCGGGGCGCACGTTGGTGATCACGCCGTGGGTGGCCTGGACGATGTGGTGCTCGCAGGCGCGCTGCAGGTCCGGCCGGATGGCCATGCACTCGATCACCAGGGCGTCGCAGCCCTCGGCCGCGGCATCGCGGATCACCTTGAGCTGCTCGCGGATGTTGGGCGAGCCGCGACGCAGGACCGGGGTCTCCGAGCCGTCGGTATGGATCACCGCCGCCTCCGAGCCGGTGGTCTTGCCCACCACCCGCAGGCCGCCACCGCGCAGGCCGGCGGCGATCAGGCGGGAGACCGAGCTCTTGCCGCGGCTGCCGTTGACGTGCACGCGCACGCCGATGCGCCGCAGGTTCCGGCGGTGGCGCGCCGTCTCCCAGACGCCCAGGCTGATCAGCAACAGCAGCAAGAGAACGATCAGGTTCATCACTCACACGTGCGGGCGGGCGCCGGCCACCGGCACCCGCCCGTCCCGTTCGGAGATCAGCGCATCAGCAGGAGCTTGCGGGTCAGCGTCTGGCCGGCGTGCTCGAGCTGGTAGAAGTAGACGCCGTCGGCCACGCTGCGGCCGCGGTCGTCCCGGCCGCGCCAGACGGCCACGGCCTCGCCAGCGGCGACCTGGCCGTCGACGAGCGTGCGGACGCGGCGGCCGCGCACGTCGAAGACGCGCAGGCGCACGTTGCCGGCACGGGGCAGGGCGAAGGCCAGGCTGGTCTCGCCGCGCATGGGGTTGGGGCTGGCCGCCCGCAGGCGCAGGGTCGTGGCGGCGGCCGCGCGGGCGGTGCCGGCGGTCACCGTGGTGCCGTGAGGCAGGAGCGCCTCGAGCATCACCTCGGCGCCGGCGGGCGCGTCGATCAGCGCCTGGCGCGCGCTCGCCGGCAGGGGCTGGTCGGTGAGGACACGGCGCGCGGCGTCGGCCGTGACCAGGCGCCAGCCCAGGATGGGGCGAGCGTCCTCGCATCGCCACGACACCTGGATGCGGTCACCGGCCGGTTCGCGCACCAGCCCGGTCACCGCCAGGGGGACGCGCCGTGGCGGCGCCGTGGTGATGCGCACCGCCTGGCCCGGGCCGAATTCCAGCACGCCGGGCGCGCGCAGGCCGTCGTAGGTCAGCTGCAGGCCATCGGTCTCGTCGGGGGACTCGATGCCCACCGAGGCGTACATGCGCAGGTAGTCGTTGTCCACCACCTCGCGGTAGTAGAAGAGGATCTCGCCATCGCCGGTGGGCGTGGCATGCATCGCCGGATCCCGCAGCACCGCCTGGAAGGTCTTCAGGTCGGTGACACCCGGTCCGGACTCGTCCTCGGCCACCACGGTCTTGTAGTGGCGCATGCGGCTCCACTCGACGATGAACTCGCCGGTCTGCGCGTCGTGGTGCCAGTAGACGCCATCGGCGTCGAGGCCCACGGGGTCGCTCTCGGGGTCGGGCATGGGCTCGGTGTTCAGGTTGTCCCAGAACGGGGCCACCACCGCGCCGTTGCCGTGCACCGAGGGCAGCGGCCAGTTGTAGAAGTTGTAGCTGTCGTCGGCGTCGTGGAAGCTGAGCCAGCCATTGTCGCTGACCCGGATGCGGTCGAAGTCCTCGCCATAGAAGCGGAAGGTGAAGGGAAGGTCGACGGTCACGTCGGTGGCGTAGTTGTTGGCGTCGAGGTCCAGTTCGGTCCCCGGGCCGCCGAAGGCGGTGCTGATCTCGGTCCAGCGATAGACCGGGCGCTGGTCGGGGTAGAGGTAGTCGGCGCTGTCGTAGGCGTAGTAGCCGTGAGCGTCTGGCCCGAACGGTTCGCCGGGGGCGCCGTCACCGATGGCCACCGCCAGGCTGCGTTCCTGGACGGCGCCCTCCTCGCCGGCGGCGGTGGTCTGCAGGACCAGCGACTGGCCGGCGGCCACGCCAGGGTCCAGCGCGATGGTCACCGGTCCGCAGGCCACGGCCGCGCCGGGCGCCACCGGGCCGAAGGTGACGCTGGACGTCTGCAGGGTCGCGCCAGCCAGCGGGACCAGGGTCAGGTCGAGGGTGCCGCCGGCGGTGGACACCGAGCCATGGTTGGCGAGGGTCAGCGTCAGGTCGGTGGTGGCGCCTGGCTCGAGCCAGGTCTCGCCGTCCGCGGTGGTGGCGGACAGGCGCAGGTCCGGCGCCGCCACGATGAGCTCGAAGCCCGAATCGTCCACCACGGAGCCGCGATCGACGCGCAGGGTCCCGGTGATCCGCTGGCCATCGGCGGCTGCGGCAAGGACGGAGAGGGCGAGGGGGCCGTCGGGCTGGCCGGTGGCGCCGCCGGCCAGCGCGGGTAGCGGCACGGTCGACGTGTTGACGGTGGCCGGACCATCCACCGCCAGGTCCACCACGGCCGTGGACGTGGCCTGGTCGCCCAGGTTCCGGAAGGTCGGCAGCAGGCTGAGCGGCTCTCCCGGATTGGCGACGCCGTCGTCGTTGCCCTCGCCGTCGCCGAGGCCCAGATCGGTCATGACCACGAAGTCGGAGCCGTCGCCGACGGCGAACTGGTGCTGGTAGGGCACGCGGTCGGCATGGCTGACCGTCAACTGGACCGGACCGGCCGCGGGCGGGCTCGTGAGCACCACGGTGGCGTGGCCATCCTGGTCGGTGAGCGCCCTCCCCAGCAACCGGTCGGCCTGGACCACGCCCACGCGGGCGCTGGCCAGCGGCGTGGCGCCGTCCGCCTCCGATGCGTGGACCACCACCGCGGTCGCGCCCTCGGCCAGGGCGGCCGGGTGCGAGACCGTCATGGCGGTGGGCGACGCGCGGTAGAAGTTCAGCTCCGGGTCGCCGAGCAGGTTGTAGATATAGAAGTAGAACTCCACCGAATCCTCGTCACCCTGGTCGTCGAGATGTCCCGGGAAGTACTCGAGGAAGCGCAGCTTGCCGGCATTGAGCAGACCACCGAGGGTGGTGATGGCGGGATCGGTGATCCGCTCGGCGACGCTGATGGCCATGGAGTCGTTGTAGCGGGTGTGCGACCAGTGCTCGCCGTTGCCGATGAAGGCCACGGCCCCCTTGAACTGCTCCGGCTCGGCGCCGCCGACGCGGGTGAAGACCTCGCCGAAGCAGGGCTCCGCGGCGGCGAAGTCGCCGTTGAGGCACACGAAGCTCATGACCACGGGCGTCATGGCGCCGTTGGCCAGGCTCGGGATGTCGCTCACCGTGTAGTGCGGCGGCTCCCAGCCCGCCGCGCCGTAGGCCCAGCCACGATAGACCACCATGGAACTGCCCGCGTCCAGGGCGTCCTTGATCACCCCGGGGCCCTCGTTCTGCCGGACACCGAAACCCAGCTGGTTCTGCAGCGGCGAGACGATGTAGTTGCCATCGCTGTAGCCCCAGTCCTGCGGGTCGGAGAAGTCGTCGGGATGGACCGGCTCCATGGGGTCGAAGCCGATGCCGGCCAGCTGGTCGCCGAAGAAACGGACCGTATGCATGGGGGTGGTGGAGGCGTACTGGCCGGCCACCATGACGCTGCGGGTGAACCACCCGGCGTGGTCCAGGTATGGCGACTGCTCGTAATGGACCGTCTTGGCCACCAGGGCCTGGCACTCGGTCAGGTTTGCGACCGAGAAGCGGCCGAGCATCACGTCGGGCAGCCAGTCGTCGCCGTCGAGCAGGGCATAGGGCAGGTCGCTGACGTTGCCCGAGAAGCTCCACGACGGCACCGAATCCACGTCGCCCACCAGCAGGACGTACTCCGGTGGCAGGTCCCAGGTCTGGTATGCCTCCCGCAACCAGGCCTGGATGCCCGCATTGGCGGTGCCGGTCTCGTCGGTGGTGACCACCCGCACCGGCCAGCCCTTGCGCAGCTTCCAGTCGGCCAGGGTCTGGACCGCACCGGCGAACTGGGGCGCCGTGATGATCACGTAGCTGCCGCCGGTGGCGGGGTCGAGGGACTTGGCCGCGTCCACGGGACGACCTCTCAGCCCGGCATGCAGGGTGGCCGAGGCCAGCCGGCGGCCGCCCGCGTCATCCCAGTGGCCGTCGTGACCGATGGCGATCACCAGCTCGTCGGCGCCTGCGTCGCGCACGGTGACCACCGCCACCGGCACGCCACGCAGCCGCGGCAGGGGCGTGAGCAGCTCCGCCGCTGCGGCCTGCCCGGCGATCACCGTGGCGGTGGCCGTCCGGGCGTCCGGCGGCAGGGCCACCACCGCGCCACGCGAGGCCGGGATCTCGGCGCCGGCCGGCAGCGGGGGCAGGGTGACCAGGGTCTCGCCGGGGCGGACGTCGTGAACGGGCTGGGGCAGGGGCTCGGCGGCGGTGGCCGTCCCGGCCGCCACGAGGGCGGCCAGGGCCAGCAGCACGGGCGCGCGGCCCGGTAGACGGACTCGCATCATCGGATCAGACTCATCCTCTTGGTGGTGGCCTCGCCGCGGGTCTCCAGGCGATAGAGGTAGACGCCGCTCGGCAGCGTCCGGCCGGCCTGGTCGCGCCCGTTCCAGCGGATCTCGTGACGGGTGTCGGCGGTCAGCCCCGCGCGCGCGATGGTGCGCAGGGTGCGACCGGCCAGGTCGTGGATTCGAATCACGACATCCCCGGGCTCGTCAAGCACGAAGAAGATCGTGGTCTGGGGGTTGAACGGATTGGGCGCGTTGCCCAGCGAGGTGATCGCTCCCGGCAGGTCGCCCACCGCCGTGCCGCAGCCCGGGACCAGCGCGCCCACGAACTCCTCGCCGCAGGGCGGGCCGTCGGGGTGGTTGCCCGCGGCGCAAGGACTACCGGCCTCGACGGCGTAGTTGCCCCCGGCGGCGTCGCAGTAGAGCGGATCGGCGGAGAAGTTGCAGCCGCCGTCGGTGCCGCAGATGTCGTCGCCGCCGGCATTGTTCCAGAGATTGCTGCCGGTGACGTTGGGACCCTCGCCGAAGAGGCAGGCGAGGCCCGCGCCGGCGGTCGAGTCGGTGATCAGCGTGTTGATCACCTGCACCGGCGAGCCGAACTGCGCGAGGATGCCGCCACCGATGCCGTCCTCGGAGCAGCCGTTGCCCACCAGGGTGCAGTTCTCCACGGTGGGCGCCGGGCTGAACTGCGCGTCGATGCCGCCGCCGTCCGAGCCGTTGGACGCCGCCTGGTTGTTCACCAGCAGCAGGTTGCGCAGCACCGGGGCCGAGGACTGGCTGCTGATGCCGCCGCCGTAGTTGAAGCTGGCCGCGGTGGCGTTGTCGCGCAGCTCGCTGTCCGCGACGGTGCCGGTGGCGCCGGACAGATAGGCCAGGCCGCCGCCGGTGCCGCGGGTGGTGTTGCCCACGATGGAGCAGCCGGAGATGTCGCAGTGGCTGTCCTGGACGCAGACGCCGCCGCCATTGCCGAAGTCGGCGTTGATCACGTTCTGGGAGATCTCGCAGCCGACCAGGGTGACCGTGCAGCCCGAGCGGATGAAGATGCCCGCGCCCGAGGGGGCGGTGTTCTGGACCACCTCGCTGGCCCGCACCACGGCGGTGGAGAACTCCTCGACGGCCAGGCCGCCGCCCTGCTTGGCCTCGTTGCCGCGCAGCTCCACGTTCTCCAGCAGCGCCTCGGACCCGTCGATGACCACGATGCCGCCGTCGTCGTTGCCGGTGACCAGCAGATCGCGCAGCTCGACGCCCGTGGCGTTCTGCCGGACCAGGATGCCCGCACCGTAGATGGCGGCGTAGGCCCCGGTGACCTGCAGGTTCTCCACCCGTACGCCGGCGACGTCCTCGACGAAGATCCCGCGACCGAGCCCCTCGGCATCGATGATGGTGGCCTCGGGACCGGCGCCGCGCAGGGTCACGCCCGGGGTCATGATCACGCAGGCGGGCGTCGAGCCCGGCCCCTCGGTCTCGTGGGTGCAGTCGGTGAAGGTGCCCGCGCCCACGAGCACGGTGTCGCCATGGGCGGCGGCCTGCACCGCGTCGTGGATCTGGGCGAAATCGCCCGGGACGGTGATCACGGCGGCCGGGGCGACGGTCGCGAGAGCGGCGAGGAGCAGGGTGAAGACCCCGGTGGCGATGCGGTTCATGGTGGTCGGCCTCCACGGCTGGGGCGCGGGCCGGGCCCGGGGGGACGCCGGCGGCAGGGGTTATGACGGTCGATTATATCACGACCGTTCCGGCGGACACCAGACCAGGCATCCTAACATTTTCGCCATGCTTCGGACCATTCCGACGCCTCTTTTGAGGTCTGGGGCGGTGACTGGCGTCATGGCACGGCCCCGGACCGCGGCGCGGCCAAACCGTGAACAGGTCGCGATAATGCCGTGTCCATCTCGCGAGAAAGGCCACCGAAGCGCAAGAAATGACGCCGCACGTCAGCAAATGGCGCACGAATGTGAGGAAAACGGACACGTCCCGGGCCCTCCCGTCTGGTATAATCGGCGGCGATGCTGTCCGGAGGCCGGTGTCGACGTGCGCCCCGGACCCGGGTTCTGCCCGCTCCAGCCGCTGCTCCGCGGCTGCCCCGGAAGATCGCGCGGCCTGGCCGGCCGTGCCGCCAACCGACGGAGGCCGACATGCCCTGCTCGCGAAGGTCCCTGGCGCTGCTCGCCATCCTGCTGGTGTCCGCGCCCCTGCTCGCCGCCGAGCCCGCTCCCCGCACCCGCGTCTTGCTGCCGGACGCCAGCGATCCGGCTCCGCGCGTCGAGGTGCGCGAACAGGGGCCCGGCGGCCTGAGCCTGGAGATCACCATTCCCCGGCTCGAGATCCGCGACCGGGAACTCGGTGGCCAGGCCTTCGGCGCGGTGGACCTGCCCGGCGGCGGCCACCTCGGCCGCCCCGGCCGTCCCGCCCTGCCGACGCTGACGCGGCTGGTGGCGTTGCCGGCCGGACGGGGCGCCAGCGTCCGCATCACCGGCCGCGAGATGGTGGACCTGGGAACCCTCCGGGTCGCCCCGGCCGAGGACCTCCGGTCCGCCGACGGTGACGCCGTCGCCAGGACCTTCGACGCGGCCGCCTACGCGGCCGCCGCGGCCAGCGAGCCCGTGGTGCAGGTGGGGCAGCCCGCCCTGCTGCACGGCGTCCGGGTGGTCCCGGTGACCATCAGCCCCATGGCCTACGACCCCGCCACCGGCCGCGCCGGCGTGGCCAGCCGCCTGAGCGTGGAGGTCGGCTTCGCGGGCTCGGACCAGCGCAACGACCCCGCCGGCCCGCCGCGCCCCCTGCCCGCCTCCTTCGCCGCCATGCTCGAGGCGGAGGTCCTCGGCTTCGCGCGCGACGCCGACGCCTCGACCGGGCCGGGCACCTACGTGATGATCTGTCCGGACAATGGCACGGTGCTGTCCATCGTCGAGGAACTGGCCCAGTGGCGCCGCCGCCAGGGCTACGCCGTGGAGGTGGTCACCACCGCCCAGACCGGCACCAGCAACACCGCCATCAAGAGCTGGCTGGAGGAGCGCTACGCCACCGCCGATCCGCCCCTGGAGTTCGTCACCCTGGTGGGCGACGCCAACGGCGCGATCGCCGTCCCCTCCTGGCGCGAGGGCTGGTCCGGCTACAACGGCGAGGGCGACCACCTGTACTCGCTGCTCGACGGCGACGACGTGCTCTCCGACGTCCACCTCGGCCGCCTCTCGGTCACCAGCACCGCCCAGCTCCAGGACGTGGTCCAGAAGATCGTGGCCTACGAGAGCGCACCCGACATGAGCGATCCGAGCTGGTTCACCACGGCCGGTCTGACCGGCGATCCGTCCACCTCGGGCTACAGCACCATCTTCGTCAACCAGTTCGTCAAGCAGCAGCTCCTGGAGCTGGGGTACACCCGGGTCGACACCATCTGGAGCGGGAACTTCCTCTCCCAGATGATGGCCACCATCGGCCAGGGCGAGACGCTGTTCACCTACCGCGGCTACTGGCACATGAGCGGCATGACGGAGAACCACATCCTCTCCCTGGCCAACGGCACCCGGCTGCCCTTCTCGGTGATCCTCACTTGCGACACCGGCAGCTTCTGGTCCGACACCACCTGCCGCAGCGAGGCCTTCCTGCGCGCCCCCAATGGCGGTGGCATCGCCTCCATCGGTACGGCCACCATCGGTACCCACACCCGCTACAACAATTGCATGTTCCTGGGCATCACCAACGGCCTGCTCGACAGCGACGAGCACCGGGTCGGGCCGGCGCTCAGCCGGGGCAAGCTCAACCTCTACAACAACTACTGGGTCAACGAGGAGGACCACGTCTGGATCTGGTCCACCTGGAACAACCTCATGGGCGACCCGGCCACCGAGATCTTCACCGGCGTGCCGGCCGCGCTGGACGTGGCCTACCCGGCGCAGGTCTCCCCGGGCGCCAACGCCCTGCCCGTCACCGTCGCCAGCGGCGGCAGCCCGGTGGCCGGCGCGCGCGTGGCCGTCTACCAGGACGGCACCGTCCGCGACCATGCCGTCACCGACGCCGCCGGCCAGGCGGTGCTCGGCATCGCGGGCGCCGCGGCGGGAGACGTCCTGGTCACCGTCACCGGCACCAACCTGCACCCGCACCTCGGCCAGACGGCCGTCGGGACGGTGGACCGCTCGCTGGATCTGAGCGGCGTGGAGGTCGCCGACTCGGCCGGCAACGGCGATGGCCTGGCCAATCCGGGCGAGGCCCTGGACCTGACCCTCGAGCTGACCAACCCGGGCACGAGCAGCGTCACCGGCGCGGCGGCCACCCTCGGCGCCGCCCCGGACTGGGTCGTCCTGCAGGATGCCGCCGCCGACTATGGCACCATCGCCGCCGGCGGCCACGGCACCGGGCAGTTCACCGTGGCGCTGGGCAGCGAGGCCCCCGGCGGCCGCGACCTGCAGCTGCGTCTGGACGCCACCGGCAGCGGCGAGACGTGGACCAGCCTGGTCACGGTGCCCGTCCACGGCCCCCGCGCGCAGGCTGGCGCGGTGGTCTTCGGCGGCCCTGGCGGCGATCCGGATCCGGGCGAGGTGGGCCCGATCACCCTCGAGCTGACCAACGTCGGCGACCTCGCCACCGCCGGGGTCTCGGCCACCCTGGACTGCACCAGCCAGTGGGTGGACGTCACCGACGCCACCGGCGGCTGGGGCGCCATCGCTCCGGGCGCCGCGGCGCCGCCCACCGATCCGTTCGCCATCAGCATCGTGGGCGACTGCTACCCGGGGCACATGACCACCCTGGACCTGACCCTGAGCTTCGCCGAGGGCGGCACCCAGGTCCTGAGCCTGCCCGTGGTGATCGGCGAGGCGGGCGTGGGCGATCCCACCGGTCCGGACGCCTACGGCTACTACGCCTTCGACAACGACGATCCCCACGAGCGCGCCCCGGCCTACGACTGGATCGAGATCTCGGGTGTCGGCACCAACACCGGCATCGCCGACGACAGCCGGCACGACGACGAGACCCGCCAGTTCGACCTGCCGTTCCCCTTCACCTACTACGGGGAGACCCACGAGCGCGTCTCCATCTGCTCCAACGGCTGGCTGTCCTTCGGCGACACCGACATCGTGCTCTACCGCAACTG
The DNA here is from genome assembly GCA_964637835.1 of uncultured Fibrobacteraceae bacterium. GTDB lineage: Bacteria > Krumholzibacteriota > Krumholzibacteriia > LZORAL124-64-63 > LZORAL124-64-63 > Glo-17. Next base: position 39,979 of record CAZWYF010000003.1, read on the forward strand.
GGCGCTGCCGGCCGAGGGCTCTCCCGACGCCATGATCTGCGCCTTCTGGAACGACCTCGCCGGCGGCGAGGTCTACACGTGGCACGACACCGCCAACCACCGCTACGTGGTCCAGTGGGACGGCTTCGGCGCCTACGACCACAGCTACCAGGGCGACTGCACCTTCCAGATCGTCCTGCACGACCCCGCGCACCATCCCACCGACACCGGCGACGGCCTGATCCTGCTGCAGTACCAGAGCGTCAGCCTGGCCGACGACGAGACCACCTACTTCACCACCGGCATCCAGGACCACACCCGCAGCGTGGGCCTGACCTACGCCTACGGCCTGAACTACGCCGGCGGCGCGGCGCCCGTGCAGGCGGGCCGCGCCATCCTGATGACGCCGGTGGTGCCCCAGGCGCAGGGAACGCTCCGCGGCGAGATCACCAACCGCGACGCCGGCGGCGCGCCCATCGAGGGTGCGCTGGTCACCATCCTCGACCAGGGCCGGCAGCTGCCCAGCGGGTCGGACGGCACCTACCAGGGCGGCGTGCCGGTGGGCGTCTGGGACGTGGCGGTCTCCCATCCCAGCTTCGCGCCGGACACGGTCCACGCCGTGCCCATCACCGAGGACCAGATCACCGTCCGCGACTTCGCCCTCGACGATGTGGGCGGTCCCACCTTCAGCGGCGTCACCCAGCTCGGCGACACCGAGGACACGGCCGGCCCCTACGTGGTGGAGGCCAACCTCTTCGACCACACCGGCATCGCCGGCCACCAGCTCCACTACACCTCCAGCGTCGACGGCCGGCCCCGCACCGTGCCGCTGACCCTGGTGGACGCGGCCAGCGGCCTCTACCAGGCCCAGATCCCCGGCCAGCCGGACGGCACGCGCGTCCAGTACTGGCTCACCGCCACCGACGTCCTGGGCAACGCCTCGGCCGCCCCGGCCGGCGCGCCGTGGCCCACTCATGGCTTCATGGTGGCGACCGTCACCGAGGTCACCGTCGACACCTGCGAGCTGCCGGGCAGCTGGCAGGTGAACGCCGAGGGCGGCGACAACGCCTCGTCGGGCAACTGGGAACATGGCGATCCCATCGGCACGTACGAGGACGGCGATCCCGTCCAGCCCGAGGACGATCACACCCCCCATCCCGGCGTCAACTGCTGGTTCACCGGCCAGCACGTCCCGGGACAGTCCTCGGGCTACAATGACGTGGACGGCGGCACCACCTCGCTCTACTCCCCGATCCACGACCTCGCCGGCCTGAGCACCGTCGAGGTCAGCTACTGGCGCTGGTACACCAACGACGAGGGCTACAGCCCGGGCGAGGACACCTGGCGCGTGGACGTCTCCAACGACGGCGGCGGCTCCTGGACCAGCGTGGAGGAGACCCAGGCCAGCGACACGAGCTGGCAGCGCATCAGCTTCACCATGAACGACCTCTTCGCCACCCCCGACCGCCTGCGCCTGCGCTTCCGCGCCTCGGACACCGGTGGCGGCTCGCTGGTGGAGGCGGCCGTGGACGATCTGACCATCCTCGCCAGCGAGGTGGTGGCCGACACCGCGGCGCCCACCGTGCAGGTGACCGCGCCGGCGACCGGCAGCCAGCACGGCAACGGCCAGCAGCTGACCATCGCCTGGCAGGCCGCCGACGACGTGGGCGTGGTGGACGTGCAGGTCTGGCTGTCCCTGGACGACGGCGCGACCGACGACCGGCTGCTCGGCGCCGGCCCCCTCGACGGCGAGCTGGTCTGGACGGTGGACGTGCCGGTGGACCAGCCCAGCTACGCGGCCCGGATCCGGGTCGAGGTCCGCGACGGCCAGGAGCGCCTGGCCAGCGCCCAGAGCGGTGCGTTCACCCTGGTGCCGGGGACCACGGCCGCGCCATCGCCGCGGTCGCTGCGACTGGCGCAGAACCACCCCAACCCGTTCAACCCGCGCACGGCGATCGCCTACGCCGTACCCCGGGCGGGCCGGGTGTCCCTGCGCATCTACGACGTGCAGGGCAAGCTGGTGCGCACGCTGGTCGACGGCGAGCAGCCCGCCGGCCAGCACGTGGTCACCTGGCAGGGCCGGGACGACCACGGCAGCGCGGTGGCCAGCGGCCTGTACTTCTCGCGGCTGACCACCGGCGACGGCGACCTGGTCCGCAAGATGACGCTCTTGAAGTAGCGTCGCGTATGCGCCAGGATCGGTGGCACCGACTGCGACCGGCCGCCGCGGCGGCGATCATGCGATCGGCCGCCGTGGCGGCCGCACATCCCGGAACCCGGAACGACGAGGAACCGCCATGACTCCAGCCCGCGTGCGCCGCGCCGCCGCGCTCCTGCTCGGCCTGGCCGCCGCCAGCGCCCTGGTCCTGCTGGGGGGCTGCGACACCCCCGAGGCCGGCGAGGCCGCGCGGCATGCCGAACTGCTGGCCGCCGGCGGGGACACGGTCGCCGCCGGGCTCTTCCACGCCGACGTGGCCTTCCACCGCCGGTACAGCGACGGCAAGTGGCGCCGGGACCGCGATCTCGTCTTCACCGTCAAGGATCGCAGCCACGTCCGCGCCCGGGTGGCCCTGCAGAACGTCCGTCCCGAGCGCACGTACAGCGTCCACCTGGTCTGGCTCCGCCCGGACGGGCGGGAACTCTTCCGGCGCTATGCCGAGGTCACCCGCAACCTGGTCAGCCTGCCCGCCGGCGTGGCGCCCGACTCCACCGGCGCCCTGCCGGAGCGCTATGTCCGCGGTCTGCACCGGCGCTTCGGCGCGAAGCGGGGCGCGCGCATCGCCGCGCGCCTGGCGGCGGCGCCCGCGGAGACGGTCGCGGTGAACACCCGACGATACAAGAAAGCCATCGATCTCGGGGACGAGCGCCTGCTCGTGCGCCTGGAGGAGGATCCGGAGCTGCGCGTCTACTCCCAGCTGAACATCTCGCGCGAGAAGCGGCGCGACCCGGGTGAGTACCGGCTGCAGATCTATCTCGATCGCAAGCTCCTGCAGGAGATCCCCTTCGAGGTCCAGGGGAACCCGTGATCGAGTGCGCCTGACGCATCCTCAAAAATCCGAAGAAGCTGTCAGCATAGTCTGCCATCCTGGCATGTTTTGCCGTGTCGGTGCGGAAAATCGGGTCCAGCGACGATTTTTCCGTTGCGAAGACGTGCCACGAGGGTATCTTGCGCAACGCTTAGCAGTCGCGGGGCGAGAGTGCCAGGGCGCCCGTCCCGCTCAACGGATCAACCCGTGCGAGGAGGCAGACACATGGCCATCTCCATCAAGCCTTTGGCCGACCGCGTCATCGTCGAGCCCATGGAGGGCGAGACCATGAAGGGCGGCATCATCATCCCCGACACCGCCAAGGAGAAGCCCCAGCAGGGCAAGGTCATCGCCGTGGGCCCCGGCCGCACCGACGACAACGGCGAGCGCATCGCGCCCGAGGTCAAGAAGAACGACGTGGTGCTCTACGGCAAGTACGCCGGCACCGAGGTGAGCGTCGAGGGTCACGACTACCTGATCCTCCGCGAGGGCGACATCCTCGCCATCCTCTAGGCAGCAGGAAATCCGGCCGGCTCGGGCCGGCCCAGGCCGTTAGCGCGAAGGAGACCAAGTCATGGCCAAGCAGATCAAGTTCGCCGAGGACGCCCGCGAGCAGCTCATGCGCGGCGTCGACCAGCTCGCCAACACCGTCAAGATCACCCTCGGGCCCCGCGGCCGGAACGTGATCCTGGACAAGAAGTTCGGTGCTCCGGTGGTCACCAACGACGGCGTGACCATCGCCCGGGAGATCGAGCTCAGCGATCCCTTCGAGAACATGGGCGCCCAGATGGTCAAGGAAGTGGCCAGCAAGACCAACGACGTGGCCGGCGACGGCACCACCACCGCGACGGTGCTCGCCCAGAGCATCGTGCGCGAGGGCATGAAGAACCTGGCCGCCGGCGCCAACCCCATGTTCATGAAGCGCGGCATCACCCTGGCCTCCGAGGCCGCGGTCGACGCGGTCAAGAAGCAGTCCAAGCCGGTCAAGGACAGCCAGACCATCTCGCAGGTCGCGGCCATCTCGGCCAACAACGACGCCGAGATCGGCAAGCTCATCGCCGAGGCCATGGACCGCGTGGGCAAGGACGGCGTCATCACCGTCGAGGAAGCCAAGGGCATGGAGACGGAGCTGGACGTGGTCGAGGGCATGCAGTTCGACCGCGGCTACCTCAGCCCCTACTTCGTGACCAACGCCGAGCAGATGCGCGTGGAACTGGACGACCCCTACATCCTGATCCACGACAAGAAGATCAGCAACATGAAGGACCTGCTGCCGATCCTCGAGAAGATCGCGCAGATGAGCAAGCCGCTGCTGATCATCTCCGAGGACATCGAGGGCGAGGCCCTGGCCACCCTGGTGGTCAACAAGCTGCGCGGCACCCTGAACATCGCCGCCGTCAAGGCGCCGGGCTTCGGTGACCGCCGCAAGGCCATGCTCGAGGATCTCGCCATCCTCACCGGCGGCCGCGTGATGAGCGAGGACGCCGGCCTGAAGCTGGAGAACACCACCACCGCCGATCTGGGCCGTTGCTCCAAGGTCACCATCGACAAGGACAACACCACCATCGTCGGTGGCAAGGGCAAGGCCGCGGACGTCAAGGCCCGCGTGTCGCAGATCCGCGCGCAGATCGAGGAGACCACCAGCGACTACGATCGCGAGAAGCTCCAGGAGCGCCTGGCGAAGCTGGCCGGCGGCGTGGCCGTGATCCGGGTCGGCGCCTTCACCGAGGTGGAGATGAAGGAGAAGAAGCACCGCGTCGAGGATGCCCTGCACGCCACCCGCGCCGCGGTGGAGGAGGGCATCGTGGTCGGTGGTGGCGTGGCGCTGCTGCGGGCCGCCGAGGCGGTCAAGAAGCTGGAGCTCGAGGGCGAGGAGGCGGTCGGCCGCGACATCGTGGCCCGCGCCATGGAGGATCCGGTGCGTCTGATCGCCGAGAACGCCGGCGTGGAGGGCAGCCTGGTGGTCGCGCGCCTGCGCGAGGAGAAGAAGTCCAGCAACGTGGGCTTCAACGCCGCCAGCCGCGAGTACGAGGACCTCATGGCCAAGGGCATCATCGACCCGGCCAAGGTCACCCGCTCGGCCCTGCAGAACGCGTGCTCCATCGCCGCGATGCTGCTGACCACCGAGGCGTGCGTCACCGACGAGCCCGAGAAGGAGGGCCCCGCCATGCCCGGCGGCGGCGACATGGGCGGCATGGGCGGCATGGGGATGATGTAGGCGCGAGCCTGCGTCACGACCCTTGCCGGTCCTGGTGACCGGAGGCGAGCGGCCCCCCTGAACGCAGGGGGGCCGCCGCCGCTCAATCCCATCGCGCCTTCGGCGATTGTGCGGCGACCGGCGCTGCGCTAGATTCGCCGCCATGCGCGTCCTGCACCTCGGCAAGTACTACCCGCCCCACAAGGGCGGCATGGAGACCGTCCTGCGCCTGATGGCCGAGGGCCTGCTCGCGGCGGGTCTGGAGGTCCGCGTCCTCGTTGCGGGCGACGGTCCGCACACCCGCCGCGAGGATCTGCCCGGTGCGCCGGGCGCGCTCACCCGCGCGGCGGTCGCGGCCACCTGGCAGAGCCAGCCGTTGACCCTGGGCCTGCCCCGCCTGTTGCGGCGCGAGCTTCGCGCCTTCCGTCCCGACGTGGTCCACCTGCACACGCCCAATCCGCTGGCGTGCGGCGCCTGGCTGGCCGCCGGCCCGCGACGAGGCCGCCAGGGCCCACGCACGGGGGCGCGGCTGGCGGTCTGGCACCATGCGGACATCGTGCGCCAGCGCGCCCTCGGGCGACTGGTGGCGCCGCTGGTGGGGGCCTGCCTGGCCCGGGCCGACGGCATCTGCGTCTCCAGCGCGGCACTCCGGGACGGCGCGCGGGAACTGGCGCCGCACCGTGACCGCGTGGCCGTGATCCCCTTCGGGATCGATCCGCGGCCCTTCGCCGCCGCGCCGGCGGGCGACGGCCCGCTGCTCTTCGTGGGGCGCCTGGTCCCCTACAAGGGACTCGACGTCCTGCTGGAGGCCATGGCGTCGCTGCCGGCGGCGCGCCTCCTGATCGTGGGCACGGGTCCGGCCCGGCCGGATCTCGAGGCGCGGGCGGCGGCGACCGATCTGGCAGGGCGCGTGCGCTTCCTGGGAGCGGTGGCGGACGCGGAACTGCCGGTGCTGCTGACGCGGGCCCGGGCGCTGGTCCTGCCCAGCCGGGACCGCAGCGAGACCTTCGGCCTCAGCCTGCTGGAGGCCATGGCCGCCGGCGTGCCGGTGATCGCCAGCGACCTGCCCACCGGCGTGCGCGAGCTCTGCCGGCCGGGCGAGACGGGCTGGCTGGCGGCGCCGGGGGAGGTGTCGTCCCTGCGCCGGGCGCTGGCCGAGGCCCTCGCCGATCCGGCTGAGGCCCGCCGGCGTGGCGCCGCCGGCCGGCGGCTGGTCGCCGCGCGATACACCCGGGAGCGGATGGCGACCGGTCTGGTGGACTGGTATCGCCGATTGCTCGGCGGCTGATCCCGGAAGCGGCGAGCCCGGACCCAGGACGCCGGGAACCCGCTGCCTCCGGTGGGGTTCCAGCCCGCAGGACCCGGGGCGCATGCAGGCCGCCCGGGTGCCGCGATTGACAGCCCTGCCGGGCCGCTTTATCGTTTCGGGGCCCGGCCAGGCCGGGTTTCCGCCTTCCACCCCCGAAGCCTGCTCCCCATCGGAGGTCTCCCGTGCCTATCCCGACGTTCTCGAGGACCCTGATCGCCCTGCTCGCCGCCGCCCTGGTCGCGCTGCTGGCGCCGGCCGGTGCGATGGCCCAGTGCTCCGAGGGACAGATGGCCGAGGCGCAGCTGCAGTTCCAGGGCGCCCAGCAGCTCCTCCAGACCCAGCAGTGGAACGAGGCGATCGGGCAGCTGAAGTCCATCGTCCAGTTCTGCCCCGAGTTCTTCCCCGCCCTGCGAGGCCTGGGCCGGGCCTACCAGGCCACCGGCCAGCTCGACGAGGCAGCCCAGGCGTACGAGCAGGTGATCGCGATCCGCGGCGACGAGGCGGAGACGGCGGACTTCGCCAACCTGGCCAAGGTCCTCACCCAGCAGAAGAAGTACGCCGAGGCCCGCGCCGAGTACCTGAAGGCCAAGACCCGCGACGCGCACAACTGCGCGGTGCTGGTGAACCTCGGCATCCTGCACAACGTCTCGGGCTACCCGGTCCAGGCCGTCGAGACCCTGGAGGACGCCCTGGCGTTCTGTCCCGATCTGCAGGCGCAGATCATGCCCCGGCTGGCCGATGCGGCCACCGCGGCCGCGGCCCAGCAGAAGCAGATCGGCAACACCGAGAAGGCGACGCTCTACGCCCAGAAGGCCCGGGAGTACGGCGGCTCCGCCGGCGGCGCCACGGCCTACCAGCAGGTGCAGTCGCGGATGCAGGACCGCGACTATGCCGGCGCCATCGAGCTCTGCGAGCAGATCGTGGCCGAGCAGCCCAGCCACGCCAACGCCTGGCTGACCATGGCCCGCGCGGCCGACGCCATGGGCAACAAGGACAGGAGTATCGAGGCCTACGAGAAGTACCTCGAGCTGCGGCCGAAGAACATGGACGAGACCGCCGCGATGATCATCGTCATGGCCGAGGACGAGCGCTGCGCCGCGGCCATCGCGGCGGCCGAGGCGGCCACCGAGCGCTTCGCCGGCACCGGCTCGAAGGCCCTGGGCAAGATCCACTTCGCCCACGGCAAGGCCCTGTTCTGCGCCGAGGACTACGCCGGCGCCCGGGAGCATTTCCAGGTCGCGTCCCGCAGCGGCGATCCGCAGTGGGCCTCAGCGGCCCGCGAGGGTATCGCGGCCTGCGAACAGTACCTCGACTACCAGTCGGCCCAGCGCGAGCGCGCCGCCCGCCAGGGCGGCTGATCCGGCCGACCGTCCGCTCCTGCGCCCCGCGGGCCCCGGCCCGCGGGGCGCGTCATGACCATCGCGCCCGCGTGGGCGCTGGCTGGCCGCCCGCCGGCGGCCGATCCCCGGAGGGAGCCATGGGACGCCTGGCCAAGCTGCCGCCCTACCTGTTCTCCGAGATCGACGCCGCCCGCGATCGGGCCCGGGCCCGGGGGATGGACGTGGTCGACCTCGGCGTGGGCGATCCCGATCGACCCACGCCGCCCGAGCTGGTGGAACTGGCCGCCACCGCCGTCCGCACGCCGGATCATCACCGGTACCCCCCTGGCCGCGGCGATGCGCGCCTGCGGCGCGCGGCCGCCGGCTTCCTGCGCCGGCGCCACGGGGTCGACGTGGATCCGGACACCGAGGTCCTGGCCCTCGTCGGCAGCAAGGAGGGCATCGCCCACCTGCCGCTGGCCCTGGTCCAGGAGGGCGACAACGTCCTGGTCCCGGACATCGGCTACCCGGTCTACACCCAGTCCGCCATCCTGGCCGGTGGCGAGGCGCGGCCCTTCCAGCTGCGTGCCGACCGGGCCTTCCTGCCCGACCTGGAGGAGCTCCGGCGACTCGCCGACGCCCGGAGCCGCCTGCTCTGGGTCAACTATCCGAACAACCCCACCGGCGCCGAGGCCGGGGCGGGCCTCTACCAGCCGCTGGCCGCGCTGGCCCGCGAGCGCGACCTGGTCCTGGCCAATGACGCCGCCTACCTCGAGGTGAGCCTGGACGAGCACCGGCCCGTGAGCCTGCTCGAGGCCGTGGATCACCGTCAGCACCGGGTGATCGAGCTGCACAGCCTCTCGAAGATGTTCAACATGACCGGCTGGCGGGTGGGCTTCGCCGTGGGGCATCCCGAGGTGATCGCCCAGCTGGCCCGGGTCAAGGAGAGCATCGATTCGGGCGTCTTCGGCGCCGTGCAGGAGGTGGCCGCCTTCGCCCTGACGCGGGTGGCGGATCGTCTGCTCGCCGAGGTCATGATGCCCTATCCCCGCCGGCGCGAGCAGATCGTGTCGGCGCTCCAGGCCGCGGGCGTGGAGGTCTTCCCCACCCAGGCCACGTTCTACGTCTGGGCGCGGGTGCCGCAGGGCGGGACCAGCCTCGATTTCTGCGCCCGGGTCCTGCGCGATCACGGCGTGGTGGTGACGCCGGGGGTGGGGTTCGGCCCCGGCGGCGAGGGCTGGTTCCGCATCAGCCTCACGGCGCCGGATGAGCGCATCGCCGCGGCTGCCACGCGGCTGCGAGAGCTCTGATGGACCGCATCACCGTCCAGGGCATCGACGTCTATGCCCATCACGGGGTCCACCCCGCCGAGCGGGAGCTGGGCCAGCGCTTCGTCATCGACGTCGAGCTCTTCGGGGACTGGTCCGCCCCCGGCGAGAGCGACGCCCTGGGGGACGCCCTGGACTACGTGGCGGTCCACCGCCGCATCCGCGAGGTGGCCGCCGCCCACAGCTACCACCTGCTCGAGGCCCTGGCCACGCGCATCTGCCGGGCGCTGCTGAACGACTTCCCGGTCGCCCGTACCGTGGTCACCGTGCACAAGCCCAACCCGCCCATCGCCAGCTTCCTCGGACGCGTCTCGGTGACCCTCGACCGCGATCGCCACTGGCTCGACGGCGCCGCGGAGACGCGGTGACCGGCGCGGCCTCCCATCTGGTCCCCCCCGACGGGCCCGAGGAGGTGGTCCTCGGCCTCGGCGGCAACGTGGGCGACCGCCTGCGCTGTCTGCGGCAGGCGGCCTTCGCGCTGGCGGCCCATCCGGAGCTCGAGGTCACCGCGAACAGCCGGGTCTGGGAGAGCGCTTACGTGGGTCCCGGCACGCAGGCCCCGTACCTGAACCTGGTGCTCGTCGCCCGGACCGAGCTGGCCCCGGCCGCGCTGCTGGCCCTGGCCAAGGGGCTGGAGCAGCGGCTCGGTCGTCCCGCCGGTGGGCACATGCGGCCGCGGACGGTGGACGTGGACATCCTGCTCCACGGTGAACGCACCGGCAGCGACCACCTGCTCACCCTGCCGCATCCGCGACTGCGCGAGCGCGGCTTCGTGCTCGGCCCGCTGGCCGAGCTGCAACCGGAGCGTGTGCTGCCCGATTGCGGGGAGACGGTGGCGCAGGCATGGTCTAGAATACGCGCGCAACTGGACGGGCCGTGGCTGCGGCCGCTGGCCGAGCCGCTGGTGAGCGGTGCGGCGGTGGCCGGCAAGGAGGAGTGGCGTGCTGCCCTGGCGGTACATTGTCGTTGAAGGCGTCATCGGGGTGGGCAAGACCAGCCTGGTCAAGCTCCTGGCCACGCGGCTCGGCGCGCGCGTGAACCTCGAGGTGGTGGAGGAGAACCCCTTCCTCCCCCGCTTCTACCAGAACCGCGCGGCCTACGCCTTCCAGACCCAGATCTTCTTCCTGCTCAGCCGCTACCGTCAGCAGCAGGCGCTGGCCCAGCCCGACCTCTTCCACGAGGCGGTGATCTCGGACTATCTCTTCGCCAAGGACCGCATCTTCGCCAACCTCAACCTGGCCGACGACGAGCTGGTGCTCTACGACCAGCTCGCCCGGATCCTCGAGGAACGCGTCCTGCGGCCCGACCTGGTGATCTACCTGCAGGCCAGCACCGACCTGCTCATGCGCCGCATCCGCCAGCGCGGCCGCGACTACGAGCGCGGCATGGATCCCGAGTACATCGAGAGCCTGGGCCGCGCCTACAACTTCTTCTTCCACCACTACCAGGACACGCCGCTGCTGGTGGTGGGGGCCGATCACCTCGATTACGTCGGCGTCCCCGGGGATCTCGACCTGCTGGTCGACCAGCTCCGCGAGCCCTTCCGCGGCACGCGCTTCTTCGCCCCGCGCGCCGGCGGCGCCTGAGAAAGGACCCGCCATGCCCGGCCCGCCCAGCCTCGACATCTTCGCCCGTCGCCGCGCCGAGAAGCGGCCGCTGGCGATGCTCACCGCCTACGACGTCTCCAGCGCCCGGCTGGCCGCCCGCGGCGGCGTGGACGCCCTGCTGGTGGGCGACTCCGTGGGCCAGGTGGTCCTCGGTCACGGGAGCACGCTGCCGGTGACCCTCGACCAGATGGCGCACCACACCGCGGCGGTGGTGCGGGCGCAGACCGGCCTGCCGGTGATCGCCGACCTGCCCTACGGCACCTTCCACGTCGATCCCCGCGACACCGTCCGCGCCGGCCTGCGCCTGGTGCAGGAGGGCGGCGCCCAGGCGGTCAAGCTGGAGGGCGGCCGGGAGCGTCGCGACCACGTGTCCGCGTTGCTGGCCGCTGAGATCCCGGTCATGGGGCACCTCGGCCTGACGCCGCAGAGCCTCAATCGCCTCGGCGGCTACCGGGTCCAGGGCCGGGAGGAGGCCGCGGCGGAGACCCTGCTCGCGGACGCCCGGCTGCTGGCCGAGCTGGGCTGCTTCGCGGTGGTGCTGGAGTGCGTCCCGGCCAGCCTGGCCGCCCGGATCACCGCCAGCGCGGGCGTGCCGACGGTGGGCATCGGCGCGGGCCAGGCGTGCGACGGCCAGGTGCTGGTCTTCCACGACCTGCTCGGCCTCGGCGACGACTTCCAGCCACGGTTCGTCAAGCGCTACGCCGAGCTGGGGGACGCCGCGGCCGCCGCCATCGGGACCTACGCCGAGGAGGTCCGCCAGGGCGTCTTCCCGGCGCCGGAGCATTCCTACGGCGAGGGCAAGGGCAGGCGCCGGGCCGGTGATCCGAGCGCCGGGAAGAGCGGCGGGTCGGGTGACGCCGACGTCCCGGAGGCGTGACCCCGTGGAGCTGCTGCACACCCGCGACGACCTCGCCCGGCTCGCCGGCCTGCGCCGCGACTCCCGCCCGCTGGTCCTGGTCCCCACCATGGGGGCCCTGCACGCCGGGCATCTGGCCCTGGTGGATCGCGCCGCGCGACTGGGCGAGGCGGTGGTCTCCATCTTCGTCAACCCCGCGCAGTTCGGTCCGGGGGAGGACTTCGACGCCTATCCACGCGACCTGGATCGCGATCTGGCCCTGCTGCGGCCGCACGGCGTGCGGGCGGTGTTCGCGCCCCCGGTGAGCGAGATGTACCGCAGGCCCGACGGCGTCCGCGTGCAGCCGGGGCCCGCCGCCGAGGGCCTCTGCGGCGCGAACCGGCCTGGCCACTTCGCGGGCGTGCTGACGGTGGTCCTCAAGCTCCTCAACCTGATCCGGCCCGACCTGGCGCTCTTCGGGCGCAAGGACGCCCAGCAGTTCCTGGTCATCGCGGAGATGGTCCGCGACCTGGACGTGCCGGTGACCGTGCTCGACCAGCCCACGGTGCGCGAGCGCGATGGGCTGGCGATGTCGTCGCGGAACGCGTATCTGTCGGCGGAGGCGCGGGAGCGCGCGCTCTGCCTCGGCCGGGCGTTGCAGGACGCCCGCGCGGCGCTGGCCGCCGGCGAGCACGACCCCCGCCGGCTCGAGGCGATCATGTCGGCGGCGCTCGCGCCGGCCGACCAGGTGGAATACGCCGCCGTCCGCAGGGTGCCCGATCTCGTGGTGCCCGCCCGTGCGGAGGGCCGTCTGCTCCTGGCCGTGGCCGCTCGCGTGGAACCGGCCCGGCTCATCGACAACCTGGTCCTGGAGGTGGATGCGACCGGCGTGCGGCCGGCGTCCCTGGCGGACCATCCGGAGGCGACAGCATGACCGAGAAACCCACCATCGACGCCGTGATCCTGGCCGCGGGCAAGGGGACCCGCATGAAGAGCGACCGGCCCAAGGTCCTGCACCGGCTCGACGGCCGCCCTTTGCTCGATCACGTGCTGCAGACCGCCCGGGAGGCGGGGATCGACCGCACCGTGGTGGTGGTGGGGCATCAGGCCGACCGCGTCCGCGAGGCCTGCGCCGCGGATGATCTGCAGTTCGTGGTCCAGGAGCCCCAGCTGGGGACCGGCCATGCGGTCCAGGTGGCCGCGCCCGCGCTGCGCGGCGGCGGCTACACCGTGATCCTCGCTGGCGATGTACCGCTGCTGCGCGCCGAGACCCTGCAGCGCCTGGTGCAGCAGACCATCGCCCGCGAGGCGGCGGCCACGGTGCTGACCTGCGTGGTGGAGGACGCTGGCAGCTACGGCCGCATCGTCAAGGATCCCGAGGGCGGGCTGCAGAAGATCGTCGAGGCCCGCGACGCCACGCCGGCCGAACTGGCCATCGGCGAGTACAACAGCGGCGTCTACTGCTTCCGGACCGACCGGCTGCGGACCGCCCTGGAGGCCCTGACGGCGGATAACGACCAGGGCGAGTACTATCTCACCGACACCATCGGCTGGCTCGTGGAGCGGGACGAGCCGGTGGGCACCCTGGTCACCCCCGACACCGACGAGGTGGTGGGCATCAACACCGTGGAGGAGCTGGCCGCGGCCGAGCGCCTCTACCATGCCCGCCGCGACGCGAGCTGACATGGACCGGCTCTACACGCCCTGGAGGTTCGCCTACGTGACCGGCGCCAAGAGCGACCACGGCTGCGTGTTCTGCGGCGTGCTGGCCGCCGACACCGACCCGGAGAACCACGTCCTGCACCGCGGCGAGCACTGGACGGTGATGCTCAACCGCTACCCGTACAACAACGGGCACCTGCTCCTGGTGCTCAACCGCCACGCCGCGCAGCTGGGCGACTGCACCGCCGGGGAGCTGGCCGGGATGGGCCGCCTGCTGGCGGCCATGGAGCGCGCCCTGGGCGAGAGCCTGCGGCCCCACGGATTCAACTGCGGCTACAACGGCGGCCGCAGCGCGGGCGCCGGCATCCCCGAGCACCTGCATCTGCACCTGCTGCCCCGCTGGAACGGCGACACCAACTTCATGACCACCGTGGGCGAGACCCGCGTCCTGCCCCAGACGCTGGACCAGGTGCGTGACCGCGTGGGCGCGGCCCTGGCCGCGATCCTGGCCGCCGAGTCGTGAGGCGCTGGCGCAACCCGCTGCTGCTGTTGCTGCTGCTGGTCTGTGCGGGCTCGTGGTGGTGGGCGCGCCGTGAACCGGCGCTCCCGGTCGCCCCCGGCTCCGCCGCCGGCGCACCGGAGGCGGAATCGCCGCTCTCGGCCGAGCCGGTCGACCTCGGGGACCTGGCCAGCGTGCATCTCGCCGTGCTCAACGGCACCGGCGAGGCGGGCCTGGCCCGCCGGGTCAGCCGCCACCTGGCCGACCTCGGCTGCGTGGTCGTGCGCATCGCCGATGCGCCGCACGACACCTTCGCCACCACCCTGCTGATCAACCGGCGCCTGGCCATGCGGGACGCGCGCCGTCTCGCGAGCCGTCTCGGCGGCGTGCGGCTGCTGCGCGAGTGGGACGACCGCGCCACCGAGGACGCCATGCTGGTCATCGGCCACGACCACGGGCGCCGTGGCCTGCCGCCGCGTTGACGGACGGCGCGGCCCACCCTCGGCGGGGCGGTCCCACCGCGGCGCTGACCACCCGCGAGGCGGCCTCGTTCGCGCTTGCGAAAATCGGGCGAACATGCCATGATCTCGTCAGGACCAGGGGGTCGTTCCCCGATTTCCTGCTGGAAGCGGCGTCCGATGCGCTCTATATTCGCCCGGGAGTCGGCCCCGACGGCCGGCCGACGGTGACGGCATGCTCGTTCCGCGACCTCGGGAAGACGGGAACCGATGCGGCAGAGTCTGGGAAAAGTCGTCCTCATCCTCCTGCTCGGCGTGCTCATCGGAGCGGTCTTCAGCGAGGTGATCGGTCTGTTCCTGACCGAGGGCAGCGTGGCGCACCAGGTGTTCGTCACCGGCTACCGGGGTTTCGGCCTGCGCGAGGTCGACCTCGACCTGGTGGTGGTGCAGCTGAAGTTCGGGCTGACCATCAACGTCACCCTCATGAGCGTCGTGGGCGTGTTCATCGCCTCGCAGCTCTTGCGGTGGTACCGCTACTGATTGTCGCAGGAGGCGATATGATCCCCGTGCTCGGCTTCGTCGGTCCCATCGGCTGGCAGGAGCTCCTGATCGTCCTGGTCCTGGTGCTCATCGTCTTCGGCCCGCGCAAGCTGCCGGAGATCGCCGAGGCGTTCGGCAAGTCCATCAACAAGTTCAAGTCCGCGACCAGGGACGCCACGGACGACGTCAAGCGCGAGCTCGACGACGCCCGCCGCACCGTGCAGGACGATCCCCCGGCCGACCGGCCCAGGGCCGAGCCGAAGGCCGAGCCGACGGCCGAGCCCGGGGCCGAGGAGCGCGACCGCCCCCGCGAGGGCTGATCCTCCCTGCCGGTGTCTCCCGCTGCGGCACGGAGGCCGCCATGAACCTGGCCCAGCTCCTCGACCGGCTCCGCGGGGACGAGAGATTCCTGCGTCACGTCACCCGCTGGGAGGTGATCCCGCCGCGCGCCGGCCGTCATGCCGACTGGCCGTCGGCGCTGGATCCGCGCCTGGTCCGCGCCATGCAGGCCCGGGGCATCGAGCGGCCCTACGTGCATCAGGCCGAGGCCGTCGAGGCGGTCCTGTCCGGCCGCTCGGTGGTGATCCCCACGCCCACCGCCTCGGGCAAGACCCTCTGCTACAACCTGCCGGTGTTCGACGCGTTGCTGAAGGACGCCGAGTCGCGCGCGCTCTACCTGTTCCCCACCAAGGCGCTGAGCCAGGACCAGATGCACGAGGCGCACCAGGTGGTGGGCGAGCTGGGCGTGGACATCAAGGTCCACACCTTCGACGGCGACACCCCCGAGACCGCGCGCAAGGCCATCCGCAGCAGCGGCCACATCGTGGTCACCAACCCCGACATGCTGCACCAGGGCATCCTGCCGCACCACACGCTGTGGGTGAAGCTCTTCGAGAACCTGCGCTACGTGGTGATCGACGAGGTCCACCAGTATCGCGGCGTCTTCGGCAGCCATGTGGCCAACGTCCTGCGCCGCCTGCGCCGCATCGCCGCGTTCTACGGCGCCGATCCGCAGTTCATCTGCTGCTCGGCCACCATCGCCAACCCCCGCGAACTGGCCGCGCAGCTGACGGGCACGGACCTCGTGGAGGTGAGCGAGAACGGCGCGCCACGGGGCGAGAAGCACTTCGTGTTCTACAATCCGCCGGTGGTCAATCCGGAGCTGGGCATCCGCCGCTCGGCGGTCAAGGAGACCCGCAAGCTGGCCGGACGGTTCCTGGGCACCGGCGCGCAGCTGATCGTCTTCGCCCGCAGCCGCATGCGCGTGGAATTGCTGCTCACCTATCTCGAGCAGGCCGGCCGCAAGGTGGGGATCCGGAGCGGCGAGGTGCGCGGCTACCGGGGGGGCTACCTGCCCGGCGAGCGCCGCGCCATCGAGCGCGGCCTGCGCGAGGGGTCGGTCCGCGCCGTGGTCTCCACCAATGCCCTCGAGCTGGGCATCGACATCGGTGCCCTGGACGTCTGCCTCATGTGCGGCTACGCCGGCTCGGTGGCCTCCACCTGGCAGCAGGCCGGCCGCGCCGGGCGCCGGAACGATCTGTCGGCCGTGGTCCTGGTGGGCACCAGCTCGCCGGCCGACCAGTACATCATGGGCAATCCCGACTACTTCCTCGGCCGCTCCCCCGAGCACGCCACCATCGATCCGGACAACCTGATCGTCCTGTCCAGCCACCTGAAGTGCGCGGCCTTCGAGCTGCCCTTCGCCGCCGAGGAGACCTTCGGCGACCAGCGGGTCACCGAGATCCTCGATTACCTGGCCGAGCAGCGCGTCCTGCACGCGGCCGACGGCCGCTACCACTGGATGGCCGACACCTACCCCGCCGAGGAGGTGAGCCTGCGCGCTGCCGCGCCGGACAACGTGGTGGTGGTGGATCGCTCGGTGCCTGGCGGGCGCATCATCGGCGAGATGGATCTCTTCAGCGCCCAGGAGATGCTCCACGACGAGGCCATCTACATCCACGGCGCCCAGCAGTACCACGTGGACCGGCTGGACTGGGAGCGCCGCAAGGCCTACGTCCAGCCCGTGCGGGTGGACCACTGGACCGATGCCCAGCGCAAGGTGGAGCTCAAGACGCTGGACGCGGAGCAGGACCGATCCGACACGCACCTCGGCCAGCTCGGCCTCGGCGAGATCGGCCTGGTGCACAAGGTGACCGTGTTCAAGAAGATCAAGCTGGGGACGCACGAGAACATCGGCTCGGGCAAGGTCCACCTGCCGGAGATGGAGATGCACACCACCAGCATGTGGTGGCAGCTGCCAGAAGAGGTCCGCGCGCAGATGAACGGCCAGGGCCTGGACCTGGGCGACGCCCTCAAGGGGCTCGCCCACCTGCTGGGCACGGTGGCGCCGGTGTTCGTCATGGCCGACGTGCGGGACCTGCACGCCCAGGCCATGCTCCGCGCACCGTTCACGGGCCAGCCCACGCTGTATCTCTACGACTCCGTGCCTGGCGGCGTGGGCTACGCCCGGCGCATCTACCAGCAGTGGGAGGAGATCCGGGCCGCGGCCCTGGCGCACGTGCGCCGCTGCCCCTGTCGGCAGGGCTGCCCGTCCTGCGTGGGGGCCGTGGTGGAGACCGGCGATCGCGCCCGGGACGGTGCGGCCTGGCTCCTGGCCCGCGCGGGCGGGGAGGCGATGGCGACGGGCCCGCGAGCGGTGGCCGCGCCGCTCGCCCTGCCGCCGGCGCCCGCCGAGCGCTTCGGCGGGGACCTGTCCAGCAACTGACCGCTCGCCAGCGAGGGGAGCCCGCGGTGGACCTGCGCCGGCGCCTGGCGCGCCTCGATCACCTGACCCGCCGGCCGGACCCGGCGCCGGACGCCCTGCCGTCGCCGGCCGCTGCGGCGGCCGCAAACGCCACGGACGTGCTCGGCGATGACCTCGGCCTCGCCCGCGAGGAGAACGCCGCCGGCGCCCTGTGGGCCCGCACCGATCACCGGCCGGACCTGCCGCCGCCGCCGGGGGCCCTGCCCGATCTCCGCGGGATCCTGCCACGGCCGCCGGCGCCGGGGACCCCCTGGACCGACCTCCTGCTGCTCGACCTCGAGACCACCGGCCTGATGGGTGGCACCGGCACGCTGCCCTTCCTGGTGGGCCTGGCCTGGTGGCGACCGGACGGCCTGGTGAGCCGTCAGCTCTTCCTGGAGAGCCCGGGCCGCGAGGCTCCCCTGCTCGAGGAGGTGGCGGCGCGGGCCGCGACCCGTCGCGTGGTGGTGACCTACAACGGCGCCAGCTTCGACCTGCCCCTGCTGCGGACGCGCGCGCGCCTGCTGCGCCGCGACCATCCCACCGGCCCGCTGCTGGGCTGCGACCTCCTGCCGGCCGCCCGCCGGCTCTGGGGCCGCCGGCTGCCCGACTGCCGGCAGCAGACCGTGGAGGCCTTCCTGCGCGGCGAGGAGCGTGGGCCCGGCGACGTCGAGGGCGCGCTGATCCCCGCCGCGTACCGGGCCTTCCTGCGCGGGGGCGCCGCGAGCCTGCTCCCGGAGGTCCTCCGGCACAACCGGCGCGACCTGGTCGGCATGGCGGAGATCCTCGCCGCGGTGGTGCGGGCCGCTGCCGACCTCGCTCCCGGGGATCCCGGGGATCCCGGTCGCCGCGGGAGCGATCTCCACTGGGCCGAGGCCTGGGGCCGCGCCCTGATCTGCGAGCGGCGGCGCGATCCGGGCGCCGCGGCCGGCTGGGTCCACGCCATGCTCGCGGCGATGCCGCCGTGCCTGCCGCTGCTCGCGCGGCGGGACGCCGTGCGGCTACTCAAGCGCGTGCGCGACTGGCAGGCGGTGGCCCGGCTCATCGCCGCCGGGCTGGCGTCGGATCCTCGCGACGCGGGGCTGCACTACGAGGCGGCCGTCCTCTGGGAACACCGGCTGGGCGACCCTGCCCGGGCCCTGGTCCACGCCGAGGCCCTGGGCGACGCGCGACGTCTGGCCCGCCTGCGCCGCCAGCTGGCGGCCGGCGGTTGTCGCGACACCGGACCGGCCTTATGATCGGCGTCCGGCCCCTGGCCGCGGAACCCCGACGGAGGAGCTGCCCATGCCCGCCTGTGATCGCCACGACGCCCATCTGCTGCTCGCCGCCGTCCGCGTCCTCGGCCACCGCCTCGGCCGGTCGCCGCAGCCCGAGGAGGTGGCCGAGCTCCTGGATCTGCCCGCGGCCACGGTGAGGCTGCAGGCCGGTGCGCTGGCCGACCTCGGCGCCCTGGTCCGGGTGGAGAGCGCATTCGAGACCCATCTCGAGGTGGGGGATCACCGGCGCGTCGACCAGCTCCCGGAGCGGAGCCAGGAGGCCATCGCGGACGACCTCGCCGCCTTCGATCGGCGCAAGCAGGAGGAGGCGGAGCAGATGGCCCGCCTCTTCGAGGACGGCACCTTCGCGGACAAGCGCCAGGAGAAGCTCGACGCCATGGACAGAGAATTGCGGGACTTCCCCCGGAAGCCCCGCAATCCCTTCGACGACTGAGCTCCCCGCCGGCTAGAGGAGCCGGCGCTCGAGACGGAAGTCGCGCACCTCGGCGGCCGCGATCTTCTCCTGGAACCAGGCCTCCAGCACCTCGGACTGCCGCTGCTGCAGCAGGCGCGCGTGCAGCATGTCGCGGCGGGCCTCGTACTGCTCCGGATCGAAGGCCGAGCGCCAGAGCACCCGTAGCGCGAACACGCCCTGCGGGGTGGAGACCTCGGGCACCAGCTCGCCTGCGGGCGCATCGAGAGCCACCAGGTTGAACGCGGTGCGGAAGCCCACCTCGGGGATGTTGCCGTCGGCCCCCAGGGTGTCGGTGACTCCGTGGATCATCTCCAGCTCCTCGGCCACCGCGGCCATCTCCTCGCCCAGCTGCACCCGGCCCACGGCCGGTGAGAGCTGCTGGCGGGCCAGCTCGGTCTGGCGTTCGCGCTGCAGCGCCAGTTCCACCTGGCCGCGGACGTCCTCCAGGGGCTGCGGTCCGGCGGACGTCATGCCCTCGGCCATGACGATGTAGACGTGGTCGTCGGTGTTCAGCACGGGACTGATGTCGCCCGGCTCGGCCTGGAAGACGAAGTGGCCGCCGGCCGCCGACTGGCGCAGGCCGGGGATGTCGCGCCCCTCGGAGAAGGGCCGCGGCGTGAGCACCTCGGCGGTGGTGTCCTGGTCGGCCAGGGTGAGGAAGCTGTCGGCGTCGACGCGGTCACGGAACGCGGCAGCATGCTCGAAGACGGCATCCCGGGTGGCCTCGCTGGGCGTCACGCGCAGCAGGATGTGGCGGGCGTGCACGCGCTCCACCTCGTCCTCCTCGCCGGTCTCCTGCTCGAGCACCTCGATGAGGTGGAAGCCGAACTGCGTCTGGACCGGATCGCTGATCTGACCCACCGGCAGGGAGAAGGCCACCTCGGTGAAGGCCGGCACCATGCGGTTGCGATCGAAGGTGCCCAGATCGCCGCCGTTCTCGGCGCTGCCATCCTCGCTGTACGTGGCCGCGGCCTCCTCGAAGGTCCGCACGCCCGACTCGATCTCGTTCTTGATGTCCAGGGCCAGCTCGCGGACCTCGTCGAAGTCGCTGGGGGCCGGGGCCAGCTCCCAGGCCACCACGCGAGCGGTGGCCTGCGCCTGCTGCCAGTAATCGCCGGGATGGGCCTCGTAGTAGGCCTCGATCTCCTCCTCGGCGGGCTCGTAATCGGTGGCCACGGTCTTCAGGCCCACGCCCATGAACTCGGCCACGAAGCGTCCGTTCTGGCGCTCGTACAGCTCGCGGACCTCGTCCTCGCTGACGCTCACGCCGGCGGTGACCATCTGGACCAGCTTCTGGCGCGGCACGCTGGTGCGCACCCAGTTCTCCACCTCGACCCAGTCGATGCCGGCGTTGGGATTGCCGAGCGCGGCGTAATAGGCCTGCAGGTCCGGCTGCCCGTTCTCGTCCGCGAAGGCGGCCAGGATCTCCGGCGGCGGGCTCTCCTTGAAGATCCGCAGCACCTCCTGGTCGCTGACGGTCAGGCCGCGCTTCTCGACCTCCTGCACCAGGATGGCCTCGCGGACCAGCTGGTCCCAGGCCTGATCCCGCGCCAGGGCCACCTGGTTGGCCGTCAGTTCGCGGCCCGGGGCGTTCTGACGGTAGGTCTGCTGCATCTGCTGGACTGCGCGGTCGTACTGCCAGGCGCTGATGGCGACGCCGTTGACCTCGCCCACGGCGTTGCCGCCCTGGGGGGCGCCCCCGCGGCTGCCCGCGACGTCCATGCCCCAGGCCAGGAAGATGAACGCCACGAAGGTGGCCGCGATGATCCAGTAGAAGAACTTGGCGTTCGAGCGCAGGAACTTGAACATCGTCGAGTCTCTCCCGGTGACCCGCCGCGCGGCGGGCGGGCGGACGGAAAGCCGGCCTGTCGGCCGGCGCAAAATGGCCCCGGTCGGGAGAACCCGGCCGGGGAAGCGGAAGTTCCGAGGAGGGTAAGATAGCACACGGCCACCCCGCCGCTCAAGCACGACCTCCGTGGCCGCCGGCCGCGGGCGCCGTTTCTCTTGCTGCCGGGGGTGGAGAATCGGCTTAGATTGCCAGCGATCGTCGCCGGGATGCCCCGTCACCGGGCCCGGCAGCGCGTCGCGCGCCGCCCGAGGAGGACAGCATGCTGAACGCCGGGGTCCTGGCCCTGCTGAGCGGACTGGCCGCCCAGGCCCTGAAGGTGGTGGTGGAACTGCTGGCCCGTCGCCGCTGGCGTCCGCAGCTGTTCTTCAGCAACGGCGGCATGCCGTCGTCCCACACCGCGTCCGTGGTCACCCTGGCCACGCTGGTGGGGCACGATGCCGGCGTCCACGCGCCGGTCTTCAGCCTGGTGCTCGTCTTCGCGGTCTACGTGGTCTTCGAGGCCACCGGCCTGCGCCAGGAGGTGGGACACCAGGCCCGTCTGGTGAACGACCTCGTCGAGACCATGCGTCGCACCCATCAGCTGGACGCCCAGGATCTGCGGGTCTTCGTGGGCCACACCTGGGCCGAGGTGGCCGGCGGGGTGATCTGCGGGGTGGCGTTCGCGCTCCTGGTCCTCTGAGATCGCGGTCTCATTTTTTTCGATAAAGAATACATTATGGCTTGACACCCATCCGGCAGACCCCGGAGAATCACGGTCGTGGTCGGGGGCAGACGCCCACGGCCGCCTCGTAAGGCCGGAATCCAGGGACGGAACGGGCATCGAGGCTTCAGCACCGCGGCTCCGGCATCACGGCGACTTCATGACGAAAGGATTCGTGATGAGAGTCATCGCCCTGGCCAACCAGAAGGGCGGATGCGGGAAGACCACCACCGCGGTGAACCTGGCGGCGGCACTCGGCCGGCTCGGGCAGCGCGTCCTGCTCATCGACAACGATCCCCAGGGGCACGCCACCCTCGCGCTGGGCCTCGCCGAGGCCGACTTCTCCCTCTCCACCTATGATCTCTACCTCAACAGCGACGTCCTGGTCGAGGATGTGCGCCTGCAGGTGGCGCCGCGCCTGGACCTGGTGCCCACGAGCGTCGAGCTCAGCGCCGTCGAACCCCGCCTGGCCGGTCAGGAGGGCCGGGAGATGCGGCTGCGCGACGTGCTGCGCCGATCGGAGATGCCCTACGACGTGGTGCTCGTGGATTGCCCGCCGGCGGTGGGGGCGCTGACCTTCAACGCCCTGCTGGCCAGCGGCGAGCTGCTGGTCCCCGTGGACGCCAGCACCTACAGCCGCCAGGCGGTGGTCAAGCTGCTGGAGACCCTCGGCGTCCTGCGCGAGCGCAAGGGGCACGAGGTGGTCACCCGCCTGGTGCTCTCCAACTACGATCTGCGCTCCCGCTTCGCGCGGGCGCTGCGGGACGAGCTGGCCGAGGTCTTCGACGGCTGCCTGCTCGAGACGGTGATCCACCCCACGGTGCGGGTCCGCGAGGCGGCGGAGCGGGGGATCCCCGTCCTCGACCACGACGCCGGCTGCCGGGCCACGGAGGACTTCCTGGACCTGGCCCGGGAACTGGCCGCCGGCGAGGTGGACCTGCGGGTGCCCGCGCTGGACCACTGGGCGGCGCTGCTCCACGGACCGGAGGTCACCGAGCAGGGCGTGCGGTTCGTGGCCGACTTCCCGCGCGCCGCCGAGGTGCGGGTGACCGGGTCGTTCAGCGACTGGTCGGTCCAGGGGACGCCGCTGTACCGCCGGGCCGACGGGCGCTGGGAGTGCATCCTGCCCCTGGTGCCGGGTCGTCACGAGTACCGGTACATCGTCGATGGCGTCTGGCTGCCCGACCCCCACAACACGGTGGTGACGACCAACGAGTTCGGCGGGGCCAACAGCATGATCGCGGTGCCCTGAGGTGGGCGCACGGACGCGAGACGAGGGCACGGTCCGCGCGGCGCGTCGCCACCACCTGGCGACCGTGGCCGATGCCTTCCTCAGCGGCGGTCCCGGACCATCGGGCGGCCATCCGGCCGCCGAGGAGATGGCGCCGGGCACACGGCCGCTGGTCACGGCGGCGCCCGGCGCGGCGGACACCGCCCGGATCCTCGCGCGTCTGGCCCCCCGCCGGCCGCGGACCGGGGCGCACGACCTCGGCGGGCGCGTGGGCGAGCGGCTCGCTCGCTGGGAGCGCGAGGAAGGCCTGGGCCTGGCGCCGGACGCGGCGCCGCTGCTGCTCTGGTGCGCGCGTGGCGAGGAGGGACTCTCGATGCGGGCGGGGCTGTCCCTGGGGCGTCTGGCGGCCCTGCTGCGGCCCGACCGGGTGACGGTGCTCTGGGAGCCGGCGGCGGGAGCGGAACCGGTCCGGCGCCCCGCGGCGGCCCTGCGGTCGCGGGTGGCGGCCCTGGCTGCCGCCGCCGCGCCGGAGGCCGCGGTCACCGTCCACTGCCTGGGCTGGGACGCCCCCGCGGACGATCAGCTGCGTCGACTCGCGGCCCGGTTCGCGTGAACGCCCGCCGGCGCACTCCCGGCTTGCCAGGCGGCCGGCCGCCGGGCTAAGGTGCGCGCCATGATCGGCCTGCAGCATCGCGACCTCCCGTCCGGGCGCGCCGCCGCGCCCGCCTGCCGCCGCCGCCTCCCTGGCCGGTGGAGACCGGTCGTGCTCGCCGCGCTCCTGCTGTTCTGCGGCCGTGCCGGACCGGCCGCGGCCGCTCCCGACGCCGGGGCGGCACTCGCCCCGGAGCGGCTGGTGATCCCGGCGGCCCGGGACACCTCCGTGGGGTTCGTGGCCGTGCCGCTACCCGCCGACGGCGGGACGGTGCTCGCCTGGCCCGAGGGCGTGGTCGTCACCGAGGCCGGCGTGCCCTGGCTGCCCGACGGCCAGCAGGGGCTCGCCTTCGCCCTGGACGGGCCGCTGCGGGGCGCCGGCGCCGGCGGCCTGTTCACCGCGCGGCCGGGGCGCTTCACCATCGACACGCCGCTCTACCTCGCCGCCGGCGGGGTCCGGGCCTATCTGCAATCTGGCGAGCTGATCGTCGCGGCGGACCGCCTGGAGTATCGCCGGCCGCACGCCGCGGCCGATCCCCGCGGCGACTACCTCCTGCTCGCCGGCCTGGTGGTGGCCACCGGCATCCTGCTGCACCTGGCCCGCCGACGCCGGCGTCCGCACCGATGAAGCGACTGCTCGCGGCCGACCTCTGCTGGGGGGGCGCCCTGCTCACCCTGCCGCTGGCGGGTGTGGGCCTGGTGCACCTGCTGCTGGGCCGCGACCTGGGCACGGGGGTCCAGCCCGCCTATCTCCTGCTGGCGCTGGCCTGGCTCCTGAGGCTGGCGGACGGGTCGCGGCCGGGATCGTCCCGGGAGCGCCGTCGCCTGCGGGACGACCCCACCGTCCGCGGCACGGCGCGCTGGCTGGGCGTGGTGGTCGCCGTCCTCGGGTTGTCGGGCCTCGGCCTGGTCCTCGCGCCGGCTCCGCTGCTGGCCCAGGAGGCCTGGCCGCGGTACCTGCGCCAGGCGGTCCAGGTGGTCGTGGTGGCGGCCTTCGCCGTGTATCCCGCCCTCTGGACCCGGGGCCGGCGACGCTGGGTCTGGACGCTCCGGCTGCTGGCCGTCGCCGCCGCCGGCCAGGTGCTGTATGCCGTGCTGCAGGGCGTGCACGTCTGGCGGCCGCTGCCGGGGCTGGACACGCTGGAGACCATCGCGACCTCCAATCCCGGCCTGCTCGCCGGATCGGAACGGCTCTACCTGGGCGGATACACGGTGGTGCCGCGGCTGCGCGGCAGCATGCTCGAGCCCCTGTACCTCGGGAACTTCCTCCTGCTGGCGGTGCCCTGGCTGCTGGTCGCGCGCCGGCGCGTCCTGGCGGCCATCGCCACGGCGGTGCTGGTGCTGACCTGGTCGCGCGCGGCGTGGCTGGCGGCCGCGGGCGGGGTGGTGATCTGGTGGCTGCTGCGGCGGCGCGCCCGCCTGCCGGGGCCGCCGGCCGCCCTGGCCTGGGGGCTGGTCGGCGCCGCGGGCCTGGCGCTCGCCGCCACGGCGCTGCTGGCCGGCCCCGAGGCCCTGCTGTGGCCGGTGCGGCGCCTGTTGCAGGTGGCCGATCCCGGCGACTGGTCCAACCTCACGCGGTACTACAGCCTGCAGGCGGCCTGGCGGGCGTTCCTCGAATCGCCGCTGGTGGGCGTGGGCTGGGGACAGTATCCGTATCATTTCTATGCCCTGGTGGACCTGCCCGGGCTGGAGAGCCAGTTCACCTGGCCGGTGGTCAACAGCCTGCCGGTGCGCGTGCTCTGCGAGACGGGCCTGGTGGGGCTGGGCGTGATGGTCGCCGGGGTCGTCCTGCTGGGGCGGCGGACCTGGCAGGTCCTGGGCCGCGCCCCCTCCCGGGCGCGCCGGGAGCGCCTGGCCGCGGCCGCGGTGGCGGGCGGGGCGGTGGCCCTGCAGCTGGCCATGTTCTCCCAGTACAACCTGCCGCACCCCTGGGTGGCGCTGGGCCTCTGGATCGCGGCCCTGGCGGAGGCACGCCGGGAAACCGGGTCACGTGGCCCCGAAAGGACATCATGACGCGACCGCTGGTGGTCCTCGACGCGCTGCTGCTGCGGCCGCGCCCCACGGGGGTGGGCCGCGCCATCCTGGAGTGGACCGAGGCCCTGGCGGTGGCGGACCACGGGCTCGATTTCGCCGTCCTCTGCACGCATCCCGAGCTGCTGGAGCCGCTGGCCGCCCGGCCGCACTGGCGGCTGGTGCCCTGTCCCGGGGCGGCCGGCGGCACCCTGCGCAAGGCGATCTGGACCCAGGTGGCGCTGCCGGGACTGCTGCGCCGGCTGGGGGCCGATCTGCTGCACGGGCTGCAGTTCGTCACGCCACGTCGCTGCCCGTGCCCCACCGTGGTCACCGTCCACGACCTCGGCTATCTGCGGTTCCCGCGCACCATCGAGCAGCCGCGCCGCAGCTACTATCGCTGGCTGGTGCCGCGGTCGCTGGCCGGCGCGGCGGCGATCGTCTGCAACTCGGAGGCCACCGCCCGGGACGTGGCCCACTGGTTCCCGGCCACGGCGGACCGGGTGCGGGTGACTCCCTTCGGGGTGCCGGGCTGGGTACGCCGGCGGCCACAGCCGGCGGCGGAGCGCGCGGAGGACGCCCCGTTCCTGTTCGTGGGCACATTGGAGCCGCGCAAGAACCTGGAGGGGCTGCTCGCGGCCTACGCGGCGTTCCGTCGCGAGCGCCGGGCCGCCAGGCGTTTCGCCCCCGAGCTGGTGCTGGTCGGCGGCCGTGGCTGGCAGGACAGCGGCCTGCGGAGCGCCCTGGAACCCCTGGTGGCCGCCGGGGCGGTGCGGCTTCGCGACTACTGCGGACCGGATGAACTGTGGCGGCAGTACCAGTTGGCGCGCGCCTTGCTCTTCCCTAGCTTACACGAGGGGTTCGGGTTCCCGATCCTCGAGGCCATGGTGGCGCGTCTGCCGGTGTTGACCAGCGATCGCGGGGCCATGGCCGAGGTCGCGGGCGACGCCGCGCTGCTGGTGGACCCGGACGATCCTGCCGCCCTCGCCGGCGCCCTGGCCCGTCTGACCGACGACGCGGCCCTGCGCCGGGATCTGGTCGCTCGCGGCGAGGCGCGCTGGCCCCGGTGGTCCTGGCAGGAGACCGTCCAGGCGACGGTCCGGACCTATCACGCGGTGCTGTCCGGCCGGCCATGAGGTCGGCGATGGCGTCCGCGAACTCCTGGAGATTCGCAGTTGCCCCTCCCGGGGGGTTGCGATACCTTCGGCGAGCTCAGGAGAGCCAGGCTCCGAGGGAACGGAGCGAGCCAACGGAGGATTCGTGGAGCGAGGGATCGTACCGCTGATCAGCTTCGGCGTGGCATTCGTCATGTCCTGGCTGGTCCAGCCCCATTTCCGCAATCTCGGTTTCTTGACCGAGATCGTCGACCATCCCGGCGGCCGCCGGCCGCATCGGGAGCCCGTGCCTCGCACCGGGGGCATGGCCATCTTCATCTCCTTCTTCTGCGCGCTCTACTTCCTGGAGAACTTCGTCCTGCGCACGGCCCTGCCCTGGCCGTGGCTGATGATCCTCAGCGGCGCCGGCCTGGTGATCCTGGCGCTGGGCGTGGGGGACGACCGCTTCGGCATCCACGCCGAGAAGAAGCTCTACGGGCAGCTGGTGATCATCCTGGGTCTGATGCTCTTGGGGCAGCGCTTCGAGACCATCACCCTGCCGCTGGTGGGCACCGTGGGCCTGGGGGGCTGGTCCTGGCCGTTCACCCTCTTCTGGTATCTCGGGTTCATCAACTCCATGAACCTCATCGACGGACTCGACGGCCTGGCCAGCGGCATCAGCGTGCTGGCCGCCGTGTTCCTGGCCGTCCTGGCGATGGCCGCGGGCGAGAGCACCTCCGCCCTGCTCTCCACCACGCTGGCCGGCTCCACCTTGGCCTTCCTCTACTGGAACGTGTCGAGCCGCAAGATCTTCCTCGGCGATTCGGGCAGCATGTGGATGGGCCTGGTCCTGGGCACGCTCATGCTCAACCTCAGCCGCAGCGCGGCGGTGCCCCTGCCGGTGCTGCTGGCGCCCATGCTGGTGCCCATCTGGGACACCGCGACCACCATCCTGCGCCGCTGTCGCCGCCGTACCTCGCTCTTCATGGCCGACGACAACCACCTCCACCACCGCCTGGTGCGGCTGGGCTTCAGCCCCGCGCGGGCGGTGATCACCCTGCTGCTGATCACGGCGGGATCCGGCCTGTTCGCGCTCAGCGACGGCCTAAACCAGGCCTGGCTCGGCCTGCCGGCCATGGCCGCCTGGATGGGCGCCGCACAGCTCGTCGCCCTGCAGCACCTGCGCAACCGCCGCGCCGGCTGGGACCTCTTCTCCGAGCTCTCCTATGCCCTGGGCTTCGACGACGGCGTGGTGGAGCGTTCGGACCTCGATCGGCGCGTGGCCGAGGTCATCGACCTGCAGGGCGCGCGCCGGCCCACGGTGCGCAAGGTGGCCGGTGGCGACCTGGAGATCGTGCCGGCGCCGCCCACGGAGAAGCCCGCGCCACGGCCGGAGGGGTCGGACCAGGATGCCGTTCTGCCCACTTCCCGCGACGTTTCTTGACGACCTCGCCACCGCTGGCCCCGGCGACGTGCTCGAGCTCGGCTGTGGCGACGGCCGGCTGACCGCCCTGCTGCGCGAGGCGGGGCCGGCGCCCTGGACCCTCGACCGCACGGGCCCGGCCCTCGGCGTGCGGCCCCACGTGCGCGGCGACGCCCTGCGGCCGCCGCTGCGTGGCCGCTTCGCCGTGGTGGTGGCGGGCAACCTGCTGCGGCACGTCTGGTCCCGGCTCGGTGGCGACGGTCCTCGCGTCTGGGCCCACCTCGTCGCGCCGGGTGGCGCGCTCTGGATCCTGGAGGACCAGCCGGCCCTGGCCTCGCCATCCTCGCGGCACTATGCTGATCTGCAGGAGCTGCTGGCGCGCCTGGACCCCGCCGGACGCGGGCGGCTGCGCTCGTTGCAGGAGTTCCGGCGCCGGCGGCGCCGCTGGGCTTGGGGCGGCTCCTGGCAGGATGGCGAAGAGGACAATGCCTGGCCGCTGGATGCCGCGCGGGTGCTCGCCTGGCTGGACGCGGGCCTGCCGGCCAGCGGTGGCGAGGTGGCCCGTCTGCGCGAGGGCATCGCCCGGGACGGCATCGCCTGCGGCCGCGCCTGGTGGTCGCGGTGGCAACCGGAGGTCGCGACATGAACGCATCCCGCGGGTGGCGCCATCATCTGCGGTCGTTGCTCGGTCTGGCCCTGGCGCTGCTGCTGCTGGCGGTGGGCATGGTCTGGGGCCGCAGCCCGGCCGGCGTCGACTGGCAACGCGTACGAGCGGTGTGCATCGAGAGCGACGACTGGGGCCTCTGCGGCTTCGTGCCCGACTCGGCCGCCCTCGGCGTCCTCGATCGCGACGTCCTGGCGCCGGGCCGGCTGCCGGAGATCTACTGGCATTCCACGCTGGAGGACAGCGCCGCGGTGGCCGCGCTCTGCGACGTGCTCGCCGGGCACCGCGGCCGCGACGGCCTGTCCGCGCTCATGCAGCCCAACTACATCATGGCGTCGCTCACCGCCGACACCACCGGCGGCGACTCCCTGCGCTGGCGCCGCCAGGCGCTCCCCGCCGTGCCGCCCGGGTACGAGCGGCCGGGGCTCTGGGCGGCGGTGCGCGCCGGCCAGCGGGCGGGGGTCTGGCATCCGGAACTCCACGGGCGCTTCCACTACGATCCACGCCTGCGACGCGAACGGACCGTCGGCCCCCCGGTGGTGGCGGCGGCGCGGGCCCAGGTCCTGCCGTTCCCGGGTAGCGAGCGGGCCTGGGAGCTGGGTCCCTGGCGCGACCCCGACACCCTGGCCGCCGAGCTGGATGCCAGCCTCGCGGACTTCGCGGCCGTCTTCGGCCGTCCCCCCCGCGCGGTGATCGGCCCGGACTACGTCTGGGACGATCCCCACGAGTCGCTCTGGCTGAGCCGCGACCTGCGGGTGATCCAGGGGCAGCGCCAGCAGCGGAAGGCCTCCTGGCGGGGGCTGTCCGGTCGCGTGCGCAAGGTGCTGCACCGCAGCTGGATGCGCTGGGTCCACCGCGACCGGGTGTACCTCGATCGCAACTGCATCTTCGAACCGGTGCAGCAGCACGATCCGCGGGCCATCACCGCCGGCGCGCGCCGGGACATCCGGGCGGCCTGGCGGCGGGGCGAGCCGGCCGTGGTGGAGGCCCATCGCATCAACTTCGCCCACCTCGACCCCCGAGTGCCCGCCCTGGGCCGCGGCGAGCTCGACTCGCTGCTGGCGGCGGTGTCGTCCCACGCGCCCCTGTACCTGGTGGACGAGGAGCTCGCCGGACTGCAGCGGCGCGGCACCAGCTGGACCGTGCGCGGCGAACAGGTGGTGGTCCGCAACCTGACCCGCAGCCGGCGGCTGGTGGTGGTGCCGCCCCGCGCCCTGAACACCGCGGCGCGACTGGCCGGCACGGAACGGCCGCCGGCGGGGCGGTCGCTGGTCCTGGCCCTGGGGCCAGGCGAGACCCGGATCCTCGGTCCGGCCGCACGCATCCAACCCTGATGCCCTCCTCGATTGACCGGCCACCATGTTTGTGGTAACATACGATGGCATGGAGCCCTGGATCGGAGACCCGGTTCAGGGCGCGCTTGTCCGGACGACTCCGTTCAGGACGACTCCGCAGATGCGCACCCATCTCCTCAGGAGGATCTGCATGACCCGCCGCTCGGTCCCGATCCCGGCCGCGTTCCTCGTCCTCTCGCTCGCCATCGTCCTTCCCGTCGCCGCGGCCGCCGCTGCCGGCGACGTGATCCATAGCGGCCGCTTCGCGGCCGAAGACCTCGGCTGGTCCCGCCAGGCCGACGGGACCTTCCGCCCGTCGCTCCCGGATTCCCGGCCGCTGGGCGCCACCGATCGCCCCGCGCTGCCCGCGCGCGACCTGCTCCTGCTCGTTCCCGCGCACCTGGCCATCGGCGGGGTGGTGGTCGAGCCGGTCCGCACCATGGAGATCACGCCGCCCGGCCCGCTGGCAGTGGCCGGGCCGCTGCAGACGAGCACCGGCGAGGTGGTGTCCGTCGAGACGGTGACCGGGGCGGACGGCCGCTTCCCGGCGCAGTGGGGCCAGTGGGGCGGCCTGCACACCTGGCGCGGTTACCGCCTGCTGGCCGTGGCCGTCCATCCGCTGCGGGTGGTGGACGGGGAGGAGGGGCAGCGACTGGAACTGCTCACGGAATTCCGCGTGCGCGCGTTGACCACCGCGGCCACCGCGCCCCCGGTGCTGGCGCGAGAGCGCCAGGTCCCCGGCGAGCGCGCGCGCACCGGCGACGTGCTGGCGGCGATCGTGGACAACCCCGGCGCGGTATCGGCCTACCAGCGCGAGGACGGCATCCTGCTGGACCGGTCGGGCGCGCCGCACCTGCCGGCCCCGCTGCCCAGCCTCGATGGCACGGGCGTGCGGTACCTCATCGTGACCACCGAGGAACTGGCCGACGAGTTCCAGCGCCTGGCCGATCACCGCACGGCCATGGGCCTGCCGGCCAAGGTGGTCACGCGCGAGTGGATCAGCGCGAACTACCGCCAGGGCATCGATTTCCAGGAGACCCTGCGCGGCTTCCTGCAGGACGCGTACGCGCGCTGGGGACTGGAGTACCTGCTCATCGGGGGCGACACCGACGTCATCCCCACCCGGTTCGTGCGCAGCTCCTTCTATCCCTTCGGCGGGCACACCGACATCCCCACCGACCTCTACTACGCCGCCCTGGACGGCAACTGGGGCGCCGATGGCGACGGCTGGCTGGGCGAGCCCTACGTCAACGCGACCAATCCCGGCGACGAAGTGGACATGGCTCCCGAGCTGGCCGTGGGGCGCGCACCGGTCCGGACCGCGACCATGGTGGCGTCCTTCGTGGACAAGGTCCTGACCTACGAGGCCACGCCGGCCACCGCCGCCTGGGCGAACCGGGCGCTGTTCGCCTCGGAGGTCCTCTTCCCCTCGCCCTGGGATCCGGGCGACCCCATCACCCTCGACGGCGCCCAGTACTCCGCCAGCCTGATCGAGAACGTCGTGGAGCCCTGCTCCGGTCTCGAGCCGCTGCGGATGTACGAGACCGACCAGCTCTTCGACCGCGACGCGGCGCTCGATCGCGAGGCGTTCATCGACTCGCTCAATACCGGTCACTACGGCCAGGTCAACCAGTTCGGCCATGGACACTTCTTCAACATGTCCATGGGCGACGCCAACTTCACCGTCAGCGACGCCGATGCCCTGACCAACCCGAACTCCTTCCTGCTGTTCGCGGTCAACTGCGCGTCCGGCGCGTTCGACGTCTCCTGCCTCATGGAGCGGTTCGTGGAGAACCCCGATGGCGGCGCCATCATCGCGGTGGCGGCGGCGCGCGAGGCGTTCCCGTCCAACTCCTTCGGCTATCAGACGGCGTTCTACGAGAACCTGCTCTGCGACGGGCTGCGGCGCCCGGCGGACGCCCTCAACGCCGCCCGTCTGCAGTACATCAGCAACACCGTGCGCAACACGGTGGACCGCTGGACCCAGATGAACCTGGTGATGATCGGCGACCCGGCGCTGAACGCCTGGACCGCGACGCCGCGGACGCCCGCGGTGGTCGCACCGGCCGAACTGGTGGTGGGCGAGCAGACCGTGAACGTGACGGTCACCGTCGAAGGCCAGCCCGTGGCCGGCGTGGAGGTCTGCCTGCGCAAGGACGGCGAGACCTACGCCTGGGACGACACCGACTACCAGGGGACGGCGAACCTCACGGTGATCCCGCGCACGGCGGGCGAGGCCGTCCTGACCGTCGCCGGCAAGGACGTGGTGCTCAGCTCGCAGACCCTGCCGGTCACCGCCCCCGGCAGCTACGTGGGCGCCGCGCAGTTCGTCGCGCTCGATGGCGCGGAGAACGGCAACGGCGTGCTCGAGGCGGGGGAGACGGTCGACGTCACCCTCGAGCTGCAGGAGTCCGGGGGCCTGGCCACCGGGGATCTCACCGTCGACGTGGCCAGCACCCATCCGGCGCTGACGGTGCTGGATGGCCAGACCACCGCGCCGGCGCTGTCGGCCGGAGGAGCCACCACCATCGCCGGCCTGCAGGTCCGCGCCGAGCCGACCGCCGAGGACGGCCGCGTGGTGGACCTGCGCGTGACCGTCTCCGACGGCGGCGAACAGTGGGTGAGCACGGTGCCGGTGGAGATCCTGGCGCCGGAGACGGCCGTCATCTCGCTGGTGATCGACGATGCCACCCACGGTGACGGCAACAGCGTCTGGGAGGCCGGCGAGCGCCTGGTGCTGATCCCGACGCTGAAGAACTACGGAGCCGGCCGGCTCGACGGCCTCGTCGGCACGCTCAACGCGCTCCAGGATGGGGTGACCATCCACAGCGGGTCCGCCACCTTCACCGCGGCCGACCTGCTGGAGACGTCCTCGCTGGCCACGGGCGAGCTCTCCGTGTCGCTGAGCGACATGACCGCCACCGAGCCCTGCGAGCTGGTCTTCACCGACAACCACGGCCGGGTGACGCGCCATACCGTGGAATTCGTGTTGCCGGAGCCTCCCCTGGCGGTGGAGACCGACGCCACCCTGGCCGCCGACGCCATCGTGCTGCGCTGGGAAGCGGCCGACAGCGAGCGGGCGCTCGGGTACAACGTCTACCGGGCCGAGTCGGCCGACGGGCCCTGGGTCCGGGCCAATCCGGACCTGCTCCAGGGCATCGCGTACTACGAGGACCGGGGCCTGTCCCAGCTGACACCCTACTGGTACAGGATCACCACCGTGGACCGTTCGTACCTGGAGAGCACCTTCAGCGCGGTGGTCACCCAGGGCACCATGCCCCCGGAGATCGACAACTTCCCGCTGCCCTTCCAGCTCCAGACCAGCGGGCACCCGGCCGTCGGGGACATCGACGGCGACGGGGCGCTCGAGGTGGTCCTCACCTCGGACGAGGTCTACGTCTGGCGCCCCGACGGCAGCGAGATCCTCGATGGCGATCAGAACCCCCAGACCACCGGCCCGTTCACCGGCGTGGGCGGCGAGTTCGCCCCGTCCGGACCGGTGCTCGCGGACCTGGACGGCGAGGAGGGACTGGAGATCATCGCCAGCCTGCTGTCGCCCCAGCGGGAGATCCACATCTACGACCACACCGGCCAGATGCTGCCCGGCTGGCCCCGCGCCCTGCTGAATTCCTGGAACTGGGCGCCCCCGTCGGTGGGCGACGTGGATGGCGACGGCCAGCCCGAGGTGGTGGTCAACGACCTCGGCGGGCGCACCTTCGTCTGGAACGCCGACGGCACCGAGCTGCGGGACGGTGACGGCGATCCGGCCACCGACGGCGTGCTCGTCGCGCGGCCCGAGGGCTGGGGATTCTCCTCCCCGGCGCTGCAGGATCTCGACGGCGACGG
Organism: uncultured Fibrobacteraceae bacterium; assembly: GCA_964637835.1. Classification (GTDB taxonomy): domain Bacteria; phylum Krumholzibacteriota; class Krumholzibacteriia; order LZORAL124-64-63; family LZORAL124-64-63; genus Glo-17. Next base: position 74,014 of record CAZWYF010000003.1, read on the forward strand.
CGCGGCCGAGATCATCTTCGGCACCTCCTACGACAACGACCAGAACGGTCTGCTCGCCTATGACTCCACCGGCGAGCAGGTGCGCGGCTTCCCGGTCGCGACCGGCGTCGAGAAGATCATCTGCAGCCCCGCGGTGGCCGACCTCGATGGTGACGGCCAGCACGAGATCATCTTCTTCACCACCGGCCGCAAGCTGTACGTGGTCCGCGACGATGGCTCGGCCTATCCCGGCTTCCCGGTCTCCCATCCCGGCGCCTACGACGCGACCCTGGGCGCGCCCAGTCCGGGTGTGGGCGACCTCGACGGCGACGGTCAGCTGGAGATCGTCTGGCCGGTCAACAGCGGGACCTTCCGCCTGGACCTCGTGGTGGTGGACACCGGGATCGATGACGGCACCGCCGGCGAGTTCCTCTCGGGCTGGCCGGTGGAACTGCCCGCCAGCACGGAGGCCAGCCCGGTGGTGGGCGATATCGACGGCGACGGCGTGCCGGACATCATCCAGCCCATCGGCAACAGCGAGACCGATACGCCGGACCGCATCTATGCCCTGAGTGCCGATGGCTCGGTCATCGCCGGCTTCCCCATCCGCCTCGACGGGCACCCGCGCTCCACGCCGGTACTCTGCGACCTGGAGGGCGACGGGGACGTCGACATCGTGTACGGCAGCTGGGACCGCCTGCTGCACGTCTGGGACATGCCCTCGACCTACGACCCGTCGCGCGTGCCCTGGCCCACGTTCCAGGGCAACAGCCAGCGCACTGGCGTGGCGCCGCGGATCAGCTGGACCAGCGTGGATGACGAGGTGGACGTCCCGGCGGCGTTCACCGTGCTGCCTCCGTTCCCCAACCCGTTCAACCCCGTGACCACCATCAGGCTCTACGTGGCGCCGGGCGCCGACCGCCGGCTCGACGTCGGGGTCTACGATCTGCGGGGCCGTCGCGTCCGGCAGCTCTTCACCGGCGCGGCGGAGACCGGCTGGCGGGAACTGTCCTGGGATGGCAGCGACGATGCCGGGCGACGCCTGGCCAGCGGCGTGTACTTCGTCCGCGCGCGCCAGGCGGATCGCACGCAGACCTTCAAGATGTCGCTCGTGAAATAGTCCGCTTCTCTTTCCGCCTTCCGCCCGGCCGTCGAGTCCGTCAGGACGAGACGGCCGGGCTTCTCGCCGGGTCGAGGTCACCGCTCCGAGCC
>CAZWYF010000003.1:75304-185430 GCA_964637835.1 uncultured Fibrobacteraceae bacterium
GGTCACTGCTCCGAGCCGGGGTGGCCGGTAAGGCCGGGACGCCGTGCGGCAGCGATGGGGCGATGACGGCGGCGGGGTCGTCGGTTAGTCTTGCCGGGCGGGGTGGCAGGGGAGCCGCCCGCGAACCCGTGACCGGAGTCCTGCCGCCCGATGATGGCGCGACTGCAAGACCTGCTCTCTGGCCCGCGCGGCGCCGCCGTCGGCCTGGCCGTGGTGGCGATGCTCTTCGTGCTGCACGCCATGGCCTACTGGCACTGGGTCGAGGACGACGCCTACATCACCCTGCGGTATGCCGCCAACCTGATCGATGGGCACGGTCCGGTCTTCAATCCGGGCGAGCGCGTGGAGGGCTACTCCAATCCGGCCTGGATGCTCCTGGCGGCCCTGGCCCTGGTCCTGGGCGCCGATCCGCTGGTGCTGCTGCGGGGGCTGGGGGTCCTGGCCGGGGTGGGCTGTCTGGTGCTGTCCTGGCTGCTGGTCCGGCGCCTGGATCCGCGGGCTGGTCCCTGGGCCCTGCTGGCGCCGCTCTGGCTCGCGCTGACGCCGCTGCTGCCGCGGCATGCCGTCAGTGGTCTGGAGACCGACGCCTTCGCGCTCGCGCTGGTCGCCAGCTACCTGCTGGTCGTCGTCCCCGGGGGACGCCCGCGGCCGGGGCTGGCAGGTGCCGGACTGCTCGCGCTCCTGCTGCTGCGCCCGGAGGGCGTGGCGTTCGCCGCGCTGCTCCTCGTGCTCGGTGGTCGCCGCGGGGTGGCGTGGCCGCGCCTGTGGCTCCTGCTCGCCGCCGTGGTGGTGCTCATGACCGCGTGGCGCTGGGGCTATTACGGCGCGCTGCTGCCGAACACCTTCCACGTCAAGATCACGGGGGAGGAGTCGTCGCTGCGCGCGGGGTTCCATCACCTGCGCGAGTTCCTGCGCGACGGGGGCGGGGCGGCGCTCCTGGCGCTGAGCCTGGTGCCGCTGGCCGACCGGGCCGCCGCCCCGCGGCTGCGGGCGGTGCTGGTGATCGCCGCGGCGCAGGGCGCGCTGGTGATCGCCGCGGGTGGCGACTGGATGCACCATCACCGCTTCCTGGCCCCGGTGCTGCCGCTGCTGGCGGCGGCCATGGCGGCGGGGGCGGCCCGGCTCGTCGCCACGCTCGCGGCCGCCTGGGGTCGGCAGCGGGTACCGGTCCTGATGGTCGCGGCGCTGGTCCTGAACGGGCTGTCGGCGAGCTACCTGGCCGAACGCGCGGTGTGGCGCGAGGTCATGCCCGCGGTGCGCGCCGGACAGTATCTGCCGCAGTCCTACCGGCAGGTGGCGGCGTGGCTGCGCGCGAACACGGCGCCCGATGCGCTGGTGGCCATCAGCGACGTGGGATCGGTGGGATACCATTCCGGCCGGCGGGTCCTCGACATGCTCGGCCTGGTGGACGCCCACATCGCGCGCACCCCTGGCGGCCTGCACGCCAAGCACGACGCGGCGTACGTGCTCGCCCGGCGACCGGACTACGTGGTGCTGATCGAGACGCCCGCGCGTGATGGGACGGCCACGTACTGGCGGGGGCCCGACCGGGCCCTGGCCGCTGCGGCCGGGTTCTCGGCGGGCTACCGTCCCGTGGCCGCGGTGCCCATGGGCTATCGTGGCGAGGTCGCCCGGATCTACGCCCGGCGGGCCGGCGCCGTGCGGTGGGACGGAACCTGACCGCGTCCGCGTGGCGGTCCCCGCCGCCCCGCCGCCCCGGCGCGCGCTTGACGCTGTGCTGACCGCCTGCGTACCATCCCGCAGACCCTCGCCATCGCCGGAGGACCCATGGCCGCCCCGTACCCAGCACCCATCCTGCTGCTCCTGCTGGTCGCCTCGCTCCTGTCCTGCACCGTTGGTTGCGGTGATCGCGGCGACCGGACGGCGGCCGACCAGCCGCCCGCCACGCCGGTCGCCGGCGGCACCGCCGTGGTGGCCATCAGCGACGAACCCGACGTCCTCAACGCCCTGGTCCGGACGTCCGCCGTGGCGGGCAGCGTCCTGTCGCAGCTGCGGGCGACCCTCGCGGAGATGGACGAGGATCTCCGCTGGCGACCGGAGATCGCCCGCCGGTGGGTGGTGGCTCCGGACAGCCTGGCCATCACCTACCACCTGCGCCCCTGGCGCTGGGAGGACGGCACGCCGCTGACCGCGGCCGACGTGGTGCTCAGCCACGAGCTGCTGTCCGACCCGCGCATCGGCAGTCCCCGGGCCGATCTTCTGCGCGCGGTCACCGCGGCCGAGGCCATCGACGACACCACCGTCCGCTACACCTTCGCCTCGCCCCAGGCCCGCCCGGTGCCGGCCACCGTGCATGCCGTGCTTCCGGCCCATCGCGTGCGGGATCTGCCGCGTGACGACCTCGCCGCGTGGCCCGACAACCGCCGTCCGCTGGCCTCGGGACGCTGGCGTCTGGCGGCCTGGGAACCGGGCCGTCAGCTGGTCCTCGCGCCCAATCCTCATTACCCCCTGGGCGAGCCGCTCCTCGACCGCCTGATCCTGCGCATCCTGCCGGACGAGACGGCGCGGGTCCTCGCCCTGGAGACCGGCGAGGTGGATGTGGTCGCCGACCTGCCCGGCCAGGCCGCGCGGCGGCTGGCCACCGCGCCCGCTGTCGCCCTGCATGGCATCTCCGGCCGCGTCTTCGGGCTGGTGATGTGGAACACCGCGCGCCCGCTGCTCGCCGACCCGGCGGTGCGCCGGGCCCTGTCGCTGGCCATCGATCGGCCGCGGATCTGCCAGGACCTGCTGGGAGGCTTCGCGACACCGGCGGCGTCCTACCTGCCGCCGGCGCTCTGGAATCATCATGCCGAGCTCGCGGCCGATCCTCACGATCCCCTGGCCGCGGGCGAACTCCTGGAGGCGGCGGGCTGGCGCGACGTCGACGGCGATGGCGTGCGGGAGAAGGGCGGGCGCCTCCTGGCGCTGGAGATCATCTACCGTGGCGGCGCTCCCGGCGGCGGCGCCGTCGCCGCCGTGGTGCGGCAGAATCTCGCGACGGTGGGCGTGAAGGTCGAGCTGCGGGCCCTGGAGCTGGCCACGGCCCTGGAGTTCCTGCGCGCGGGGACCTTCGACGCGTTCCTCGGCGAGTACCAGGCCAACCTCTACGCCGACCCCTCGCCGCTGGTGGCCTCCGGCGCCACCGACCGCTTCAACTTCGGCCGCTATGCCAATGCGCAGGTGGACTCTCTCCTCGGCGCGGCCCTGGCCGAACCGGATCGCGCGCGCGCGCGGCCCATCTGGTGGCGGTTGCAGGAGGTGCTCGCCGCCGATCAACCGGCCGCGGTGCTGTATTACCTGGAGCAGGTCGTGGGCGTTCGCACCCGCCTGCGCGACGTCCGCCCGCACATGCTCTCGGTCCTGAACAACGCCCACGAGTGGTGGATCGCCCCCTCCGATCGGCGTTACGCCAGCCCACCGGTCGATCAGTGATTGTTACTTCCGAGGTTGACGGCCGCCTGACGCCGGCCTACGCTCGGGCGGAGGTAATATTACTCTTTCATGCAGGAGCCCCATCATGACGTCGGATCTGAACCGCGCCCTCGCGCAGCTGAGTCGGGAGGAACTGGAGCGGCTGCTCGCCGCCAAGGGCGAGATCGAGCGGCTCGAGGCCCGCCGTGACGAGTTGCAGCGGGAACTGCAGGAGGTCGAGTCGTCCCTCGAGGAACTGGTCCGGGGTGCGGCCGTCACCGGGCGCGGGGACGGTCGCGATCGGGCCGGAGGGCGGAAGAAGAAGGCCGCGAAGAAGGCGGGTGGCAAGAAGTCGGCGAAGAAGAAGACGACGACGAAGACCGCGAAGAAGACCGCCAAGAAGGCCGCGAAGAAGACGGGCGCGGAGAAGACCGCCGGGAAGGCCACGAAGAAGACCACGCAGAAGACCGACCGGAAGACCGCGAAGAAGCCGGCGGGCCGGCGCGGCTCCTCCGGTGGCGCGGGCACCCTGGAGGACGTGATCGTGCGCGTCCTGCAGGAGAGCGGTGAACCCATGTCGTTCAAGGCGCTGCTCGAGTCCATCGTCATGAACAAGCTCTTCGTCAGCCGCAGCAAGAACTTCGACAATGTCCTGCGCCGTACGCTGTCGACCAGCGACCGGGTCCGGCGCGTGGCGCGGGGCGTGTACGCGGTGTAGCGCGGCGGGAGCCGGTGCGAGGGCGGGCTCCCGGGGCCGCTATCCGGGAGGCCAGGCGAGTTGCCGGCCGCCCAGCAGATGCAGGTGGATATGCGGCACGCTCTGGCAGCCGTGGGCGCTGCAGTTGATCACGAACCGGTAACCGGTCTCCGCGATCCCGAGCTGCGCGGCGACCCGGGCCGCCGTGACCTGGAGGCGTCCCACCAGATCGGCGTCCGCGGCGCAGAGGTCGTTCAGCGAGGCGATGTGGCGGCGCGGGATCACCAGGACGTGGACCGGCGCCTGGGGATCGATGTCCCGGAAGGCCACGAAGTCCTGGTCGGCGTGCACCTGGTCGCTGGGGATCTCGCCGGCGGCGATCTTGCAGAACAGGCAATCGGTCATCGGGGCGCTCTCCAGTCGATCCGGGAGCCGGTGGCCCGAACCCGGGCGGGACGTCCGGGCGGTGTCGATGCGACCCTACCACGGCGTGGCGGCCGGCGGCAAGGAGAGGCCCGTGACCATCCTGGTCCTCGGCTACAACGCCCTCGACGTCACCGTGCCGGTGGCCGGCCGGGCGATTCGCGACAGCAAGTGCGAGGTCCCGGCCATCGGGATCGGCGGCGGCGGACCGGGCGCCACCGCGGCCGTGACGCTGGCGCGCCTCGGGGCCCGGGTGCGACTGGTCACCGTCCTGGGGGACGACGTCGGCGCCGAGATCCAGCGCGCCGAACTGATGGCGGCCGGCGTCGACCTCTCCCGGGCGGTGACGGTGCCGGGGCAGGCGACGCCGCGGGCGGTGATCCTCGTGGATCCGGCGGCCGGGACGCGTACCATCTACTGGTCGCGCGGGAAGTTGCCGCCCCTCGATCCGGACGCCGTGGACCCCGGCTGGCTCGCAGGGTGCGACCTGCTCTACTGCGACGGGCACGAGCCGGCCGCGGCCGCGCGCCTGGCGACGGCAGCGCGCGGGCAGGGGCTGCCGGTGATCCTCGACGCCGGCGGCGTGCGGCCTGGCAGCCGCGAGCTGGTGGCGCAGTGCACCGACGTGATCTCCTCCGAGGTCTTCGCGCCGCGGCTCACGGGACTGGCCGGACCTCGCGAGGCCCTGCACGCCCTGCGCGCCCTCGGTCCCGCGCGGGTCGCCATGACCTTCGGCCCGGCGGGCGTGCTGGCGCTGGCCGAGGCGGGCGACCACCTCTTCCACGTCCCGGCGTTCCGCGTGCCGGTGCGCGATACCACCGGGGCGGGCGACGCCTTCCATGCCGGCTATGCGTTCGCCCGGGCCCGTGGCGACGGCTGGCCGCAGAGCCTCGAACTGGGGGCCGCGGTGGCCGCCCTGGGCTGCACCGGCTGGGGCGGGCGGGGGGCGTTGCCGGACCTGGCCACGGCCGAGGCTCTCTGCCGTGAAGGTGAACGCCGGATGGAACGCCCCCCTCTCTAGCCCGGATCGGACTGGACATTCGCCGCTTTTTCGCCTAACGTGCGGGAGTCATCGCAACGTGGCGCCCGCCAGTCCGGGCGCCGGGCCCCCGTGGAGGTTCCGGCATGTCGCTCACGCCCCGCCAGTCCCAGATCCTCGAGTATGTGCGCCATTACAGCGAAGAGGTCGGCTATGCGCCCACCCTGCAGGAGATCGGCGCGCGTTTCGGCCTATCCTCGGTGGCGACGGTCCACAAGCACGTCAGCCAGCTCGTGAGCAAGGGGTACCTCAGGCGGGAGCGCCGGAACGCCAGCCGCGACCTGACGGTGGTGGGCGAGGCCCCCGGCCGCGGGGGTGGGAGCGCCACGGTGCCGCTGCTGGGCACCGTGGCGGCCGGCGTGCCCATCGAGGCGCTGCCGGAGGCGGAGGACCTGGCCCTGCCGGAGCAGTGGCTCGGCCGGCGGCGCACCTTCGCGCTCCGGGTCCGCGGCGATTCCATGATCGAGGAGCAGATCCGCGACGGGGACGTGGTCGTGGTGGAGGAGCGGGAGACCGCGCGCAACGGCGAGACCGTGATCGCCCTCATCGACGGGGAGAATGCCACGGTCAAGCAGTACCAGCGGCAGGGCGCCACCATCCGCCTGATCCCGGCCAATGCGAGCATGGCGCCGCTGGAGTACCCCGAGGAGCGGGTCCGTGTCCAGGGCGTGGTGATCGGGGTCCTGCGGAGGTTCTGAGACGGCACGGAATGCCGGCGGCGGACCCATCGCCCTGTCAGCAGCCCGTCGGCGCCGCCGTTGGCGCTTGTTGACGCTTGCCGCACCGACGGTTAGCATTGCCTCCGGGCCGCATCCCGACCCGGGATGCGCCGCCGCGCACGGAGGCATGGATCATGACCCCAGCGGGACGCAAGGGCGACCTCGACGAGATCTTCGAGATCCTCGTGACGTCATACGTGGAGAAGGGCGGGACGCGCACCGCGGAGGGCGACCTCTGCTGGCGACCGGCCACCGATGTCTACGAGACCGAGGATCTGCTCGTGGTGCAGGTGGAGCTCGCTGGCCTGCAGCCGGCGGCCATCGAGGTGCTCTGCGACGGCCAGACGCTCGTCGTGCGCGGCCAGCGTGAGGAGTCTGCCGAGCCGGGTCGCAAGCATTTCCACACCATGGAGATCGACGTCGGACCGTTCGTGCGCCGGGTCCCGTTGCCGGCGGAGATCGACCCGGCCACGGCCGCGGCCCGGTACCGGGGCGGTTTCCTGTTCGTCACGTTCCGCAAGGGCACGCCGCGCCCGGGTCGGAGCCGTCAGATCACCGTGGACCGCTAGCAGCGGCGGAGGAGCCAGTCCATGAGCGACCGCGCCATCGGCACCAGGGAAGAGCTCGACGCGCAGACCGCATCGCTGCCCGCCACGCTGCCCATCCTGCCCATCAGCGAGGCGGTGATCTTCCCGTACATGATGGTGCCGCTGGTGCTCAGCGACGCCAACCTGATCAAGCTGGCCGACGAGTGTCTGGCCGGCGACAAGATCCTCGGCGCCTTCGCCCAGCGGCCGGAGCTGGAGGAGGACGAGCGCGCGCCGGAGAGCGACGGCTCCGCGGACGAGGAGGAGATCTACAGCATCGGCACCGCGGTGCGCATCCAGAAGATGCTCCGGTTCCCCGACGGGAGCATGCGCCTGCTCGGCCAGGGCGTGGCGCGCTGCCGGATCAAGCGCATCCTCCAGCGAGATCCCTACCTCAGGGCGGAGATCGTGCCCGTGCGGGAGGAAGCGGCGGAGGACTCCCAGACCCTCGCCTACATGCGCGGGGTGGCCAACAACTTCCTGAAGATCATCGACGCCAGCGAGACGCTCTCCGACGAGCTCAAGGTGGTGGTGATGAACATCGATGATCCGGGACGGCTCGCCGATCTCATCGCCACGAACCTGGACATCGACGTGATCGAGAAGCAGGAGGTGCTGGAGGAGCCCTCGCCGCGTCAGCGCCTGCAATTGCTCTCGCAGATCGTGGTGCGCGAACTGGATGTCCTGGAGCTGGGGCAGCAGCTGCAGAGCAAGGTCCGCAAGTCCATCGACAAGGACCAGCGCGAGTACTACCTGCGGCAGCAGCTCAAGGCCATCCGCCGGGAGCTGGGCGACGAGGACGAGAGCACCGTCGAGCTGGACGAGCTCCGCGAGCGCCTGGACGAGGCCGACCTTCCCGAACGCGTGGAGGCGGCCGCCGAGCGCGAGTTCGACCGTCTGTCGCGCATGTCTCCCGGCGCCAGCGAGTACACCGTCAGCAAGACGTACCTGGAATGGCTGCTGGATCTGCCCTGGAACACCGCCAGCGCGGACAAGCTGGACATCAAGCGGGCGGAGCAGGTTCTCGAGCGGGATCACTACGGCCTGGACGACGTCAAGGAACGGATCCTCGAGTTCCTCTCCGTGCGCAAGCTCAAGCAGGATCACCGCGGCCCCATCCTCTGCCTGCAGGGTCCGCCCGGCGTGGGCAAGACCTCGCTGGGCCGCAGCATCGCCGAGGCGGTGGGGCGCAAGTTCTTCCGCTTCTCCCTCGGCGGCATGCGCGACGAGGCCGAGATCCGCGGCCACCGGCGCACCTACGTGGGGGCCATGCCCGGCCGCATCGTCAGCGGCATCAAGGATTGCGGTACCAACAATCCGCTGATCATGCTGGACGAGATCGACAAGCTGGGGCAGGATTTCCGCGGCGATCCGGCCAGCGCCCTGCTCGAGGTCCTCGACCCCGAGCAGAACCACGACTTCACCGACCACTACCTCTCGCTCCCGTTCGACCTCTCCCGGGTGATGTTCATCACCACGGCCAACATGCTGGACACCATCCCGCGGCCGCTCCTGGACCGCATGGAGATCATCCAGTTGCCGGGGTACACGAACCTGGAGAAGCTGCAGATCGCCAAGCGCTACCTGGTGCCGCGGCAGATCGGGGAGAACGGGCTGACGCGCAAGAAGATCCGCTTCACCGACGCGGGCCTGATGAGCGTGATCGAGCACCATACCCGCGAGGCGGGCGTGCGGGAGCTCGAGCGCAAGATCGGCGCGGTCTGCCGCAAGGTGGCCCGCAAGGTGGCGCGGGGGGGGCGCAAGCCGCACACCATCAGCGCCAGGAACCTGCGGGACTATCTCGGCCACCCCGATTACACCGGTGACCGCCTGCGGCGTCGCGTGCGCTCGGGCGTGGTCACCGGGCTCGCCTGGACGCCGGTGGGCGGGAAGATCCTCTACATCGAGGGTCTCAGCCTGCCCGGCGGCAACGGCAACCTGCGGCTCACCGGGCAGCTCGGCAACGTCATGCAGGAATCGGCCAACGCGGCCCACAGCTACCTGCGCAGCCGCTATGGCCAGGAGGAGCAGTTCCGGGAGTTCTTCGGGCGCGACGTGCATATCCACGTGCCGGCCGGCGCCATTCCCAAGGACGGCCCGTCGGCCGGCATCGCCATGGCCACGGTCCTGCTGTCCCTGCTGCTGCGCAAGCCGGTGGATCGGCGCACCGCCATGACCGGCGAGATCACGCTGACGGGCGAGGTGCTCGCCATCGGCGGCCTGCTCGAGAAGGTGCTCGCGGCGCACCGCGTGGGCATTCGCCGCGTCATCATCCCGCAGGCCAACGAGTCCGACCTGGAGAACATCCCGCCCGAGGTGCGCGAGGGCGTGAAGTTCGTCCCGGTGTCGCACGTCGACCAGGTCTGGGAGACGGTCTTCCCGGAGGCCGGCTAGCCCACGGAGGGGCCGTCATGCTCGAGAAGCTCAAGCAGACCCTGCGCGGGCAGAAGGAGACCGGACCCTTCCGGATCCCCGGCCAGGTGGGCGATGGCTCCCGCGTGCTCGCGCTCGCCACCGAGGACCTGGCCGACCTGCTCTTCCACGTGCCATTGCTGGCGGCCATGCGCCGCACGTATCCAGGGGCCAGCATCGACTTCATGGTGCCGGAGCAGTTCGCCCCGCTGGTGATTCCCAGCGGGCTGGCCCGCCAGGTGATGGTCTACACGCCCCGGCAGCTCACCGGCTGGAAGCCTGCCTATCGCAACCTGCAGCGCAGCCTGGCCGGCAAGGGTTACGACGTCTCGTTCGTGCTGTCGCAGACCCCGGTACCCCAGCTCGAGGCGCTGGGGCAGGCCACCGGCGCCGCGCTGCGCCTGGGCCCCTCGCACGGCGAGGCCTGGCCGGCGGTGAACCTGGAACTGCGCCCCCGGGACGACGCCGGCTATGCCGGCGACCGCCTGCACCTGCTGGCGCCGTTCCTGGGCCTCGAGCCCGGCATCCTGCGCACGGCCTGGCCCCTGCCCACCGACAAGCTGCGCCAGGCGGCCCAGGTCGTGCACTTCAACAAGCCGCGCCCCGAGGAACTGCTCGTGGGGATCGATCCGGGGCCGGACAAGTCGGGGCGGGCGCTGGGCCGGGAGAACCTGCTCTTCCTCGTGCAACAGCTGCGGACCCAGCTCAGTTGCCGCGTGCTCCCGCTGACCAGTCCGGCGGGCGAGGAGCGGCGCCGCGAGTTCGAGGCCCAGTTGCCATCGCCCGTGCCGCCGGCGTTCAATCGCGACACGCTGCTCGAGACCATGCTGCTGCTGTGCCAGTGCAACCTCTTCGTGGCCGGCAACACCGACCTCTTCCACGTCGCGGTGGCCGAGGGCATCCCCACCGTCGGCCTGTTCGGCGAGCACGTCCCGGCCCGCTGGCGACCGCACGACCGGGAACGCTGCCGCATCCTCACCGTCAGCCCGGGCAAGAAGCTGGACCTGGCCACGCTCATGGACGCGGTGACGGCGGTCACGGCCGTCGCGTCCGCGGACGTCGCCACCGACGCGACCGCGGCGCCGCGATCGGGCCCCCTGTCCGGCCCCTCGCCCGCCCCTGGCGCATGAGTCGCGAGCGCCGCGCCACGACCCGGGTGCTGCTCGTCCTGCCCAACTGGCTGGGCGACGTCATCATGGCCATGCCGCTGCTGGAACTGCTCTCGGCCGCCCGCGGGCCGCAGGGGCAGCGGCTGGAGGTGGTGGCCTGCGCCCGGCGGCGCTGGGCGCCCCTGGTCAGCCATGACGACCGCCTCCATCGCCTGGTCACCTACCAGCGCAGCGGGCGTCACGCGGGCTGGCGCGGTCTGATCCGCCTGGCCGGCGTCTGGCGTGCCACCGGCGCGGACGCCGTGATCCTCTGTCCGCCATCGCTGCGCGTGGCGTTGACGGCCGTCCTGGCCGGCATCCCGCGACGGGTGGGCTACGCCGTCGGTGGCCGACGTCCCCTGCTGACGCTGCCCCTGCCGGCGATCCGGCCCCGGGGCAGCCTGCACCATGCGGACGAGCTGGCCCGCCTGGGCAAGGCCTTCCTCGAGACCCTGGGCTGGGAGACCCCCGCCACGGCCGGCCAGGCGCCCGCGCTGCCGGGGCTGGACCCGGTCCCCCCGACACCGCTGGGCGACGGCCCGCCGCTCTGGCTCCTGGCGCCGGGCGCCACCTACGGACCGGCGAAGACGTGGCCCGTGGCCCGCGCCGCGGAGTTCGTGACCCAGGCCGTCCGCCAGCGCGGGGTGCGGGTGGGGGTGGTGGGAGACACCGCCACCGCGCGCTTCACGGCGCAGCTACGGGGCCTGACCGGGCAGTTGCCGTGGCGACGGGAGCTGCCGGGGCCGGCCGGCGTGGTGGACCTGGTGGGGGGCACCACGCTGGTGGACCTCGCGGGTCTGCTGCGCGCGAGCGAGGCCTTCCTCGGCAACGACAGCGGCGTGATGCACCTCGCGGCCGCCCTGGGCGTGCCCACGCTGGGACTCTTCGGTTCGAGCAGCATCGCCTGGACGGCGCCCCGTGGGCCCCGGGCGCGCGGCCTGGCGGCCGCCGGATTCCCGTGCCAGCCCTGCTTCCGGAAGACCTGCAACCAGAAGGTCTTCTGCCTGGACACCCTCTCCGGAGATGACGTCATGGCCGCCCTCGATCGGTTGCGCGAGGACGCCGGCGGGGAGGACGCCTGATGGAGTGGCCGCCGCTGGCCACTGCTCCTCGGACGGCCCGCGGGGTGCCGCGGCCCACGCTCTTCCTCGACCGCGACGGCGTGCTCGTGGTCGACCGGGGCTACCTGGCCCGGGCGCAGGAGGTGGAACTCATCGCCGGCGTTCCGGAAGCGCTGCGGCGCGCGCGGGAGCAGGGATACCAGCTGATCGGCGTGTCCAACCAGTCCGGACTCGGCCGCGGGCTCTTCACCGCGGCCGACCTCGATGCGGTGATGCATCGCGTCACCGCGCTGCTTGCCGCCGCGGGCGCGTCGCTCGACGGGTTCTTCTACTGCCCGCACGCTCCGCAGGAGGATTGCCGCTGCCGCAAGCCCCGTCCCGGGCTCCTCGAGGAGGCGGCGGAGCGGTTCGCGTGGGTCCCGGAGAGATCCTGGGTGATCGGAGACAAGGTCTCCGACGTGGACCTCGCCCTCCGGCACGGGCTGCGCCCCGCGCTGGTGCTCACCGGGCACGGTGCCGCACAGGCTGATCGACTGGCTGGCCGGCCGGCGGTCCCGGTGCTGGCCGATCTCCCCGCCGCCATCGACCACGTCCTGACCGGGGCGCGCGCATGAGCTGGCGACTGGATGGCCGCCCGCTGCGGCGGGTGCTGGTCACGCGTCTGCGGTACCTCGGGGACATCGCCATGGCCACCGTGGTCCTCCAGGCGCTGCGGCGGGGCGACCCGACGCTGGAGCTGGGATTCCTCTGCGAGGCCGGCCACGCGCCCCTGCTGGCCCACCATCCGCTCCTGCAGCACGTGCACGCCCTGGGCTCGCGACGTCGCGGTCGCGACGCCGCGCAGCGGGCGGCCCAGCAGGCCGCGGTCGCGCCCATCGCCGCCCGGGGGACCCTCGGCACGGCCTGGGATCTGCGCCGGACCGGTTACGACCTCGCCGTGGACCTCTTCTTCAATCCCCGGTCGGCGTGGCTGCTGCGACTGGCCGGGATCCCGGCACGGATCGGCGGGACCACGAGCTCCAGCCGGCGCCGGCTATACACGCACACCGCCCTGGCGCCGGCTCCGGACCGCCGGCCCGACCTCTACGCCGTGGCGGGCGGCGGCCTGGGCGAGCACGTCGGTCGCCTGGCCCCCCTGACGCACGCCGACGGACGGGGGTTCCTGGACTGGCTGGCCCAGGAGGTCTCGCCGGGGGACCTGGCGCCACGCGTGGCCTGCCCTCCGCTGGCGGGTGCCGCCCGCGCGGCCCTCGCGCGGTTCGGCCTGCGGGGCCGGTCGTACACCCTGCTCGCGCCGGCGGCCACCTGGCCCACCAAGGAGTGGCCGGTGGCCAACTGGCAGGAGCTGATCCGGCAGCTGCGGTCGCTCGGTCGTCCCCTGGTGATGCTCTGCCCCCCCGGCGGGGCGCGGGGATATGCGGCGCTGGCACCGGAGCTGGCGGCGGGCGGTGGCGGGATGCTGCCGCCACTGGACCTGCAGGCGGCGCTGGCCGTGGTGGGAGCGGCCAGCCAGGTGGTCAGCGTGGACGGGGGCATCATGCACGCGGCCGTGGCCATGCAGGTACCCACCGTGGCGCTCTTCGGTCCCACCGACCCGCGGCTCTGGTTCCCGTACGAGGAACTGGGGCCCTACCGCGTCCTCGCCACGCGGCCAGCCTGCCACCCCTGTCACCGGCACCACTGCGACGCGTTCGTCTGCCTGCCGGAACTGGCGTCGGCCACGGTGGCGGCGAGCGTGGCCAGCTTGCCGGCCGCCGACGGCAGGCGAGAGGACGACGCGTGAGGCGGCCGCGCGGACCCATCGAGCGGATCCTGGTCATCCGCCGCAAGGCCCTGGGCGATGCCCTGGTCACGTTGCCCGCGGTGCAGCAGCTGCTCCTGGCATGTCCCGGCGCCCGGGTGGACCTGGTCATCGACCGGCCCTTCGCGCCGCTGTTGCAGGATCTGGCACGGGACCTCCACGTGATCTCCTGGCCCGTGGCGGGAGGCGCGCCGGCCTGGTGGCAACGCCTGCGCGCCGGTCGCTACCAGCTGGCGATCGACTTCCTGGGCAGCCCCCGCACCGCGATGTGGACCGCGCTCACGGGAGCGCCCCTGCGCGTGGGCTACGATCTGCCCCGTCGCCGCTGGGCCTACAACGTGCGGGTCCCGCGCAACCGGCTCGGCTCGCGACGGCTCTCGCAGTTCGCCGGCGAGGCGTTCCTCGATCCGCTGCGGGCCCTGGGCCTGACGCCGCCGCCATGGCGGCCGGGCGGCGCGGCCACGGCGCCCCTCCCGTCGTCGGCCCTGGGGGCGGATTATGGGGCCTGGTGCGAACGCTGGTGGTCCGCCACGCCCACGGTCGCGCTGGTCTTCAGCGCCACCTGGCCGGCCAAGGCCTGGCCGGCGGCGCACGTGGCGGAGCTGTCGCGTCTGCTCGCCGCGCGGGGACTCGCGCCCCTGGTGGTTCCCGGCCCCGGGGACGAGGACCTGGTGGCCGCCATCACGGCGGTGGCGCCCGAGGTGCCCGTGGCCCCGCCCACCACGCTGGCCGAGGTCACGGACCTCCTGCGGCGGTGTGCGGTGCTGGTGGGGACCGACAGCGGCGCCCGCCACCTGGCCACCCTGGTGGGCACTCCCACCGTCACGCTCTTCGGCCCCACCGATCCCGGCGGCTGGAACCCCGACCACCCCCGGCATGTTGCGTTGACCAACCCGGTGCCCTGCGCGCCATGCGAGCTGACCCGCTGCCCGGTGGCGGGTCACCCCTGCCTGGACCAGCTCGTGCCCGCCACGGTGGCGCGCGCGACCCGCGACCTGCTGGTCCGTACCGGCACCCTCGATCCCGCGGAGGACCGATCATGATCCGCACCCTGGTCCCGGCCTCGTGGCACGTCGGCCTGCTGCTGCTGGTCCCGCTCCTGCTCTCGACGAACCCGGGCCGCGCCTACGCCGATCTGGATCCGGCCCCGGCGGACTCCGCCACCCGCACGGTCCCGACCCGGCCGGACACGGCCGCGACGCCACCGCCGGCGACCGACCCTCGCCAGGTCCCCTTCGGCGTCGGTGAGGCCTTCGTCTTCTCCATCGACTACGGCATGGTCAACGCCGGCGAAGCCACCCTCGCGGTGGTGGGCACGGTGGACTTCCGCGGTCATCCGTGCTATCGCATCGAGAGCACCGCGAGCAGCAACCGCTTCTTCTCGGGCTTCTACAAGGTGCGCGACAAGGTGGTCAGCTACGTGGACCGCGAGGGCCTGTTCTCGCGCTACTTCATGAAGCGCCTGCGGGAGGGGTCGTACCGCAAGACGGAGGAGATCGTCTTCGACCACGAGGCCGGCATCGCGCGCGATCACGCGGGCCGCGAGTACGAGATCCCCGCCGGCGTGCATGACCCGCTCTCGGCCTTCTACCACGTGCGGACGCTGGACCTGGAGGTGGGCCGCGACGTATTCTTGACCGCGCACGAGTCCGACGACACCTACGAGCTCCGCGTGATCGTCCACCGCCAGGAGGCCGTGGAGACCGATCTCGGCACCTTCGACTGCTTCGTCGTGCAGCCCATCATGCTCGGCGAGGGCATCTTCAAGCACGAGGGCGACCTGATGATCTACCTGACCGCCGACGCGCGCCGGATCCCCGTCCTGATGACCACCAAGCTGCCGGTGGGCAGCGTGGAGGCCACGTTGACGGAATACACCCTCGCCGACGAACCGGAGGCCAGTGGTGAATGACGCTGGCCGGCCGGACTCGCTGGTGCCGCCCCGCGGCTGGCTGGACCGCGACGCGGCGCCCGCGGATGTCGGCTGCGGCGCCGGATACCTGCTCCTGATCACCGTGCTGGCCCTGGCCCTGCGGCTGCTGCGGCTCGACGGCATGTCGCTGTGGATCGACGAGGTCTTCACCTGGGGGCTGATCGCCCCGGGGCGCGGACACGACTTCGGCCAGCAGATCCTCGCCGCCTATCAGGGGCCGCTCTACCACGCCGCGGCCTGGCCGCTGCTGCGCTGGCAGGACACGGAGTTCATGCTGCGGCTGCCGGCGGCGCTGGCCGGCACCCTGGCGGTGCCGCTGCTGGGCCTGTTCGCCGCCCGCCTGGGGGGCCGTCAGGCCGGTCGCCTGGCCGCCCTCTTCCTGGCGCTCAGCCCCTTCGCGGTCTGGTATGCGCAGGAGGCCCGCGGCTACAGCTTCCTGATCCTCTTCTCGGTGGCGGCGGGACTGGCGCTGTTGCACGCCCTGCAGCGCGGGCTGGATCTGCCCCGCGCGCTGCTGCTGGCGGTGCTGGTGTTCGGCGGCCTGACCAGCAACTTCGCCTTCGTCTTCCTGCTGCTGGCGTTCGGCCTGACGGTCCTCTGGTGGAGCCGGCCGCGAACCCTCGCCGCGTGGGCGCTCTGGTCCCTGGCGCTCGGTGGCGGCGTGGTGCTGGCGGCGCCCTGGCTGCTCGAGGCGCTGGGGATCTGGGAGGTCGGTCGGGTGGTGCCCGGCGCCGCCACCGGCGAATCCCTGCGCGGGGAGACGACGTTCAGCATCTGGGCCCTGCCGTTCAGCGGCTGGTCCCTGTTCTACGGGTTCACCCTGGGACCGGCGCTGCGCGAGTTGCACCTCGATCGGCTGGGCGCGATCCGCGAGCAGGCGCCGGTGATCCTGCTCGGCGCGGTGGTGGCCGCGGCGGCGCTGTTGCCGGCGCTGCGCGGCTGGGATCGCCGCCGGACCCTCCTGCTGCTCTGGATCGTGGTGCCGCTGGCGGGCGTGGTCCTGCTGGCCATGCGCAATGTCAAGCCGTTCAACGTGCGGTACGTGGCGGCTGCGCTGCCGTGGCTTTCGACCCTGATGGCCCTGGGACTGGTCCGGCTGGGGCGCCGGCCACGCTGGCTGATCGGCGGTGCGGTGACCCTGCTCTTCGCGGCGGCGCTGGTCAATCTCCATGCCGATCCGCGTTACGCCAAGGCCGACGTGCGCGGAGCGGTGACGGCCATGGCCGCCAGCGAGGCACCGGCGCGGCCGGTGCTGTCGCCGGCCGTGGGGCCCGTGGTCCGGTATTACCAGGCGCGGCTGGACACCCCGGCCGTGCCGGTGCTCGGTTGCTGGGACGAGCCGCAGATCCGTGACGCCGCCATGGCCGACGCGCTGGTCCGGCGACAACTCGACGGCCTGGAGTCGGCCTGGGTGGTCTGGGCGCGTTCCTGGTATCTCGATCCCGACCATCACCTGCCGGGCGCCCTGGCGCGGGCGGGACGGCTCGAGCGGGTGCACGAGGGACCGGGCGTGGCCCTCGATCTCTGGCGGCGGACCGCCCCCGACGGCGAGCCGGGTGCCGCGGACGGGGAGACCGGCGATGGCCCGGCTGCGGGGGCCGTGAACCGATGAGGGGACGGACCGCATGAGCCGCGAGGATGTCTTCGCCGACCGTGGCGGTTTCGACGCCTTCATCGCGCCGGTGGCCGCTGGTCACGACCGCCCGGAGGGGCGGGGCTACTGCCTGGTCAAGCGCGCCATCGACGTGGTCGGCGCACTCGGCGGCCTCTTGCTGCTGGTCCCGCTGCTGCCCCTGATCGTGGTGATGATCAAGCTCGAGACCCCGGGGCCGGTACTCTTCGCCCAGGATCGCGTCGGCCGGCGCGGTCGTCTCTTCCGCTGCTACAAGTTCCGCTCCATGGGCGTGGACGCCGAGGCGCGCAAGCAGGAGCTGGCGCACCTCAACGAGTTCGAGGGGGCGGCCTTCAAGATCAAGGACGATCCGCGCATCACCCGTGTGGGTCGGTTCCTGCGGCGCAGCAGCCTGGACGAGTTCCCCCAGCTGTGGAACATCCTGCGGGGCGACATGTCCATCGTCGGTCCGCGGCCCCAGATCCCGGCCGAGGTGGCGGAGTACACGCCGGAGCAGGCCCTGCGGCTGGTGGCCCGGCCCGGGCTGACCTGCCTGTGGCAGGTCTCGGGGCGCAGCCAGGTGGATTTCGAGGAGTGGATGGCGCTGGATCGCGAGTACGTCCGCCGGCGCTCGCTCCGTTACGAGTTCGGGATCCTGCTGCGCACCCTGCCGGCGGTGATCGAACGCAAGGGCGCGTACTGATCGGGATCTGGCCGGCGGCCATGTGCGGCGAGGCCGCAGCCGAGGAGCGACCATGACCGTGGTGGGCCTGGGGACGGACATCGTGCAGGTGGCGCGCATCGCCGATCTGGTGGCCCGCCATGGGTCACGCTTCCTGGACCGGGTCTACCGGCCTGGCGAGCAGGCCGTCCTCTCGCGGACCGGACCGGCCGCGGCCGCGGCCCTGGCCGCGCGCTGGGCGGCCAAGGAGGCCTTCGTCAAGGCCCTCGGCCCGCATGCCACGGGTGTGCCCTATCGTGACGTGGAGGTCACCCGTGGCGCCGACGGCGTGCCCCGGCTGCGTCTCCACGGCGCGGCGGCGACGGCACTGGCGCGGGCGGGCGCCGCCCGGGCCCTGGTGAGTCTGAGCCACGAGAGGGACCACGCGGTGGCCACCGTGATCCTGGCGTGAGCGGCGGCCCGCGCGGCCCCGCATCCGGCCCGGCAACCGGCTGTTGTCTTGGCCGCGACCAGCCTCTATGCTACCGTCCGTGCGCGGCGCAGCCCGCGCCATCCCCGTTGGACCTGTCCGGCCCGATAGAGGTGGCCCACCGTGACCCAGCTCGAGTTCCTGCTCGTCGACGTCTTCTCCCATCGGCCCTTCGGTGGCAGCCGGCTGACCGTCTTCCCCGACGCGAGCAGCCTGCCCGCCGGGGCGATGCAGCGACTGGCCCGGGAGATGGGGCCGGGGGAGACGGCGTTCGTGCTCTCCAGCGTCCGGCCCGGCCAGACCCATGCCGGCCTGCGGGTCTTCACGCCGCAGGTGGAGATCCCGTTCGCGGGCCACTCGATGCTCGGCGCGGCCTTCGCCCTCGACGTGCTCGAGCGGCGCGCGCCCGCCGACCGCGGCGCCCCCTTCGTGTGGGATCTGGACGCCGGCCACTACACGGTCTCCACGCGCCCCAGCGACCGCGGTCCCATCTACAGCCTGGCCCAGGACGCGCCGTCGTTCCTGGGCGAGTACTACCACCGCGGCAAGGTGGCCCGCGCGCTCGGCCTCGAGGAGAGCGACCTGGCCATCACCGGGCTGCCCTGCGAGATCATCTCCACCGGCCTGCCCATCCACGTGGTGCCGGTGGGCTCCCTGGGCGCGGTGCGCCGGGCCACCCTGCGCCGGCGGGAGGCCGACCTCATCGCCCGCGACCTCGGCTTCGGCGACCTCTTCCTCTTCACCTTCGAGACCGTCAGCCCCGAGGCCACGGTCCATTGCCGCATGTTCGCGCCACACCTCGGCATCCCCGAGGACCCCGCCAGCGGCGCGGCCTTCGGCGCCCTGGCCGCCTACCTGGTCAAGCACCGGCTCGCACGCGCCACCGAGGCCCTGACCTTCGTGGGCGAGCAGGGCCTGGAGCTCGATCGGCCCAGCCGCCTGTTCGTCGAGGCGGGGATCCGGGACGGCCGTGCCGTGGACATCCACGTGGGCGGCCACTGCGTCCTGGTGGGGCGTGGCACCATCCAGCTTCCCTGATCGACCGCAACCCGGGGCGGCCCTGACCGCCGCCGCTTCACGGAGGACCTTCGATGACCCGACCCGCCGGACTGGCCCCCGAGATGACCGCCATGATGGTCGAGACCCTGAGGCAGGAACTGCGGCGCGAACTGCCGGACGCGCGGATCCTGGAGATGGATGAGCAGGACACCTTTCCCGTCGACCTCATCCGCAAGCTGCTCTCGCCGGACGTGGGCCTGCACCTGATCTTCCTGCCCGAATCGGCCGGTGGCCTCGGCGGTGGCGCCCGCGACATCTGCCTGGTGAGCGAGGAGATGGCCCGCACCGATCTGGGCGTGGCCACCGCCTTCCTGGCCATCTGCCTGGGCACCGATCCCATCCTGGTGGGCGGGACCGAGGAGCAGAAGGCCCACTGGCTGCCGCAGATCGCCGCCGGGATGATCGTGGCCTACGGGGTCACCGAGCCCGAGGCCGGCAGCAACGTCGCGGCCCTCAAGACCACGGCCGATCCCATCACCGATGCCGGGGGCGACGTCACCGGCTACCGGCTCAACGGCGCCAAGCAGTGGATCACCAACGGCGGCGTGGCCGACCTCTTCACCATCCTCGCCAGGACGCCGGGCGGCCCGAGCTTCTTCGTCGTGGAGAAGGACACCCCGGGCCTGGGCGCCGGCAAGAAGGAGGAGAAGCACGGCATCCGCGCCTCGAATACCGCCTCGGTGATCCTCGAGGACGCGGAGGTGCCCGTGACCCACCTGGTGGGGGGCGTGGAGGGCGAGGGCCTCAAGCAGGCCAACGCGGTCTTCGGCTATACCCGCCTGATGGTGGGGGCCTTCGGCCTGGGCTGCGGCCAGGGGGCCCTCGACCGGGCTCTGAAGTACGGCAAGGAGCGGATCCAGTTCGGTACGCCCCTGGTGGAGAAGGAGGGCTTCCTGCTCAAGCTCATCGCCCCGCACTGGGTGGACCTGGCCGCCGGGCGCGCCTACGTGGAGGAGACCGCCCTGCGCATCGACCAGGGCGAGACCGGCCTGCAGGTGGAGGGCTCGGTGGCCAAGCTCTGGTGCACCGAGGCCGGCAACCGCGCGGCCGATGCGGCGATCCAGGCCCTGGGCGGCTACGGCTACAGCCGCGAGTACATGGTGGAGAAGATCCGTCGGGACGTGCGCATCACCTCCATCTACGAGGGCACCAGCGAGATCCAGCAGAACATCATCGGCGTCTTCCGCTGGAAGAAGACCGTCTCGAGCAAGGGGGCGTTCTACGAGGAGCTGGCCGCCGCCTGCGACGCCGTCCACGCCGAGCGGGACGACTGCGGCGCCGCCGTGGCCGCCGGCGCCCTGCGCGGCGTGGCCGACGTGGTGCTCACCGCGCACCGGAGCAAGGTGATCCGCCACCAGTTCGCCCAGTTCGTCCTCGCCGACGTCATGTGCCGGGCCGAGGTGGCGGGGGCGCTCTGCCGCAAGGCCGCCGGCCTCGCCGACGCGTCGGCTCCGGACGCCCCGCTGTTCGCGGCCGCGGCCCGCGTCTTCGCCCGGCAAGCCGTGCAGGCGGTGCTCGACGCCGCGCACCACGTGGTGGGCGGATTCGCGCCGGCGGGAGACGCCGCGGCCGCGCGGGCCGGCGACGAGCTGGCCGAGCGCATCGCCGGCCGCCTGCCCGCCGCGGCGCTCACCGGCCTGTGGGCAGACCTCGCCCAGGTGGGCGACCTGCTCAAGCAGCGCGACTAGACATGGCCCGCGACGCGGTCCGGCTGCCCCCGGGACTGGGCGAGGAGGACGATGCCTTCCTCGCCCGACTCGCCGGGCGCGTGCATGCGCGCGGGCTGGCCGCGCCGGCGGTGCTGGCGCTGGAGTGTCTGCGCCCGGCGGGTTTCCTCGGCGGACAGGCCATGCGACTGCTCCAGCCGTTCGTGGAGCTGGTGACCGCGGGCGACGACTGGAACCGGCTCGCGCAGCTGCTGGAGATCCGCGGCACCGTGGAGCGGTTGCTCTCGCACCTCGAGGCGCTGCCCGGCTCGCGGACGCAGCGGGTGGCCGAAGACGTCCCGCCCGACGCGGCCCGGGTGGTGATCGACTGCGGATCGACCACCACCAAGGCCGTGCTCGTGGTGTGTCGGGACGGACGCTGGCGGCTGGCTGGCCGGGCCGAGTCGCCCACCACGGTGGAGGAGCCCGTGGCGGACGTCATGGTGGGGGTCTGGTCCGCACTGCGCCAGCTGCAGCAGCAGACGGGCCACCGGCTCCTGCGCGACGACGCGGACGGCCTCCTGCCGGCGACCGGGGCGACGTCCGGCGTGGGCAGCCTGCTGGCGACCAGCAGTGCCGGCGGCGGGTTGCAGATGGTGGTGATCGGGCTGGTGCGGGCGATAACCGCAGCCACCGCCGAGCGTGCCGCCCTGGGCGCTGGCGCCATCGTCACCGACGTGCTGGCCTGGGACGACGCCGAGGATCAGACCGCGCGCCTGAGCCGCCTGCGCCGCCAGCGCCCGGACATGGTGCTGCTGGCCGGCGGCACCGACGGCGGCGCCCGGGAGCAGGTGGTGGCCCTGGCCGAGCAACTGGCGGCCGCGGAACTGCGGCCACGCTGGGACGACGGCAAGCTGCCGGTGGTCTACGCCGGCAATGGCGATTGTGCGGAGGCCGTGGCGGCGGTCCTGGCGCCGGCGGCCGAGGTGGTGGTCACCGAGAACCTGCGGCCGGACCTGCAGACGGAGAACCTCCGCCCGGTGCGCCAGGGACTGCACGAGGTCTTCCTGCGCCACGTCATGGCGCGGGCGCCGGGCTATCCGCGACTCCAGCAGCTCTGCGCCGCCGCGGTGCTCCCCACCCCCGCCGCCTTCGGCCTGGCGCTCGAGGCCCTGGCCGGCGCCCACCAGGGCGACGTGGTGGCGGTGGATCTGGGGGGGGCCACGTGTGACGTCTTCAGCGTGCGCGACGGCGAGGTCTTCCGCTCCGTCTCCGCCAATCTCGGTCTCAGCTTCAGCCTGGGCGCGGTCTGCGAGCGGGCGGGCTGGGAGGCGGTGGCCCGGTGGCTGCCGCTGACCATCACCGAGGACGATCTCCGCGACCGTGTCCGCAACAAGATGATCCGCCCCACCACCCTGCCCCAGACCCCGGAAGATCTGCTCCTGGAACAGGGTGCGGCCCGCGAGGCCCTGCGCCTGGCCCTGGACGACCACGCCCGGGCCCTGCTGCCGCTGCGCGGCGCCCGCACCGCGCCCACCGGCGTGGAGGCCCTCGCGCGGGCGCCGGCCGCGTCGCCGGCCGGGATCGCCTGGCCGGCAGTCCGCCTGCTCCTGGGGTCGGGGGGGCCGCTGGCCCACGCTCCCGACCGCCGCCAGGCCGCCGCGATCCTCGTGGACGCCTGCCGACCCCAGGGCCTGACGGCGCTGGCGGTGGACTCGGTATTCGTGCTCCCGCATCTGGGCGCCCTGCTCGAGGTGGCGCCGGAGGCGGCCCGGGAGGTGCTCGCCACCGAGGCCGTGGTCTCCCTCGGTGCCTGCCTCGCACCCCTCGCCGGCCGGACGCCCGATCCCGGGGACGTGCTCGCGGAGGTCCGCGTGCACCCCAGGGGTGGCGGCGCGGAGGTGGAGGCCACGGTGGTCGCGCTGGTGGGGGGAGGGGTGACCAGCGTGGCGCTGGACCCGGGAACGGTCTATGCGGTGGACGCGGTCCCGCGTCCGGGCTGGGACCTGGGAGCGGGCGCTGGCCAGCCCGTGCGGGGCGAGGTGGACGGTGGGCCGGCCGGGTTGATCCTCGATGGGCGGGGCGTGGAGCCGGCGTGGGCGTCGGGCGCCGTGGCTCGCCGCGGGCAGGTCCGGGCGTGGCTCGCGGCGCTGGGGGCCCTGCCGCCGGAGCTGGAATCATGAGCCAGGGGCGCCGGGGGCCGTTCGTCGAGCGGTGCGCCGTGCTGCGGCGCGCGCGCCTGCTGCCGGTGGCGGGCGAGGTGCTCCTGGACGTCGGCGACCGCGTGCAGAGCGACACCGTGATCGCCCGCGCCCCGGGGCGCGGCAACCTGCACACCGTGAACGTGGCGCGGCAGCTGGACATCCTGCCCGCCGAGGTGCCCGGGGCCATGTGCGTGGCCGAGGGCGAGGCCGTGGCGGCGGGGCAGTCCCTGGCGCGGACCCGGGGCCTGTGGGGCCTGTTCGCGGCGGGATGCGCCGCGCCGGTATCGGGGACGGTGGTGGCCGTCTCCGCGCACACCGGCCAGGTCCTGCTCGAGGAGCCGGCCGAGCCGCTGAGCGTCCGCGCCTTCCTGCCGGGGATCGTCGCCGACGTCCGTCCCGGATACGGCGTCACCGTCGCCGGCTGGGCCGCCCGTGCGGCCGGCGTCTTCGGCGTGGGCCAGGAGTGCAGCGGCCCGCTGGTGCCGGCCGTGGGCCGGCCGGAGACCGTGCTCGATGCGGCCGGCGTGCCCCCGGATGCGGCGGGTGCCGTCCTGCTCGGCGGCGCGCTCGTCACCGCCGGGGCCCTCGAGCGGGCGGTGGCGGTGGGCGTGCGCGGGGTGATCACCGGCGGCATCCACGATCGGGATCTCGCTGCCTGGCTGGGGCGCGACCTGGTCCTGGCCGACACCGTGGGCCTGGCCGCGCCCCTGACCCTGCTGGTGGTGGGGGGGTTCGGGCGGGTGCCCCTCGATCCGGACGCCTTCGCCCTGCTGCGTGACCATGCCGGCCGGCGCGTCTGCCTCAGCGGCTGGACGCGGGTGCGTGCCGGCGCCATGCGCCCGGAGGTGCTGGTGCCCCTCGGGGAAGAGACGCGACTGGAGGAGGCCCCGGTGGCACCGGCCGGCGACCTGGCGCCCGGCGCCCGCGTCCTGGTGGTGCGCGCCCCGTGGTTCGGTCGTCGGGGCACGGTGGCGCGCTTGCCCGCCGCGGCGGCGCGCCTGCAGAGCGGCGCCGTCTGCGCGGTGGCGGAGGTGGACCTGGACGGCGGGGACACGGTGCTGGTGGCGCGGGCCAATCTCGAGGTCCTGTCCGGCCCGCGGGCCACGGAGGAGGCGCCATGAACGACTGGTGGAACCTGGGCGCCTGGTGGGACGCGAGCACCTGGAACCTGGCCCTGACCACCGTGGCGATGGCGGCGGCCGTGCTCTGGGGCATGCGCCGCGCGCGGCGCCACGGACCGCCGCCGGTCCGCCGCATCGCCGGTGTGGCGGCCATGGAGGAGGCGGTGGGACGGGCCACCGAGCTCGGTCGTCCCGTGTTCTACGTGGCCGGCACCCAGGACCTCGATGATGTCCAGACGGTGGCCAGCCTGGGCATCCTCGGCGGCGTGGGCCGGATGACCGCGCGCCATGGCTGCCGGCTGGTGATGCCCACCGACCGCAGCCTGGTCCTCGCCGCCGCGCGCGAGGTCCTCCGCGAGAGCTACTCGGCGGTGGGCCGGCCGGACGCCTACGCGCCGGAGATGGTCTCCTACATCTCGGACGACCAGTTCGGCTTCGCCGCGCGGGTCGACGGCATGATCGCCCGCCAGAAGCCCGCCGCGTCGTTCCTGCAGGGAGCGTTCTACGCGGAGTCGCTGCTGCTGGCCGAGGCCGGTGCCCACGCCGGGGCGGTCCAGGTGGCCGGGACGGCCATGAGCCACCAGCTGCCATTCCTGGTGGCCGCCTGCGATCACGTGCTCATCGGGGAGGAGTTCTTCGCGGCCGAGGCCTATCTCTCGGGCGACCACGAGCGCCTCGGCAGCCTGCACGGGCAGGACCTGATCAAGGATGCCGCGCTGGCGCTGCTCGTGGGCGGGGGCGCGGTGGCGACCCTGGGACCCTGGACCGGTTGGGAGCCGCTGCTGGCGCTGCGCGAGGCGCTGCTGCGGCTGCTGGCCACCTGAACGGAAGGGCTGGGCCGTGAAGCGGACGGTGCCGCGACTGATCACCTCGGTGGTGGGGATCCTGCTGATCCTCACCGCGTTCGGCGCGCGTCCCGGCGCCGATGGCGGCGGCCCGGCGGCGGTCCGCGTCTTCGACTACGTGGACCGGAACTTCTCGGTCTGGTTCAACATCCTGGCCGTCTTCGCCTTCATCCTCGGCGGCGCGAGCCTCCTGCGCTCGCACCTGGCGCGGGTGCTGCAGCGGCGGCCCGACTGGCCGTACTCGGTGGTGACGCTGGTGTCGTTCCTGGCGGTGCTCGCCATCGGGCTGGGCAAGCTGGGCGGGCCGCCCGGTCTGCAGGGAGAGGTCACCGCGCCGGACGCCTGGCTGATGGTGGTCTTCACGGCGCTGTACGAGCCGCTCATGGCCACGCTCTTCTCGCTGCTGGCGTTCTTCGTCGCCTCGGCGGCCTACCGGGCGTTCCGGCTGCGTTCCACCGAGGCCACGGTGCTGCTGGTGGCAGCGTTCGTGGTGCTGCTGGGCCGCACTCCCCTGGGGACCTGGCTCAGCGGGCTGGTGCCGGCGCCGCTCGCCTTCCTGCGGATCGACGCCCTGAGCCTGTGGATCATGAGCGTGCCCAACGTGGCGGGGCAGCGGGCGGTGCTCATCGGCATCGCCGTGGGCGTGGCGGCGCTCACGCTGCGCGTCCTCGCCGGGCGCGCCGATGCGGCAGGAGGGCGGCCATGAACCGCGACGCGATGGCGCGCGAGGCCGCCGGGCGGCCGGACCGGCGCGAGCGCCTGGCCCGGCTGGACCGTCGCTGGCTGTACCTGACCTTCCTGCTGGCGCTGTCGGCCACCCTGCTGGTCCAGCCACTGTTCCCGGACCAGGCATCGACGTTCACCGCCCCGGTGTTCGAGCGGCTGGAGGGCCTGCCTGCGGGGACGCCGGTGCTGGTCTCGCTCGACTACAGCCCAGCCTCGGCGCCCGAGATCGAGCCCATGGCCTTCGCCCTGACCCGGCATCTGCTCTGGCGTGGCCTGCGGCCGGTCTACATCTCCCTCTGGCCCGAGGGCAACAACATGCTGCAACGATTGCGCGAGAACGTCCTGCAGCCCGAGTTCGGCGAACTCCGCGAGGGTCGGGATTTCGCCGCCCTGGGCTACAAGGCGGGTGGTCGCATGGTGATCAACGCGCTGCGCCAGGACCTGGGCGCGATGTACGCGCGGGATCTGCGCGGCGTGCCACTGGATTCGGTGGCGGTGCTGGAGGGCATGGCGCGGCTGGAGGACTTCGCGCTGGTGATCGCGTTGTCGGGCGGCACCCCGGGACTGAAGGAATGGATCCTCTACGGCGGCGACCCCACCGGGGTGCCCATCGCCGGCGGTTGCACCGGCATCGGGACGCCGGAGTTCCTGGTCTACTTCCCGCAGCAACTGCTCGGGCTGCTGGGGGGCCTCAAGGGCGCCAGCGAGTACGAGGCGGCCCTGGCCGCGGAGTATCCCGCGGCCGCCGCGCATCGCCGCGCGGGCCGGGCCATGGGCCCGCAGACGGTGGCGCACGTCCTCATCCTGGTCTTCCTGGTGCTCGGCAACCTCACCTACCTGCGCCGCCGGCCGCGGTCGCGCCCCGGGGGTGAGCCATGAGCGGCGACCTGCAGATCTGGATCGGTGCGGCCCTGACGCTGATGGTGCTCAGCTTCCTGTGGCGCGACAACCCCTTCTACAAGTTCGCCGAGCATCTCTTCGTCGGCGTCTCGGCGGGCTACTGGATGGTGATGGGGTTCTGGTCCACGCTGTGGCCCAATGCCGTGGTCAAGCTGCTGCCGGCCGCCGCGCGCGTCACCGATCCCGACGCCGCGCTCGGCGAGCGAGAGCCGCTGGTGATCATCCCGCTGGTGCTCGGCCTGCTCATGCTCCTGCGCCTGTGGCCCCGACTCGCCTGGCTGGCGCGCTGGCCCACGGCCTTCGCGGTCGGCACCACCCTGGGCTACAACCTGGTGCGCTCGTTGCGTTCGGATCTCCTGGCCCAGCTCCAGGCCACCATCGCACCCGGCTTCCTGGTGGCCGACCCCGCCGGTGGCGTCGCCTGGCTCGCCACCTTCAACCAGACGGTCCTGGTGGCGGGCACGGTCTGCAGCCTCGCGTACTTCACCTACACCCGAGGCGACGGCGGCGTGCGCGGCGGCGCGGCGCGCGTGGGGCTGCTGGTGCTCATGGTGGCCTTCGGCGCCAGCTTCGCGTACGCGGTCATGGCGCGCGTGGCGGTGCTCGTCAGCCGCCTGCAGTTCCTCCTCGGCGACTGGCTCGGCCTGGTCTGACGGGGTCGTCCTCGCGAGGCGGCGGCAGCCCCCTTGCCTGCGCCGCGCCGGCGCGCTAGACTTGGTGCCCGCCGCGCGGCGCCCCCGGCGCCGCCCCGACGCAGCTGCGACAACACGGAGTGCGCCATGCCTTCCCACTCGCCTGGACTCGCCCAGCA
The DNA here is from genome assembly GCA_964637835.1 of uncultured Fibrobacteraceae bacterium. Taxonomy (GTDB): domain Bacteria; phylum Krumholzibacteriota; class Krumholzibacteriia; order LZORAL124-64-63; family LZORAL124-64-63; genus Glo-17. The sequence continues at coordinate 102,611 of CAZWYF010000003.1, forward strand.
GATCGCGTACTACGAGCAGCGGCTGCAGCTGGACCCCGACTCGCGCGCCTTCCTGCCGCTGGCGGACCTGCTGCGTCGTGCCGGCCGTCAGGACCAGGCGCGCGAGCTGCTCGAGCGGGGGCTGGCGCGGCATCCGCAGTTCGTCTCCGCGCGCGCCGCCCTCGGTCTGGTGCTCACCGAGCTGGGAGAGAGCGAGCTGGCGCGCGAGGAACTGACCCGTGTGCTGGACGCGGACGACGATCACCTGCTCGCCCTGCGCCTGCTCGCCCGCGACGCCGGCCGGCGGGAGGACTGGGCGCAGGCCTGCCGGCGCTACGAGCGCCTGCTCCGCCTCGAGCCCGAGGACGCCGAGGTGCGACGGGCCCTGCGGCACGCCCGCGACCGCTTGGAGGCGCTCCCGGCCACCCCGACCTCGCCGGCGCCGGCGGGAGCGGCCGTGGATTCCCCCCCGCCGCCGGGGGGCGACCCTGGAAGGGCGGACGCCGGGCGGGGCGCTGGCGGCGGCGGCCTCCGCGTGGGCAACGGGTTCGAGACGCCCACGCTGGCCGAGCTCTACCTGCGCCAGGGACATCCGGGGAAGGCGCGGGAGATCCTCGAGCGGATCCTCGCGGCCGATCCGGACCGGCCCGACGCCCAGGCCGTGCTCGCGCGCCTCGAGGAGGCTGCCGACGAGGATGAGACCGGCAGCGGTGGCACGCCGCCCACCAGCGAGGACGAGGTCGCGGCCGGCGGGTCCGCCGCCCGATCCGGGCCGGACCGCGAGGGTCCCGGGCCCGTCGACCCGTCGAGCACCGGTCGTCCGCAGGACCTCGAGCGCTTCCGTCACTGGATCGATCGGCGTGGCGGCGGGGGCGACACGGCGCACTGAGCGGCATCTGCGGCGTTGCCGGGGTTCCGGGCGCGCATTATCCTTCCTCCTTTCGCGTGGGCCCCGGGCCTGCGCCCCGAACCCGAGCGACAAGGCAGGAGACCGTGGCCGATACCAGCGATTTCCGGACGGGCTACACCATTCGCCACAAGGGCGAGCTCTGGAGCATCATGGAGTTCCAGCACGTCAAGCCGGGCAAGGGGGGCGCCTTCGTGCGGACCAAGCTCAAGGGCGTGACCTCCGGCAAGGTGGTGGAGGAGACCTTCCGTGCCGGCGAGAAGGTGGAGGAGGTGCGGCTCGAGCGGCGGCCGTACCAGTATCTCTACGCCGATGGCGAGTTCCTCACCTTCATGAACACGGAGACGTACGAGCAGCTGCAGCTGCCGGCCGACACCCTCGGCGACCTCCCGCAGTACGTCAAGGAGAGCGACATCTGCCAGGTCCTGCTCCACGAGGACAGGCCCCTGACGGTGGAACCGCCGCTGACCGTGGAGCTCGCGGTGGCCCAGACCGATCCCGGCCTGCGTGGCGACACCGCCCAGGGCGGCTCGAAGCCGGCCACCATGGAGACCGGACTGGTGGTGCAGGTACCCCTCTTCATCGAGGAGGGCGAGGTCCTGAAGATCGATACCCGCACCGGGAAGTACCTGGGCCGCGTCTGATTCGCCGGTGACCTCTGCCGGTCGCCGCCGCTGGCGGCGACCGGCCATCCCCACCCGGAGGACACGCATGGACATCGCCAAGATCCGCGAACTGGTCGAGCTGGCCGCCGCGAGCGGTGTGGCCGAGCTCGAGATCGAGACCGACGACCTCAGCGTCCGCATCCGCACCGTCGGTGGCCCGGTGGAGAGCGCGGTGGCGGCCGGGCCGGTCGCCGCGGCGGCGGCCCCGGTCGCGGCGGCGGCGGCGAGCGCGCCCGCCCCGGCGCCGAGCAACCTGCACGAGGTCCGCTCGCCCATCGTCGGCACCTTCTACAGCAAGCCCGAGCCGGGGGCGGCGGCCTTCGTGGAGGTGGGTGCCACGGTGGCCAGGGGGCAGACGCTGTGCATCGTGGAGGCCATGAAGGTGATGAACGAGATCGAGGCCGAGGTGGCCGGGACCATCCGCGAGGTCTGCGTGGAGGACGGGCAGCCGGTGGAGGCGGAGGGCGTCCTCTTCCGCATCGAGCCCGCCTAGCGCGGCTCAAGTCCGCGGCGCGGCGGCCGATCCTCGGGAGGAATCCGTGTCGGCCGCCCCGGCGGTCGTCTCGACGCTCACGCCCGGCAAGGAGCGGCCCCCGTGTCCCTCGACATCAAGCGCATCCTCAAGGAGATGATCGATCGCGGCGCCAGCGATCTGCACCTGAAGGTCGCCTCGCCCCCCATCCTGCGGATCAATGGCAGCCTGACCATGCTCGACCAGACGCCGCCGCAGGTGCAGGACATGGTGGGCGTGGCGCAGCAGATCCTCACGCCGGCCCAGCGCGAGCAGTTCGAGAAGACGCGGGAGATCGACTTCGCGTTCGGCGTGCCGGGCATCGCCCGGTTCCGCGCCAACTTCTACGTGCAGCGGGGCAGCATCGCCATGGTCTTCCGGCACGTGCCGGTGGAGATCAAGACGCTCGAGCAGCTGGGCCTGCCGCCGGTGCTGCGGGAACTCGCCCTCAAGCCCCGCGGCCTCATCCTGGTCACCGGCACCGTGGGGTCGGGCAAGAGCACCACGCTCGCCAGCCTGGTGGACATCATCAACACCGAGTGCCACAGCCACGTGATCACCATCGAGGACCCCATCGAGTTCCTGCATCGCGACAAGCAGAGCATCATCAGCCAGCGCGAGGTGGGAGCCGACACGGGCAGCTACGCCGACGCCCTGCGCTACATCCTGCGCCAGGATCCCGACGCCATCCTCATCGGCGAGATCCGCGACGCCGAGTCCATGCAGGTGGCGCTCACCGCCGCGGACACCGGCCACCTGGTCCTCTCGACCATGCACACCATCGACTCCACCCAGACCATCAGCCGCATCATCAGCTTCTTCCCGCCGCACCAGCACCAGGAGATCCGCTATCTCCTGGCCTCCACCCTGCAGTCGGTGATCTCCCAGCGGCTGGTGGCCGACCCGCGCGGCGAGCAGCGGTTCGCCGCCGTGGAGGTGATGATCGCCACCAGCACCATCCGCGACTACATCCGCGAGCCGGAGAAGACCTCGCTCATCCGCCAGGCGATCCAGGAAGGGTTCGTCCAGTACCAGATGCAGACCTTCGACCAGTCGCTGATGCAGCTGTACAAGCAGGGCCGGATCAGCCTCGAGACCGCCATGCACGCCTCCACCAACCCGCACGAGTTCCAGCTGCGGATCAAGGGCATCCAGGCCAGCTCGGACACCACGTGGGAGCGTTTCGAGCAGGGGGACGGAGTGCCCGCCGGCATGCCAGAGGGGCTCCAGTAGGCCCATCGCCACCAGCGCCCCGGCCGAGGGCGGCGCCGCGGCGCCGCCCTTCCCCTTGCCGGCCGGGCCGGATCCTGCGATCCTGCCGGGATGCGATGACGGATCGTCGGGCCCGACCGGCCGCCGCCGGCGGGGTCGTGCCCAGGACCCGCTTCCACGGAGACCGGCATGTTCAAGAAGATCCTCGTGTGCAACCGCGGCGAGATCGCCCTGCGCGTCATGCGGACGTGCAAGGAGCTGGGCATCGAGTGCGTGGCCGTGCATGCGGCCGCTGACCGCGAGTCGCTGCACGTCAAGTACGCCGACGAGTCGGTCTGCGTCGGCAAGGCGACCAGCGCCGAGAGCTACCTCAAGGTGTCCAACCTCATCGCCGCCGCCGAGATCACCGGTGCCGAGGCCATCCATCCCGGCTACGGCTTCCTGGCCGAGAACGCGGACTTCGCGCAGACGGTGCTGGACAATGGCTTCACCTGGATCGGTCCGCCCCCGGAGACCATCCGGCGCATGGGCGACAAGTCGATGGCCCGCGCTACCGCCACCGAGGCGGGGGTGCCCATCGTGCCGGGCACGGGCGTCCTGGTCACCGTGGAGGACGCGCTGAAGGCCGCCGAGGAGATCGGCTATCCGGTGCTGCTGAAGGCCAGCGCCGGCGGTGGCGGCAAGGGCATGCGGCCGGCGGGCGATCCCGACGAGCTGCGCCGCGCCTACACCACCGCCCGCACCGAGGCGAAGGCGGCGTTCGGCGACGACGCCCTCTACATGGAGAAGTACCTCGCCCGGCCGCGTCACGTGGAGATCCAGCTCCTGGCGGACGACCACGGCCACGTGATCCATCTCGGCGAGCGCGACTGCTCCGTCCAGCGGCGGCACCAGAAGCTCATCGAGGAGGCGCCGTCGCCGGCGGTGGATCCCGACCTCCGCGCGCGCATGGGCGCCGATGCGGTGAAGCTCGCCGAGGCGGTGGGCTACCGGTCGGCCGGCACGGTGGAGTTCCTGCTGGATGAGGACGGCTCGTATTTCTTCATGGAGATGAACACCCGGATCCAGGTGGAGCACCCGGTCACCGAGTTCATCACCGGGGTGGACCTGATCCGCGAGCAGATCCTGGTGGCCGCGGGCGAGCCCCTGGAGATCACCCAGGCCGACGTCACCTTCACCGGCCACGCGATCGAGTGCCGCGTCAACGCCGAGGATCCGGCGCGCGACTTCCTGGCGGTGCCGGGGCGGGTCCGCGACTTCCATGCCCCTGGTGGCCTGGGGGTGAGGGTGGATTCTCACCTTTACACCGGCTACGCCGTGCCGCCATACTACGACTCGCTGCTGGCGAAGATCATCGTGCACGGCCGCGACCGCACGGAGGCGATCGCCCGGATGGTGCGTGCCCTCGAGGAGAGCGTCTTCGAGGGTCTCCCCACGAGCATCCCCTTCCATCTGGCGGTCCTGGCTCATCCCGTGTTCAAGCAGGGGCGGGCGACCACTCGCTTCCTCGCCGAGCACGGCGCCCCGCTGCAGGAGGCGATGCATGTCCGGGCGCAGGCGGAAGAAGCGTAGTTCCCAGGATCCCTGGTGGCAGGCCCCCTGGCTGGCCGGCCTGGTCCTGGTGGTGCTGGCCGTCTATCTGGGACTGTCGCTCACCGGTCCGGCGGTGCCATGGTGGCGGGCCCTCGCCGGCGAGCCCCTGGCCGGCCCGCTCGACCTCGCCAATCCCGGCGGTCCGGTGGGGTCGGTGCTGGCCTTCACCCTGCGCCTGCTCCTGGGCGCGGCCTGGGCCTGGGTGGCGCCGGTCATCCTGCTCCTCGTGGGACTCGGCGCGCTCGCCGGTCGTGCGGCCCAGCTCCGGCCCCTCATCCTGCGCGCCGTGCCGCTCTGGCTCGCCTCGGTGGCGTGGTTCGGCCAGCCTGGCTGGCCGTGGGGCGATCCGGTGAGCGCCCGGTGGGCTGGCGCCGTGGGCGTCTACCTCGCCCGGGGCTTCCACGCCCTGGTGGGCCTCTGGGGCGGCCGCCTCTTCCTCGGCCTCATCCTGCTGGTGGTCCTCGGCCTGGTCCTGCGGCCGTGGCTCGGCCCGGTGGCCAGGCTGGCCGGGCCGGTGGCCCGCGGGCTCGCGTGGCCGCTCCGCAGGCTGGTCGGCGGGCTGGTGGACGGTGGACGCGCCGTCGGCCGGGGCCTGGTGGGCGCCGCGCGGGGGCTGGATCGACGGCGGCGCGCACGGCGGCAGCCCGACGCGCGACGCCGACGACCGGACAGCGCGACCGCGGCCGACTCGCCACCGGATCCCGCGGCCGACGCGGAGCCGATCCCGCCGCGCGAGCGACGGGTGCACTGGCCAGAGGATCCCGACGGCGAGGCCGGTCCGGCCGATGACGGGGACGCCGCGCCAGAGGCCGTGGTTCCCGGGCCGCCAGGAATCGACGCGGAGAACGACCTCTACGACGTCCATCCCGCACCGGCCCCCACCGGGCCGGTGGAATTGCCGTCGCTGGAGCTGCTGGCCGAGCCGCCCCTGGAGGCGCCCGAGCTGAGCGCCCAGGAACTGGACGCCGCCGCCGACCAGCTCGAGGCCACGCTCAAGTCGTTCGGCGTCACCGGCGAGGTCAAGGACGTCCGCCCCGGTCCCGTGGTCACCACCTACGAGTACCAGCCCGGTCCCGGCATCCGGGTCAACCAGATCGTCCAGCGCAGCAGCGATCTCGCCCTGGCCATGCGCGCGCGCAGCCTGCGCATGGAGGCGCCCATTCCCGGCAAGGCCGCCGTGGGCATCGAGATCCCCAACCAGCACGCCCAGCTGGTGAGCCTGCGGGAGGTGCTGCAGCTGGAGCGCGGCAAGCCCCGGATGCCCCTGACGGTCTGCCTGGGCAAGGACGTCGTCGGCCAGCCCGTGTCCATCGACCTCGCCGCCCAGCCCCACCTGCTGGTGGCCGGGTCGACGGGCAGCGGCAAGTCGGTGTGCCTGAACGCCATGATCACCAACCTGCTGCTGAACAACGACCCCGCCCGGCTCCGCCTGCTGCTCATCGATCCCAAGATGCTCGAGCTGAACGTCTACAACGGCGTCCCGCACCTGCTGCTGCCGGTGGTCACCGACCCCAAGGAGGCCCTGCGCGCCATGAACTGGATGGTCGCGCAGATGGATCAGCGCTACCGGCAACTGTCGAAGCACTCGGTGCGCAACATCGAGCAGTACAACGACAAGGTCGCCCGCGGCGAGATCCTCGGCCCCGACGGCGAGCCCGTCGACGAGCCCATGCCCTACTACGTGACCATCGTGGACGAGCTCGCCGACCTCATGGTCCAGCTCGGCCAGGACTTCGAGATCCCCGTCACCCGCCTGGCGCAGAAGGCGCGGGCGGTGGGCCTGCACCTGGTGCTGGCCACCCAGCGGCCGTCGGTGGACGTGCTCACGGGCGTGATCAAGGCCAACATCCCCTGCCGCATCGCCTTCCGCGTGATCCAGCGCAACGACTCGCGCACCATCCTGGATCAGAACGGCGCCGAGCAGCTCCTCGGCCGCGGCGACATGCTCTACCTCATGCCGGGCCGCGCCCAGCCGGTGCGCGTGCACGGCGCCTTCGTGGACGTGGCCGAGTGCGAGGCGGTGGCCAGCCACTGGAACCAGTACGCGGAGACCACCGAGGAGATCAGCCTCCACGCCGGCCCCGAGGGCGGCCTCGGGATCCACACCGGCGAGGACGACCTCTTCGCGGACGCCGTCCGGGTGGTGGTCAGCCACCAGAGCGGCTCCACCAGCCTGCTCCAGCGGCGGCTGCGCATCGGCTATACCCGTGCCGGCCGGCTCATGGACATGATGGAGGAGGCGGGCATCGTCGGCCCCTTCACCGGCAGCAAGGCGCGCGACGTGCTGGTCAAACCCGCCGATCTGCCCGAACTTTTCGACGGCGAGCCGCCCACCGGAGACGAGGCCGCCGACTGATCCCCGACCCGAGGTGGACCATGGACCGACCCGTGCGGCGGGTGTATTGCCACACCCTCGGCTGCGACAAGAACCTGGTGGACTCCGAGGCGCTGCTCGGCCGCTTCGCCGCCGGCGGCGTGGTGGCCGTCCGCGATCCCGAGCAGGCCGACATCTGGGTGCTCAATACCTGCGGCTTCATCGCGGCCGCGCGCGCCGACAGCTTCGACGCCATCGGCGCCTTCGCCGCGGCGAAGGGCGAGCGCACCCTGGTGGTCACCGGCTGCCTGGCCCAGGAGCAGGGCGCGGCCATCGCCGAGCGCTACCCCGAGGTGGACGTGGTGGGCGGCGTGGGCGAGTTCGAGCGCGTGGTCTCGGCGGCGCTGGCCGGTTTCGCCGACTGGCTCGCGGTGCCGGCCGTGCAGGCGCGCTACGAGGGGCTGGTCAGGCGGCCGCTGCTGACGCCGCCGCACGTGGCGTTCGTCAAGCTGGGCGAGGGCTGCAACCAGAAGTGCACCTTCTGCCGCATCCCGCTGATCCGCGGCACCCTGCGCAGCCGGCCGGTGGCCGAGATCGTCGACGACGTCCGCACCCTGGTGGCCGGCGGCGTGGGCGAGGTCCAGCTCGTGAGCCAGAACACCAGCGACTACGGCCGCGGCACCGGTGAGGATCTGGAGGGGTTGCTCGGGGAACTGTCGTCCCTGGAGGGGCTGCGGCGGATCCGGCTGCTCTACCTGTACGCGGGGCTCTTCCCGGCGCAACGCGCGCTACGGATCCTGGAGCTGCCGCGGGTGGCGCCATACCTGGACCTGCCGGTACAGCACGCGTCGCCGCGGATCCTCCGCGCCATGAGGCGTCCGGGCGATCCGCAGAAGGCGGCGGCCTTCTTCCGCGAGCTGCGGCGGGAGCGACCGGACGTGGTGCTGCGCTCCACGGCGCTGCTCGGCTTCCCGGGCGAGGAAGAGGAGGACGTGGAGCAGCTCCTCGATTTCCTCGCCGAGGTGGAGTTCGATCATCTCGGGACGTATCGTTACTCGCCCGAGCACGGCACGCCGGCCGCGGAGATGGACCAGCGACCGGATCCCGAGGAGGTGGCCGACCGCGAGGCGCGGGTCCTGGATCTGCAGACCGAGATCTCGGGCCGGCGCATGGCCGACCGGCTGGGCGAGAGCCACGAGGTGGTGATCGACGAGATCCTCGACCCTGGCGATCCGGATCAGGCCGCCCGCGGGGCGGAGCTGGCCGAGGCCCTGGCGGCCGGCCGCTGGCGCGAGCCGGCCGACCGCCAGCGGGCCGGGGCGCACCGGGCCGCCGGCGGGACGCTGGCCCTTGGCCGCAGCGTGCATTTCGGGTACGATCTGGACGGCATGGTGGTCCTGCCGGTGGCCGGCCTGCAGGCCGGCCAGTGGCTCGACGCCACCTTCACCGGCGCCACGCCCTGGGACGTGTGGGCCGAACCGGCGCCACCGCAGCCTGCGGGAGGGACAACGGCATGAGCATCCCGGGAATCCGTCGAGCGGTGGCCCTGTGCGGACTGGTCGGCCTGACCACCGGCGGGGCGCTGGCCGCGCCAGCCGACGCGGACACCGCCACCACCGTGGACGGCCTGCCCGCCGCACCGGCGGTGGTGTTCGCCCGTGGCGAGGCGGACACCCTGCGTTCGAACCTCCAGGTGGCCGAGGCCCTGGTGGGGTCGGCCCTCGAGACCGCGCTGGCCAGGCTGCCGGCGCCCCCGGCGGCGGTGGTCCTGGTACCGGCCTCGACCGAGGCGGCCGCCGAGCTGGTCACGCGGGTGGCCACCAGGCATCTGCTGGACCGTGGCTACGAGGTGTACGTGGACGACCGGCCCGCGGGAACCGAACTCCCCGTCCACGAGTTCCGGTACCGCGTGGACGAACTCGCGCTCACCTATCCCGACACCGGCCGCCGGCTGGGCCTCTGGAAGACCTGGATCGCGCGCGATCTGGGCCTGGTGCTCCAGGCGACCCTGGTGGATGCCGGCGATGGGCAGGTGGTCAGCAGTCGCCGGGTGGTGCGCAGCTTCCAGGACCGGATCCCGGACGAGCACCTCGCCGCGGTGGAGAGCCGCGCCTATCCGTTCACCACGGCCAGTCCGCAGGAGAGCGGCCTGGCGCGCCAGCTCGAGGAGATCGTGGTGCTCGGCACCCTCGTGGGGCTGGTGGCCATCTACTTCGCCAACACCGAATGACCCCGGCGCCGACGCGCCGGTGGGAGGATCCATTGACACCCACGCCTGGAACGCGCGGCCCCCTGGTGGCCGCCTGGCTGTTCTGCCTCGCCGGTCTGGTCCTGCTGGCCGCCGGTTGCGGGACCAGCAATCCCCACGCGCTCGGCAGCTTCGAGCGCGGACAGTTCTGGCTCGAGCAGGAGAAGTACCAGGAGGCCGCCGATGCCTTCGAGGTCTTCGTGCGTCAGAATCCCACGGACAGCCTGGCCGCCCGGGCCCAGTTCGCCAAGGCCCGCGCCTACATGGCGGTGGGCGAGTATCCCCTGGCGGCGGTGGAGTTCCAGATCCTCACGCAGGACTACCCCACCAGCGAGCTGGTGGAGGCGGCCCGCTTCCACGAGGGCGAGTGCTACTACTTCCGGGTGGGCCGTATCGAGCGGGACGTGACGCCAGCCTACGAGGCGCGCCTGCACTGGCTGGATTTCGCGCGCGCCTATCCCACCAGCGAGTACATGCCCCAGGTGCGCGACTACATGCAGGAGATCGCCGATCTCCTGGTGCGCAAGCGGCTACGCCAGGCCCAGGTCTACCGCCAGCTGGGCCGCTGGGACGCCGTGGCCCTCGCCCTCGACCGGATCCTGGAGGAGGAGCCCACCAGCCAGCTCATCGATCGCGTCCTCTGGGAGCGGGCGCAGGTGGCCGAGCGGCTGCACGATCCCGACGTTGCGGCGGAGATGTACCGACGCCTGATCGCCGAGTATCCCGACAGCGGGCGACGCGACGACGCCCGCGAGCGCCTGGCGGACCTGCCCGCCGACGCCACCGCCGGCTCATGAACCGCGCCCTGTACGGGGGCAGCTTCGATCCCATCCACGCCGGACACGTGGCCCTGATCACCATGCTGCGCGAGCGCGACCTGGCCGACGTGGTCCACGTGGTGCCGGCCTGGCGCTCGCCGCACAAGGCGCGCCGGCGGTCCGGCGCGCCCCCGGCCGCCCGGCTGGACCTGGTCCGTCGGGCCTGCGAACCGCTTCCGGAGGTGGTGGTGGACCCGCGGGAGATCGATCGCGGCGGCACCAGCTTCACGGTCGAGACCCTCGCCGGCCTGGCGGCCGAGTATCCGGAGGATCGCTGGCGTCTGGTCATCGGCGGCGATGCCGCGGCGGATTTCCCGCGGTGGCGGGCCCCGGAGAAGCTGCTGGAGATGGCCGAGCTGGTGGTCGTCGCCAGGGGCGAGGTGTCGCTGCCACCGCTCCTGCAGGGGCGCGCCCTGGTGGTCGGAGACTTCGCTCACCCGGCCAGCGGCACGGCCATCCGTGCCGACCTGGCCGCCGGCGTGTTGCCGGGGCCGGACCGGTTGCCGCCCGCGGTGGCCACGCGCATCCTGGAGCACGGGCTGTACGGCTGGCCGGGCCGACCGGCGGCCGGTCCGCCCGCCGCGTCGACCGGTCCCGCTTCCCACCGGGATCGCGGCCCCACGAACCCGGAGGAGACCCCGTGAGCCTGATCCTCATCGATGGTTCGGCGCTCGTCTACCGCGCCCACTACGCCTTCGCCAGTCGCCCCCTGACCGCGCCCTCGGGGGAGGTCACCTCGGTGTCCTTCGGGTTCGCCAATGCCGTCCTGCAGCTCATCGAGCAGTACCGCCCGTCGCACCTGGCGGTGGTCTTCGACGTCAAGGGCCCCACCTTCCGGCACGAGCTCTTCGCGCAGTACAAGGCTAACCGCAAGCCCATGCCCGAGGAACTGGCCATCCAGCTGCCGCGCCTGCGCGAGCTGCTCGCGGCCTGGGGCCTGCCCGTCCTCGAGCGCCAGGGCTACGAGGCGGACGACGTCATGGCCACCCTCGCCGCGAGAAGCGGCGAGGTCGCCGACCGTGTCTGGTTCTACACCGGCGACAAGGATTTCCAGCAGCTGCTCGATGAGCGCTGCGGCATGCTGAAGCCCGGCCGACGCGGTGACGACATCACCGAGTACACGCTCGCGGATCTCCAGCGCGACACCGGCCTGACCCCGCTGCAGATGGTCGATTGCTTCGCCCTGGCCGGGGACAAGTCCGACAACATCCCGGGCGCCCCGGGGATCGGCGACAAGACCGCGCAGAAGCTGATCCGCGAGTTCGGCGACCTCGAGACCCTCTTCGCCGAGCTCGCGCAGAGCACGCTCTCGCCGCGCCTGAAGCGGGTGATCGGTGAGAACGCGGCCCAGATCCAGCTCTCGCGCGATCTCTTCCTGATCGATCGCTCGGTACCGGTGGACGTGCCCTGGGAAGAGCTGCGCACCGTCCTGCCCCTGAACGAGGCGGCGGTGCAGATGTTCGACCAGCTCGGCCTGCAGCGCGCCTCCGGGCGTGCGGAACGGCTGGCGAGGCTGGTGCCGGAGGCGGTGCCGGCCGACGCCCCGGCGCCCGGTCGCGGCGGGAACGTCACGGCCAAGACCCGTGCCGAGGTGCCGGCCGCGACACCGGCAGCGCCGGCCGCCACCCCGGACGCCCATGCGGAGCCGGCCGACCGGCTGCGTGCCCGCGGCTACGTCCTGCTGCCGGATGCCGACGCCCTGGCCGCCTGGCTGGCCGAGCTGCCCGATCACACCCCCCTGGCCGTGGACACGGAGACCGACGCGCTGGTCGTCCACCGCGCCCGCCTGCTGGGCATCTCCCTGGCCGCGTCCGGCCGTCCCGCCGCCTACGTGCCGGTGCGCTGGCGCGAGGCCGCGGGCCCCGGCGCGGAGCAGGGCAGCCTCTTCGCCGCCGGCGAGGAGCACGAGCAGCTCGCGGCCGTGCGCGCCGTCCTCGGGCCGGTCCTCGCCGCCGAGGGAAGGTTGAAGGTGGGCCAGAACCTGAAGTACGACCTCTGGATCCTCGAACGGCACGGCTTCACCGTGGCCGGCCCCCTCTTCGATACCATGCTCGCCAGCTACGTCCTGGATCCCGGGCGTCGCGGCCACGGCCTCGACGAGCTCGCCCGGGTTCTCCTCGGCGAGACCATGATCGCCTACCAGGACCTCTTCGGCCGCGGCGACCGGCAGAAGGACCTGCTGGCGGTCCCCCTGGAGCGACTCGCGGAGTACGCCGCCGAGGATGCCGACGTCACCCTGCGCCTGCATGCCGTCCTGGCCGAGCAGCTCGCGGAGGCCGGATTGCGGGAACTGCTGGACGATCTGGAGCTGCCGCTCCTGCGCGTCCTGCTGCGGATGGAGCAGCACGGCATCAAGATCGACCGCCCCTTCCTCGACGATCTGCAGCGCACCTTCGCCGCCGAGCTGGCACGGCTGGAGCAGCGCATCCACGAGCTCGCCGGCGAGGTCTTCAACGTCCAGAGCCCGCGGCAGCTGCAGGTGATCCTCTTCGAGAAGCTGGGCCTGAAGCCCATCAAGAAGACGTCCACCGGCTGGTCCACCGACGTGACGGTGCTCGAGCGCCTGGCCGAGGAACACGCGCTGCCGCGGCTGATCCTGGAGCACCGCCAGGTGGCCAAGCTCCAGGGCACGTACGTGACGGCCCTGCCCGGACTCACCGATGCGGACGACCTCATCCACACGAGCTATAACCAGGCCGTGGCCGCCACCGGCCGGCTGTCCAGCTCCGACCCCAACCTGCAGAACATCCCCATCCGCACGGAACTGGGCCGGGAGATCCGCCGGGCGTTCATCCCGCGCCGACCCGACCACGTGTTCCTCTCGGCCGACTACTCGCAGATCGAGCTGCGGCTGCTCGCCCATCTCTCCGCAGACGCGGCACTGCGGCAGGCCTTCCGCGAGGGCGCCGACGTGCACCGGCGCACCGCCGCGCTCATCGCCGGCGTGCCGGAGGACCAGGTCACCGCCGACCTGCGCTCGCGCGCCAAGGCCATCAACTTCGGCGTGATCTACGGCATGGGAGCGCGGGCGCTGGCCACGCAGATCGGGGTCAAGACCGCCGAGGCGGCGGCGTTCATCGAGCAGTACTTCGCCACCTATCCAGGCGTGCGGGCATTCATCGATCAGGTGAAGGAGCGTGCCCGGCGGGAGGGCTGGGTGGCGACCATGCTCGGCCGCCGTCGGCTGCTGCCGGACATCCTCTCCCAGAATAACCGGGTGCGGAGCTTCCAGGAGCGCATCGCCGTCAACACGCCCATCCAGGGCACCGCGGCCGACCTCATCAAGCTGGCCATGCTCCGCCTCGACCGCGCCCTGCGCGAGGCGGACTCGCCGGCCCTGATGCTCATGCAGGTCCATGACGAGCTGGTCCTCGAGACCCCCGCCACGTCCCGCGACGCCACCGCCGCCCTGGTGACCGAGGCCATGGAAGGCGCCCTCGAGCTGAGCGTGCCGCTGGTGGTGGAGGTCCATGCCGGCGAGAACTGGCGGGAGGCGCACGGATGACCCGGCCGGCGCGCTCGTCGCCGGTGCCGCGCCTGGCGGTCACCGGGCCCACCGCTGCGGGCAAGAGCCGCTTCTGCGACCGTCTCGCCGAGCGTGGTGCCGAGGTGCTCGACGCCGACCGCATCGCCCATGGCGTTCTGGACGCGCCCGCCGTGCAGCCGGCGGTGCTGGCGGCCTTCGGCGAGGATATCCTGGGCCCCGACGGCCGGATCGATCGCGGGGTGCTCGGGCCGCGCGTTTTCGCCGATCCGGCCCGGCGCGCGGAGCTCGACCGGATCGTCCATCCGCCCCTGGCGGCGGCATGCTCGGCGCTCCTGGATGCCGCCGCGGCCATGGGGCCGCCGCTGGTGGTGCTGGAGGCCGCCGTGTATTTTCGCTTGCCCGGACCGCCGCCGGTGGATATCACTGTGACGGTCACGGCGCCCCTGGAGGCGCGGCAGGCCCGGCTGGTGAGCGCCGGCCTCGACCCCGCCCGCGCGCAGGCGCGCCTGGCCGCGCAGGCTCACCTCGAGCCGCTCTGGCGACGCGCCGATCGCATCATCGAGAACCGCGGCACCGAGGCCGAGCTCATCGCGGCGGCCGACCACCTCTGGCGCGAGCTCGTCGCGCCCGCTTCCCCGGAGGGATGAGAGATGAAGGAAACGCTGGAAACGCTCGAGGCGCAGCGCCTGCGCCTGGCCGAGCTCAAGGAGGGTCTTTGACTATCCCTCCCTGCGGACGGAACTCGACCAGCTGGAGAAGGCCCAGTCCGAACCCGACTTCTGGTCCGACCAGGAGGCCGCCGGGCGGGTGGTGCGCCGCGTCCGGCAACTGAAATCCTGGACCGACCCGGTGGAGGAGGCCGAGGCCAAGGCCGAGGAGCTGGGCCTGCTGGCCGAGCTGGCCACCGAGGAGGACGACGCCGAGACCGCGGCCGAGGTGACCGCCGGCACCGCCCACCTGGGCAAGCTCATCGAGCGCCTGGACTTCCAGTTCCTGCTCAACGGGCCCGAGGACGGCCGTGGCGCCATCCTGGAGATCCATCCCGGGGCCGGCGGCGTCGATGCCCAGGACTGGGCGGAGATGCTCCTGCGCATGTACACGCGCTACCTCGAACGGCACGGCATGAAGTTCACCACGCTGGACCTGCAGCCTGGCGAGGAGGCGGGGCTGAAGAGCGTCACCCTGGAGATCGAGCACCCCTTCGCCTACGGCTACCTCAAGAGCGAGAACGGCGTGCACCGCCTGGTGCGCATCTCGCCGTTCGATGCCCAGAGCCGCCGCCACACGGCCTTCGCCAGCGTGTTCGTCTTCCCGCTGGTCGACGACGACGTCGAGGTGGAGATCAACCCCACCGACCTGCGCGTGGACACCTACCGCGCCCAGGGCGCCGGCGGCCAGCACGTCAACAAGACCGACAGCGCCGTGCGCATCACCCACGAGCCCACGGGTCTGGTGGTGCAGTCCCAGCAGGAGCGTAGCCAGCACCGCAACCGGGAGATGGCCATGACCATGCTGCGCACCAAGCTGTACATGCGTGCGCTGGAGGAGAAGATGCAGGAGCGCCAGGCCGCCGAGGACGCCAAGCTGGAGATCGCCTGGGGCAGCCAGATCCGCAACTACGTGCTGCAGCCCTATACCAAGGTCAAGGACGTCCGCACCGACCACGAGACCGGCAACGTCCAGGGCGTGCTCGACGGCGACCTCGACGGGTTCATCGACGCCTACCTGCGCCACCGGAGCGCGGAGGTCGCACGCGAGCACACGCGGGACTAGCGAGCCGGCGCCGCGCGCCGCCGCAACCAGCCAGCCGCGCCGTGGCCGCCACGCCGCGCGCCAGCGAGGAAGGGGATGCCACGGTGTCCGATCAGAATCAGCAGTCCGACCAGCCGACGCCGCCTGCCGGCGACGGCGCCACCACCCAGGGCCTGGCCAACATCATCGCCGGACGCCGCGAGAAGCTCGAGCGCCTGGCCGAGGCCGGCCCGGTCTATCCCCATCGTTTCGACCGCACGCATCGCTCCGGCGAGATCCGCGCCGAGGCCGACGCGCTCATGGGCGAACGCCGGCGCGTGCGATACGCCGGCCGGCTGATGGCCAAGCGCGGCATGGGCAAGACCCTCTTCGCACCCCTGGACGACGAGTGGGGCCGCATCCAGGTGTATTTCCGGAAGGACGACCTCGGTCCCGAGCGCTTCAAGCAGGTGCAGAAGCTCTTCGACCTGGGTGACCTGGTGGGCGTGGAGGGCTTCCTCTTCCGCACCCGCACCGACGAGCTCACCATCCACGTGGAGGACTTCCAGCTCCTGGCCAAGGCCGTCAGGCCGTTGCCGGAGAAGTACCACGACATGTCCGTGGAACTGAAGAGCCGCCGCCGGCACCTGGACCTGGCCATGAACCTGGAGACGCGTCGGCGCTTCCGCCGTCGTGCGGAGATCATCAGCCTGCTGCGCGCCCAGCTGGATGGCGAGGGTTTCCTGGAGGTGGAGACCCCGGTGCTGCAGCCGCTCTACGGTGGCGCCACGGCCCGGCCCTTCGTCACCCGGCACAACGCCCTGGACATGGAGCTCTTCCTGCGCATCGCCGACGAGCTCTACCTCAAGCGCCTGATCGTCGGCGGCCTGGACCGGGTCTACGAGATCGCCAAGGACTTCCGCAACGAGGGCATGGACCGGACCCATAATCCCGAGTTCACCATGCTCGAGGCCTACGCCGCGTACTGGGACTATCATGACATGATGGACCTCTCCGAGCGCATGCTCCGCGGTCTGGGCGAGCGCTTCGGCCGCGACGGCAAGATCAGCTACGGCGAGCATACCGTGGACTTCTCGCAGCCGTTCGCGCGCGTCCGTTTCCTGGATGCCCTCTCCGGTGCCGTGGGAGAGGATCTCCGCGTCCTCGACGACACCGCCCTGCGCGCACTGGCCGGGCGTCACGACGTCGCCGTGCGGCAGGACCTGGGACGCGATCGCGTCCTGGACGAGATGTTCTCCGTGCTGGTCGAGCCGCAGCTCATCCAGCCCACGTTCGTCATGGACCACCCCAAGGAACTCTCCCCCCTGGCCAGGGACCACCGCAGCGAACCCGGCCTGGTGGAGCGCTTCGAGCTCTTCGTCTGCGGCTTCGAGCTGGCCAACAGCTTCAGCGAGCTCAACGACCCCGCCGAGCAGCGCCGTCGCTTCGAGGCCCAGATGGCGCTCATCGCCGGCGGTGACGACGAGGCGCAGCAACTGGACGAGGAGTTCCTCGCCGCGCTCGAGCACGGCATGCCGCCCACGGGAGGCATCGGGTTCGGCGTCGACCGCCTGATCATGCTCTTCACCGACTGCCACAGCATCCGCGACGTGCTGCTGTTCCCCGCCATGCGCCCGGAGGGGCGCCAGGAACGGCCGGGCTTCAGCGCCGACTGGCAGCAGAAGGCCGACGACGCGAAGCAGGAAGGCTAGGCCCGCGGGCCGCCGGACATGGGTGTCAGCCGATACATCGCGCGCCGCTACCAGCGCAGTCGCCGCCGCAGCCGGGCCCTGAACCGCGCGGCCGTGATCGCCATCGCCGGGATCACCGTGGGCGTGTTCGTGCTCAACGTGGTGCTCGCGGTGATGAACGGCTTCCACGAGGAGCTGCAACGGAGCTTCGTGGACACCATGCCCATGATCTCGGTGAGCAGCGGCTCGCCCGACGGCTTCGGCGATCTGGAGCGGACGCTCGACGTCATCGCCGCGGAGCCCGGCGTGATCGGCGTCTCGCCGCAGATCCGGCAGGAGGTGGTGGTCTCCAAGCAGCGCCTCTTCGGCAACCCCATCTCCCGGGGCGCCATCTGCTGGGGCGTGGATCCCGGGCGGGTCGACTCGGTGATGCCCTTCTCGTCGCAGCTGCGACCCGACCCGTCGGTGGCCGCCGAGCTGCGGCCCGAGCCGGGCGAGACCCCGCGCGTGGTCCTGGGTGGCGAACTGGCCACCAGCCTCTGGGCCGCTCTCGGCGACACCGTCCTGGTGACCGCGCCGCGGGGCGAGATGGGCCTCGGGGAGATCGAGGCCGAGACGCGGCGCTTCGTGGTGGCCGGTTTCATGGAGTCGGGCATGTACGAGTTCGACAGCCGCTTCCTCTACGTCCACCTGGAGGCGGCGCGCGGGTTCTTCGGCTATGGCCCGCAGGGCGCTGGCATCATCGGTGTCCGCGTGGAGGACATGTTCGCCGCCGACGCCATCGCCGACAGCCTGGAGGCGCGCCTGGACCAGAGCTATCGCGCCATCGACTGGAAGGCCCTCAACTCCAGCATCTTCGACTGGGTCAAGCTGGAGAAGGCCATGATGTTCGTGCTCATCAGCCTCATCGTGCTGGTGGCGGCCTTCAACATCGTGGGCATCCTGACCATGATGGTGGGCGAGCGCGGCCGTGAGGTGGGCATCCTGCTGGCCATGGGCGCCTCGCGCCGCCAGCTGCAGTGGATCTTCGTCTTCAACGGCGCCTGGTACGGATTCCTCGGCACGGCCCTGGGCAGCGTGTTCGGCTGGCTCGGCTGCCTGTTCCTGATCCACGTGGGCGTCCCCATTCCTGGGGACCTCTACTTCGTGGACAGCCTGCCGTGCATCCCCATGTGGCAGGACTTCCTGCTGGTGGCCGGGGCGACCATGGGGCTCAGCCTGCTGGCCACGCTGTTGCCCAGCCGCGAGGCCTCCAGCCTCGACCCCATGGACATCATCCGCTACACGTAGGAGCCGCAATGCCCCTGCTCGAGGCCCGCGACCTGTCCAAGAGCTTCTTCAAATCGTCGGGGCGCATCGACGTCCTGCGGGCCGTGGATCTGTCCCTCGATGCGGGCGAGGCCGTGGCCGTGGTCGGCCCCAGCGGGGCGGGCAAGAGCACGCTGCTGAACCTCCTGGGGGCTCTCGACCGGGCCGACAGCGGCTCCATCCACTGGCAGGGCAGGCAGCTCCTGGTGGACATGGAGCGGGCGGTGACCCACTGGCGGCGGCACGTGGTGGGCTTCGTCTTCCAGTACCATTTCCTCTTGCCGGATTTCTCGGCGCGGGAGAACCTGCTGCTACCGGTGCGGCTGGTCCGCGAGCCGGGCGCCGGTGATCGCGAACGAGCGGACCAGCTGCTGGCTGCCGTGGAACTCTCCGACCGGGCGGATCATTACCCGGGCGAGCTCTCCGGTGGCGAGCAGCAACGGGTCGCCGTGGCCCGGGCCTTCATGAACCGTCCGCAGGCGATCCTGGCCGACGAGCCCTTCGGCAACCTGGATCGGGCCAAGGGCGCCCGGCTCAGCGACCTGCTCTTCGAGCTGCGCGACCGCGAGGGGACGGCCCTGGTGATCGTCACCCACGATCCCGACCTCGCCGCCCGGGCCGATCGGATCCTGGAACTGGACCGGGGGATGCTGGTGCCGGCCTGAGGGAGCCGGGATCCGCACGCGGGAAGGAGGCCTCATGAAGTGCGAGCGCTGTGGCCGCCGGCAGGCGGCGGTGAAGTACATCGAGGTGGAGGAGGGCGTCAAGCGGAGCCGCTGGCTGTGCGAGGAGTGCGCCGCCGAGGAGGGCGCGCAGGCGCCCGCGGCCGACGAGGTGGTCTCCAGTCATCTGCAGGCCTTCCTCGGCGAATCCGGCGAGGTGCAGGAGCAGGCGCCCGACGCCCTGGCGGCTTGCCCCGCCTGTGGTGCCGACCTCTCCCAGCTCCACGAGATCGGCCGACTGGGTTGCCCTCACTGCTACCAGCATTTCCGGGAGGAGCTGCTGCCGGTGCTCCGGCGCTATCACCGCGCCACCGTCCACCTGGGCAAGGCGCCACGCGCCCATGGACCGCGGGCGGTGCTGCGCCGGGAGATCGGCCAGCTGCGCAGCGCCCTGGAGGCGGCGGTGGCCGGCGAGAGCTACGAGGAGGCCGCGCGCCTGCGCGACCTCATCGCGGCCCGCCAGGCCTCGTTGAGCGAGGCCGGCGAGTCCGGCGGCGGCGACACCGATCCCGACGAGCCGGAGGCCTGACCATGTTCCTGGACGGCGCCTGGCAGCACCCGGCGAGCTGGCTCGATGGTTCGGGTGCGGCCGCCGACATCGTCGTCAGCACCCGTGTGCGCCTGGCGCGCAACCTGGACGGCGTCCGCTTCACCCACCGGGATGGGGAGACCCAGCTGAACCGGCAGCGCCGGCGGCTCGCCGAGCAGCTCCGCGCCTGCGGCGGCTTCCATGACGCGTGGTCCCTGGACCTGGCGATCCTCGAGCCCGTGGAGCGCCGGGCGCTGCAGGAGATGCACCTGGCGAGCCCGGATCTGCTGCGCGAGCCGGAGGGACGCGGCCTGGTGGTCTCCCGGGATCGGACCCGGGCGGTGATGATCAACGAGGAGGATCATCTGCGCGTGCAGGTCTTCCGCTCGGGCTTCGACCCGCTGGTGGCCTGTGGCGATGCGCTGGCCTGCGACGCCGAGCTGGAGCAGGAGCTGGATTTCGCCTACAGCGAGGAGTTCGGCTACCTGACGGCCTGCCCCACCAATCTGGGAACCGGATGCCGGCTGTCGGTGTTGATCCATCTGCCGGGCCTGGTGCTCGGCGGCGAGATCGAGAAGGTCCTCAATTCCCTGCGCCAGATGCAATTCGCCGTGCGCGGACTGTTCGGGGAGGGCAGCCCCGCTCGCGGCGCACTGTTCCAGATCTCCAACCTCGCCACCCTCGGCCGCAGCGAACAGGATCTCGCGGCGGAGTTCGCCCGCCACGTGGCCAAGGTGGTGCAGTACGAGCGCATGGCCACCGAGCGGCTCTTCCGTCGCGACGGCGCGGCGGTGGAGGATCTGGCGCACCGGGCGCTGGCCATCCTGCAGCACGCGCGGCTGCTGACCAGCCAGGAGGCGTTCGATCGGCTCAGCCAGGTCCGACTCGGCGTCCTCCTGGACATCCTGCCACGGATCGGCATGGGGCGGCTCAATCAGGCCCTGGTCTGTCATCAATCGGCCCATCTCCAGCTGGCGGCGGAGAAGGCGCTCGCTCCGGCGGAGCGCGCGGCGCGCCGCGCCGACCTGCTGCGGGGGCTGCTGCGCGGCGTCTGATCCCGCCGCGGCTCAAGGATCACCGCCAGGGGCCGATCACCGCAAGAGCGACCGCGCCCGGATTGGCGCGGGCCTCGGCAATCCTCTATCTTGGCCATGAGGAAGCTGGCCACCCCACGAACGGAGGCGACGCGGATGAACGACCGGTTCACCCAGAGAGTCCGCAAGGTCCTATTCCTGGCCCGGGACGAGGCCGGAAGGCTGCAGCACGAGTACATCGGTACCGAGCATCTCCTGCTGGGCATCATCCGCGAGGGCGAGGGGATCGCAGCCAACGTGCTGCGCCGTCTGGGCATCGACTTCGAGCGCATCCAGAAGGAGATCGAGGCCACCGTCTCGCCCATGAACGGTCCGGTCTCCATCGGCGAGATCCCGTTCACGCCCCGTGCCAAGAAGGTGCTGGAGCTGAGCATCGACGAGGCCCGGCTGCACAACCACAACTACGTGGGTACCGAGCACCTGCTGCTCGCGCTGATCCGCGAGGGCGAGGGCATCGCCGCCGACGTGCTCAGCCGCCTCGGCGCCGATCACGAGACGGTCAAGCGCGAGGTCATGAAGGCTCTCGGCGCCACCGGCGGGGCGCGCACGCCCGGCCAGGCCAAGAAGAAGGAGAAGAAGGAGAGCCCGGTCCTCGAGCAGTTCGGCCGCAACATGACCGAGATGGCCCGTCAGGGCCAGCTCGATCCCACCATCGGCCGCGACAAGGAGATCGAGCGGGTCATCCAGATCCTCAGCCGGCGCAAGAAGAACAACCCGGTGCTCATCGGCGAGCCCGGCGTGGGCAAGACCGCCATCGTGGAGGGCTTCGCCAGCCGCATCGTGGAGAACAAGGTCCCCAGCGTGCTGCGCGAGAAGGAGATCGTCACCCTCGATCTCGCAAGTGTCGTGGCTGGAACGAAGTACCGCGGCCAGTTCGAGGAGCGGCTCAAGCAGATCATGGCCGAGATCCGGGAGAACCCGGACATCATCATCTTCATCGATGAGCTCCACACCATCGTCGGCGCCGGGGGCGCGGAGGGGGCCATCGACGCCTCGAACATGCTGAAACCGGCGCTGAGCCGGGGCGAGATCCAGTGCATCGGCGCGACCACCATGGATGAGTACCGCAAGTTCATCGAGAAGGACGGCGCGCTCGAGCGGCGGTTCCAGTCGGTGATCGTCAATCCGCCGAGCGAGGAGGAGACCGTCGAGATCCTCCACGGCCTGCGCGACAAGTACGAGGCCCACCATCGCGTGGAGTACTCCGACTCCGCCCTCTCCGGCGCCGTCTACCTCTCCAACCGCTACATCAGCGGCCGGGCGCTGCCCGACAAGGCCATCGACATCATCGACGAGGCCGGTAGCCGTGCGCGCCTGTCGGCCACCGAGATCCCGCCCGACCTGCGCGAGATCGAGGCCCGGATCGAGGAGACGGTCAAGGAGAAGGAGAGCGCCATCCAGGCGCAGGAGTTCGAGAAGGCCGCGCGCTTCCGCGACCAGGAGAAGGAACTGAAGAAGGAGCTCCTGGAGCTCAAGCAGAGCTGGCACGACCAGAAGAACGAGAAGCGCGTCACCGTGGACGACAAGCTCGTCTGCCGGGTGATCGCGGACATCACCGGCATCCCGGTGACCGACGTGGAGGAGGAGGAGACCCAGAAGCTCCTGCGCATGGAGGAGGAGCTGCGCAAGTGGGTCGTGGGTCAGGATCCGGCGCTCGAGGCGGTGTCCAAGGCCATCCGTCGCAACCGCGCCGGTCTGCGCGATCCCAAGCGGCCGATCGGTTCGTTCATCTTCCTCGGCCCCACGGGCGTGGGCAAGACCGAGGTGGCGCGCCGCCTCACCGAGTTCCTCTTCGGCGACCAGACCTCGCTCGTGCGCATCGACATGTCCGAGTACATGGAGAAGCACGCGGTGTCACGCCTGGTGGGCGCCCCTCCGGGCTACGTGGGGTACGAGGAGGGCGGCATGCTCACCGAGCGGGTCCGCCGGCATCCCTACTCGGTGATCCTCCTCGACGAGATCGAGAAGGCGCACCCCGACGTGTTCAACATCCTGCTCCAGGTCCTCGAGGACGGCAACCTCACCGACTCCTTCGGCCGGACGGTGGACTTCCGCAACACGGTGCTGATCATGACCAGCAACGTGGGCAACCGCAAGACCCACACCAACCGGAGCATGGGGTTCGCCAGCGACGACGAGGAGCAGGAGCGCCAGAACCTGGTCAAGGCGCGGGCGAACATCGACGAGGACGTCAAGAAGACGTTCAGCCCCGAGTTCCTCAACCGCATCGACGAGCAGGTGGTGTTCCAGTCCCTCGACCGCGACCAACTGCATCAGATCGTCGACATCCTGCTAAGGGACGTCACCAAGCGGCTGGACAACCTGAACATCGTCTTCGAGTTCACCGAGGCGGCCAAGGACATGCTCTGCGACCTGGGATACGACCCCGCCATGGGCGCGCGACCGCTGCGGCGGGCCATCCAGCGTTACCTGGAGGACCCGCTCTCGGAGCGCCTGCTGCGCGGCGAGGTGAAGAACAACAGCCGCCTGCGAGTGGATGCGGGCAACAAGGAACTGCAGTTCACGGTGGTGCCCGCCGAGAGCGCACAGGTCTGAACCGGCGCCGCCGCCCCACCGGCGGCGGTGCGACGAACTCCCCCGCCGACGGCCCCCGCAACGCCCTGCGGGGGCCGTTTCCGGGCTACCCAAGCCCGGTTTCATGGGCTATATTGCGCCGTTGATCCGCGGGCATGGGTGGGAACCCCTGGCCCGCGGGGTTGTAGAAGGCGAGGATTTCCCGGCCAGCGGGCCGGCGTGAGCGACGGAGTGGACGGCCCGCCGACCGGTGCCCCGGACCCGCCCCACGGACAGGGAGCCGAACAGACCCATGCCCTTCCCCGCCCCGCGTGGCCGCCATGCCAGCGTGCTCCTGACGCTGCTGCTCTTGCTGGCCGCCACCGTGAATGCCCAGAGCCTCGAGGATCTGCAGGGACGCGAGATCGTCGAGATCGACGTGGTCGGCGCCATGACCGTCAATCCGCGTCAGGTCACGGCGTGGGCGGCCCTGGAGACCGGTCAGACCGTCAACCGGAACCTCATCGCCGGCGCCATGCGGCGGCTGTTCGCCACCCGCAAGTTCAGCGACATCTTCATCTACGGGCAGCCCGTCCCCGGCGGGGTCAAGCTGGTGATCAACCTGCGCGAGTTCCCGCGTGTGCGCAGCGTCCGCTTCACGGGCAACGACAAGGTCAAGGACAAGGACCTGCGCGAGGCGTTTCCCGTGCAGGTGGGCCAGTTCGCCAATCCCGCCGCCGTCCGCCGCGATCTGCAGCCGCTGCGCGAACTCTACTGGGAGAAGGGCTACTACAACGTGGCCATCAGCACCGATTCCTCCACCATCGACGCCAACAACATGCAGGACCTGGTGGTGGCCGTCGCCGAGGGCCCCAAGGTGCGCGTGGAGGAGATCCGGTTCGAGGGCAACGAGGTCCTCGGTGACGGCGACCTGCGCGGCGCCATGGAGCAGGGCACCACGGGCTTCCTCAGGGGCGGCGTGTTCAAGAAGCAGGTCTTCGAGGAGGATCGCGACCGGATCATCACCTACTGCAAGGATCACGGGTTCCTCGATGCGGAGGTCCAGCGGGTGGAACTGCTGCCGTATGAGGACCGCGAGGATCGGCTCGAGATCGTGATCCATCTGCGGGAGGGCCCGCAGTACATGGTGG
Source organism: uncultured Fibrobacteraceae bacterium (assembly GCA_964637835.1). Taxonomy (GTDB): domain Bacteria; phylum Krumholzibacteriota; class Krumholzibacteriia; order LZORAL124-64-63; family LZORAL124-64-63; genus Glo-17. The sequence goes on from CAZWYF010000003.1 coordinate 127,085, forward strand.
GCGACGTGAACTGGGACGGCAATACCGTCTTCGACGATGTCACCGTCGCCGAGCAGATCTACCTGGTGCAGGGCGCGGTCTTCAAGGAGAAGGAGTACCTCGAGACCCTCGAGAACCTCCAGAGCCTCTACGCCGACCAGGGCTACATCTACATCGCCGTCGAGCCCCAGCGGGAGATCCGCGACCAGCAGGTCAACGTGGACTTCACCATCAGCGAGGGGCAGCCGGCGCGGGTGCGCGACATCCTCGTCTCCGGCAACACCAAGACCTACGACGAGGTCCTGCTTCGCGAGTTCCACATCTACCCCGGCGACGTCTTCAGCCGCCGGCGGATCGAGTACTCCGTCCGCGACGCCATGCAGAGCGGCTACTTCGAGGAGGTCCTGCCCGACTTCCGGCCCGTGGGCGATGGCGGCGACATCGACCTGATCTTCAAGGTCAAGGAGAAGCAGACGGGCCAGTTCATGTTCGGCGCCGCCTACAGCGCCGAGACCGCCGTCTCGGGCTTCATCCAGGTCCAGGAGACCAACTTCCGGGGCACCGGCCAGACCATCGGCGTCACCTGGCAGTTCGGCACCCGGCGCCGCTACGTGGACCTGAGCTTCACCGAGCCCTGGTTCCAGGGCAAGCCCATCCTGGTGGGGGCGGACCTCTTCGACCGCTACCAGTACAACTACGACGATTTCTACGAGAGCCGGGTCCGCGGCTTCAGCCTGCGCACGGGCATGCGCATCCCCGGCGCCCGTTTCACCAACGTGGGCCTGCGGTACGAGCTGTCGGAGACCCGCCTGAGCAACTTCAGCCGCAGCTACGTGGCCTATCTGGACGACCTCGAGGAGAGCCTGGGCACCAGCGGCGTGCCGTTCGAGCGCCTGGACGAGGTCGACTGGCCGCGATCCAAGAGCAGCATCCGGGCGACGGCCACCCGCAACAGCACCAACAACCCGTTCTTCCCCACGGCCGGTTCGCGCACCACCTACAGCTTCGAGCTGGCCGGTGGCCCCCTGGGTGGGGAGATCGCCTATCACGAGCACCAGTTCAAGACCAGCTACTACCAGCGCCTGCCCCTGGGCTTCGCCCTGAACACGCGGGGCATGTTCGGCGTGATCGAGGGCATCGACGGCGGGCCGGAGAACGTGCCGGATTACGAGAAGTACCGTCTCGGCGGCAACCGTCTCTACCCGCTGCGCGGCTACCAGGACCTCGAGGTGGTGCCGCGCGGCAATCCCAGCTTCATCGGCGGCCGCGCCTATACCATCTTCAACGCCGAGGTGCTCTACCCGCTGACGCGGGCGGTGCAGCTGCTGACGTTCCTGGACATGGGCGACACCTGGAACAGCGTGGGGGAGGCCAACCTGGCCAATCTGCGCAAGGGTGCGGGTTTCGGCATCCGCGTCGAGGTGCCCATGATGGGAACCATCGGCTTCGACTACGGCTACGGCTTCGACAAGGTGGGCGGACCCGGCTGGGAGCCGCACTTCAACATCGGGACCATGTTCTAGCCAGGACGGAAGAAGGAGACAGACCATGCGGAACCTCACGAGAGGGCGACTGGCCCCGGCCGGCGCGTTGCTGACCCTGCTGATCCTGCTGGCCGCGGCCACCGGCGCCCGGGCCGAGAAGCCGCTGGGCGTGGTGGATTCGCAGCGGATCATCGAGGAATACGCCGCCGCCAAGGACGCCCAGGGCCAGGTGCGCGACTTCGTCCGCGAGCTGGAGAAGGAGATCGGCGAGAAGGAGCGCGAGCTGCAGCGGCTCTTCGAGGAGATCGAGAGCCAGAAGATGCTCCTGGGCGAGGACGCCCTCAACGCCAAGCTGCAGGAGGCCGAGCAGAAGCGGGCGGATTATTTCCGCTTCCGCGAGCAGGTCGATCAGCGCGTGGACCAGGAGTACCAGGACAAGATGGGCCCCATCTACGACCAGGTGAAGACCATCGCCGACCGCATCGGCCAGGAGGAGGGTTTCGGGGTGATCATCGACAGCGCGGCCTTCACCGTGCTCTACATCGACCCCGATGTGGATCTCACCAACCGCGTCCTCGAGGCCCTCGCTCGCGGTGACGACGATTGATCGCGAGGTTGACAACGCGGAAACAGGTTGTCAAATTCTTGTTAAGCATCGTCTTGGCTGTGGCGCCCCCCTTGGCCGTGCGGCGAAGGGGGGCCCGTCTGAATGAGCCGGAATACTGGAGGACCCCGGGTGGATCCCGTGCGCCTGTCTGACCTGGCCCGCGAGCTGGACGCCGAACTGATCGGCGACGGCGACGTCGTGGTCCGCGGTGTCGCGGGGCTGGAGCACGCCGGCCCCGGGGAGATCACCTTCGTCACGCGGGCGTCGTTGATCCGCCGCCTGGGCGACTGCGCCGCCGCCGCCGTGATCGTGGGCCCGGATGTCGAGCCCGATCGGCCCGCCTTGCGCGTGGCGGATCCGTATCGCACCTTCTCCCGGCTGCTCGCGCGGGCGGCGCCGCCGCTGGACCGTCTCTTCCCGCCGGGGACCCATTCCACGGCGGTGGTCGATCCGGAGGCCGACGTGGCCCCGGGCGGCAGCGTGGGGCCCTACGCCGTGGTGGGCGCGGGCTGCCGGGTGGGCCCTGGCACCAGGCTGGGCAGCCACGTGGTCCTCGAGCCCGACGTCACCGTCGGCGGCGATTGCCTGCTCTACGCGCACAGCGTGGTGCGCACGGGCTGCCAGCTGGGCGACCGGGTGATCCTGCACCCGGGCTGCGTGGTGGGCGCCGACGGTTTCGGCTACCTGCCGGGGCCCGGAGGACTGGAGAAGATCCCGCAGGTGGGGATCGTGGTGCTCGCGGACGACGTCGAGCTCGGCGCCGGCACCTGCGTCGACCGGGCCACCACCGGCCGGACCGTCATCGGACCGGGCACCAAGCTGGACAACCTGGTCCAGGTGGGGCACAACGTGCGGATCGGTCGTCACAGCGTCTTCAGCGCCCAGACCGGGATCTCCGGGAGTTGCGAGATCGGTGACGGGGTGACCATGGGAGGCCAGGTCGGCCTCGGCGACCACCTCAAGATCGGCGACGGCGTCAAGGTGGGCGGGAAGTCGGGCGTCCACAAGGATGTGGCGGCCGGCGAGACGGTCTTCGGCTATCCGGCCCTGGATGCGGCCGAATCCATGCGCATCGCCGCGGCGCTCCGGCGCCTGCCGGAACTGATGCGGACGGTGGCTCGCCTGGAGAAGCAGGCGGGACGCGAGACGCCCGAGAAGGACGGCTAGGACGAGATGCTCTGGCTCCAGAAGACCATCGGCACCGCGGTGTCCGTCGAGGGCGTGGGCCTGCACACGGGGGAGACCTCGCGGCTGACCCTGCGACCGGCCGGGTTGAACACCGGTCTGGTGTTCCACGTGCGGACCACCGCCGGCGTCACCGAGATTCCGGCCAGCATCGAGAACGTGCCTCGTGGCGAAGACGCCGTGCGCAACACCACCCTGGCCCGCGGCGACGTCCGCATCCACACGGTGGAGCACGTGCTGGCCGCGCTCTATGGCCTGGGCGTGACCAACTGCATCCTCGAGCTGGAGGGCCGCGAGCCGCCCATCACCACCTGCGGCAGCAGCCTGCCCTACGTGGAGGCGGTGCAGCGGGCCGGTGTGGTGACCCAGGGCGCACCGGCCGGTCACTACCGGCTGGGCAAGGAACTGGCCTGGCGGCAGGGCGACGTGGAGATCATCGCCGAGCCCGCCGATTGCCTGCGCCTGACCATGTCGGTCACCTACGACGATCCCCTGGTCGGGACGCAGGAGGCCAGCTACGAGATCCGGCCCGACACGTTCCTGCGCGAGCTGGCGCCGGCGCGGACCTTCGCCTTCATGGAGGACGTCCGCAAGCTGCGGGAGATGGGCTATGCCCAGGGCGGCTCGCTGGAGACGGCCGTGGTCATCGAGGACGGCGCCCTCGCCGGCGGCCAGCAGTTCCGCTTCCCGGACGAGGTGGTGCGCCACAAGATCCTGGATCTGCTCGGCGACCTGGCCCTGCTGGGCATGCCGCTGCAGGCCCACGTGCGCGCGCGGCGGTCGGGCCACACCGCCCACGCCGAGTTCACCCGGCTGCTCGCCGACCGCGAGCGACGCAGCAACCGCATCTTCCCCCGGCGCGCGCCGGAGGACTTCGACATCGCGACGATCCTCGAGATCATGCCGCACCGGTACCCGCTGCTGCTGGTCGATCGGGTGGTGTCCCTGGTGCCCGGCGAGCGGGTCACCGGGATCAAGAACGTGACCATCAACGAGCCCTTCTTCGAGGGCCATTTCCCCGGCCATCCCATCATGCCCGGCGTCCTCATCCTGGAGGCCATGGCGCAGGCGGGCGGGGTCTTGCTGCTGACCAGCGTCGAGGATCCCCGCGGCAAGCTGGTCTACTTCAGTGGCATCGACGGGGCCCGTTTCCGGCGGCCGGTGTTGCCGGGTGATGTCTTGACGCTCGAGTGTGAGCTGGTCAAGCTCAGGGGGCCCATCTGCAAGATGCGTGGAACCGCCCGCGTCGGTGACGAGAAGGTCGCCGAGGCGGATCTCATGGCGTCGATCGTCGACGCCTGAGCCGCGCACTCAAGGAGGACTGAGATCGTGGAGCCCATCAAGTTCAACCGTCCAGCCGGTCCGCGGCCCGTGCGCGCGGCCGAGATCCATCCCTCGGCCGTGGTGCATCCGGACGCCCGGCTCGGTCATGACGTGCAGGTCGGACCGCACGCCGTGATCGGGTCGCAGGTGCGGATCGGCAACGGCTGCCTCATCGGGCCCGCGGCGGTCCTCGACGGCAACGTCACGCTCGGTGACGAGTGCCGTGTCGGCCCCTCGGTGATGATCACCGGCAACACGGTGATCGGCCGCGGCAACCGTTTCTTCCACGGAGCCTCCATCGGCAACGACCCCCAGGATCTCAAGTTCCAGGGGGAGGAGACGTGGCTGGAGATCGGGGACGACAACGTCATCCGCGAGTTCTGTACCGTGCACCTGGCCGCCGGCGAGGGCGAGAAGACCCGTGTGGGCAGCAACAACCTGCTCATGGCCTACGTGCACATCGCGCACAACTGCGTGATCCACGACCGGGTGGTCATCGCCAATGCGGTGAACATCGCCGGGCACGTGGAAGTGGAGAACTTCGCGACCATCGGCGGCATGACGCCGGTACACCAGTTCGTCCGGATCGGCGCCTACAGCATGGTCGGTGGCGGCAGCCGCCTGCCGCAGGACGTGCCACCCTTCGTGCGCGTGGCAGGCAATCCGGTGGAGGTCTGCGGCATCAACAGCATCGGGCTGAAGCGTCGCAACTTCCCGGACGAGGAGCTGCTGAACATCAAGAAGGCCTACCGTCTGCTCTACCGGTCGGGCCTGAACGTGCGTCAGGCGGTCGAGCGCATCGCGAGCGACTGCGATCTGTCGCGGAGCATCGAGGACCTGCTCGAGTTCATCCGCCGTTCCGAGCGGGGAATCGTTCGCTGAGCCGCCGCGGACGCCCGGGCGTCCCGGCGGATGCGTGAGGACGTATGAGCAGCCGCGGTCCCCACATCTTCCTGTCCTGCGGCGAGGCCAGCGGCGACCGCTACGGAGCGGCGCTGGTGGCCGCGTTGCGGCGCGAGGATCCCGACGTCCGCGTCTCCGCTCTCGGGAGCCAGGCCCTGGCCGTGGCCGGGGCCGACGTCGTGGCCTCCAGCGACCAGATCGCCGTCATGGGCTTCACCGACGTCGTCGGCCGGCTGCCGGCCGTCCTCGGGGTCCGACGCCGGGTCTGGCGCCACCTCGACCGCGCCGGCGTGGACGTGGTGGTGCCGGTGGACTTCCCGGGTTTCAACCTGCAACTCGCAGGCCGGGCGCGGCGCCATGGCAAGCCGGTGTTCTATGTCGTCCCCCCGCAGCTGTGGGCCTGGGGCGCCTGGCGTCTGGGCCGCCTGCGCCGCGACGTGACCCGCCTGGGAACCATCCTGCCCTTCGAGCCGGACTGGTTCGGCGCCCGCGGCGTGCAGACCGTCCACCTCGGGCATCCGCTCATGGAGGACTACGCCGGATATCCCTTCGCGGCCCACCGCGACGAACGGGAGCGGCGCCTGCTGGATCCGGAACGACCGCTGACGGTGGGGCTGCTGCCCGGTAGCCGCGCGCAGGAGATCACCCGCCTGCTGCCGAGCATGAAGGTGGCGGCCAGCATGATCCAGAGCTGGCTGGGCCGGCGCCGCGTCAAGGTCCTGGTCAGTCGGGCTCCCGGGGTCGCGGGCCGGTACGCCGAGGCGCTCGCCGGCGAGGGCGTGACCGTCACGGACGAGCCGCTGCCGCTGCTCTGCGAGCGCCTGGATCTCGCCCTGGTCTGCAGCGGCACGGCCAGTCTCGAGCTGGCGCTCGCCGGAGTCCCGCATGCCCTCGCCTACCGCACCGGTGCGGTCAACTACGCCATCGCGCGTCGCCTGGTGAAGGTGCCATACATCGGCCTGGCGAACCTGGTGCTCGGGCGGGGACTGGTCACCGAGCACATCCAGGCCGAGGCCGCCCCCACCCACCTGGCCAACTCGTTGTTGACGCTCATCAACACCCCCGGCCGACGCGAGGAGTTCCTGGGCGGCTGCGCCGAGCTCCGCCGCGTCTGCGGTGGCGCTGGCGTGTGGCGGCGGGCCGCCCGGGCGATCCTCGATCTCGCCCCGCCGGTGGCGGACAGGCCGGCGTCCCGTCGGAGCGGCTGACGTGGGGCGCGTCCGGTTGAAGCGCGCGCTGGCGCCGGTGGCCTGGCGCTGGTGGACGCGTACCTGGCACTGCAACGAGGCCGACGACGAGGGGGGCGGTCCGCGGATCTATGCCTGCCTGCACCGCGACATCCTGCCGGCCATCCGCTACTGTCGTCCGGTCCGCCCCACGCTCCTGGTGAGCAAGAGCACCGACGGGCAGATCCTGGCCGGCACCCTCATGCGCGAGGGCTTCGGCTTCGTCCGGGGGAGCACGGGTCATGACGGCCGCGAGGGATTCGTGGGCCTGCTCCGCGTGCTGCGTGGGGGCGGCTGCGTGGGCGTGGCGGTGGACGGGCCGCGCGGCCCGTTCGGCCACGTCCACCCCGGGGCGCTGCAGCTGGCCCGGCGCAGCAGCGCGCCCATCGTCGCGCTCACGGTGGCCGGCCGCGCCTGCGTCCAGCTGGGAACCTGGGACCGGACGCTGGTGCCGTTGCCGGGAGCCCGGCTGACCGTGACGCCGGCGGCTCCCCTGCAAGTCGCGGCGAGGGCGGACGCTCATGCCCTCGCGGTCGCGCGCCGGGAGCTGGCCGTCCGCCTGGGGCTCGAGCCGGAGGTCTGACGTGGAGATCCTGGACCTGAGGCCGCGGCCGGAGCGCTGGCTCGCCGCCCGTCCGCCCGTGGCCGGTGGCGGGCTGGCGGCGCTGGCCGGACGCGTGGCGGACGCCCTGGCCCGTCGGCGGGTGGCGGGGCGCAGGCCGGCGGTGGACCATGCCCTGGTGGTCTCGGTGGGCAACCTCCGGGTCGGCGGCACCGGCAAGACCCCGGTGGTGGCGGCCCTCGCCGGGGCCCTGGCCAGCCGCGGGATCCCCGGCGCCGTGGTCACCCGTGGCCATGGCGGCCAGGCCTCTGGCCCCCTGGCCGTCTGCCCCGGGGATGCGTCGGCGGGCGACGAGGCGCGCCTGCTGGCGGCGCGTCTGCAGGACTGGCCCTGGCAGGTGATCCAGGCGCGGGACCGGCAGGCGGGCGTCGACTGGCTCGGGCGCCACGTACCGGGCTGCCGCGTGATCCTGCTGGAGGACGCCCACCAGACCGCACGCGTGGGCCGGCACCTCGAGGTGGTGATCCTCGACCGCTGGGAGCAGGGACATGGCGGGGAGGTGGCTCCGCGCGCCGGGCCGGTCCTGCCCTTCGGCCCCTATCGGGAGACCATCCACGGTGCGGCCCGGGCCGATGTCTGGCTGCTCGAGACGACCGAGGAATCGCCAGGGTCGGCGAACGGACCGGCCGTTTGCCGCTTCACGCGCTCGTCGAGGCTGGCGGTGGCGCAGGGGTCGGTGCCCGCCGGGGGCCCGGTGGGACTGCTCGCCGGGCTCGCGCGTCCCGAGCGCCTCGAGGCCGACGCCATCGCGCTGTTCGGGCGGCGCCTGGCGCTCGCCGTTCGTCTCGGCGACCACGTCGCTTATCACGCCAGGCTCCTGGCGCGGATCCTGGCCGCGGGGCGGGATCGCGGAGTGGTCGGCTGGCTGACCACGGAGAAGGACTGGGTCAAGCTCGCCACGGCCTGGCCGGCGGCCGTCCCGGTGACGCTCGTGGTCCAGGAGGTGGTCTGGGGTGGAACGCCGACGCTCCCCGACCTGGTCGCGGAGCGTCTGGCGGTCCTGGGTGGGGCCAGCGGTGGACCCGCGGCGCGGGGCTAGTTGCCCTCGACGAGCACGCCGATGAAGTGGACACGCAGGCCCGCCTCCACCGCGATCTCCTCGTCACTGCCGCTCTCGGTCCCGTAGAACGTGATGCGGGCGTTGGCCTGGAATTCCGGCAGGTCGCCCGTATAGAGATCCACGAACCAGGAGGAATTCTTCATGTCGCTGCCGGCCACGAGCACCGAGGCGGCCGCCTCCTCGTACACCGGCACCATCGCCTCGGTGTAGCCGCCGGTCACGTCGTGCGCGCTCAGGTCCGGCGCGCCCGGCCCGGTCTCCCAGACCAGGTCGTAGCGGGTGATGTGAAACCAGCTGTGGGCGCCGTCCTCGGGCAGCGTGATGGTCGAACCGTAGGGGCGAGCGTGGAAGATCACCTGGACGTTGTCGATGGGCTGGAAATCATCGTCGGTACCCACGATCTTGTCCGAGCCCGCATTCAGGTAGGCGGAAACCAGCGGATTGCCGGCGTTGACCTGCTGGACCTCGCAGACCACGCGCTGCCACTCGTTGCCGTCGTGGTTCTCGCAGCCGCCGCTGACCAGCAGCCCGCACAGGATCAGAAGACCGCCGATGGCGGAATGCATGGCACGGGACTTCACGTCTTTCCTCCCGAGAGGGTGCGCCGCGCGGTCACGGGGGTGGCCGCCGCGGTGGGGTTCCGGGTTCCAGACTGCTTATCGGCCGCTCGGGGCGCGACTTGAACGCGGAATCCCGCGGCGACCTGGTCCGGCATGGGGTGCGAAGCAGAATCCGGGCCAACTCGCTCCAGAGGGGAGGCGGACGTTGCCGCCAGGGGCGGCCGGGCGTTATGGTAGCGGCGGAAGACGGGCCCGCGGGGCCGTCGCTGCATCCCGCCGCGGGATGGGCACGCTGGTGGATCTCGAGCCAGCTCTCGAACGAGGATCATGCATGCGTATCGACGACCCCTGCCGGAGCCGTTGCCTGGTGGTCGGATCCGGCATCGCCGGCTTGCAATTCGCGCTGCTGGTGGCCGACCAGGGCCCGGTGCAGATCATCACGAAGAAGAACTCGCAGGAGAGCGCCACCAACTACGCCCAGGGCGGGATCGCGGCGGTGCTCTCGCCGACGGACGACTTCGATCAGCACGTCCGCGACACCCTGGACGCCGGCGATGGCCTCTGCCACGAGGAGGTGGTGCGCCGGATGGTGGAGGCCGGCCCGCGCCTCATCGAACGGCTGCTGGCCATGGGCGCCACCTTCGAGCGCGAGGGAGCGGACCCGCAGGCCCCCTTCGACCTCGGACGCGAGGGCGGCCACTCGCAACGGCGGATCCTCCACGCCAAGGACCTGACCGGTCACATGCTCGAGAGCACGTTGCTGGACCGCTGCCGGGAGCATCCGGCGGTATCCATGGCGGAGGATCATCTGGCGGTGGAGCTGATCCGGGGCCAGGACGTGGGGCTGCCGGGGTCGCAGGCCCACCGCGTGGTGGGATGCTGGGTCCTCGATGGGCGCACCCGGACGCGGCGGGCACACCTGGCGGACGTGGTGGTGATCGCCACCGGCGGCTGTGGCAAGGTCTACCGCTACACGTCCAACCCCGATATCGCCACCGGCGACGGTCTGGCCATGGCCTACCGGGCGGGGGCCGAGCTGGCGAATCTGGAATTCGTCCAGTTCCATCCCACCTGCCTCTACCATCCCGAGGCCAAGAGCTTCCTGATCAGCGAGGCGGTGCGCGGCGAGGGCGCCCACCTCGTCAACCAACGGGGCGAACGCTTCATGCCCCGCTACCATCATCTGGCGGAGCTGGCGCCGCGCGACGTGGTTGCTCGCGGCATCGACAGCGAGATGAAGCTCAGCGGCGATCCCTGCGTCTACCTGGACCTGCGGCACCTCGACCGCGCCATGGTGGAAGACCGGTTCCCCACGCTGGTCGCCACCTGCCGGCTCTTCGGCCTGGACATGGCCGGCGAGCCGGTCCCGGTGGTACCGGCGGCCCACTACATGTGTGGCGGCGTGGCGGTGGACGCGGACGGACGCTCGACCCTGCCCGGCCTGTACGTGGTGGGCGAGGCGGCCTTCACCGGGATCCATGGCGGCAACCGGCTCGCCAGCAACTCGCTCCTGGAGGCGGTGTACCTCGCCGAGTCCGCGGCCACGGCGACCCGTACGGAACCGCCGCTCATCAGCGAGTCCGCGCCGCTCGTCGCCCCGCCGGACATCCTGCGCCGCCACGGCGAGGAACCCGATGCCATGATCCTCGAGCACGACTGGGACGTGGTGCGGCGGGTGATGTGGGATTACGTGGGCATCGTGCGCGATTGCGAGCGTCTGGACGTGGCGCTCGCACGGCTACGTTCCATGCGGGGCACCATCGAGGCCACGTATGCCGGCCGCGAGGTGGCGCCGGAGCTGGTGGAACTGCGCAACATCGCGTTGCTGGGCGAGCTGATCGTCATCTGTGCGCGGGCGCGTCCCGAGAGCCGTGGGCTGCACGCCATCACCGACCACCCCGGCAAGCTCGCGGAGGCCCGCGACACGCGGGTGGCCCGCGACCTCGCGGCCGCGGGCGAGGTGGCCTGGGAACCTGCGGCAGACCGGAGCGGTCCATGAGCGCGCCGTCGGAGACGCCATGGTTCCGGGTGGCCTTCGGGGCCCATTACCCGGACCTGTATGCCCATCGCGACCGGGCCGAGGCCGTCCGCTGCGTGAAGCTGTTGCCGCACCTGGCCCCTCTCGGCCCTGGACCGCTCCTGGATCTGGGGTGCGGACAGGGCCGGCACCTGCCACTGCTCGCGGCCGACGGTCGCCTGGCCGTGGGGGTCGATCTCTCGGCTCCCTTGCTGAACCGGGCGCGCAGCGACCAGCCCACCCGGCCGCTGATCCGTGCGGACATGCGCCAGCTCCCCCTGCGGCCGGGGACGGTCTCCGCGGTGCTGTCGCTCTTCACCGCCTTCGGCTACTTTGGCAGCGTGGAACGACATGTCCCCGTGGTCGGGGAGGTGGCCCGGGTGCTGCGGCCAGGGGGCCACTGGTTCCTGGACTTCCTCGATAGCGAGCGCGTGGCGGCCGAGCTCGCGGGCGGCCCCAGCGAGCGCCGACGTCGCACCGCGGTGCTCGAGGTCCGCGAGGACCGGCGTCTTGCCGCCGGTCCGCGCCGGGTGATCAAGACCGTGGACCTGGTCCCGCGCGTCGGGATGGCGGAGACGGCCGCGCAGCTGGGCGTTCCCGCCGGCGGGTTGCAGTATCGCGAGCAGGTCTCGCTGCTCGCGCTCGAAGAGCTCGACGGCCTGGCCGCCGACGCCGGGATGCGGCGGGTGGCGGCGGCCGGCGACTACCACGGTGGGCCGCTGCGGCCCGGCGCCAGCGACCGCTGGCTGCTGGTCTACGGCAAGCCGGCCAGCCCCGGGAGGTCCGCATGATCGCCGTCCAGACCGGAGCCGATCTCACCAGCCACGCGGATTTCGGCCAGGTCTTCCGCGACTGGCTCGCCGGGCGCGGTGAGCGTCCGGGAGCCACCGCCTCGCTGGAGGCCTTCTTCGATCTGGGCGGCCAGCCGGGACCGCCCGGCGCCGTCTGGGCGGACCCGGCCTGGCGGACCGGGTGGCTCCCCGAACTGCTGGCCGACCTGCCGGGGTCGGACGACCAGGAACGGGCCCGCCGGGACGTGGAAGCCCTGACCGCCGGCGCGGCCGACGTGGTGATCACTGGCCAGCAGCCCGGCTTTCTCGGCGGTCCGCTCTACACGCTGTACAAGGTGGCCACGGCCGTGGTCGTGGCCGAGATGCGCACCGCGGCGGGGCGGCCGACGGTCCCCGTGTACTGGTGCGGCGAGGACGATGACGACCTGCGCGAGGCCCTGCAGCCGGTGGCCTGGGATCCCCGGCGGGAGGTGCTCCTGCGGCACGAGCGCCGGGGCGAGCGCGGCCTGCCCGCCGATCTCATGGTGGGCGCGCTGGCGGCGGCGGATTTCGCCGCCGGGGAGGCGGCCCTGCTCGGTGAACTGGCGGCACGCCACCCGCTGGCGGCCGATCTCGCGACCATCGCCGCCCGCAGCATCACCGAGGGCCGGACGTGGGGGCACCTCCAGCGGCGGGCCCTGCTGCGCGTCTTCCGCGGTACGGGCTTGCTGGTGGTCCACGGCAACGACGCGCGCCTGCACGCGGCGGCGGCGCCGTTCTACCGCCGGCTCTGGACCGAGCGCGACCGCCTGCGGGCCGCCGCCCGTCAGGGCGGCAAGCAGCTCACGGCCGCCGGCTACGCCACGGCCGTGAGCGAACCCAGCATCCAGCGCTTCCTGCACCTGGGGGCCGAGGGCCGCCGGCGCCCGCTACCGGCCGATCTGGCCGGCGACATGCCCGCTCCGTCCGCCCTGCGCCCGGGAGTCCTGGCGCGCTCGCCGGTGCAGGACTGGCTCTTCCGTCCGGCCGGCGTGGTCGTCGGTCCGGGCGAGGCGGCCTACCTGCGGCAGCTCGAGCCCGTCTACGCGGCCTTCGACCTGCCGCGCGCGCCGTTGTTGCCGCGGCTCTTCGCCCAGCTCGGTCCAGCGGGCTACGGCGCGTTCCGCTCCTGGGCGCTGGAACTCGCCGATCGCGAGGACCAGGCCGGCAGTCGCGACCTGGCCGCCGTGGCCGACGCCGCCGCGCGGGCCGGCCGGGCCCAGTTGCAGTCCGTCCTCGAGCTCGAGGCCCAGGTGGCTCCGGAGCGGCTGACCGATGTCACCGAGCAGGTGGTGCGCCGCTGGTCACGTCATCTGCACAGCGTCCTGGTCCGTGAGCAGCGCCGCCGGCGGGACGACCCCGGTGCCGGCGCTCCTGCCTGGCTACGGCCCGAGGGGAGGCGTCAGGAACGGGCCCTGGCTGCCCTGAGCGCGGTGGCGCTGTGGGGCGAACCGTTCGTGGACGCCCTGGCCCACGCGGGCCGCCGGGCGGTCGATGCCGGCCTGGCTGGCGACTGGCACGAGTACCTCCTGACCGTCCCGGCGCCATGACCCCACCGACGAGGAAGGCCTCATGACCGCATCGGGTTGCGACCTGCTCTGCATCTGCCCCCACACCGACGACGCCGAGATCGCGCTCGGCGGCTGGCTGCACGCGCTGTCGTCACGAGGCCGGCGCGTCTGGGTCTGTGATCTGACCCGGGGGGAGCTGGCCTCCAACGCGACGGTGGACGAGCGCTGGGCCGAGGCCGCGCGCGCGAGCGAGGTGCTCCAGCTGGCCGGACGGGTCCAGCTCGCGCTGCCCGACGGCTTCCTCGCTCCCGATCGTCCCGAGCAGGCGGCCGCCGTGATCCATGTCCTGCGGCGACTGCGGCCGCGATGGGTGGTCACCGGCCCGGAGCCCCGGCGGCATCCCGATCACCTCGCGACGCCGCCGCTGGTGGCCCGTGCGGTGTTCCTGGCGCGCCTGCGAGCGCTGCAGCCGGACCTGCCCGAGGCCCGCTGGTGGCCCGCGCCACCGGCGGGCGAGACGGCGGACCAGCCGTGGGTGGTGGACACGCTGGCCCACACCTGCCTGCCCGACGCCGCGCCGGATCTGCTGCTGGACGTCTCCGACAGCTGGGAGGCCAAGCGCCGGGCCCTGGCCTGCTATGCGAGCCAGTTCCAGCGGCAGGACGGGCGGGCGGCCACGCCCATCAACCATCCGGATTTCCTCGCACGCATCGACGACCGTGGCCGCGCCTGGGGCCGTCGGGCCGGCGTGGCCCATGCCGAGGCCCTGTCCACCGCCGCGGTGCCGGTCCACACCGACCTGCCTCCGGAGCGCTGGACATGACACGCTTGCCCGCCATCGGCATCACCTGCTATCCGAGCCAGGGCGGCAGCGGGATCGTGGCCACCGAGCTGGGCCTGAATCTGGCCCGCTCCGGCTATGCGGTGCACTTCATCTGCCGGAGCCTGCCCCTGCGCCTGCGGGAGTACCGGGAGAACGTCTTCTACCACGAGGTCGAGGCAGCCGACTATCCGGTCTTCCAGTCGCCGCCCTATACCCTGAGCCTGGCCACGGCCATGGCCGACACCGTCGGCAAGCACGGCCTGGACATCCTGCACGTCCACTACGCCATCCCGCATGCGGTGAGCGGCTACCTGGCGCGGCAGATGGTCGGCCCCGAACGACTCAAGCTGGTCACCACGCTGCACGGCACGGACATCACCCTGGTGGGGCAGGAACCGTCATTCTTTCCCATCACCCGGTTCGTCATCGAGCAATCCGACGCGGTGACCGCGGTCAGCGGCTTCCTCGCCCGCGAGACCCGCGACGTCTTCGGCGTCGAGCGACCGGTGGAGGTGATCCCCAACTTCGTCGATGCCCGGCGCTTCCGTCCCTGTGACGACCCCGCCCGTCGCGCCCGCTGGGCGGAACCGGACGAGGCGCTCCTGGTCCACGCCTCCAACTTCCGGCCGGTCAAGAACCTGCCCGCGGTGGTGGCGGCCTTCGCCCGGGTGGCCGCCGTGCGACCGGCGCGCCTGCTCCTGCTGGGCGACGGGCCCGAGCTGGCGCCCACCCTCTCCCGGCTGCAGGAACTCGGTCTGGGGGACCGGGTCACGGCGCCGGGCCTGGTGGAGGCCCTGGAGGACGTGCTGCCCCTGGCGGACGTGTTGCTGCTGCCCTCATGGCACGAGAGCTTCGGGCTGGTGGCCCTCGAGGCCATGGCCTGCGGCGTGCCGGTGATCGCCACCGACCGGGGCGGCACCGACGAGTTCGTCGACGATGGCGTCAACGGCTACCTCCGCTCGCCGGACGACCACGCCGGCATCGCCGCGGCAGCCCTCGGCCTGCTCGCCGATCCGGGCCTGCAGCGGCACCTGGCGGAGGAGGCCCGGCGCGACGCCGCCGAGCGCTTCGGCGCCCGCTGCGTCCTGCGCCAGTACGTGGAACTGTATGACCGCGTGCTCGCCGCCGGCCCCGCCGACGCAGCCTCCGGTTGACAGCCGGCCGCCTCGCCCTAGACTTTCATCCAGGGACGGCGCGCGGAGATGTCGCGACCGCCCCGCCGCCGGGCCCCGGACAGGCCCGGTTCCACGGAAGGGGACACCATGGCCGAACCGCGCGAGTTCCTCGCCCGCGTCGAGTCCATCGCCGGCCGCAACGCGTCGTTCCGACCCGAGGCCTATCTCTTCGTGCTCGAGGCCGTCGAGCGCGCCGTGGTCGATTCCGGCCGGCGCGACCACGTCTCCGGCGAGGATCTGCTCGAGGCCATCAAGGAGCTGGGCCGTGAGCGCTTCGGGGTGATGGCGACGGACGTGTTCGCGGCCTGGGGGGTGCGCACCACGCTGGATTTCGGTCGTTGCGTCTTCCACCTCATCGATGCCCAGTTGCTCGACAAGCGCGACGAGGATTCGTTGCGGGACTTCATCGACAGGTACGACTTCCGCCGGGTCTTCGAGCAGGAATACTTCCTGGGCAAGGCCTGACGCCGCCCGACCGGCCCGCGGGAACTTCCTCGCGTCCGGAACGTAGACCGACCATCACCCCCGACCCGGTCCGGCCGGGTCGCGCGCCGGGCCATGGAGGGCCCGCCGCGGAGGCCTCGCCGCCGCCGCACGGCGCCAAGGAGCCACCATGCCTGCCCCCTTCCTGCTGACCATCGGCACGGCGGAGCTCGTCTCCCTCGTGGCGGAGACCACCTTCTTCGGCAAGTTCATCCTCCTCGTTCTGCTGGTGCTCTCGGTGGTCTCCTGGGCCGTCGTGGTGGAGAAGGGCCGTTTGCTGAGCCGCGTCCGCGCCGGTCATCTGCAGTTCTGGGACCGCCTGGAGGACTGGCTGGATGGCACGCGGGACGATGCCGATCTGCGCCAGTGGTGCGAGCAGCGTGATCAGCTGCCGCTGTGCAACCAGATGCTCGAGACCATGGACCTGGGCGAGGCCCCCTCGGTGCGGCGCGCCTGCGAGCGCATCGCTTACACCGAGATCGAACAGCTCGAGCGGTACCTCATGCTGCTGGCCACGGCCGTGACCATCTCCCCGTTCCTCGGCCTGCTGGGCACGGTCTGGGGCATCATGACGGCCTTCTGGGACATGGCCGCGCTGCAGAGCGCCAACCTGACGGTGGTGGCGCCGGGCATCGCCGAGGCGCTGATCACCACCATCGCCGGCCTGGCCACGGCCATCCCCGCGGTGATCTTCTACAACTCGCTCGTGCGCAAGATCGACCTGGTGGGCAACGAGATGGAGCGCCTGCGCACCATCCTCGAGGAGCGCGCCGGTGGTGGCCGCGGCGAGGAGCATCCCGGCGCCCGGGACTTCGCCAATCGCCCCGACCTGCACGACAAGGAGCGCATCTGATGCGGCGCAAGGGCTCCTTCCGGGGCATGGCCGGCATCAACATCACGTCGCTGGTGGACGTGACGCTCTGCCTGCTGATCATCTTCATGCTCACCGCCCCCTACATCCAGGGTGGCGTCGAGGTGGACCTGCCCCAGGCGGACACCCGCCAGCAGATCGTGCGGGAGGGCCCGGTGATCAGCATCACCGACAACCGCCAGATCTATTACGAGGAGGACGCGGTCACCCTCGAGGAACTGATCCAGCGCCTGGCTCCGCACCTGCCCGACCGCGAGACCGTGCCCATCTATCTGCGAGCCGACGCCGAGAACCCTTACGGGTTCGTCCTGCAGGTCATGGCGGCCATCGAGAAGGCGGGGTTCGTCAACCTCTCCCTCGTGGCCGATCCGGAGCAGTAGGCGGCCATGGGACGCGGTCTGCCGGTCAGCATCCTGCTGCACCTGCTCGCCCTCTGGCTGCTCGCGGTCTGGGGCGGGCACGTGCCGCAGCCGCCACTGGAGCCCCAGCGGATCCTGCGGGTGCAGATCGCACGCTTGCCGGAGGTGATCGAGCCCCAGGTCACCCAGCCGGCGCCCGAGCCCCGGCCCGACCCGGTGGTCCCCAGCGCCGAGCCCGAACCGGCCCCCGAACCGGTGCGTCCAGAGCCCGAACTGCCGCCCAAGGAGGTGCCGCGGGAACTGGAGCCGGAACGCGAGCCGGAGCCCGAACCGGAGCCCGAGCGGGAGCCCTCGCCACCGGTCCTCGAGGAGGAACCCGAACCGGCGGACCCGGTGACCGAGGAGGACGAGTTGCCCCCGGCGCCGCCGGCCAGCGGCCCGGCGGTCTCGGGCACGGATGTGGACTTCCCCTTCGCCTGGTATCTCAACCGCGTCGAGGGGATCATCGCCCGCAACTGGAACCCGCGGCAGCTGGGCTTCCGGGGCGGCTCGCAGCGCAGCTGCGTGGTGCACTTCATGGTGGGGCGCGGCGGCCAGGTCTCCGAGGTCACCATCGTGGGTCGCAGCGGCGTCTCGCTCTTCGACCGCGAGGCCCTCAGGGCCGTGCAATCCAGCCGGCTACCGCCGCTGCCGGCCAAGTTCCCGCATCCGGCGCTCGGCGTCACCTTCGTCTTCACCCTCGAATCGGGGATCTGACCGTCATGTTCCAGTCGCGCCCGTGCTCGCTGTCCGGATGGCTCCTGATCACGCTGTTGCTGGCGGGCGGCGCGTCCGGGCAGGTTCCCGACGTCACCCTCGAGGTGACCAAGACCGCCTACCAGAAGATCGACATCCTGGTCGGCACGCTCGATGTCCTGTCCGGCGGCATGCCCGCGGTGGATGCGGCCACGATCCTGGAGAATACCGTCGCCCAGGATCTCGACCACAGCGGACTGTTCCGGGTGGGACTGCTCGAGAGCCAGGCCGAACGCGATAGCCTGGACTTCGAGTTCGCCATCCGTGGCGTGGTGGAAGGGCCGGTGCGGGACGCCGATGCCACGGGCCGCGACCAGCCCACGACCATCAGCCTCGACCTGGTGACCTATCCCGGCGGGCAGGTGCTGCTGAACAAGCGTTACCGCCCGCTGCCGGAGCAGATGCGTACCACCGCGCACCACTTCGCCAACCAGGTGGTGGAGATGCTCACCGGCGAGCCGGGCATCGCCCTGACGCGCGTCGTCTTCTCGCGAGGCGCCGGCGATCGGCGCGATCTCTACGTGGTGGACTACGACGGCGAGGGCCTGCTCCGGCTGACGGCCAACCGGACCCTGAATCTCTGCCCGGCCTGGAAGCCGGATGCCACGGAGATCGCCTTCACGAGCTACCATCGGGGGATGCAGGGCCTCTATGGCCTGGACACCGCCACCGGCCAGGTGCGTGAGATCATCACCCAGGAGGGGCTCAACCTGGGCGCGAACTGGCATCCCGACGGAACCGAGCTGCTGATCTCGCTCTCCCGCGCGGGGGACCCCGAGATCTACCGGGTCGGCGCGGACGGAGAGATCCTGCGACGGCTGACGGCCATGCCCTCCATCGAGATCAGTCCCTGCTGGGACCCGGCGGGCCGGGACCTGGTTTTTACCAGTGACAGGACCGGGACTCCGCAGTTATATGTCGTCGATGGTGACGGGGCAGGACGGCGCCGCTTGACTTTCGAGGGGCGCTACAACGATTCTGCTGACTGGTCGCCCGACGGTGAGCGGATCGTCTATGCCACGCGGGAAGGCAACCTCACGCAGCTCGTGCTGCTGCGGGCCACCGGCGAGGAGCGTCGCCTGCTGACCGATGCGCGCTGGCGCAACTGCGAGGACCCGAGCTGGGCGCCAGACGGACGCCACGTGGTGTTCGCGTCGGACCGCACGGGAACCTTCAAGCTCTACGTGATGGACGTCATCGAGGGTGACGTCCGCCAGTTGACGTTCGGCCCGGAGCCGGACATCACCCCCGCCTGGTCCCCTCGGTAGGCGGGTTCTCCCAACCCAAGGAGCGATGGGAACGATGAAGGGCTGCACCTCTCGCAAGACGCTCACCCTGCTGGCGATCCTGGCCCTCGTGGCCACGTTCGCCCTGACCACCGGCTGCGGTGGCGACACTCCCGAGGCCGAGACCGACGCCGAGGCCGCCGCGCGCGCGGCCGAGGAGGCGGCCACCGAGACCATTCCCGAACCCGTGGCGCCGGAGCAGGAGGAGACGCAGACCATCCCGTCGCCGGACTATGCCGCCATGGTGCCGGCCGAGTACGGCATCGAGGACGTGTTCTTCGCCTTCGACGAGTACGACCTCTCCGGCGAGGCCATGTCCACCCTCGCTCGCAACGCCCGGATCCTCAAGGAGCACCCGGACGTGGTGATCCTGGTGGAGGGGCATTGCGACGAGCGCGGCACCGTGGAGTACAACCTGGCCCTGGGCGAGAAGCGGGCCAAGGCGGTGCGCGACTACCTGGTGAGCCTGGGCGTGTCGGGCAACCGGCTCCGCGTCACCAGCTACGGTGAGAGCCGGCCGTTCGCCCTCGGCTCGAACGAGGAGGCCTGGGCCAAGAACCGCCGCGCGCACTTCGCGCGTCCGTGAGCGAGGCCGCTGGCATGCCGAACCACCGTCTTCTCCGGGCCGCCGTCCTGGCGGCGGCCCTCGCCAGCCTGGTCGCCGGGGTCGGTTGCGCACCGCAGCTCGACCGCATCGAGGCCTCCGTGCAGCAGAACGCCGACACCCTGGCCGAGATGCAGGCGGAGAACCGGCGCCTCGAGCAGGATCTCGAGGCGCTCGCGCAGTTGCTGCGCCTGGAATCCACCACCGGCGACGAGACCAACGCCCAGCGGTTCGCCAAGCTGGGGCAGGTGTCCGCCCGGCTCGATCAGCTGATGCGCAAGCTGGACGACAACGCGGAGTACATGCGGGAACTGTCGGCCCGCGTCGATCTGCTCGCCGCGCGCAGCGGCGTCCCCACCCTCGGCGAGTACACCCCGCCCCCGCCACGGACGGAGGCGGGGATGGCGTCATTGCCAGAGGAGGGGCGCTCCATCTACCAGGCCGCCCAGCTGGACCGTAGCCGGGGCAACGTGACCCTGGCGCGGGAGGGTTTCCGGGAGTTCCTCGAGCGCTACGGCGACAGCGAGCTGGGCGACGACGCTCGCTACTGGCTGGGCGACCTGTCCTACGGCGAGGGCGACTGGATCGATGCCGCCGATCAGTTCGAGCGGTTGCTCGCCGACCATCCGGAGACGCCCTGGGCGTCCGCGGCCCTGCTCAAGCGGGGTTACAGCCTGCGGGAACTGGATCGCGATGCGCAGGCCGACGCCGTGTTCGAGCAGCTCGTGGAGCGCTTCCCCGATTCCAACGAGGCCGCGCTCATCCGCGATCAGGTGGAGTAGGCCAGCGACGCGGCAAGGACAGCGAGGCGGGCGCGGTCTCCCCGGAATCCGCGCCCGCTTTCCCTTGCCCCGCCGCGATTCGTTTGGCACCTTTGCGCCGTTGCGAACCCGTGTTCCCGGTCCCGCAGAGGAGGAAGCCATGGCCGACGCCACCGTCAACGTGCCCATCCCGGAGAACGAGCCGGTCCTGTCCTACGCTCCCGGAACGGAGGAGAAGAAGGCCCTCAAGGCCGAGCTCAGGCGCCTGTCGGGCCAGCAGATCGAGATCCCGCTGATCATCGGCGGAGAGGAGATCCGCACCGGCAACGTGGCCAAGGCCGTCTGCCCCCATGACCACAAGCATGTCCTGGCCACCTACCATCAGGCCGGTGCGTCGGAGGTCAAGGCGGCCGTCAAGGCGGCTCAGAAGGCCAGGGCCGGGTGGGCGGCCATGCCCTGGCAGCAGCGGGCGAGCGTGCTGCTCAAGGCGGCCGAGCTGCTGTCCGGCCCCTGGCGCTACACGCTCAACGCGGCCACCATGCTCGGGCAGAGCAAGACGCCGCACCAGGCGGAGATCGAGGCGGTCTGCGAGCTGGCCGACTTCTGGCGCTTCAACTGCTCCTACTACGAGGACATCATCGCCGACCAGCCGCCCTACAGCCCCAAGGGCCTGTGGAACTACCTGGAGCAGCGGCCCCTGGACGGCTTCGTCTTCGCGGTCACCCCCTTCAACTTCACGGCCATCGGGGGCAACCTGCCCACCGCGCCCGCGCTCTGCGGCAACACGGTGCTGTGGAAGCCCGCCAGCAGTGCCGTCTTCAGCAACTACCTGGTGATGAAGCTGCTGCAGGAGGCCGGCCTGCCCGACGGCGTGATCAACTTCATCCCCGGCCGCGGTAGCCAGGTGGGCAACCCGGTGCTGGCCAGCAAGGACCTCGCCGGCATCCACTTCACCGGCTCCACCGCGGTCTTCCAGGAGATGTGGCGGACCGTGGGCCGCAACATCAAGAAGTACGGCAGCTACCCGCGCATCGTGGGCGAGACCGGTGGCAAGGACTTCGTCTTCGCCCACCCCTCCGCCGACGTCGACGCGCTGGTCACCGCGCTGGTGCGCGGCGCCTTCGAGTACCAGGGCCAGAAGTGCTCGGCCGCCAGCCGCGCGTTCATCCCGGCGTCGCTCTGGAAGGAGGTCAAGCGCAAGCTCCTGGCCCAGGTCAAGACCGTCAAGATGGGCGACCCCACCGACTTCACCAACTTCATGGGTGCGGTGATCGACGAGGCGGCCTACGAGAGCATCAAGGGGTACATCGATCGCGCACGGAAGGCCCGGGGCCAGGCGAAGATCATCGCCGGCGGCAAGTGCAGCAAGACCACCGGCTACTTCGTCGAGCCCACGGTGATCGAGTGCACCGATCCTGGCTACGAGAGCCTGGTGGAGGAGATCTTCGGCCCGGTGCTGAGCGTCCACGTCTACGAGGAGAAGGACCTGGTCAAGACCCTCCGCATGGTGGACCGGGCCAGCCCCTACGCCCTCACGGGCGCCGTCTTCGCGCAGGATCGCCAGGCCATCATCCAGATGAAGGATGCGCTGAGCGGCACGGCCGGCAACTTCTACATCAACGACAAGCCCACCGGCGCCGTCGTCGGCCAGCAGCCCTTCGGCGGTAGCCGGGCCTCCGGTACCAACGACAAGGCCGGCAGCTACATCAACCTGTTGCGCTGGCTGAGCCCGCGGGCAGTGAAGGAGAACTTCTGCCCGCCGACGGACTACCGGTATCCCTACATGGGCCAGAAGTAGTCGCAGATCACAGCGATGAGTCAGGCGGGGACGGCTTCGAGGGAGGCCGTCCCCGTCGCGTTGACGGCGCGGACCGATGGACGGTATGCTGCCGGAGGAGCGGCTGCACCCGGTGGCCGCGGGTCTGCCGGAAGGAGAGGGGATGCGGTACTGGAACCGGTGGTGGATCGTCATGGGCTGCGCTGTCATCGCCTGGGCACCCGGCTCCGCGGCGCAGGAGGCGGCCGCACCGCCCCCGCGCCTGGTCCACACGGTGGCCGGAGAGGCGAACCTGGTCCGGGCCGTCCTGCTGCTCGACGGGCTCCCGCGTTGCGACGCTCTGGCCGCCAGGATCGTCGAGAACACGGTATCGGCCGGCCGCATCGCGGTGGCACTGGACCTGGTGGCACCGGGGGACTGCCCCCGGTCGGAGGGGAGCCTGCGCGTGGACCTGACGGGCGTCCCGGCTGGAGAATACGCCGTCGGACTCGTGGTTCGCGACGCCAGCGGGCCGCAGGCCGAGACACTGGCCCGTGTCGACGCTGCGCGCATCGCGGTACCGGGTGATCCGGGGCCCGAAGCCGCCTGGACGCTGATGGTCGCTCGCGAGGGGCGGCTGGACAGCTGGGTGGAGGTATCGATCGAGGAGGGGCCGCCGAAAGCACCGGAAGCCCCGGAACTGGAACAGGATGGCCCCGGCCGGCCCAGCCAACCGGGTTTCCAGACGCGATGATCTCGTGGGAGCGCTCGGTGGTGCCGGAGGTGGGGCTCGAACCCACACGTCCCAGAAGGACACAGGATTTTGAGTCCAGCGCGTCTACCAGTTCCGCCACTCCGGCACCAGTCTGCGAGCGGTAACGCATGGTAGGCAGCGGAGCGCGGCCCGTCAAGGATGGGAGCGGAGCCGCGAGGCAGAAAGACGCTCGGGCGGTTTGACATCCTCGAGCGGGATGCTATATTGCCGGGTCTCGGGTGGGGCCATAGCTCAGCTGGGAGAGCGCATGACTGGCAGTCATGAGGTCAGGGGTTCGATCCCCCTTGGCTCCACCAACTAGATCTGGATACGGGTCGCCACCTGGCGACCCGTATCCTTTTTCGCTTCCCTCGCTTCCCTCGCTTCCCTCGCTGGCCGCTCCGGCCAGGATCGTCACATCCCCCACAGGGACCGCGTGTCGACGGCCTTCCCCTGGAGCTTGAGGTAGTAGAAGAGCTGGGCCTTGTGGGTGGCCAGGTGCTGGATCATGCCCAGCAGGTGTTCGCCCAGGCGGTAGTCCATGCCCGCTGGATCCCAGGGGGCCCGGCTCCTCTCTTCCTCGAGCCGGGTCTCGCCAGCCTCCTGGACCACGCGCAGCGCGAGTTCCCTGTCCGCCGCCAGGAGCTCGCGGGCCTCCGCCACCGAGGCCACGGTGGGGAGCTTCTCGGCCGGCGGGAGCATCTGCTCGGGGGGCAGGTCCTGCATGTCCGCGCCCTCGGGCAATCCCCAGTCGCCGGTGACGAACCCACGGCAGCAGAATCCGCAGGCCTCGGTCAGGTGTCGGAGCAGCTGGCCGGTGGTCATCCAGTTGCTGCCGGTGGGCGGTTTCCAGTCCAGCTGGTCGTCGTCCACGAGGTCGAGCAGCCCCTCGGTGGCGCGATAGGTCTCGGCGATTCCTCGCTGGAGCATGTCGGTCCAGTTCATCGTCTCGACTCCCGGTGAAGGTGCGATCGTGCGGGCGAAGCGATCATGCCACACGGCCCATGCGAAAGCAAGGCGAAAACCGGCATGGGGTCCTGCCCACGGCCCGGACAGGTCAAGCGGCGGTGGAGCTGCCCGCTTCCGGCGACCACCGGGTCAGTGGAGCGGGTGCGCCGCGACCACGCCCTCATCTGGCGGGGCCAGCGGCCCCACGGCGGCCTCGACGGCGTCGAGGATCTCGCCGGACCGCACCAGATCCCGCATCCGGGTGTGATCGGGATACAGCGGCCGGTCCACCTCAAGGAAGTCCACGTGCCGTCGGATGACGTCGCGCGCCGCGCGATTGCCACGGCCAGGCGTGAGGTCCCGCAGGTCCAGGGCCTGGGCGGCGGCCATCATCTCGATGCCCAGGATGCCGTGGGCGTTCTCCAGGATCTGGGCGTTCTTGATGGCCGTGTTCATGCCCATGGACACGAAGTCCTCCTGGTCGGCCGCGGCGGGGATGGACAGCGTGGCCGCCGGGGCGGAGAGGATGCGCTGTTCGGTGATCATCATGTCGGCGGTGTACTGGGAGAGCATCATGCCCGAATACATGCCGGCGCCGCGGGTCAGGAACGCCGGCAGGCCCACCGAGAGCGCCGGGTGCAGCAGGCGGTTGAGGCGGCGCTCGCTGAGGACCGACACCATGGTGACGGCGGTCCCGGCGCCCTCCATGGGCAGGCAGACCGGCGTGCCCTGGAAGTTGGCGCCGGTGAGGGTGAGTTCCTCGGCGGGGAAGAAGATGGGGTTGTCGCCCACGCCGTTGAGCTCGATCTCCACCTGGCTCCTGGCCCAGCGGACCGCATCGTGGGCGGCGCCGATCACCTGGGGACTCGAACGCATGGAGTAGGCGTCCTGGACCTTGACCTGGACCTTGCCCTCGGCCAGGTCGCCGCCGCCCAGGCACTGGCGGATGGCCGCGGCCGACCGCACCGCACCGGCGAAGCCGCGCACCTGGTGCAGCCGCTCGTCATAGGGTTTGAGGTTGGCGTAGAGCGCCTCGAGGCTCATGGCGCAGGCGATCTCCGCCTGCCGCAGCCAGCGATCCATGTCGTGCAGGTGCAGGGCGCTCATGGCGGTCAGCAGGTTGCTGCCGTTGATGGTGGCCAGCCCGTCGCGCGCCTCCAGCCCCGGCACCGGGATGGAGGCCTTCGCCAGCGCCGCGGCGCCAGGCAGGAGTTCTCCCTGGTACCAGGCCTGGCCCTCGCCCATCAGCAGCAGGGCGATCTGGGACATGGGCGCCAGGTCGCCGCAGGCGCCCACCGAGCCCTTCTGGCAGACATACGGCGTGACGCCCTTGTTGAGCATCTCCACCAGCGTCAGCGTGATCTCGGGTCGGCAGCCGCTGTGACCGTGGGCATGCACGTTGATCCGTCCGGCCATGGCGGCGCGGACGTATTCGACGGGGGCCGGCTCGCCGATGCCGGCCGCGTGGTTGTAGATCAGATATCGCTGGAAGTCCCGGGTCTGGTCGTCGTCCAGGACCACGTTGACCAGCTCGCCGATCCCGGTGTTGACCCCGTACATGATCTCCTTCTGCTCGATCTTGCGCTCGAGCAGGGCCCGGCAGGCCTTGATCCTCTCCAGGGCCTGGGGCGCCAGTTGCACCTTCTCGCCGTCCCGGGCGATCCGGACCAGCTTCTCGCAGGTCAATCCGCTTCCGTCGAGCACGATGGTCATGGGCACGTCTCCTTGGACCGGAGCCAGCGGCATGGGGTGGACCCTGGTATTGTGCGCCGGGCGAGGAGGGCGACACAACCCCCAATCGCGCGGAGGGAATCGGTCCGGTCGGCCGCGCCGGTCTTGGCAGGCCAGCGTGCAGGCGTTAACGTCGCACGCATGAGACGCGACACTCCAGCCTGCACTGGCACCCCCGGCCGCGCCGACGCCATGCGCGTCGCCGCGGCCCTGATGGCGCTCGTGGTCCTGGCCTGGCTGGTCCGCACGCACTACCACCACGTGGAGGTCTGGCTCGGCGGCCTGGGGCACTGGGCCCCGGCGGCCTTCATCCTGGTGCATGCCGTGCTCGTGCCGCTGGGCTTTCCGGTCTCCGTGCTCGGCGTGCTGGCGGGCGCCACGTTCGGATGGCTGGCCGCCACCGGGCTGCTGCTGGCGGCCGCCCTGCTCGCGGCGAGCCTCATGTATCTGCTGGGCAGGACGCTCCTGGCCGGCCCGGCGCGTCGGGCCATCGCTCGCCGACCGCGCCTGATCCGCCTGGCCGCCATGGTGGACCGCGATACCCTGCGGCTCATGGTGCTATTGCGGCTCTCGCCACTGCATTTCGCGCTGGTCAGCTACCTGCTGGGGGCTGGCCGGGTGCCCTACGCGGCCTATGTCGCGACCACGCTGCTGGTGTTGCCCAGCGCGGCGTTCCAGGCTTACGTGGGGCACGCCGCGCGCGTGGTAGGGCAGGAGGTGGCCATCACCGGTGCGGTGGCCACTGGCCGCCTGGTCTACTTGGGCGCCGGCCTGCTGGCCACCGCCGCCCTGGCGATCGTGCTCGGCCGGATGGCCCGCCGGGCCCTGGAAGCCGACACCGGGAACGTCGAGAGTGAGCACCCATGACCCGCCGCGACGCCGAGATCATCCCTTTTCCCACCCGAGAGCCGAGCGGGAGCATCCGGCTGCACGTCGAGCTCGTGCTCGCTCCGCAGCCGGTCTGGCGGCGCCTGCGACTGGACGATCGCGCCAGCTTCTGGGATCTGCACGTGGCGATCCAGGACGTGATGGGCTGGACGCACCGGCATCGCCACCTCTTCAGCGTGGACCATCCGGTGACCGGGGAGCGCCTGCGGCTCGGGATTCCAGGTTCTGGCCGTTATCACGGCCGTCAGCGGGTGGTCCCGAGCTGGGAGGTCATGGTCCGTGATATCGGCCGGCCCGACCACCCGCCGTTCCTCTACACCTATCACCTGGGCGAGCAATGGCAGCATGAGGTCGCGCTCGAGGCCTTCGAGCCGGTGACCGCGGGGCTCGCGGCGCCGGCCTGCCTCGACGGCGCCGGCGGCTGTCCTGCCGAGGGCTGTGGCGGTCCCGAGCGATACGCGGAGATGCTGGCGGCCGGCGAGGTCCAGCCCAGGGACTTCCGGGTGGATGAGGTGGTCTTCTGCGAACCGGGCCAGCTGTGGCGGAGCCGCTTCGGCGACGGGGATTAGCGGCCTCGCAGGCGGCCGCGCCGGCGACGCTGAGCCGATGCCTCGGCGCGGCGGCGGCGAGCGACCCGCCGGCGAGACCTCCCCTCCCCGGGCAGGTCGGTGGCCACGGGCTCGCCGGCTGGCAGGTCCGGTGGCGTCCCGTGTCCGAGGACTCTCACCATCTCCTGCAGACCGTCGATCAGGGGAGGCAACTCGTCGCACCAGCGCTGCAGCAGGTCGGCGTCGGCTGCCAGCGGCGCCGCCAGATCGGCGAGTTCCGCCAGCGGGGGCGGATCGCCGGTGGCGGCGTACGGTCGCTGGCCGACACCCCAGTGGCGGACGAGATGATCGGCGGTGGCGATCACTCGGCTCGCCGGGCCGGGCGACGGGGCGTGATGGGCGGCCACGGCGGCCACCGGCCGCGGCGGCAGGGCCCACGCTCGCATCACCGCCGCCGAGAGCAGGCCATGGTCGATGCCGGTGTGGCGACGCTCGCTGGCCGGCGTGGGACTCGTCGCCGCCGCGGGTAGCCGGGGGTCCAGCAGGAGCTTGCCCACGTCATGCAGCAGGCCCGCCACCATGGCCTCCTCCGCCCCCAGGGGCGCGGCCGCGCCCAGGCGCGTGGTCAGCCGCCGCGAGGCGATGCCCACGGCCAGGCCGTGCAGCCAGAATCCGGCGCGGGCGAACCGGTAGCGCACGAGGCGGTGGTCCATCAGGTCTCGCGTGCAGGCCGCATAGACCAGGCGCGACAGCGGCCCCAGTCCCACCACCACGCAGGCCTCGGCCACCGACGCCACGGGCCGCTGGAGATTGGCGAAACCACTGTTCGCCTGCCGCAGCACCCAGCCGCGGAGCGTGGGATCCAGTTCCAGGGCCGCGGCGAAGTCGGCGGTCGACGCCGTGTCCCGGCCGGCGTCCTGCAGGAAGCGATCGACCACGCGCGACAGACGTGGCAACGTGGCGATCTCCGGCGCCAGCTCGCGAGCGAGCGCGGCCACGTCGGCCGGCAGCCGGCGATGATCGCGGTCGTTCATGGACACCTCGCAGGGGTCGGAGGCCGGGCGCCGGGGATCGTCCCGATGATCGACCGGCGTGGCGCGCGCTTGAGCCGCCGCGGATCGCGGTTGCAGGCGATGCGGCGATGCGGAACAATGGCCGCTCGCGAGGGAGGTGACCTTGTCCGCGATGTCCCTGGTGCTCGGTTTCGGTTCCGGAGTGTTGATCACGGTCGCGGCGCTGGCCGTGCGCGCGGTCGTCAGCCGTCGGCGACGGACGGCCCGGATGGTGGTCGAGCTCAGCGAACTGTCCCAGCCGCTGCTGATGATCGAGTGCGCCGCGGGGCGGATCCGCCTGTCGCCGCAGCTCTGTCACCAGCTGGGCCTCGATCCGGGCTGGATGGGCGAGCTCGACGCCGGTGTCGAGCGGTTCGTGCATGCACCCGACCGCGCCGCGGTGCGTGCCCTGGTGGAGGAGTTGCGCGGCGGCGGTCATGTCTACCGCGAGCGGGAGGTCTCGCTGCGTTTCGGCGACGGCCGCCTGCATCAGGTGTCCCTGCAGGCGTTCCGCCTGGAGGCCTGCGGCTGGGGTGGAGGACTCATCGCCGCCACCGTCACCGACCGTACGCGGGCGCTGCAGATCGAGGAGGAGCGTGACCGCCTGTTCAACCTCTCCCTGGACCTCCTGGCGGTGGGTGACCTGTCCGGCCGCCTCCTGCAGGTCAATCCCGCCTGGGTGCGCGTGCTGCGCTGGTCGCGCGACGATATCATGGCCCGCAGCTTCCTCGACCTGATCCACCCCGATGATCGGGAGCAGGCGGAGGCGGTCCTCGCCGAGCTGCGCGAGGGCGCCCCCGTGCGCGACCGCGAGCTGCGGACCCTCTGCCGCGACGGGACCTTCCGCTGGGTGTCGTGGAGCTCGTTCCCGCTGACCGCCCGGGCCACCGTCTTCACCGTGGCCCGGGACATCACCGAGCGCAAGCTCGCCGACGAGCAGCTCGCGCGCTACCAGGCGCGCCTGCAACGCCTGGCCGACCAGCTGGCCACCGTCGAGGAACGCCAGAATCGACAGCTCGCCGAGACCCTCCACGATACCCTGGCCCAGGAGCTCTTCGCGGCCCAGGCCAAGCTCTCCCTGCTGCGGGTTCCAGAGCGGCTGGCCGAACCGGGTGACGTGTTGCAGGAGGCCGTCGACATCCTCGACCATGCCTCCCAGTTGACGCGGACGCTCACCTTCGAGCTCTTCCCGCCCGCGCTCTACGAGGTGGGACTGGACGCGGCGCTGGAGTGGCTCTGCCGCAGCTTCCGCAAGACCCGCGGCCTGCAATGCGCGTTCCGCGGCCTGGGCGAACTGCCCGATCTCGAGCAGGAAACCCGCCTGTTGCTCTACCAGGGTGCCCGCGAGCTCCTGGGCAACGTGTTCAAGCACGCAGGCGCGAGCCGCGCGGAGGTGGCCCTGGCGCAGCGTGACCGGAGCCTGATCCTCACGGTTGACGACGACGGTCGTGGATTCGATCTTCCGGCAGCCGACGAGACCCCGGCCGCGGACGCCTCGCCCGACGGCTTCGGCCTCTTCAACATCCGGGAGCGCCTCGGACACCGCGATGGTGTCCTGGACATCGGTCCCTCGCCGCTCGGTGGCGCCCGGGTGACCATCACGCTGCCCCTGGTCGAGGGCGGGAACTAGGCGAGCCACGCGACATGGGTGAATTCTTCGCGCTGCTGACGGCGGCGTTCTGGGCCGGCGCGGTCATCTGCTTCAAGCGGGCGGGAGAGGTGCTGCCGCCGCTGGCGCTCAACCTGTTCCGCGTGGGGCTGTCCTCGGTGCTGCTCCTGGCCACCATGCTCGCCCTCGGACTTCCCCCGTGGCGTCCCGCGGCTCTCGCTGACCATCTGCTGATCGTCGCCAGTGGACTGATCGCCATCGCCCTGGCCGATACGCTCTTCCATGCATCCCTCAACCGGGTGGGGGCGGGGATCACCGCGGTCATCGACAGTCTCTATCCGCCGGCCACCGCGATGTTCGCCATGATCCTGCTGGGCGAGCGGCTCTCGCGAGGCGACGTGGTGGGCGTGGTGCTGGTGGTCGGCGCGGTCCTGATCACCACACGGGTGGCGCTGCCCGCGGGCGTGTCGCGGCGCATGCTCCTGGTGGGGATCCTGCTCGGATGCCTGAGCATGGTGGCGCTCAGCCTGGGGATCGTCATCGTCAAGCCGGTGCTCGCCGACCAGCCCGTGGTCTGGGTCACGGCCATGCGCCAGTTCGCGGCGCTGGGTTTCCTGCTCCTGGCCGGCATCGGGCCGGCCCAGCGGCGCGAGTACGCCCGGATCGTGCGCCTGGACCGGCACACATTGCGCTGGGCGTTCCCGGGAACGGTGCTCGGCAGCTACCTCGCGCTCATGTGCTGGATCGCGGGGATGAAGTACATCAGCGCCGGGGCCGCCGCCGCCCTGAACCAGACGGCCATCATCTACACCATCCTGCTCGCCCGCGTGGTCCTCGGCGAGCCGCTCACGCGCCGCCGGGTCGGCGCCTGCGCCCTGGCGGTCGCCGGCGTCATCTGCGTGATCCTCGGCTGAGCGAAATCTTCTGTTAATTCTTCACCAGGTCGCTTGATTTCGTCGCAACATGGGTTATATAACGGCCGTTGTATTCTGGAGACCCCGTGACCAGGAGCCCGGTTCATGGCCAGAAAGACCGTCTTTTCCCGCGCGGACGTCATCGAGGCGGCCCTCGCCGTCCTCGAGGCGGAGGGCCTCGGGTCCGTCACGGCCCGTCGCGTGGCCGATGCCATGGGTGCCTCCACCGCGCCGGTCTACAGCAACTTCGCCAGCATGGAGGAGCTGCTCGGCGACGTGATGCGGCAGGCCTCGCAGATGATCATCGGCGCCTGTCGCCGGCCCTGGACGGAGGACGGGTTCCTGAACATGGGCGTGGGATTCGTCCACTTCGCGCACGATCATCCGCAGCTCTTCCGGGCCCTGTACCTGGACAGCAGCTGGGGCCACCGCAACGAGGACCTGGTCTTCGCCGCGCTGCTGGACGACCTCGCTGCCCACCCCGTCCTCGGCCAGTTGCCGCCCGACCACCGCGAGGAGCTCCTGTTCCAGGCGAGCGTCTACACCATGGGGCTCGCCACCTCCCTGGTGACGGGCGTGTGGCCGGACCCGGATCTCGATCTGGCCGAGTCCTGGTTGAGGAGCGTGGGCGGCCTGCTCGCCCGCGCGGCCATGGAATCGGCCCGCCTGCCCATGCCGCCGGAGATGGCGCGGTCCCTGGGCGAGTTCGTGGTTCCCTGGCGGCAGCCTCGCCGCCCTGGACGCAAGGAAGGATCTCATGACTGACACCCGCCCCCGACACGGTCGTCCGGACCGCTGTCGCCTGCCTGGCGCCGCCGGCGCCGGTCTGCTCCTCGTGTTCCTGGCGGCGACCACCCCCGCGGAGACCGTGCCGCCGCCGCGGTACACGCCGGTGGAACCGCTCGGACCGACCGTGGTCGCCCGGCCAGGCGCTCCCGGACCGCTGGACCTGGCCGCCTGCCTGGATGCGGCCCTCGCCCGGAACGACAGCCTCGAGGCCGAGCGCCAGCGCCGCGCCGAGCTCGCCGGCCAGAAGCAGCAGGCCCTCGCCACCGGCCTGCCCACTCTCGACCTGGTGGGCGACTGGACGCGCCGGCGGGATCCGAGCTTCGCCCTCGACCCCACGTTCGGTGGCGAAGGTGGCGGGCTGGGCGTCCCGCCGGGCGCGGATCCCTGGTTCGGCGACTGGCTGGCCGGTTTCGGGTCGTTCATCCCCAGTGCCGAGAACATCCCGGCCAGCACCTTCTGGACCACGCGCCTGAGCCTGAACTGGGAGATCAACCCGCTGAAGATCCTGGGCGCCGTGGGGGCGGCCAACCTGGGCCTCGAACGCCAGGAACTGCTCATCGCCGCGGCCGAGCATGCCACCACCGAGCGCGTGATCGGCGCGTATCACGGAGTGCTGATGATGGCCGAGGCGGTCAACGCCCTGCAGGCGCAGTACGCGAACCAGGAGGAACTGCTGGAGCTGACCCGGTTGCGCTTCGAGATGGGTCTGGCCACCCGCCTGGACACGCTGCAGGCCGCCGTGGCGCTGGCCAATCTGGAGCCCCAGCTCCGCAGCGCCCGTCAGCGGGTGGCCGACGCGGGAGCGGGCCTGAACGCCGTGATGGGACGGGACCCGGCTGCGCCCCTGACCCTGGTCAACGAGCAGCCGCTGGAGCTGCTGCCCATCGACCGCGAAGGCGCCTTGCAGCTCGCCCGCCGGCGCCCCGAGCTGGAGGCCGTCGAGCGTCTGGTCGGCATGCTCGGCAACCAGCGCCGCGCCCAGACCGCCGAGGCCCGCCCCTTCCTCTCCCTGTACGGAAGCTATGGCTGGGTGGGCACCGAGTTCGATCGCCAGTTCGACGCGGGTCACGAGCAGTGGACAGCGTCGGTGGCCCTCAACGTGCCCCTGTTCAACGGCCTGCTGACGCGCGGTCAGGTCAGCGAGACCCGCGCGCGGATCCGGCGGACACAGATCGAGCTCCGTGGCTGGCGCCGGCAGGCGGAGGTCCAGGTCCTGGGGATCCTCAACGAGCTGGAGACGGCCAGACGGAACCTCGGCGCCGCGGAGATGAACTTGACGCGGGCGGAGGAGGCTCTCGAGGAAGGGCTGCTCATGTACCAGCTGGGCAAGGCGGCCTACCTGTCCGTGCTCGACGCCGAGGCCAACCATCTGATCGCGCGACGCACGCTCATCCAGGCCCGCTACCAGGTGCTGACCCTGACCGCCAGCCTCAAGCGCGCCGTGGGCCACTCGCCGGCGCGGCCACTGTCCACCATCGCCGGCCTGACCGGAACCGACCAGGAGAGGGAGTAAGACCATGATTCGCCGACAGATCAGCATCGTCTGCCTGGCCTTCGCCTCGGGGAGTCTCGCCTGGCTGCTGGCCGGCTGCGGCGGCGATGCGGCGGAGGCGCCCCGCGAGGTGGCCGCCAACGTGCGGGTGATGCCCCTGCAGACCGCGCCGGTGACCGAGTACCTGGAGTTCGCCGGACCGGTGATGCCCGCGCGTGGGGCCGACCTCAGCAGCGAGGAGAGTGGCCGCGTGGCGGCCATCGACGCGGCCAAGGGCGCCCGGGTGGCGGCCGGCGCCGCGCTGGTCACCCTCGACCGACGCCTCATCGCCGCCGAGGTGGAGGCGGCCGAGGCGGCGCTCGCACTCGCGGTTTATGACCTCGACAAGACGCGGCAGCTCTTCGAGGCCGGCAAGATCAGCCGGCTGGAGCTCCTGCAGGTCGAGGCGGAGCAGGCCCGCGCCCGCAGCCAGCGCGACATCGCCCGCACGCGCCACGAGCGCTCGCAGATCGGCGCCCCGTTCGCCGGCCTGGTCGCCGACCGCTACGTGGAGCCGGGCGAACTGGTGGCACCAGGCACCTTGGTCGCACGGGTCATCGATCCCTACGTCCTGAAGCTCGAGGGGGCGCTCACCGAGCGCGAGGTCGCCTGGATCAGCGAGGGCATGACCGCCACGGTGGAGCTGGACGGCGAGGCGGGCACCACGCGGGGCGTCGTGGCGTGGGTCGGCTTCGAGGCGGATCCACGCACCGGCAAGTTCCCGGTGGAGGTGCACGTCGACAATGCCGACCTCCGGTACCGTAGCGGGGTGATCGGCCGGGCCCGCCTGGCGAAGCGGACGCTGGACAGCCTGGTGGTCATCCCGCGGGACGCCGTCCTGCCGGGGCAGGAGGCGGACCACGTCTTCGTGGTGGAGGGCCAGACCGCCATCCGCCGCCGCGTGGTGCTCGGTCCTGACCAGGGCCTCATGG
Source organism: uncultured Fibrobacteraceae bacterium (assembly GCA_964637835.1). GTDB lineage: Bacteria > Krumholzibacteriota > Krumholzibacteriia > LZORAL124-64-63 > LZORAL124-64-63 > Glo-17. The sequence continues at coordinate 160,980 of CAZWYF010000003.1, forward strand.
TCGCGGTCGAACGCGGTCTGGCGCCGGGCGAACTCCTCGTGGTGCGCGGCCAGCGGGACCTGACAGACGGCGGCCGGGTGAGCATCACCGAGCGCGTGGCGGCCGGCGATGGCACCGCTCCGGATGACCCCGCGGTGATCAAGGCCGCCAGCGCGGAGCCCCGCGTCTCCGGGGAGGTGCGTCCGTGAAGCTCACCAGCGGCGCGATCCGGCGCTACCCCATGATCTTCGCCTTCATGGCGATCATCGTGGTGATCGGATTCGACTCCTACGTCGGGCTGCCCCGCGAGGCATCGCCCGACGTGAAGATCCCCTACGTCATGGTGGTCGCGCCCTATGCGGGCACCTCGCCCGCCGACATGGAGAACCTGGTCACGCGCAAGCTCGAGCGCGAGCTCAAGGGCCTGCCCGATCTCGAGGAGATGACCAGCAGTTCCTTCTATGGCATGGCGCACCTGACGCTGGAGTTCTCCAGCGACGTGGACATGAGCGAGGCCCTCCAGAAGGTCCGCGACCGGGTGGACCTGGCCAAGCCGGAATTACCGGAGGATACCCGCGAGGACCTGCTGATCATGGAGCTGAGCTCCAGCGACTGGCCCATCATGCAGGTGAACCTGGCCGGGGGCGACGACCTCGTCGTACTCAAGCAGACCGGCGAGGACCTCCAGGAGGCGATCGAGCAGATCCCGGGCGTCCTCGCGGCCGACCTCGTGGGCGGGATCGAGAAGGAAGTCCAGGTCAAGGTGGATCCGGAGCGGCTGGAGTTCTACGGCCTGGCCCTGGCCGACGTGCAGGACGCCATCGCCCTGCAGAACGTCACCATCCCCGGCGGCAAGCTCTCGCTCGGCCAGTACGACTATCAGGTCCGGGTCCCTGGCGAGGTGGAGCGGCCAGAGGAGATCCTCGACTTCGTGGTCAACCCCGGGTTCTCGCCGCCGGTCTACATCCGCGACGTGGCGGAGGTGGAGTTCGGCATCAAGGACCGCGAGACCATCTCCCGGGTCGACGGCCGCGATGCGGTCACCCTGCAGATCAAGAAGCGCACCGGCGAGAACATCATCGACATCGCGGACGCGGTCCGCGCCACCATCGAACGCGTCGCGCCCATGTTCCCGCCCGGAACCGAGGTCAGCATCGTGGGCGACCAGTCCGCGGACATCCGGACCATGGTCCACGAGCTGGAGAACAACATCATCAGTGGCCTGATCCTCGTGATCGCCGTGCTCTTCGTCTTCCTCGGCCTGACCAACTCGCTCTTCGTGGGCGTGGCGATCCCGTTCTCCATGCTCATGGCCTTCATCGTCCTGCGCGCCCTGGGCATCACCCTGAACATGGTGGTGCTGTTCAGCCTGATCCTGGCCCTGGGCATGCTGGTGGACAACGCCATCGTGATCGTCGAGAACATCTTCCGGCACCGCGGCAAGGGCAAGGACCGGGCCGAGGGCTCGCGGGACGGGACGTCCCAGGTCGCAGCCGCGGTGATCGCCTCCACCCTCACCACCGTCTGCGCGTTCGGCCCGCTGGCCTTCTGGCCGGGCATCATGGGCGAGTTCATGAAGTACCTGCCCATCACGGTGATCATCACGCTGGTGGCCTCGCTGGTGGTGGCGCTGGTGTTCAACCCGGTGCTCTGCTCGCGGTTCATGCCCCGGCCACGGCCGGATGGCGGCAGCACGCGTGTCGGCGACGCGCTCATGGCCTTCGGGCTGCGGAGCTACCGGCCCACGCTGGACTGGGCGCTCCGGCACAAGGGCCTGACCATGACCCTGATGGTGCTGCTGTTCGTGGTCGTCAACGGGCTCTTCGTGGTCTACAACCACGGCGTGGAACTCTTCCCGGACACCGATCCCAACGTGGCCCAGGTGAGTCTCGAGGCGCCCAGCGGGACACGGATCGAGCTGACCGACGCGTACACGCGGACGGTGGAGGACGAGGTGGCCGGCATCGGCGACCTGCTGGCCTACAGCGCGGCCGTGGGCGTGGCCACCGACGGCATGGGCGGTGGCGAGACCGCGCCCAGCAACCAGGCCCTGGTGACCATGGAGTTCGTGGACATGGTGGAGCGGTCGCGTTCCTCCCGCGCGGCCCTGGACGACCTCCGCGGCCGGCTCGCCGATTTCACCGGCGCCACGGTGCGGGTCGAGAAGATGGAGGAGGGTCCGCCCACCGGCAAGCCGGTGAACATCGAGATCGCCGGCGACGACTACGACGTGCTCGGCACGCTGGCCGAGCGCATCCGCCGGCGCATCGACGGCATGCCCGGCCTGATCAACATCCAGGACGACTACGACGACGAGCTGCCGGAGATCCGCCTGCTGCCGGACGTGGAGAAGGCGGCGCGTTTCGGCCTGCAGACCTGGGATATCGCGGGAACCATCCGCACGGCGCTGCATGGGAGCGAGACCGCCAAGTTCCGCCTGGGCGAGGACGAGTACGACATCACCGTCCGCTACCAGCAGCCCTTTCGCCGCAAGGTGGAGGATCTGCGCAACGCCACGGTCTTCCACGAGGGCGAGGCCATCCCGGTGGGTGCGTTCGCCAGGCCGGAGTTCCGGACCTCGCTGGCGGCAGTGCGGCGGATCGACGGCGTCCGCACGGTGACCGTCTCGGCCGACGTGGGCGAGGACGACAACGGCAACGCCCTGCTGGCCGCGGTCCAGGAGGAACTGGCCGATTTCCCGGTGCCGGCCGGCTACACCCTCGCCTACACCGGCGAGTCGGAGGATCAGCAGGAGGCGGAGGCCTTCCTCTCCGATGCCTTCGCGGTGGCGATGATGCTCATCCTGCTGGTGCTCGTCTCGCAGTTCGGATCGGTGACGCAGCCGCTGATCATCATCGCCTCGGTGCTGCTCTCGCTCATCGGGGTGCTCGTCGGCCTGCTGGTGACCGGCACCGCCTTCGGCATCATCATGACCGGGGTGGGGGTGATCTCCCTGGCGGGAATCGTGGTCAACAACGCCATCGTGCTCATGGATTACATCAACCAGCTACGCGAGCGTGGTCTGAGCCTCGAGGAGGCCGTCGTCCGCGCCGGCGAGACCCGGTTCCGGCCGGTGGTGCTCACCGCCATCACCACCATCCTGGGCCTGATCCCCCTGACCACGGGCCTGGCGCTGGACTTCCCGCAGCTGTTCGCCGGCAATCTGGACCGTTTCGTGGTGATCGGTGGCGAGTCGAGCCAGTGGTGGGGCCCCATGGGCGTGGCCGTGATCTGGGGACTGTCGGTGGCCACCTTCCTGACCCTGATCGTGGTGCCGGTGATGTACGTGGGCCTGGAACACACCAAGTCACGCGTGGCGGCGAGGCTGCGCCGGGCCTGATCCCCGGTGGAGCGGCCGCGCCTATTTCACGAGGGCGGCGGTCCGCGTGTACTGCAGGCCGGCTGCCCGCAGACGGTAGAGATAGGTCCCCGAGGGTACCGGGCGGCCGGCATCATCGGTCCCGTTCCAGACCACCTCGGTGGTGCCGGCCCGGCAGCGCCCGTCCACCAGCGTGCGTACCCGGCGGCCCCGCGCGTCGATCACCACCAGCTCGGCATGATCCGGATGCGCCAGGGCGAAGGAGAACGTGGTGGTGGGGTTGAAGGGGTTGGGGTAGTTGGGGCGTAGCACCACCGGTGCGCCGGGGAGCGACGGGCTCGCCGTGATGTCTGCGGTGTGGAAGAAGCGATACCAGCGGGCCGGCGCCACCCGCGGCATGCCCTCGCGACGCCCGCTGGCGTCGGCGGCTTCCACGTAGTAATGGCAGGTATCCGGCTGCGCGGGCGCGGGGATCTGCGCCGCGTACCGCCAGGGCTGGCCCGTCGGCGCCAGCGGGGCGTGCTGCCAGTCGCCGGCGCCGTGGCGCCAGACCAGGGTGGTCTCGGTGAGGTCGGCGCCGCTGTGGGCGCGGATCTCGGCCGTGATGGTCACCGGCTGGGCCGGCTGGTCGGCCGTCACCGGTACGTGGGCCAGCCGCAGCATGCCGGGGTCCATGATGCCCTTCGTGCGGCAGTGCAGGGCATCGTCGGTGATGAAGCCGCCATGATCGTAGCCGGACACGGTATAGCCGGGTGCCGCCTCGCGATAGACGGCGAGGGCCTGCTCGTCGTGGGGGCTGTCGCCGAAGGTGGGCACGTAGATGCGGTCGTTGAGGATCAGGCTGTTGGTGTAGCTCGCCGGGGCGGACCAGCCGATATCCTGACAGTAGATGCGGTGGACCCGGTAATTGCGGCCGGTGGAGGCCGGCAGGCTCGCCAGCAGGGTGGCGCGCTGATCGAGGGCGTCGTGGGTCCAGTGCGAAGGCCAGACCTCCTTGACCAGCACGGTCTCCTCGTCCAGCCACTTGGCCCAGGTGTCGATGTGGTGGATCCCGCCGGACTCGATGTAGTCCAGGACGTGATACTCCTGCACGCCGTAGTAATCGAGCATGAGCTGGTCCACCGCGGCGGCGTTCATGCCGTTGTAGGACTGCGCCTCGTCGTAGACCAGGCGCGTCGAGGCGGAGATGTGGGCCCCCTCGGTCATGTAGTTGCCACCGGCGTGGTACATGGAGTGGGTGTGCACGGGAACGCCCAGCAGCTCGGCCACCGCGATGGGGATGCGGTCGTCGTCCGGCCGGGGACGGTTGTAACGGTGGTCGACCACGGCGATGTCGCCGGCGCCGTCGAAGACGAACCACGGGCCGTAGTCGCGGGTCCAGATGGTGTTGTTCGGCTCCACCACCCACTCCACGCGCTCCAGATCGACGCCGTTGGCGGCCAGGTTGTTGCTGGCGCTGGCGAGGTAGCCGCTGGAGACCACCACGTAGAGGGCGACGTCGTCGTCCAGGTCCCGCAGCAGATCGTAGGGCAGGCCCAGGGGAAAGCGGATCAGCACGCCGATGGCGGGCTCCCACTCGGCGCAGTTGCGCACCGGCGCCGCCGGTGGCGGGTCGTCGCGGTCGAGGGTGACGTGCCGCTGGTCGGGATGTTCCTGCCACCAGCGCAACTCGCTCGGCGTGGCCGCACGCGGGAGCAGGGGTTCTAGCCCGTCCACGTCCCATTCCAGGCTCTCGGCGGGATCGGGGGCCGGCTGCGCCGCGGCCGGAGGGGTCAGGGCCAGCAGGGCCGCCAGGAGCAACAGGAAGCAGGACACCCGCAAGACGGTGCGCAGGGAGGGACGCATGGGGACTCCTCGGGGGCGGTGAGGGCGGCGGCGCGACTGACGGTGCACCATAGATGATACCACAGGGCCGCCCCGGCGGGAACCGGCCCGTGACCGGACCCCTGTCCGGACGCGGATTTCGCTCAAGGTCCGCGCCCTGGCGCCGAAGACAGGGAGGGAGGTCCGGCCCATGACCATCGGGATCATCGAACACGCGCGCCAGGGGATCCGCGAGCATCAGCGCCGCTTCGACGCGGCGGCAGCGGACGTGACCCGGGCCGCCAGCGGGTCCCCGGACGCGCCCGCTTCCGGGGCCGTTCCCCTGGCCGCCGACGGCCTGGTGGACGCCGCCTCGCAGCTGGCTCGGGCTCGCCACGGGCTGCAGGCGTGCCTGGCCGTCGCCCGCGCCGGCGACCGGCTGCTCGGCACCGTGATCGACACCCTCGCCTGATCACCGCCACGGACGGTGCCGCCCGCCGGCGAATGCCGGCCGGACGCCCGGGCCGATGACGCTTGGCCGTCGGCGACGGTCCGGTTACCATGCCTCCGGACCCCCCGCACCGTTGCCGGAGGAGAGCGTCGTGACCCTGCTGCCCGTGATCTTCGAGGACCAGACCCTGGTGGGGTTCCGTCCCCTGAGCTGGACGGTGCCCGTATCCGAGTTGCGCTGTGGCATCCTCAATCCCCGCGAGCGCCTGGCCGTGGTCAGCGGCCAGGAGCCTGCGGTGCTGCTGCGGACCCTCCTGGAGCCGCTGGCGCGCGACGGTGGGCTCGCCATGGCGATCGACCCCGTGCGCGAGGCGGTGGCCGCCGGCGCCCGCCTCCTGCTGGTCAGCGGCCGGCTCGGTGCGGCCTGGAATCTCCTGGAGGAGGCCCACCGGCTGGCGCGTTCCGGGGACGACCTGGCCTGGCGGGATGCCGAGGGATGGCTCGCGATCTCGGCGGCCGGCGACCGGGCCACGGCGCTGCTGGATGCCTGGGAACGCTGGCGCGCCGAGGCCGACGCGGCGGGCTGCTGGCGGGCCGCCGGCGTGGCCGTCCCGGACTGGGAACCGGCGATCGGCGGCGCCGTGCGGACCGTCTCCGGGGCCTGGGGCCGGATCTGGGACCTGGTCCCGGCCACGGCCGCGGCCATCGCCGCGGACCTGCACCGGCTCGCCGGTCGGCTACCGGGCCGCCGCATCTGGGGGGCGGTGCCCGTGGCCGCCGACCAGGCGTTCTGGGCGGAGCCGGTGGCGCTGACGGCGATGTCGTCCCGGGCCGGGGCCGCGACGGGCGGCCCGGTGGTCCTCGGCGAGCACCCGGTCCTCATGGGGCCGGCTTGCGACCTGGCGCCAGGGGTGTGCCTGGATGCGCGGTCGGGCCCGGTGGTCCTCGGCCGGGAGGTCACGGTGCTGCCGCACGCCTACCTCGCCGGGCCGATCTTCATCGGCAGCGGCGCCCAGATCAAGGCCGGCGCCACCATCTACGGGGAGACATCCATCGGCGCGGTCTGCAAGGTCGGCGGCGAGGTCGGCGAGACCACCATGCTCGACTTCGGCAACAAGCAGCACGAGGGATTCATCGGCCACGCTTACCTGGGGAGCTGGGTGAACCTGGGGGCCCTGACCACGTGCAGCGACCTGAAGAACACCTACGGGGAGATCAGGGTGGACCTGGGTTCCGGCCCCGAGCGGAGCGGCCAGCGGTTCGTGGGCGTGCTCATGGGCGAGCATGCCAAGACGGCCATCGGCACCCTCTTCAACACCGGCTCCACCGTCGGCTTCGCGAGCAACGTGTTCGGCACCGGATTTCCGGAGAAGGCGCTGCCCTGCTTCACGTGGGGCGACGGCCGCGAGGAGACGCGGCAGGATCCGCGGCGTGCCCTGGAGGTGGCCGGGGTGGCCATGGACCGCCGGGGCTGCCGGTTGACTGCCGGCCACGAGGGGATCTTCACCGCCCTGGGATCGTGATCATGCAAGATGCCGAGGGCCGGGGGGATCGGCGTGCAGCCTGCCCGGGCTCCGCGGGGCCGGGCCTCGAGCATCTTCTGCGCGATGTCCGGCAACTTCTTGTCGCGGAGGGAATTGCCTGCATGTCCGTGCGGGCTGGCACGTGGGAGAGATCTGGCCCGCCGCTTGATGAGTCCCGGGATACAAATGTTTCCTGGGCCACAAGCGACTTGGCCGCCCGGACCCCTGCACCTCGGCTCCTGCAGCGGTCTCGGCGTGGGTCACGCGGTGACTCCCGGGAAACATTTTTTCTTGCAAACCCGTGTCTCCATTGCAATTGACAGGCGAGATCGCGGCGTGGTACCGTCGCGGAAGATCGGATCGGATCGGATCGGCTCGCCCGGCCCGGTCAGGACCTCTTCGCCAACGACCGCCGAGACAGGGAGCGCGCCATGACCAAGGCCGAACTGGTCGAGATGATCGCCGGCGAGACCGGCATCAGCAAGAAGGACACGGGGATCATCGTCAACCTGATCCTCGACAACATCGGCCGGGCCCTGGTCAGCAACGACAAGGTCGAGTTGCGCGGGTTCGGCAGCTTCAAGGTCAAGCAGCGGCGTTCACGGCTGGCCCGCAATCCACGCACCGGGGCCGCGGTGGACGTCCCGGCGAAGCGCGTCCCGTACTTCAAGGCGTCCAACGAGCTGAAGGGCCGCCTCAATCCCGATGGCGAGCCGGAACCCGTGTGAGGGTTGTGTTTTCGCGCGGCAGGGGCTAGATTGAGCGGTCTCTCGCAGACCGGTCACGGCTGGTCGTCCGCGCGCCCGCCGGTCACGGACGCGCGGACGGCCCGCCGGCGGCCATGGCTTCCGATCCACGAACCGAGGTGAGACCATGCCCAACGGACGCAAGCGCAAGCGCAAGAAGATCGCGACCCACAAGCGCAAGAAGCGGCTGCGCAAGAACCGTCACAAGAAGAAGTAGGGCCTCGGCGGGGCCGCCGGCGGCGACCGGCAGCCCCGCGCCTGGACCACCGCGAAGGAGTGCAGCCCATGACGCAGTACGGTGAGCGCCGTCGGGCCCAGCGGGTGGACGCCCGGCTGCGCCTGCAGCTCTACCTCGATGGTGCGGAGGGCGCGCGGGGGGGCGCGGCGGAGCTCGAGACCATCAACATCTCCACCTCCGGCGTCTACTTCCGCTCCGAACGATACATCGCGCCCATGACCAAGCTCTCCCTGGGCCTGGAACTCGCCGTGCCCGGCACCGATTCCCCCGCCGCGGACCTCGCCCTGGTGCAGTGCGAGGGCATCGTCGTGCGGACCGAGCCGGAGGAGGAGCAGGCGGCTGGCGAGTACGAGATCGCCGTCTTCTTCACCTGGTTCGAGGCCGAGGGCCAGGCCATCCTCGCCGACCACATCAATCACCTGATCGCCGGCGCATGACCCCGGAGCGCTTGGAGCCCACGGAGATCCAGTCGCTCATCGCCCATGACCTGCGCTCCCCGCTGGCCGTGATCCAGAGCTATGCCGGCCTGCTGATCACCGGGCAGCCCGGCCCGTTGACGCCGACCCAGCGGGAGTTCCTCGCGGGGATCGACGCCAAGGTGGCGGAGGTCTCCCGCCTGCTCGACGACCTCCTCGATCTCGGTCGCCTGGACGCGGGCACGCTCGACCTGCATCCCGAACCGGTGCCGGTGCAGGAACTGCTCGACCGCCTGGAACAGGACCTGGACGCGGCGCTCGCCGGGGCCGGGGTGCGCGTGGTCGTGGAGGTGACGCCGGAGGATCTGGTCGTCCGGGCCGATGCCCTGCGGCTGCGGCAGGTCCTGGAGACCCTGCTCGTCGACGGGATCGCCGCCAGCGAGTCCGGCCAGCAGATCGTGGTGACGGCCACGGCGGCCGACGGCGATGCCCGCCTCACGGTGACCGACCGGGGGGCGACGTTCGCGGCCAGCGATCGCGAGCAGCTGTTCACCCCGTACGGTGGCCGGCGCGGAACGCGACACGCGGCTGGCACGGGGCTGGGGCTGGCCGTCTCCGCACGCCTGGTGGCCCTGCATGGGGGCCGCCTCTCCGTCGACACGCCCGCTGGCGGCGGAACCTGCTTCACCGTGCGGCTCCCGGCCGCCGTGACCACCCCGGACGTCAGATAATCTCCCACCCGTGTCCGGCCCCTGGCCAGGCCCCCGAGGAACCGGTCCAGCGTCTCGTGGGACCGATCGGGCGGGGATCCATGCCGGCGGGCGCCTCTCGCGGCCAGGAGGGGCGGGCCGACGGTCGGCACGTCCCTTGCCCTGTCGTCGCGGAAAGTTCCCTCTCCGAGGCTCCAGCTGAGGAGGTCCGGCGTGCTACGGACCCTGCGGACGGCCAGCGAGGCCATGCACCGCGACCAGGCGCGGGTCGATACCCTGGCCAACAATCTCGCCAACGCGGCCACCACCGGCTTCCGGCAGGTGCTCACGCGCGTCGCGGAGTCGGGCGCTGGACCACCCGCCGCCCAGGACGACCCCGCCGGGCTGGCGCCAGACGCAGCTCCCGCCGGTCGGGCCGTGGGGGATCAGGCGTGGTTGCCCCGGCGCGATCTGGACATGTCGCAGATGCTCGACACCCGCCCGGGCCCCCTGCAGTCCACGGGACGCGCCACCGACGTGGCCCTCAGCGGCCGGGGCTTCCTCGTGGTCCAGGATCCGGAGGCCGGAGAGCTCTACACCCGTGACGGCGCCCTGCAGCTGGACCCCGCCGGCCTGCTCATCAACGGTTCCGGACTGCCGGTCCAGGGCGAGGGCGGTCCCATCAACGCCGCCGGCGGAGTCATCGCCATCGCCGGCGACGGCACCGTGACCGTGGGCGGCCAGGTCCGCGGCCGTCTGCGCGTGGTGGACTTCGCCGCCCCGGAGAACCTGACGCCCCGCGGCGACGGCCTGCTCGCCGCGCCGGCCGACGCCGCGGCCGCCGCCGTGGCGCCCGAGCAGGTGACCGTGGTCCAGGGTCACCTCGAGGGCAGCAACGTGGACCCGGTGCGCACGCTCGTGGACATGATCGCCGCCCAGCGCGCCTTCGAGATCGGTACCAAGGTGCTGCAGGCCAACGACGAGATGCTCGGCAAGAGCGTGAACTCCTTCCGGGCTGGCTAGCGCGCCGTCGGCGCAGAAACGGAGTGATCCGACATGATGCGAGCCATGGGCACCGCGGCCTCGGGCATGAAGGCCATGCAGACCCAGATCGACACCATCTCCAACAACCTGGCCAACGTGAACACCACGGGCTACAAGAAGAGCAGCATGCAGTTCCAGGATCTGCTCTACGAGTCGGTGGTGCCCGGCGGGCAGGTCCAGGCGGATGGCATGACGGCCCCCTCGCGGGTGGAGGTGGGCCACGGCGTCAAGATGGTGGCGACGCACAAGGATTTCTCCCAGGGCACCGTGATCTCCACCAGCAATCCGCTGGACGTGATGGTCGAGGGCGACGGCTTCTTCCAGCTGCGCCTGCCCGATGGCACCCTAGGCTACACGCGTGATGGCAGCTTCAAGATGGACGCCGAGCGCAACCTGGTCACCGCCCTCGGCTACCGCCTCGAACCCGCCCTGCAGGTCCCCGTGGACGCCACCGAGGTGGCCATCGCCCGGGACGGGACGGTGAGCGTCCGGCTGTCCGGCGACAACGCCAACGTCCAGGAGATCGGCCGTCTGGAGCTGGCGCGGTTCCCCAACCCGGCCGGCCTGCAGGCCAAGGGCAGCAACGTCTTCCTCGAGTCCCCTGGCAGCGGGGCGCCCCTGACCGGCAATCCCGGACTCGATGGTCTGGGCGAGGTGGCCAGCGGGTTCCTGGAGATGAGCAACGTGGAGACGGTGGACGAGCTGGTCCGCATGATCACCGCCCAGCGGGCGTACGAGCTCAACAGCAAGACCATCACCATGGCCGACCAGATGCTCCAGACGGCCAACGGCATCAAGCGCTAGGAGTCCCCGTGATCCGGTTGCGAGACCCTGGCCAGAAGATCCGCCGCCCACCGGCCGGATACGCCGCGCCCGCGCTGGTGGCGCTGTCGTTCCTGCTCCCGGCCGCCGCGTCGGCGTGGACTCTCGACCTGGCCGACACCGTCCGGGTCGAATCCGCCACCGTCCGGGTCGCTGACGTGGCGCGCGGGCCGGTCCCGGCCGCGGCGGGTGCGGTGGTGGTGGCCTCGGGCGGCCGCCCCGGCGCCGAGGTGACGGTCTCCGCGCGAGCGATCCTGCGCCGGCTGGCGCTCGCCGGTCACGCGGACGGCCTGGTCCTCGCCGGGGCCGCGCGGTGCCGGATCATCCACGGCGGCGTGACCGTGGAACGCGACGCGCTCATCGACGCGGTCCGTGAAGCCATCGCACCGGGCCTGCCGCCGGCCGAGCCGGAGGCGCCGCCGTCCTGGCTCGCGATCTCCATGCCCGAGATCGCCGCCCAGGTCCGCGACGACTGGCGCGTGACCTGGCCGCAGCCGCGGACGCTCGAGCCCGGCCGCAACCTGGTCACGCTGGCCCTGCACGACGGACCCCGGGTCCGGCGCCTGAGCGTGGTGGCCGAGGCCCATGTCTATGCCCGGACGGCCATGGCCACCACCGCAGTCGGCCGGGATCAGACGGTGGCCCCGGAGACCGTCCAGTGGGCCTGGACCGACCTGGCGACCGCGGCCGGCGATCCGGTCACCGATCCGCGGATCCTGGAGTCCATGATCGCCGCCCGCGAACTGGCGCCTGGCCAGACCATCACTCACGACGCCCTGACCCCACGCCCGCTGGTGCGGCGAGGCCAGCCGGTGGACCTGGTGGTCCGCCGCGGTCGCGTCGAGGCCAGCGTCCGGGCCGAGTGCCGGCAGGATGGCCGCCTCGGCCAGCTCGTGTCGGTGCGCAACCAGATCGACGGCCGTCTGGTCGTGGCCCGCGTGGCGGGCCCCGGCCTGGTCACTCTCGGGAGGTAACCCATGCGGCGACGATTCCTGATCCTCCTGGCCGCCATCGTCCTGCTCTGCGGCAGCGCTCCGGCGGGCACGCCCCTCGTCGACCTCGAGACCGGCGCCGGGCCGGTGTCCAACTTCAAGGCCCGCCAGGTGGGCGACGTGGTGACCATCATCATCACCGAGGAGAGCACGGCCGACGCCTCCAGCCAGATGGACACCAATTCCAAGAGCGAGATCTCCGGTGGCCCGGGCCTGGGCTTCCTCGCCCCCTTCGGATCCTGGGGACTGGACACGGAGAACAAGTACCAGGGCGACGGCTCCACCAGCCGCCGGGGCAAGCTGCAGGCGGAGATCTCCGTGCGCATCGCCAAGGTCCTGCCGTCAGGGCTCTTCCAGCTGGTGGGCACGCGCTCGGTGGACATCAATGGCGACCGGCAGCTCATCGAGATCAGCGGCGTCTGCCGGCCCCGCGACATCGGCGCCGACAACACCATCCTCTCGACCTACATCTCGGACGCGCAGATCGCCTACAGCGGCACGGGCGCCGTGGAAGACGCGGCCCAGCCGGGCGTGCTGACCAAGATCGTCAACTGGCTGTTCTAGACCGGAGAAGACCCATGGCAAGACGTACCTGGACCGTCCTCGCCCTGCTCACCGTCCTGCTGCCGGGAGCGGCGGCCAGCGGCGCCGACTCGCGCATCAAGGACCTCGCCTACCTCGAGGGCACCACCGCCGAACCGCTCCTGGGCTACGGCCTGGTCACCGGCCTCAACGGCACCGGCGACGGCCAGAGCAGCGACTTCACGGTCAACAGCCTCAGCGCTCTGCTCGAGCGCCTCGGCGTGACGGTGGACCCCTCGCTCATCCGCCTGAAGAACGTGGCGGCCGTGGTGGTCACCGCCAACGTGGACCCCACCGCTGGCAGCGGCGAGCGGGTGGACGTCACCGTCTCCAGCGTGGGGGACGCCGCGAGTCTCGAGGGGGGCACCCTGATCATGGCCCCGCTCAAGGCCGCCGACGGTCAGGTGGTCGTGGTCGCCCAGGGACCCGTCTCCATCGGCGGCTTCAACATCAAGAGCGGCGCCAACAACAGCTTCCGCAAGAACCACGCGACGGTGGGCACCATCCCCGGCGGCGGGACCGTGCGCCAGCCACTGGTGGGCCGGTTCGTGCAGGACGGCCAGGTCACCTGGCTGCTGCACCACGCGGACTTCTCCACCGCCGCCTCGGTGGCCGAGGTCGTCAACCAGAACTTCGGCGAGGGCACGGCCACGCCGGTGGACGCCCACCGGATCCAGGTGACCATCCCCGAGGCGCAGCAGGCGGCGCCCGTGGCGTTCATCGCCCGCATGGGCGAGCTCACCGCCGCCAGCGACGTGGCCGCCCGCGTGGTGATCAACGAGCGGACCGGCACCATCATCGTGGGGGAGAAGGTGATGCTCCGCGAGGCGGCCGTGGCTCACGGCAACCTCAAGGTGGAGATCAAGACCTACTACGACGTCTCCCAGCCCGCCCCGTTCTCGCGCGGGGGGCAGACCACGGTCACGCCCGACGTCAACACCTCCGTCCAGGACAACGCTGCCCGCGTGCTCCGCGTGCCGGAGTCGAGCACCGTGGCCGACGTGGTGGCCGTCCTCAACGACATCGGCGCCAGCCCGCGCGACGTCATCGCCATCCTGCAGGCCCTCAAGCAGGCCGGCGCGTTGCAGGCGGAGCTGGTGATCATGTAGGAGGACGCCATGGCTCCCGACGCCGCCGGACCCGTGCTTCCCGGGGCGCTCCAGCCGGTCGGGGCGACCCGGCACCTCGCGGACCGCGTCCGCGGGGCCGCCGAGCGGGCCACCGGCGCCGGCCGGGCGCGCGCCGGGGCCGGCGATGGCCAGGACGCGCCTGCCAGCGACCACGCCGGCCTGCGCCGCGCCGCGGACGAGTTCGAGTCCCTGTTCTGCGGCCAGCTCCTGCGCGCCATGCGCTCCACCGTGCCGGAGAACGGCTTCTGGGGCCAGAGCGCCGGCACCCAGATGTACCGTCAGCTCCACGACGAGGCCCTGGCCGACCAGCTCGCACGGACCGGCGGCCTGGGGATCGCCGATCTCGTGGTGCAGCAGTTCCGCGGCAGCGTGTCGACGGCCGGCGAGGCGACCGCGGGAGTGGACGAGGGGCCGCTTCCGGCCTCTGGCCTGCCCCCGGTGGTGCACCGCGGCCTCGCGGCGTACCGCCAGGCAGCCGCCCCGGAGGGCCGCCACGCCGAGCTGGCGCGGCTGCGTCGACACGCCGACGCCCTGGGCGGCGCCCCGGCGGACAGCCTGCGCCGCTGGCACCGGGAGATCATGTCCGCCGCCGAGTCCGCCGACGTGGACCCGGCCCTGGTCCTCGCCGTGATGGTGCGCGAGTCCGCTGGCGATCCGCAGGCCCTGTCCCCGCGTGGCGCCCGGGGCCTGATGCAGCTGATGCCCGGCACCGCCGCCGAGCTGGGCGTCCGCGACCCCGGCGACCCCGCTGCCAACGTGCATGGTGGCGCCCGCTACCTGGCGCGCATGCTCGCACGCTACGACGGCGACGTGGACCTGGCCCTCGCGGCGTACAACGCCGGTCCGGGCAACGTCGACCGCGCCGGCCGGCAGATCCCGGGATTTCCGGAAACCCAGCGCTACGTGGTGGCGGTCAAGGAACTCGCCCGCCGCCTCGGTGCGCGAGCTGGCACGGATCTGGATACAGGACCCCCGGAACCCCGGGAACCGGTGAATCTGTCCAGGAGTCAGCCATGACCATGACGGCCCCCCAGAACCAGCCCCACGCCGCCGCCGCGGCGCGCACGCTCGGCTCGGTCCTGCGCGAGGAGCACGCCCATTACGCGCGCCTGCTGGCGATGGCGCGCCGCCAGGGCGAACGCCTCGCTGGCGGGGACCTGGAGGGCCTGGACACCTGTTCCCGGGAGCTGGCGACGGGCCTGCAGGACGCGGGCGCCGTGCGCGCGCGCCGGGAGCGACTGGCCGCGGAGCTCATCGCCGCCAGTGGTGCCGATCCGGCCGTCGGCCTGAGCACCTGGCTCGCCCGGCAACCCGCGCCGGTGCAGGCAGAACTTGCCGAGGTGGTGCAGGACGTCCGACGTGCCGCCGGGGAGCTGTCCCGCGCCAACGAGCACAATCGACGACTGGCCAGTTTCTGCCTCGACCTGGTCGAGGAGGAGGCGGCCCTCTTGCGACGGAGCCTGCTCGAGGACCCTGCCGGCCGCTACGATGCCGGCGCCCGTCATACCACCAACGCGCAGGGCGGCGTCCTGCGCCGCCAGGCCTGAGCGGCGAGAGGAGGGCCTCGTGTCGAGCCTCAACACGGTCATGGACACCAGCCTCTCGGCCATGTTCGCCGCCCAGGCGGGTCTGGCGACCACGTCGCACAACATCGCCAACGCGGACACCCCGGGCTACACCCGCCAGTCCAACGATCTGGCCGCCCGGCGCCCCATCCGCTTCCACTTCGGGGCCATCGGCCAGGGCGTGGACGTGGTCACCATCCGCCGCTCCCAGGATGATTTCCTGCTCAACACCCTGCGCGCCCAGCAGGCCAAGCACGCCAGCTATGCGTCCATCGACAGCGCGCTGTACGAGATCGAGCAGATCCTCGGCTCCATCGACAACGACCACCTTTCCGACGCCCTGAACAACTTCTTCGGCGCCTGGAGCGACCTGGCCACCGCCCCCACCGACCCCTCGCGCAAGCAGCAGGTGGTGTCCATGGCCAGCACCCTGGTGACGGACTTCCATTCCATCAACGCCTCGCTCGAGGACCTGGAGCGGAACATCGATCAGCAGATCGAGGACGAGATCGGCGCCCTCAACAGCCTGCTCCAGCAGGTCGGCGAGCTGAACGGACAGATCATGTCGGCTGAGGTCGGGGGACAGCCGGCCAATGATCTGCGCGATCAGCGCGACCTGCTGGTGAGCGAGCTCTCGCAGATCGCCGCGGTGACCACCAGCGAACGGGACGACGGCAGCCTGGACATCATCCTCGGCGGCCGCACCATGATCACCCGGACCTCCATCCAGCAGTTCACCACCACCTACCAGGAGACCGACCACGGCTACCAGATGTCCGTGGTCACGGAGGGGAACTATCACGAGGTCCAGCTGCCCGGCGGCCGCCTCAGCGGCCTGCTGAGCAGCCGCGACGAGTACGTCCACGACTTCCGCGACAAGATGGACCAGGTGTCGTCCATGCTCATCTCCGCGGTGAACGATCTGCATGTCCAGGGACAGACCGGCTCCAGCGCCGGCATGCTCTTCTTCAGCGGCGACAGCATGCACACCATCACGCTCAACCCGTTGCTCGTGGACGACCCCACCCTGGTGGCCACCTCGCGCAGCGGCGAGGCCGGCGACACGGACATCGCCCGCGAGATCGCGGCGCTCGCCGAGCAGGCCGCCCCGGGCGGGAACGAGACCGTGGGCGATCGTTACCGCGGCGTGCTCATCGACGTGGCGAGCAAGCGCAGCGGCTTCGAGTTCCTGGTGGACAACCAGGCCAGCGCCGTGTCCGCGGTGGAGGCCAAGATCGCCAGCACCACCGGCGTGAGCCTCGACGAGGAAGCCGCTTCCATGGTGCGTTATCAGAACTCCTACGCCGCGGCGGCCCGCGTGATCACGGCGGCGCAGGAGATGTTCGACACCCTGGTCAACATGGTCTAGCGAGGGAGCTGGAGATGCCCATCCGCATCAGCGACAACTACCTCAGCCAGATCCTGGTGGGTGATCTCAATCGCAGCCTCGGACGCCTGCTCGAGTTGCAGCGCCAGGCCGGGACCATGCGCCGGGTGAACGACTTCGCCGACGATCCCCGCGCCGTGGGTGCGATCCAGCGCTACAAGACGCTGCTCGCCAGCAATGACCAGTACCTGCGCAACGTCACCCGCAGCCGTTCGGTGGTGGAAGGCTCGGACTCCGCGCTCCAGGACATCAGCGGCCTGCTCGCCGAGATGCGGGAACTCTCGCTGCGCGAATCGAGCGCCGTCGCCACCACCGAGTCCCGCCAGACGGCGGTGATCCAGGTGGAGAACCTGGTCGATCGCATGCTCGACCTGCTGAACTCCTCGGTGGAGGGCAATTACATCTTCGGTGGCACGCGCAGCGACCAGCCACCGTTCGTGCGCAATGGCGACACGGTGATCTACCAGGGCAACGACGACCTGATGATCACCAACACCGGCCCGCACTCCCAGCAGGTGCTCAACATCCCCGGCAGCGAGTTCATCGGCGCCATGTCCGCCACCCTGGCCGGCTCGGTGGACCTGGCCCCGCGGCTGGACCTCACCACCAGCCTGGGCGACATCAACCTCGGCGCGGGCTGGCAGCCGGGCCGGATCCAGATCCGCGACGGGAACAACACCACCTGGACCGTGGACCTGACCGGCGCGACCACCGTGGACGACGTCATCGCGACCATCAACACCGCCACCGGCGGCACCGTCGCCGCCGGCCTGCGCGCCGACGGCGCGGGGCTCGAGCTCACCGGCACCGGCCCGATCACCGTCAGCGAGCTGGAGGACGGCACGGCGGCCACCTCCCTCGGCATCAACGGCACCAGCGAGGCCGACATCTTCACCGGGCGTGACATCCGCGCCGCATTGAGCGCCACCACCGACCTGACGGCCATCGCCGCCCTGGACGGTTCGCTGCCCCTGGGCGCCATCGAGGTGGAGATCGACGGCGTGGTCACCACCGTCGACTTCTCCGGCGCCGCCACCGTGGGCGACCTGCAGTCCGCCCTGAGTGCCGCCCTGCCGGGGTTCCAGCTCCGGATCGACCGCTCGGGCCTGTCCATCGTCAGCGGCTCCACGGAGAACTTCGAGGTCCGCAACGCCGGCGCGCCCGACACCGCCACGTTGCTCGGGCTCGAGGGGACGGGCACACCGGTGCGCCTGTTCGGCGTCCTCGAGGATCTGCGGGCCGCCCTCCAGGCGGACGACCCGGAGGCCGTCCGCGGCGTGGCCGGCGAGCTCGAGGCGCTCGAGCAGCTGGTCCAGGCGCAGATGATCAAGGTCGGCGGCCGGCAGCGGGACCTGGACTGGACCGAGACCCTGCTCATGAAGCGCGATACCGAGCTGCAGTCCAAGCTCTCGCTGGAGCGGGACGCGGACGTCGCCCAGGTCTCGTCCGATCTGGCCGCGGCGGAGATGAGCTACCAGAGCAGCCTGCTGGTGACCAGCAAGCTGTTCCAGCAGAACCTGATGATGTACCTCTGATGGTGGGCGCCAGCCCGGAGCGAGGAGACCCGAGATGCCTTCCTTCGAGACCCTGCGATTCGGCGAGCTGAGCTACGACGAGGCGGATGTCATCACGCTGCCCGAGGGCCTGATCGGACTGCCGCGCCTGTCCCGCTGGCTCATGCTGGACATGGATCCCGAGGTGCCCATGCGCTGGCTCCAGTCCCTCGATCGTCCGGATTTCGGCTTCCCGGTCATGCCGCCGGTGTTCTTCGCCGAGGAGTACGAGGTGCTCGCCACCCGCAGCGCCCGCAGGAAGCTGCCGGGCGCCGCGGAGCCCGAACTGGTCACGCTGATCATCACCACCATCCACGACGGCGGGCAGCAGATCACCGGCAACCTGCGCGCCCCGCTGGTCCTCGACGCGGCCACCCGGACCGGGGCCCAGCTGGCCCTGGACGACGATCGCCTGTCCACGCGGCAGGAGATCGACTACTTCAAATTTGGGCTTGCCGTGGGCGACCCCGGACCGGACAATGCAACGCAGGAGACGGAGGCCGCCGAGACGCGGGAGCCCGCGCACTCGGTCGCGTCCGGTCTCTGAGTCGAAAGGCGGGGCGACCCCGCGCGCCGGGAGGCTCCCGGCGTGGGTCGCAGGCCGTGGCGGACAGGGAGGTCCCGTGCTCATTCTCAGCCGCAAACGCAACGAGAGGATCATGATCGGGGACGACATCTCGATCCTGATCGTCGATATCCGCGGAGACCAGGTCCAGATCGGGATCGATGCGCCGCGCTCCATCCCCGTCCATCGCCACGAGATCTACGAGGAGATCAAGAACACCACCCTCGACGCCGCCCAGTCGGCGGACATCGACCTCTCCGCGCTGCGCAAGAAGATCAAGGGCAAGACCCCGGGGGAAGGCCGCTAGCGGCCGGCCGCCCTCTCCGGGTGGCCAGTTTCCAGGCACCGCTCGCTCGCAGACGACCGTCAGGCCTGGCGGTCGAAGACCCCCGAGACCACCGGTTGTGGACCGCCGGCGTGGGGAAGATCCTGCTTCTGTAGACGGGACTGCAGCGTGTCGCGCAGGGCGCGGCAGCGCTCCCCGAGGACGGCGTCGCCCTCGGCCAGGCGCCGCAGTTCGGGGAGGAACCGCTGGCGGTCGCCGGGATCGCAGGCGTCGAACGCACGCCGCAAGGCGTCCAGCGCCTCGCCGCGCGCGGTGACCAGCGCGGCGACGGCGCCGGTGTCCTCGGCGTCCAGTGCGGTCAGCAGGTCGTTCTCGAGGGCGTGCAGGGTGGTGATGGCGTCGTTCACGGCGGTCCTCAGGCAGAGAAGGAGATGGACTGGGTCGCGAGGGGCTCCTGGAGCCCTGGATCGGGCTGGCCCGACTCCGCCGATGCAGGTTGCGTACCGGATCCTGGCTGCAGGGCACGATCGCCCGTTCCGGGCGGGATCGCGCTCCAGGCATCCAGCAGGGGACTGAGCACCTCGCGGCAGTTCACCGCGTGGGCCGGGTCGCGGTCCACCTGCATCTGCAGGATCTCCCGGAAGACGAAGTCGTAGAGGGCGGCGAGATTGTCGGCGATGTCGCCGCCCACGGCGTGGTCCAGGGCGTTCTGCAGCTCCGTGACGATCCGCTGGGCCAGGTTCAGTCGCCGGGTCATCTCCGGTCGGTCGTCGGCGGCCGCGTCGGCGGCGGCGTCGAGGTGCTCGATCATCTTCTCGTAGAGCAGGACGATGAGCTTCTCCTTGCCGATGGTCTGCAGGTCCGTGCGGCGATAGGCCTGGATCCCGCGGTAGTCGTTCATGCTGCGTCCCTTCGATCCCCGTACGCGTCGGTCCGTCGAATCTAGCCCGTGGACATGGAGCTGAGGTAGCTGCCCTGCGCCTGCAGGAGCGAGACGGTGGACTCCATGGCCAGGAACTTGCGCTCGAGGGTGGTCCGGTAGTTCTCGATGCTGCGCTCGTAGCGTTCGATGTTGTGATCGATGTTCTCGATGCGGCGGTCGAGCGAGTCGTTGCCGATCTCGAAGATGCCGTCGATGCTGTCGGTGAGGTCGTCCACGGCGGTGTCGACCAGGGCGGCCTTGCCGACGTTGCCCTCGAACTCCACGAACAGGTTGCGCACGCTGGCGTAGTTGGTGGCCAGGGCCTCACCGAACGCGGCCTCGTCGAACCTGAGCGTCCGCGAGCCCTGTTGCCGCTCGATGCCGATCTGCGCGAGCATGGAGTAGGCGCCCTCGCCGTCGTGCGAGGCGGTCATCAGGTTCTCCATGCGGTTGGCGACGCTGCGGGCGGTGGCGTTGCCCTCGAGCTTGCCGCCGGTGGCCAGGCCGGACTCCAGGAAGCTGAACAGCTCGTTGTAGGCATCCACGAAGCCCTTGACCTGGTCCTGCACGCCCGCGGCGTCGGTGGCCACCGTGACGCGCGTGGTCACGCCGGGGATGGAGACGCCGGTCAGGTCGATGCTCAGGCCGCTGATCACGCTGTCGAGGTGGTTTCCGTCCGCGGTGACGGCCAGGCCGTCCACCAGCAGGGTGGCGTCGGTGGCCGCCCGGGTCTCGGTGAACGCCGGGGCGGTCCCGCCGCTGAGGCCGGAGGCGTCCACGGTGAAGGCGCTGCCGGTGCCCGCGTCGCCCGTCAACACGAGGTAGTGGCCGCCGGTCTCCGAGCCATCGTGGACGATGGTCGCGCTGACGCCCATGACCTCGGTGTTGATGCGGTCGGCGAGGTCGGACAGGCTGGTCAGGCCGGTCAGCTCGAGCGTCTGCTCCTCGCCGCCGACGGTGAAGGCGAGCGTTCCCTCGCCCACGCCGTTCAGGGGGCTGTCATAACCCTGGGAACGGGATTTCTGGGACTGCGCGAGGGCGGTGACCTCGATGTCGTAACTGCCGGGCGCGGCGTCGTCGCCGGCGCTGACGGACAGGACGCTCTCGTCGGAGGAGGTGGCGCTCAGCGAGGCGAACTCGTTGGCGGTGTCGAGGCTCTGGGCCGCGGTCTGCAGTGCGAACAGCTTGTCCTTCAGCGTCGACAGCGCCGAGCTCTGGGCCTCGTACTGGGTCCGCTGCTGCTGAAGGCGGTAGATGGGCTGACGCCGCAGCTCGACGAGCTGCGAGACCAGCGATGCGGTGTCCAGGCCCGATGCCAGGCCGGTGAATGACACGGAACTCATGGTCGCCTCCCCAGGCTGCGGCTCGCGCCGCTGGATCGTGTCAGCTGCGACGGTCGATGACCGTACCGAGGGCATCGGCAGCTCCGAGCCCCTGGTTGAGCAGTTTCTCGGGAGGGAAGCGCTGGATCAGGTCGCCGCTCTGCTTGTCCCGCACCTCGACCGCGAACTCCCCATGCTCCTCCTCGAAGAGCAGATGGACCTCGCGCTGCGGACCGGGCAACCGGGCGAGCGTCTCCTCGAGGCGCTCGGCGGCGGCGGCGAGTTCCTCGCCAGGCGCCCCCGGGGGGGTGGACCGGGCGGGGTCGGACCCGGCGGGGCGGTCGGACTGGAACGAGTGATAACGGGCGGGGCTTTCCGCTGCGGAGACCACCGGCGCCTGGGAACGGGGCTCCCGGGGCTCGACTCCGGCCGGCGGCGAGGGGGCGATTCCGCCTGGGATTCCGGTCAAGCTCTTCATGATACGGCCTGCGCTTTTTGTGGCGGGCCCCGCCGCAGCAGGACCCGCCCGTCCGGATCAGCCTAGCCCAGCAGGGAGAGGGCCAGCCCCGTGGTCATGTTCGACTGCGCCAGCACCGAGACGCCCGCCTGCTGCAGGATCTGGTAGCTGGTCAAGCTGGAGGTCTCGCTGGCCACGTCCACGTCGCGGATGCGGCTGTTGGCGGCCGAGAGGTTCTCGGCGGTGTTCTGGATGTTGCGGATGGAGCTCTCGAGCCGGTTCTGCACCGCACCGAAGTCGGCGCGAGCGGAGCTGACGGTCTCGATGGCGGTGTCGATCTCGCCCATGGCCGTGCTCGCATTGGCCGAGGTGTCGATCGCGGCCGCGATCCCGAGGGTGGTGCTGTCACGGCCCGTGGTCACGTCGACGTCGATGGAATCCCAGGTGTTGGTGTCGATGCCCACCTGGATGGAGACCGCCGCGGTGGGCGAGCCGTCGAGCAGCTTGATGCCGTTGAACTCGGTGGAGTTGGCGATGCGGTCGATCTCGCTGCTGAGCGCGGTGTACTCGGCGTCGAGGTAGCCACGCTCGGTGTCGGACAGGGTGCCGGTGAGGCTCTGCTCGGCCAGCTCCTTCATGCGCAGCAGGATGTTGCTGACCTCGTCCAGGGCGCCCTCGGCGGTCTGGACCATGGAGATGCCGTCGCTGGCGTTGCGGCTGGCCTGCTCCAGGGCGCGGATGTCGCTCTTCAGGCCCTCGCTGATGGCCAGGCCGGCGGCGTCGTCGGCTGCCCGATTGATGCGCAGACCGCTGGAGAGCTTCTCCATGGACTTGTTGAAGCTGATGGTGGAGTTGTAGAGGTTCCGCCGCGCGTTCATGGCGGTGATGTTGGTGTTGATGCGGATACCCATGCTGATCCTCCTTGAAGCGGGTCTTCGGGCGACCCTTGCCAGATCCGTCTTCTCCTGATGACGTCCCCCGTGCGGGACTTGACGGATTCTGAGAATATGATCGGCATCATCCGCCATGAGCTTGAGGGAAAATATCGTAACATGACCTATGGGGCCCTGGCCTCGGCAATATTTTGATGTATAGAACGTGTTCTGTGCTTTCACGAACGAACGAGGGCGCCCGGTGGGGCGCCCCCGTTCGTATTCGCCGGTACCGCGCGCGGTCAGCCGAGCAACGACATCGCTAGCCCGGGCGTCATGTTCGCCTGGGCGAGCATGGAGATGCCAGCCTGCTGCAGGATCTGATAGCTGGTCAGCGAGGAGGTCTCGCTGGCCACGTCGACGTCGCGGATGCGGCTGTTGGCGGCCGAGAGGTTCTCCTTCTGGTTGTGGATGTTGCGGATGGACGTCTCCAGGCGGTTCTGCACCGCACCGAAGTCCGACCGCGCCGAGCTCACCGTATCGATGGCGGTCAGGACCGCGGTCATCGAGGCGGTGGCGTTGGCCGCGTCGTCGATGGATCCGGTCAGGCCCATGGTGGTGGCGTCCCGTGCGGTGGTCACGTCCACGGCGATGGAGTCCCAGGTATTGGTGTCGATGCCCACCTGGATGGCGACCGCTGCGGTGGCCGAGCCGTCCAGCAGCGTGATGCCGTTGAATTCCACCGATTGCGCGATGCGATCGATCTCCTCGATGAGCGCCTGGTACTCGTTGTCCAGATACCCGCGCTCGGTATTGGTCACCGTCCCGTTGAGCGCCTGCTCCGTCAGTTCCCGCATGCGCAGCAGGATGTTGCTGACCTCGTCCAGGGCGCCCTCGGCGGTCTGGACCATGGAGATGCCGTCGCTGGCGTTGCGGGCGGCCTGCTCGAGGGCGCGGATGTCGCTCTTCAGACCCTCGCTGATGGCCAGGCCGGCGGCGTCGTCGCCGGCGCGGTTGATCCGCAGGCCGCTGGAGAGCTTCTCCATGGACTTGTTGAAGTTGATGGTCGAGTTGAACAGATGACGCTGCGTGTTGATGGAGGCGACGTTGGTGTTGATGCGGATGCCCATGGTCTTCCTCCTTGATGACTGGGGCCATCGCGATCACCAGGGCGCGCGGTCGGGGCGGCCGGACGCCGCCCCGACCCCCGGCGGTTAGCCGAGCAGCGACATGGCCAGGCCGGTGGTCATGTTCGCCTGGGCGAGCATGGAGACGCCGGCCTGCTGCAGGATCTGGTAGCTGGTCAGGCTGGAGGTCTCGTTGGCCACATCCACGTCGCGGATGCGGCTGTTGGCGGCCGAGAGGTTCTCCTTCTGGTTGTGGATGTTGCGGATGGACGTCTCCAGGCGGTTCTGCACCGCACCGAAGTCCGACCGCGCCGAGCTCACCGTGTCGATGGCCGCCAGCACCTCGCCCATGGCCGTGCTGGCGTTGGCCGCCGTGTCCACGCTCGCGGCCAGACCCAGGGTGGTGGAGTCCCGCGCGGTGGTCACGTCCACGGCGATGGAGTCCCAGGTGTTGGTGTCGATGCCCACCTGGATGGCGACCGCCGCGGTGGCCGAGCCGTCCAGCAGCTTGATGCCGTTGAACTCGGTGGAGTTGGCGATGCGGTCGACCTCCGACAGCAGGTCGCTGTACTCGCTGTCGAGGTAGCCGCGCTCGGCGTCGGTCAGGGTGCCGTTGAGCGACTGCTCGGCCAGCTCCCGCAGGCGCAGCAGGATGTTGCTGA